>CP104100.1:1380577-2070866 GCA_025163595.1 Phaeobacter sp. G2
CAGTATTCGGTGATGTCCTACATTCCACAGGATCAGGTGGAAGGCGGCACTGCCAGCTATGCACAGCCAACAAGTGCGATGATGGCTGATATGGTTGCGATCCAACAGCTCTACGGCACCTCTAATGCCGCCGCAGGGGATACAACCTGGGGCCAGGGGAACACGATGTCCCGCCATTTTGCCACCCTCTATGCTGGGGTTGATGATGGCGATCCAGCGACCGAAGAACGAGATCCGATTGCTTTTACCCTGTTTGATGGCGTCAATGGTGGCACTGATACGATTGACCTCCGTAACAGCACGACCAACGACAGGCTGGACCTGAATGATGGCAGCTTTTCTGACGTTGCGGATTTGACCAGTAGTCTGGCGATCGCGCGTGGATCTCAGATCGAAAATGCTCGCATGGGCTCAGGCAATGACACAGTTGTTGGAAACGAGTTTGACAATCAGATCACTGGCCACGGTGGTCGCGATGCGTTGAATGGGGGCGGTGGATCCGACCGGCTCAGTGGCGGCGGTGGTCGCGACCAACTGTTTGGCGGCGCGATGAATGATCGGTTGTTTGGCAACCGTGGTGCGGATCGCCTGGACAGCGGTGAAGGCGATGATCTCATGGTTGGTGGTCGCGGTGCTGATGAGTTCTTCTTTGGCTTTGGTCATGACACAGACAAGATCCGCGACTTCACTCTGGGCAGGGATGAGCTCTTGTTCTCGGCGCTGGAGTTCGACGGACTGACCGCGGAGCAATTGGTCAACCAATATGGAACCGTGGGTCGGCGGGGTGTCACCCTCGACTTTGGGGACAGTGAAGTTCTGGGAGCAGATGCCAATGACAGTCTTCGTCTGATCGGTGTTTTTGACCTAAACGCCCTGGCGGACGACATCACCTTTATCTAGGCCGTAGACACAAGCTCTTGGGCCTCCAGCCTGTTAGTTGGGGGCCGATTTGATGTATCTGCCTACCAAGGAGACTTTTATCTTTACCTTCCAAAATCATCTATACTTGGGATGCAGGATAAAGGTTTGGTCAGGGCCTTGCTTGGCTAGGTGGTTACCGATTGCATGCGCTGGTCAATCAACAGGTCGGTTGCCATTGCTCCAACCCACATAAAGAACAGGGCTGCCCAAGCCGTTCCAACAAAAATCGAACCACCGGTAACGCCAGCGCCGATGGCGCAGCCCCCCGCCAGCATGCCGCCAAAGCCCATCAACACTGCACCGATCATCGCCTTGCGCATGGTGGCGGCATCGTCAAAGGCTTGCAGCTTCATCTCTCCGGCGGCCCAGGCGGCCAGCATGGCGCCGATGAACACGCCGGGCACCAGACCGATGTCGAATTCCAGAATGGCGTTGCGATCAAGGAAGAACATCAGGGTATGGGCGGAGGGGCCGGTGAAAGTGGCGCTTTCGATTTGCACCGGATCAAAGGCCACCTGCGACAGCCCGTAGGTCAGCACCCAGCCCAGAGCCACGGCAAAGCCGACCCCGGAGGCAAAAATCAGTCGGGAGGCGCTGATCTGGCTGCGGCGCGCCAGCACCAGAGCGACAACTGCAATTGCCAGCCCCAGCGCCAGCCCGCCCCAGTTGGGCAGGCCTGCTTCCACCAACAGATCCATGTTGCGCCCGCCTGAGGTGACCCAGAGCGCAGCGATTTTGTCACGCAGGGGCGATAACATGCCAGAGAGGCTCATCTGTGCCACCACGGCAAAGATCAGGCCAGACACAACAGAGCGCAGATTGCCGGTGGCAGCCAGCACCAGCAAGCGACCGGAACAGCCACGCGCCAGCACCATGCCGACGCCAAAGATCAAGCCACCGATGATGGCTCCGGACCAGCTGCCGGGCACCGCCATCATGCGGGCATCGGCGCTGCGCATAAGCCCCAGGAGCTCGGCACCCTGGACCCAGACCACGGCGGTTGAAAAGGTCAGCAGCCAGACTGCCATGCGATCCCCCATGCCGCCACGGGCAAATTCTACCGTGGCAGCGCGCAGGCAAAAGCGAGAGCGCTGGGCAGCGACGCCAAAGGTCACGCCGGTCAGCAGACCAAAAAGCCCCGCCAACGGCGCTTCTCCCAGGCGTTCGGCCAGGATTTCGATGAGAGTAAGCAGATCCATGACCCTGGCCCCCGTAAGAAGTAAATGCTGCATTATATACACACATTCTGATTTGTGATTTGATTTAGGTCATAGGCGTGCTCCCCTTGCGTGGCCCTGTGGACGTCGGTGTTTTAGACTTCTGCGATGCCCAACACTGCTGGCCCTTTTCTGTGCGTCTTATGTGCGTCGATGCGGGCTAGTATGTGCGGCGGCTGCTTTGGTCTCGCGCTGGCGGAAAAAGAGGCGTAAAGGAAAGGCATGTTTAAACCTCTCTCCCTGGATGCGGCCCGTGATCTGCCGCTGTGGCGTCGCCCGACAACATTGCTGTTTGTGATGGCGATCTGCATGCCTATTGCCTTTAATGCCTGGCTTGCCCTGTTGAACAACTTTGTCATCGAGGTGGCCCAGTTTGACGGCGCCGATATTGGCCTGTTGCATACGGTGCGCGAAATTCCGGGGTTCCTGGCGGTGGGGGTGATTGCCATCATCCTGTTCGTCCGCGAGCAGGTGCTTGGGCTGATCTCATTGATGATGCTGGGCATTGCCACCATGCTGACCGCCTGGTTCCCTTCGCTGGGCGGCATTTTGATGATCACGCTGCTCAGCTCGATCGGGTTTCACTATTATGAGACGGTGAACCAGTCGCTGCAGCTGCAATGGCTGCCCAAGGACCGGGCGCCGCAGATGCTGGGCTGGCTGCTTGCCACCGGATCGGCGGCAACCTTTGTGGTTTATGGGGCGATTGTGCTGCTGTGGGAGAGTTTTGAGCTCAGCTATAATATGGTCTTTATGGCGGCTGGCGGCGTGACCACGCTGATTGCCATGCTGTGCCTGCTGGTCTACCCGCAGTTTGACTCGCCCACGCCGCAGAACAAAAAGCTGATCCTGCGGCAGCGCTATTGGCTCTATTACCTGTTGCAGTTCATGGCTGGGGCACGGCGTCAGATCTTTGTCGTTTTTGCCGGGTTTATGATGGTGGAGCGCTTTGGCTTTGACGTGCATGAAGTCACGGGCTTGTTCCTGATCAACCTGGTGATCAATATTCTGTTGGCGCCTTTGTTGGGGCGGTTTGTGGCCGCTTTTGGCGAGCGCCGCACCTTGATCATCGAATACACCGGCCTTGCCTTGGTTTTTGCGCTCTATGGCGGCATCTACTGGTTTGGCTGGGGCGTCTTGCTGGCCTCCTGCCTTTATGTGGTGGATCATGTGTTGTTTGCCCTGGCGCTGGCGCTGAAGACCTATTTCCAGAAGATCGCTGACCCGGCAGATATCGCGCCGACGGCGGCTGTGGCCTTTACCATCAATCATATCGCAGCGGTGTTTTTGCCGGTATTGCTGGGGCTTCTCTGGGTGATCTCTCCCTCGCTGGTCTTTGCCTTGGCGGCGGCAATGGCGCTGGTGTCTTTGGGGCTGTCCTGTCTGGTGCCGCGCCATCCGGCGCCGGGCAATGAGACGATTTTTGCCAAATATCGCAGCCGCGTTGCCGCCCAGTAGCCGCCCAGTAGCAGCGCGGACTGTAGAAAACAGCGAACAGAGCGGTGGAACGTGGCTCTGCTCTTGACCTCTGGCGGCCTTGGGCCTAGGCGCAGAGCACTGCAGCTGGAGATCTGACATGCCGACCTTTACCGCCCTGACCACCCTGCCTGGCAAACCCCAAGCCGAAGCTCTGGGCGAGGCGATGGAAAGCCTGATGCCGGAACCCACCGGGGTTGGCGTTTTTGAAGTCGAGGACGGATCGGGCCTATGGGAGGTCGGCGGCTATTTCACCGAAGCGCCGGACCAGGCGGGGCTGGCCCTGCTGGCGACGCTGCATGGCGCCAAGGAATTTGCCGTCTCCGAGCTGCCGGAAACCGATTGGGTGGCCCATGTGCGCCGCGAGCTGGCACCGGTAGAGGCCGGGCGGTTCTATGTCTATGGCAGCCATGACGCCGATACGGTGCCCGAGGGACGCATCCCACTGCTCATCGAGGCGGCGATGGCCTTTGGCACTGGCCACCATGGCACCACCTTGGGCTGCCTCAAGGCGCTGGACCATCTGATTTCAGAAGGGTTTGTCGGCGCCAAAGTGGCTGACATTGGCTGCGGTACTGCGGTTCTGGCCATGGCGGCCGCGCGGGTCTGGCAGGGCGATTTTGTCGCCAGCGACATTGACGAAGTGGCGGTGGATGTTGCCGAAGCCAACCTCAAGGCCAATGGCATGGAAGGCGCTGTCACCTGCCTGGAGGCCGCAGGTTTTGACCACCCCGGACTGAAAGAACTGGCGCCCTATGATCTGATCTTTGCAAATATCCTCAAAGGTCCGCTGGTGGCGCTGTCACCGGATCTGTGCGCCAATCTGCGCCCCGGGGGCTATGCTATTCTTTCCGGCATTCTCAACGAGCAGGCCGATAGTGTCATTTCTGTTTATGCCGAGAATGGAACCAATCTTGTGCGACGCGATGTGATTGGTGAATGGACCACACTGCTTTTGCAGCGAAACGGCTGATTTCACGAAGGTTTATGCCTAATTTTAGGTAATTCCCTTGGAATCACATCGTTAAGATTCTATAAAGTTTTATCCGCTGGTGGGGGCCAGTTCGGAGCAACTTTATGAGTGTTCAACATCAAGAATTTCGGGGTCGTGTGGCCCGTTTGCAGAGCAAGCATGCTGGCTTTTCGCAGGGTTCGACTGCGCGTGTTAAGTCTGACGGGCTGATTGTAATCGAGCCCCGCAAAATCCGGTCTAACACCTCCGGAAAAGTCCTTATCCTGATTGTCGCGGCCTTCCTGTTGTTCAAGGCCTTCCTGATGGCGGCCCTTGGCTTTGACACCTATGATGAACGGGTGGCAAAGCTGACCGAGGGCAGCGCCATAGAGCAGCTGGGTGCGGTGATTATGCAGTCTGATCCAGTCTCTGTCTGGGCGGCGCAACAGGCCGGGCCTATTCTGCGCTAAAGCTCTCATACTCTGACGGGGCAGTTCGCGCCCCGCTTGCCGGCCGTTTTGAACCCAGCCGTTTTGAACCTGACTAGTTTGAACCTGGCCAGTTTGAATTTGGTCAGTTTGAATTTGGCTAGTTTGAATTTGGCCAGTCCGCGAGGGCCAGTCTGACAGCACCTGTCTGCCAACAGCCAGTCTGGTTGGGCGGCGCAGAAAGAGCAGGCCGAATATTCAACGCGCCTCTAAACCGCTACGGCTCTGCCGGGCGGTTTTTTGCTGTCTTGCGGGACTGTGCCGCGCCTTTGGGCAAACCAAAACCGCCGCGGCCAGGATGGCGCGCGGCGGTGGGATGTGTGATCCTGACGGGGAGAACGCAGGATGACCGATAAGACCGTTTCTGTGCGTATTAGAAGACGGGCTTGCCAGTTGCGATGTCTTCGATATTGGCGCGGCTCAGTCCGATATCTGCCAATTCGCGATCGGACAAAGCATTCAATGCATTCTTGGAAGTGCGGGCATCATTCCAAGTCATTACGGAGCTTGTCAGGGCGACAAAGGCAATGCCGATACGGCCAAACAGGCCGGTGGAGCCATAGGTGGTGCGGGTCGTGTCAAAAGCAGCCATATCCTCATCCTTCGTATCTGAGTGAACTGTTTTGCAGCAACGGGATGTTGATGCGATTTTGCGCATTTAGGGAGGAAATTTTGCCCGCGCAAGTAGCGAAAATTGCATGCGTCCTATGCGCGGAAAGCATAGCTTTGGTCTTTAAAAATAAGGCTAATCTGCGTCTTTTTACCCAGCGTTTGGAAATGTCGCAGCTGCCTTGGCAAAGGGTCGGTTTTGGAACAGGTTTTGGGGGTTTGCACGCAGTCTTGTCGCTACGGGGGCATCATCGGGGCCGTGCGCAGCGCTGGGAAAGCGTTTGGCGATGTTCGCCTTTTGTGCTAATTGGTGGAAAAATACTTTGAACACATAGGCAAAGGCCGGGCAGAACATGCGCATTTTGGGAATTGATCCGGGGCTTCGCAACCTCGGGTGGGGTGTTATCGAATCGCAGGGCAGTCGGCTCAGCCATGTGGCAAATGGGGTCTGTACCTCTGATGGGGATGATCTGGGCGAGCGGCTGTTGTCGCTGCACAATCAGGTCACCGAGGTGATCGCGGCCTATCAGCCGACCCAGGCGGCGATCGAACAGACCTTTGTGAACAAGGATGGCGTTGCGACGCTGAAACTGGGGCAGGCGCGCGGGGTTGCGCTGCTGACCCTGGCCAAGGCGGGGTTGCCAACCGGCGAATACGCGCCCAACCGGGTGAAAAAGACGGTGGTGGGCGTGGGGCATGCCAGCAAGGAGCAGATCATCCATATGGTGAAGCTGCAGCTGCCGGGCTGCGATCCCAAAGGCGCCGATGCGGCGGATGCTCTGGCGATTGCCATCTGTCACGCCTATTACGGTGGCACCCAGCAACGACAGCTCAAGGAGGTGCGGGCATGATTGGCAAACTGACGGGCCGTGTGGACTATCGTACCAGCGACCATCTGTTGATCGATGTGCGCGGAGTTGGCTACCTGGTCTATTGCTCCGAACGCACCATGATGACGCTGCCGGGGGTTGGGGAACCTGTGGCGCTCTATACGGATATGGTGGTGCGCGAGGATCTGATGCAGCTCTATGGCTTTACCTCGCTGGTGGAAAAGGAATGGCATCGCCTGCTGACCTCGGTGCAGGGGGTTGGCGCCAAGGTGTCGCTGGCGATCCTTGGCACCCTGGGGCCGGATGGGGTCAGCCGCGCCATTGCTCTGGGGGATTGGGGCAGCGTCAAAGCGGCCAAAGGTGTGGGGCCGAAGACGGCGCAGCGTATTGTGCTGGATCTCAAGGATAAGGCCCCCGGCGTCATGGCCATGGGCGGCAGCCTGCCCGATGCGATGGAGGGGCCTGATCTTGACGCGGTGGTGGAGCCGGTTGAGGCTGCCGCAGCGGCGCCAAAGCCCGCGCGCAAATCCGCCGCCAAGAAACCCTCTGGCGCGGCGGCGGCCTCTGCCGGGGCGCTGTCGGCGCTTGGCAATCTGGGCTACAGCCCTGCGGATGCGGCCTCGGCTGTGGCCGAGGCGGCGGGTGACAACCCGGAGGCCGATGAGGCGGCGCTGATCCGCGCCGCGTTGCGCCTGCTGGCCCCAAAGGGATGAGGTGCATCGTGTTACCGCAAGGCCCGCCCCTGAGTGCGGTCGCAACCGGACCCAAAGGCCAGATAATAGAAGGCCAGACAATAGCATGTCGCCAACCCCAGAGAGGCCCAGATGATCGACGCTGACCCAACCCTGCGCCCCGAGCCGATCCCTGAGGATGGCGCGAGCGATGGCGACCGCGCCCTGCGTCCCCAGGGACTGTCTGAGTTTATTGGCCAGGCTGAGGCCCGCGCCAATCTGCGGATCTTTATCGAAAGTGCGCGCCGCCGTGGTGAGGCAATGGACCACACGCTGTTTCACGGGCCTCCTGGGTTGGGCAAAACCACCCTGGCACAGATTGTGGCGCGGGAGCTCGGGGTGAATTTTCGCATGACCTCGGGGCCGGTGCTGGCCAAGGCCGGCGATCTGGCGGCGATCCTGACCAATCTGGAAGCGCGGGATGTGTTGTTCATTGATGAGATCCACCGGCTGAACCCGGTGGTGGAGGAGATCCTGTATCCCGCGCTGGAGGATTTTGAGCTGGATCTGGTGATTGGCGAGGGGCCGGCGGCGCGCACCGTGCGCATTGAGTTGCAGCCCTTCACCCTGGTGGGGGCGACGACACGCATGGGGCTGTTGACCACGCCGCTGCGGGATCGCTTTGGCATTCCCACCCGTTTGCAGTTTTACACGGTGGATGAGCTGTTTGAGATCGTCAGCCGCAATGCCCGCAAACTGGGCACCCCTGCGGATGCGGAGGGCGCCCGTGAGATCGCGCGGCGCGCACGCGGCACCCCAAGGATCGCCGGGCGGCTCTTGCGCCGCGTGGTGGACTTTGCGGTGGTCGAGGGCGATGGGCGCATCACCCGAGACCTGGCGGATGGGGCCCTGACGCGGCTGGGTGTGGACAGGCTGGGGCTGGATGGCGCCGACCGGCGCTATTTGCGGCTGATTGCCGAAAACTACAGCGGCGGCCCGGTGGGGATCGAGACGCTGTCAGCAGCGCTGAGTGAAAGCCGTGACTCGCTGGAAGATGTGATTGAGCCGTATCTGTTGCAACAAGGACTGATTCAGCGCACCCCACGCGGGCGGATGTTGGCGCAGAAGGCCTGGACCCACCTGGGCATCGCCCCGCCGCCGCGCGCGACGGATCTGTTTGGCTAAGCAGCTGCGATTGCCCCATGCGTGACACATCAATTTGCGTGACCCTGGTGTTTGCGTGACACAGGCACAGAGAGACGGCAAGGTCACCAGCAGGAAGCGTGATTTGGCAGGGGTGGGGTACCGCCTCGCGTCGTTTTCTGGAAGATGAGATGGCAGATTTGCCGGGCTTCGCTCTGTTCTGTACCGATTGGCAGGGAACTGATGCGGAGGCTTCCGTAGGGCCAGAAAACACAATGCGCCAGGGAGGCCGGGACCTGAAAAAACGGGTTTGAGTTGCTGAGAAGGCCTCAAGGGGCGGGTCTGCCCCGTGAGGCCGCATTCCATTG
Organism: Phaeobacter sp. G2; assembly: GCA_025163595.1. Classification (NCBI taxonomy): domain Bacteria; kingdom Pseudomonadati; phylum Pseudomonadota; class Alphaproteobacteria; order Rhodobacterales; family Roseobacteraceae; genus Phaeobacter; species Phaeobacter sp. G2. The sequence continues at coordinate 1,389,253 of CP104100.1, forward strand.
TTTTGCAGCGGGCGCCTCAAGGACAAGCCGCTGCGCGGGGCCTTGCGGCCTCCTTGACCCGCAGGTCTGGGCCGATATCGGGGCAGGCTGCCTGCGCGGCTGCGCGGGCTTGCCGTTTTGCGCTGCGGCGGGCATAGAACGGCAACCCGCCTGTACCTAATCTGATGGAGTGCCGCCATGTCGCTGGACCTGACACCGGAAGAAATCCAAGCCCTGTTTACCCGCAGCGATGGCTCCTATGGGTTTGCCCGCTGGGGGCGTCCCATCGCGCCCATTGTGTTTGGGGTGCAGGAGGAGACACTGACGGTGGTGAAAGGGGCGATTGAGGCCGTTGCCACCTTGGCGGGGCATCCGATGGCGGAAACCGACCCGGAACTTGGCTCCAACCTGATGTTCTTTTTCTTCCGCGACTGGGCCGAGCTGCTGGATGTGCCCGACCTTGGCCGCCTGATCCCGGATCTGGCGCCATTGGTGGCGCGGCTGCAAGCGGCCGACGCCAGCCAGTATCGCGCCTTTCGCTTTGATGACACCGGCGCCATTCAGGCCAGTTTTGTGTTTTTGCGCATGCAGGGGGCCATGGCTGAACTGCCGGCTGAAACCCTGGCGCTGAGCCAGGCGGCGCAGGTTATTCTGCTGTGGGGGGATCAGGCCTTTGCCGAGACCTCGCCGCTGGCCATCCTGCCAGAGACCGGTGCCACAATTCTACGTCCCGAAATTGCCGCGATCATTGCCGCCGGGTATGATCGGATGATGCCACCTTCGGCCAATGACGCCTCCCACGCTTTGCGGCTGTTTGCGCGATTGCAGGCGCCAACACAGGGGTAGGCCATGCGCTGCTTTCTAGGGCTGGCTTTGCCGGATCCGGTTTTGGATCTGCTGGAACGACTGCAGGACGAAATCCCGGTGGGGCGGCTGGTGCCCTGGGAGAACCTGCATATCACCCTGAGCTTTCTGGATGAGCAGCCGGAAGCGCGGCTGGAGGCACTGCACCAGGAGTTGCTGAAGCTGAAGGCGCCGCCGCTGCAGTTGGAACTGCGCGGGCTTGGCGTCATGGGGGGCAAAAGCCCAAGAGTGTTGAGCGCGCAAGTCACCCCGAATGCGGCGCTGACCGCGGTGCATCGCCATCTGCGCACTGTGGCGCAGACCTGCGGTATGGCATTGCCGCGCGCCCGGTTTCGCCCCCATGTGACACTGGCACGGTTTGGGGCGCGCCTGCAGCCGGGACAAGTGCAGGCTGTCCATCAACTGCTGCAGCATTTTGGCGGCTTTACCACTCCGGTCTTTACGGTGCAGCAGATTACGCTCTACCAATCGACACTGCTGCCAGATGGCGCGCGCTACGAGGCGCTGGCGCAGTACCCGCTGGAAGCAGAGACAGCCTGAGAGCGCAACGGAACATGCCGCAGCAAGTCTACCGGGGCTTGTAGCTGATTTCTATGGGTTTTAGGTTGCTGAGCAGAGCACAGGAGCACAGGCCAATGATCCATACCTTTCCGGTCCGCGTTTATTACGAAGATACCGACATGGGCGGTATCGTCTATCACGCCAACTATCTGCGGTTCATTGAGCGGGCCCGCAGCGACTGGGTGCGTGGCCTTGGCAATGATCAAAACGCCATGCGCGATGCAGGGGTGATCTGGGTGGTGCAGCGGATTGAGGCGGATTACCTGGCGCCTGCAAAATACGACGACGAGCTGCTGATCGAGACCGAGGTGACCAAACTGACACCGGCGCGATTGAATATGGGGCAGCTGGTCAAACGCGGCGAGACCGCGCTGTTTCGGGCCCATGTTTCGGCGGTGTGTATCTCGTCTGAAACCGGGCGGCCAACGCGGCTTCCGGCAGAGATTCGCGCATTGCTGTAACATTACCGCCTTTGTGCACTGTTTGATTGGCTTTTACGGCTGAACTCCGCTAGCGTGCCTGTAAATAAGGCCGCAACAGACGGCTGATCGTGAGTGATGGCAACAAGCAGAACGTCTCGGGGCTCCTGAAATGGGGCGCGCGGCAAATACGTAAGACCGGAGCGATCCGGCAGAGAATTGAGCAGGCAAATGGAAGCAGAAACTCTGGCGCTGGCGCAGGAGATTGATTTCTCCATGTGGGGTCTTTTCGCGCGGGCCACCTTTACCGTGAAACTGGTGATGCTGTTGTTGACCGCAGCCTCGATCTGGTCGTGGGCGATTATCGTGCAAAAGCTGATCAACTACCGTCAGGCCCGCCGCCGGGCAGCGCTGTTCGATCAGGCTTTTTGGTCCGGCGAGCCGCTGGATGGGCTGTTTGACCAATTGGGGCCGGAGCCTTCGGGCCATTCAGAGCGCATTTTTGCCGCTGGCATGGCGGAATGGCGGCGCAGCCATCGCAGCGATGGCGGGCTTATTCCCGGTGCTCAGGCGCGGATTGACCGCTCGATGGATGTGGCCATTGCCAAAGAGACCGAAGACCTGCAGCGCGGGCTGTCGGTGCTGGCCACCGTTGGCTCTACCGCGCCCTTTGTCGGGCTGTTTGGCACGGTCTGGGGCATTATGACTGCCTTTATCGAAATTGCGCAGCAGCAAAGCACCAATCTGGCGGTGGTTGCCCCCGGTATTGCCGAGGCGCTGTTGGCCACCGGGCTTGGCCTGCTGGCGGCGATCCCGGCGGTGGTGTTCTACAACAAACTGAGCGCCGACAGCGATCGTATACTGGGTGGCTACGAGGCCTTTGCCGACGAATTTGCCACCATCCTCAGCCGTCAGTTGGACTCCTGAGCCATGGGCGCAGCGGTTCAACAGAGCTCTTCGGAGACGCGGCGGCGCGGGCGGCGCCGTGGCCGGGCGCGGCCCATGGCCGAAATCAACGTGACGCCCTTTGTCGATGTAATGCTGGTGTTGTTGATCATCTTTATGGTGGCGGCGCCGCTGACCACGGTTGGCGTGCCGGTGGATCTGCCAAAGACCGAGGCGGGGGCGCTGCCAAGTGAGCAGGAAGAGCCGTTGACTGTGACGATGATCCTGGGCGGTGAGATCCAGATCCAGACAACCCCCGTGGCGCGGGCCGAGTTGGTCTCCAAACTGCGCGCCATTGCGGCAGAGCGCAGCTCTGAGCGCATCTATCTGCGGGCGGATGGTGGGATTTCCTACCGCGAAGTGATGCAGGTGATGGGGGCGCTGAACGCAGGCGGCTTTGCCAATGTTGGTCTGGTGACGGATGTGGCCGGGCCCGAGCCGACAGCTGGACCCGTCCCCACAGGCGCGCCAGCCAGCAGCGCGGATCAATAAGCGGGAGCTTGAGGCAGTTTAATGGGCCTGCAAACCGGAACCAAAATCTCTCTTGCGGGGCACGGCCTTTTGGTGGGCTGGGCTGCCTTTGGCGCCTGGCTGCCGTCAGAGCCTTTGCCGATTCCGGTGCAAGAGGTTGCGGTGATCTCGGCTGATGAGTTCGCCCGGTTGAGCCAGCAGATCCAGGCGCCTGAGGTTACCGAAACCCCGAGCAACCTGACGCCACCTGACCCGGCGCAGGAACCGCCCGAGGTGTCCGTCCGCCCGGAAACCCGGCCCGAAACCCGCTCCGAAACCACTGCGCCGCAGGCCACCCCGGCCCCTGTGGTGGAAACACCAGTGGCGGCGCTGCCAGAGCCAGAGCCGGAACCAGAGATCACCGATACGCTGCCAGAACCGGAAACCCCGTCCGAGCAGGCAACGGACGCCCCGGCGATTGTCCCCAGCCCTGCGGTCCCAGAGCAGGTCCGCCCGGCGGACCGGGTGGCCCCGGTGCCGGTGGAGGCGCCAGAACAGGAAGTGGCAATTGACGATCTGGTGCAGCCCGAAGTGAGCCCGGATCAGGGCGCCTTGAGCGAACAAGAGGTGCAGGAAGCCACCGCCCCCGAGGCTGCCAGTGACCGGATTGTCACCGAAGCCAATGAAAGCGACGAGGCAGAGCCCGCGCCACCTGTGACCGCGCCGGTAACCTCAGTCCGGCCCAGGACACGGCCACAAAGACCCAGGCCGCAAGCCACCCCTGCCGAGGTTGCCGAACCCACACCTGCCACGCCAACGACGCCGCAAGAAGAGGACCAGTCCGCAGCGATTGAGGATGCTTTGGCGGCGGCCATTGCAGGTGGTGGCGAGGTGGCAGCACCAGAGCCCGCTGGCCCGCCGCTGACGGTGGGGGAAAAAGACGCGCTGCGGGTTTCGGTCTCCAAATGTTGGAACGTCGGCTCGCTGTCCACCGAAGCGCTGAAAACCACGGTCGAGGTTTCGGTCTCGCTGGATCCGGACGGGCGGCCCAAAACCGGCACCATCCGCATGGTTTCCAGCACCGGGGGCTCAACCGGAGCGGCCAAACAGGCCTATGAGGCGGCACGCCGGGCAATCATCCGCTGTGGCGCCAAGGGGTTTAAACTGCCCAGCGACAAATATGACCATTGGCGGGACATCGTCATGACCTTTAATCCAGAAAAGATGCGCATCAAATGAGACACCAGAATTTGATCACGCCTCGGCCGGGGCTCGACTATGACAGGGGGAGGGGGGATTTTCCCCCTGCATTGACACCCCCAAGCCCCGATACTGCCCTGATAGACCGCACTGATACTCACCTCGGAAAGGACGCGACGCACATGAGGCGCACCCTGACAGGCCTTTTGGCAAGCCTTCTTCTTGTGGCGGCGCCCCTGCTGACCACTGGCAGCGCAGCCCAGGCCCAGGACGGGCCGCTGCGGATCGAAATCACCGATGGGGTGATCGAACCCTTGCCCTATGCGGTGCCCAATTTTCTGCCCGAAACCCCGGCAGCGGCCGAGCTGGCCAATCAGATCACCCGGGTGGTCGCGGCGGATCTCAGCGGCACCGGGTTATTTCGCGAAATTCCCGCTTCGGCGCATATCTCCACAGTGAGTGATTTTAACGCGCCGGTGCGATTCGCCGACTGGAAAGCGGTGAATGCCCAGGCGTTGATCACCGGGTCGGTTTCGGTCAATGGCAAGCAGTTGACCGTGCGGTTTCGCGGCTATGATGTCTTTGCCGACAAGGAGCTGGGCTCGGGCCTGCAATTCAACGGCACCACAGATGGCTGGCGGCGCATGGCGCATAAGGTGGCAGATGCCATCTATAGCCGGATCACCGGCGAAAGCGGCTATTTCGACAGCCGGGTGGTTTTTGTTTCCGAGACAGGCCCCAAAAACGACCGCCGCAAACGGTTGGCGATTATGGATTATGATGGGGCAGGCGTGCAGTATCTGACCAATAGCGCCGCCCTGGTTTTGGCGCCGCGGTTCTCGCCCACTGGCGACCGGGTGCTTTATACCAGCTACGAGAGCGGCTTTCCGCAGATCCATGTGCTGGATGTGGGCAAGGTGCAGCGCCGGGTTTTGTCGGCAGACAAGGGCATCATGAGCTTTGCGCCGCGCTTTGCGCCTGATGGCAATACTGTGGTCTATTCGCAGGCCGAGGGCGGCAACACCGATCTCTATACCATGGATATCGCCACCGGGGCGCGTCAGCGTCTGACCAATGCGCCCTCAATCGAGACCGCGCCGTCCTATTCGCCCGATGGCAGCCAGATTGTTTTTGAAAGCGACCGCTCGGGTACGCCGCAGCTATATGTCATGGCGGCAAGTGGTGGTGAAGCGCGCCGGATCAGCTTTGGCAAGGGGCGCTATGGCACCCCGGTCTGGTCGCCGCGTGGAGATCTGATTGCCTTTACCAAACAAAGCAAAGGCCGCTTTCACATTGGTGTGATGCGGCTGGATGGCAGCGAAGAGCGCCTGCTGACGGCCTCTTTCCTGGATGAGGGGCCGAGCTGGTCCCCCAATGGCCGGGTGATCATGTTCACCCGTGAAACCCAGGGGGCCAATGGCCGGGCCTTGCTGTATTCGGTGGATATCCTGGGGCGGAACCTGAAACCGGTGCGCACCCCGGATGGTGCTTCGGACCCGGCTTGGTCACCGTTGCAAAAATAACAGGTGGTCAAAGGGCGGACCGGCATGAAAACGCAAGACTGGAAGACCTGCATAGAATCGGCCCAATCTCTGTGATAGATTAGGGCTAAGAAACCAAAGGAAAAGACACTGTCATGAGCGGTTTTAAGAAGGCATTTGTGCTTGTTGCGGCCTTGGGGCTTTCAGCCTGTAGTAACACCTCCTGGGACGATACCGGAGCGGGCGGCGCCGGCGGTCCTGGCGGCATTGGCTCCAACCTGGATCCGGCCAGCCCCGCCTATTTTCAAGAAACCATCGGGGACCGTGTGCTGTTCCTGGTGGATCAGTCGAGTTTGAACCCCACAGCGGAAGCCATCCTGCAAGGCCAGGCACGCTGGTTGACGGCCAATCCAGATTACACCGTCACCATTCAGGGCCATGCCGATGAACAGGGGACGCGGATCTACAACCTGGCCCTGGGGGAGCGTCGCGCCAATTCCGCGCGGGAGTATTTGATCTCGCAGGGGATTGCCGGCTCACGGATCCAAGTGGTCAGCTACGGCAAGGAACGCCCGCTGGAGATTTGTTCTGCCGAAAGCTGCTATGCCAAAAACCGCCGTGCCGTCACCGTGCTGGCGGGTGGATTGACGGGGTAACATGATGCGTCTGATGCGAGCGGCCTTTCTTGTCGGTGCTTTGTTTGGGACTTCGGTTCTGGTCTCACCGGCCTTTGCACAGGATCAGCAAACCCTGGCGGACATCCGTCAGGAGCTGACCGTGTTGCACGTGGACATCCAGCGTCTGAAGCGCGAGCTGTCGACCACAGGCGGGGTGAATTCCACCGTGGCCGCCAGCAGTTCTGTTCTCGACCGGGTTGGGGCCATTGAGGCTGGGTTACAGCGGCTTACGGCGCAGACCGAGCAGCTGGAGTATCGCATCAACCGCATTGTTGCCGATGGCACCAACCGGATTGGCGATCTGGAATTCCGCCTGGTTGAGCTGGAAGGCGGCGATATCGGCGCCCTGGGCGAGACCAGCACCCTGGGCGGCGAAGAAGCCCTGGCGGCGGGCGGCACATCGGGCGGCGGCCAGGCGGCCACTGACAGCGGCAGCGAACTGGCGGTTGGGGAACAGGCCGATTTTGACCGGGCAATGCAGGATTTGGACGCGGGCTCTTACCAAGTGGCGGCGGAAAAATTTGCAATCTTCACCCAGTCTTATCCCGGCAGCCCGCTGGCACCAGAGGCCGATTTCAGCCGTGGCAAGGCGCTGGACGGGTTGGGGGACACGCGGGAAGCGGCACGCGCCTATCTGGCCTCCTTTACTGGCGATGCAAATGGCCAGACCGCGCCAAAGGCGTTGTTTGAATTGGGCGCCGCCCTGGGGCGTCTTGGGCAGCTTGATCAAGCCTGCATTACCCTGTCAGAGGTGGGCGTGCGGTTTGCGGGGGGCGATATGGTCGCGCCGGCTGAGGCCGAAATGACCGCGTTGGGATGCTCTTGACGCAGCCCAATGCGGCTGGCGGTTTGGGCGGGGATGATTTGGTGAGTGCCCTGCGCCAGCAGTTTACCCCACCGCTGCCTGCGCGCATCGGCATCGCGGTGTCCGGTGGCGGCGATTCCGTCGCGCTGATGCATCTTCTCAAAGACTGCTTTTGCGATGACCCGGTCGAACTGATGGTGGCAACCGTCGATCATCAGCTGCGCCCCGAATCACGGCAAGAGGCCGAAGAGGTTGCGCAGATGGCGCAACAGCTTGGTCTGCGCCATGACATTCTGACCTGGGGCGAAGGGCCAGAGCCTACAGGGAACCTGCAGGATCAGGCTCGCCGCGCCCGTTACGCGCTGTTGACCGCCTGGGCGCGGCAAAACGGCATTCCGGTTTTAGCGCTTGGCCACACCGCGGATGATCAGGCTGAAACGGTAATTATGCGCCTGAAGCGGGCCGCTGGGGTGAATGGCCTGGCCGGTATGGCGCGGCGGCGAACCCAGGATGGGGTCTCCTTGCAGCGGCCGCTGTTGGGTCTGCGCCGCAGCGACCTGCGGCACTACTTGCGGGCTATGGGACGGAGCTGGATTGAAGACCCGTCAAACGAAGATGAGACCTACGACCGGATCAAAACCCGCAAGGCGCTGGCTGTTCTGGAAGATCTGGGACTGACAGTGCCCGCTTTGGTCACCGTGGCGCAGAACATGGGAAAGGCGCAGACCGCTTTGGGCTGGTATGCCTTCTTAACAGCGCGGGATCTTGCTGAAATCAAGGCCGGGGCGGTGGTTTTTGAGCTGCGAAAATTCCGAACTCTGCCGGATGAGATCTCGCATCGGTTGATGGTTCAGGCACTTTTATGGGTTTCTGGTGGCCAATACGCGCCGAGGCGACAGCCGATGATCGAAGCTGTCGCTATTGCGCAACGGGGCGGTTCATCCACCCTGGCGGGCTGCCGCATCCTGAGCCACCGGGACAAAATCTGGATCTGCCGGGAAGCTGCCACCGTGCAACAGGCGGCTGGCGATCCAGGTGAGGTGTGGGATCAGCGCTGGCGGGTTTTTGCAGGAAAATTAGAGGCTTGCGAGGTGCGCCCCCTGGGTGCGGCGGGGGTGAAGCTCTGCCCGGACTGGCGGGCAGAGGGCTGTCCTGCGCCGGTTCTGGAAGTCACCCCATCGCTGTGGCGGGAGGGCAATCTGATGGCGGCGCCACTGGCCGGATTCGCCAATGGATGCAGTGCAGAACCGATAAATAGTGCAGAAGAGTTCTTCGCATCGCTTTTATCGCATTGAACCTGCCTGAATGTTCCTTATTTTATGCGCAACGAGGGCGTCCTGCGAGGATGCCCGGATATTAGGAGATATTCCTTGGGTAACGCACGTAACATCGCCTTCTGGGTTGTTCTGTTCGTCTTGATACTGGCGCTGTTCAATCTGTTCAGTGGCTCAGGCGGTACGATGCAGAGCAATGAGCGCTCTTTCTCGGATTTTGTCACCTCGGTGGAAGCTGGTCAGGTCAGCACCGTGGTTCTGGATGGCGAGCAGGTTCGCTTTTCCACGTCCGATGGTCAGAAGTATGTGACCATCCGGCCGTCGGATGCGGAAGTCACAAAGCTGCTGATCGACAATAACATTCCGGTGCGCGCTGAAAAGCAGCAGCAGTCTGGGTTCCAGTCTTTCCTGATCACCCTCTTGCCCTTTGTGCTGTTGATCGGTGTCTGGATCTATTTCATGAACCGGATGCAGGGCGGTGGCAAAGGCGGGGCCATGGGCTTTGGCAAATCCAAGGCCAAGATGCTGACGGAAAAGCATGGTCGCGTCACATTTGACGATGTTGCCGGCATTGATGAGGCCAAGGAGGAACTGGAAGAGATCGTCGAGTTCCTGCGCAACCCGCAGAAATTCTCGCGGCTCGGCGGTAAGATCCCTAAGGGGGCACTGCTGGTTGGCCCTCCCGGTACTGGTAAAACCCTGCTGGCCCGTGCCATCGCAGGGGAGGCCGGTGTGCCGTTCTTCACCATCTCCGGCTCTGATTTTGTTGAGATGTTTGTTGGCGTGGGTGCATCCCGGGTGCGCGACATGTTTGAGCAGGCCAAAAAGAACGCGCCTTGTATCGTGTTCATTGATGAAATCGACGCCGTGGGCCGCCATCGTGGCGCCGGCTATGGTGGCGGCAATGACGAACGTGAGCAGACGTTGAACCAGCTGCTGGTTGAAATGGACGGGTTTGAAGCCAATGAGGGCGTCATCATCCTGGCTGCCACCAACCGTAAAGACGTGCTGGATCCTGCCTTGCTGCGTCCGGGTCGTTTTGACCGCAATGTCACCGTTGGCAATCCCGACATCAAAGGCCGGGAAAAGATCCTTGGCGTGCATGCCCGCAAAACCCCGCTGGGGCCTGACGTGGATCTGCGCATTATTGCCCGTGGTACTCCGGGTTTCTCCGGGGCGGATCTGGCCAATCTGGTCAATGAATCTGCCCTGATGGCAGCTCGCGTTGGCCGTCGCTTTGTCACCATGGAGGATTTTGAATCCGCCAAGGACAAGGTGATGATGGGGGCCGAGCGTCGCTCGATGGTGCTGACCCAGGACCAGAAGGAAAAGACCGCCTATCACGAGGCAGGCCATGCGGTTGTTGGCTTGAAACTGCCGGAATGTGATCCTGTTTATAAGGCGACGATCATTCCCCGTGGTGGAGCCCTGGGCATGGTTGTGTCGCTGCCGGAGATGGATCGCCTCAACTGGCACAAGGATGAGTGTAATCAGAAGCTGGCCATGACCATGGCAGGCAAGGCGGCTGAGATCATTAAATACGGCGAAGACCATGTGTCGAACGGTCCGGCGGGCGATATCCAGCAGGCCAGCCAATTGTCTCGCGCTATGATCATGCGCTGGGGGATGTCCGATAAGGTGGGGAACATTGACTATGCTGAAGCCCATGAGGGCTACAGCGGCAATACCACTGGCTTCTCTGTATCGGCTCATACCAAAGAGCTGATCGAGGAAGAGGTCCGTACCTTCATTCAGAACGGCTATGACCGCGCCTTTGAGATCCTGACAGAGCATCAGGACGAATGGGAGCGCCTGGCGCAGGGGCTGTTGGAATATGAGACCCTGACCGGAGATGAGATCAAGCGGGTGATGAAGGGCGAGCCGCCGCATGAAAAGGGCGACGATTCGGATGAAGATCAGGGAAGTTCCTCGGTCACAGCCATTCCGAAAGCCAAGCCCAAGAAACCCTCCTCAGATGGGGAAACTGATTCGGGCCTGGAGCCGGAACCAACTTCCTGAGGCCCTTGAGCCGCACTAAACGTAATAGACCCCGGGATGCTGCATTGGCGTCCCGGGGTTTTTCGTTTGGCGGTGTTCTTTAAGGAACTGCGCTTTGGCTGGCTTTGGGGGTGGCGCTGCGGCGGCGGGCAGCTAAAGCTGCCCGCCGCCGCAGCGCCCGGGTCGGATCGCTTTGCGATCCGACCCGAAAGAGGGCTTTCTCTTGCCGGGGATAGTCTTATTGTCGCCAACAAAAGCCTACGTGGTATCTGGGGAAAAGGGGCGAGACATGCCGGTATTATTGGAAACAGAATTCAAAGGTGAAGTGGTCTGGGCTGGGGAAACCGGTGCCGATAGCGGCATTGCGTCCACGCAAGTGGCGGCTCTGACGCTTGGTTTTCACGGGGTGAGCGGGGAACGTCACCAGGGTGAAAACCGCGCTTCTTGTGTGCGTATGCGTAACCTCTACCCAGAAGGGACCACCATCCGGAACGTGAGACAGCTGAGCATCCTGTCAGAGGAGGAGCTGGCGCTGATCGCGGCGGATATGGGGTTGCAACGGGTCGATCCTGCCGCCCTGGGGGCCAACCTGGTGCTGCGTGGTATCCCGGATTTCACCTATGTGCCGCCCTCCTCCCGGCTGCAGGGGCCCGATGGGGTCACCCTGACCGTGGACATGGAGAACCGCCCCTGCATCTTTCCGGGGCGCGAAATTGACAAAGATCACGCAGGTTTTGGCCCCAAGTTCAAACCAGCGGCGCGTGGGCGCCGGGGAATCACTGCCTGGGTTGAGCGCCCGGGGCAGTTGAAACGCGGCGACAGCCTGCAGCTGTTTGTGCCAGATCAGCGCGCCTGGGCGCCCTAGGGGCACCCCATCGGGGACAGAACTTTCGTTTTGGCAACTTTCGTTCCCTCAAACTTTGGGGGACGCCGCTTCACGGCCGGAAAATGTCGGAAACCACGCGCGCAAGCTGCCACATTCTGACTAAATCTGAGACAGAACCGGTAAATTCAGGCCGGTGTTCGTTTTCTCACATTCAGGAACCAGGCCATGAGCTACAAGAGTGACATCGAGATCGCCCGCGAGGCGAATAAGCTCCCGATCCAAGAGATTGGTGCCAAAATCGGAATTTCGAGCGGTGATCTGCTGCCCTATGGCCACGATAAGGCCAAGGTCAGCCAGGAGTTCATCAACTCGGTGCAGGACCGTACCGATGGCAAGTTGATCCTGGTGACCGCGATCAACCCGACGCCTGCGGGTGAAGGCAAGACCACCACCACCGTGGGGCTGGGCGATGGCCTGAACCGCATTGGCAAAAACGCCATGGTCTGCATCCGTGAGGCCTCGCTGGGGCCAAACTTTGGCATGAAGGGCGGCGCTGCTGGCGGCGGCTATGCACAGGTTGTGCCAATGGAGGAGATGAACCTTCACTTTACCGGCGATTTCCATGCGATCACCTCGGCGCATTCGCTGCTGTCGGCGATGATCGACAACCACATCTACTGGGGCAACGAATGCGACATCGACATCCGTCGCGTCGCCTGGCGTCGAGTGGTGGATATGAACGACCGCGCCCTGCGTCAGATCACCGCCTCCCTGGGTGGCGTGTCCAACGGTTTCCCACGTGAAACCGGGTTTGACATCACCGTGGCCTCCGAGGTCATGGCGATCCTCTGCCTGGCCACCGACCTGAAAGACCTGGAAAAGCGCCTTGGCGACATCATCGTGGCCTACCGCCGCGACAAAACCGCCGTCTACTGCCGCGACATCAAAGCAGAAGGCGCCATGACCGTGCTGCTGAAAGACGCGATGCAGCCAAACCTTGTACAGACCCTGGAAAACAACCCAGCCTTTGTACACGGCGGTCCTTTTGCAAATATCGCCCATGGCTGTAACTCGGTCATCGCCACCAAAACCGCGCTGAAAGTCTGTGACTACGTTGTGACCGAAGCGGGCTTTGGTGCTGATCTTGGCGCTGAAAAGTTCATGAACATCAAGTGCCGCAAGGCCGGTATCGCGCCGTCGGCTGTGGTTCTGGTTGCCACCGTGCGTGCGATGAAGATGAACGGCGGCGTTGCCAAGGCAGATCTGGGCGCTGAAAACGTCGAGGCGGTGAACAATGGTTGTGCCAACCTGGGTCGCCACATCGAGAACATCAAAAGCTTTGGTGTGCCTGTTGTTGTTGCCATCAACCACTTTGTCACTGATACCGAAGCCGAAGTTGACGCGGTCAAAGCTTATGCAGAAACCCATGGTGTTGAGGCGGTTCTGTCGCGCCACTGGGAGCTGGGTTCGGAAGGCTCCGCGCCGCTGGCCGAGAAAATTGTTGAAATCGTCGATACCGGATCTGCCAACTTTGCGCCGATCTATCCTGACGACATGTCACTGTTCGACAAGATCGACACGATTGCCAAGCGTATCTACCGCGCGGACGAAGTGCTGGCTGACAACAAGATCCGCAACCAGCTGAAAGAATGGGAAGAGGCAGGATACGGCAACCTGCCGGTCTGTATGGCGAAAACCCAGTACTCCTTCTCGACCGACCCAACCCTGCGCGGCGCGCCTGTTGGCCATTCGGTTCCGGTTCGCGAAGTACGCCTTTCGGCAGGGGCTGGTTTCATCGTCGCAGTCTGCGGTGAGATCATGACCATGCCGGGTCTGCCCCGCACCCCTGCAGCAGAGAATATCTGCCTAAATGACGACGGCCAGATCGAAGGCTTGTTCTAAGACGCAAAATGCGCTTTCTGCGGCCCGAGACACTCTCTCGGGCCGTATGAGTTTTAAGTGATGACAGATTTGACCCCGGCGCAGAACTGCGCTGACATGACCGAACTGCGGGTCCAGATTGATGATCTGGACCAAATGCTGGTAGAGCTCCTGGCGATACGCGCGGGGTATATTGACCGGGCGGTTGAGCTCAAAAGCCAGAATGGCTGGCCGGCACGGATCCCGGCTCGGGTAGAGGAAGTCATCAGCAACGCCCGCGCCAAGGCGGGTCAGTCCGGGCTGGACCCGGATCTGATCGAGGGCCTGTGGCGCCAGCTGGTGGAATGGTCGATTGCGCGTGAGGCGCGAGTGATCCACGAGAGATAAGGCGAACCGGTTTGGTTTCGCGGTAAAAGGAAGAATGCAATGGCAGCAAACATCATTGACGGCAAAGCCTTCGCCGCCACGGTACGCGAAAAAGTCGCAGGGCATGTTGCGCGGCTGAAGGAAGAAAACGACATTACTCCCGGTCTTGCCGTGGTTCTGGTGGGCGAAGATCCTGCAAGCCAGGTCTATGTGCGCTCCAAGGGCAAGCAGACTGTTGAGGTCGGCATGAACTCCTATGAGCACAAGATGGAGGCCGATACCTCGGAAGAGGATTTGCTGGCGGTGATCAATAGGCTGAACAATGATCCTGCCGTGCATGGTATTCTGGTGCAGCTGCCGTTGCCCGATCATCTGAACGAAGACCTGATCATCAATTCCATCGCGCCGGAAAAAGACGTGGACGGGTTCCATATCTCCAACGTCGGCCTGCTGGGGACAGGACAAAAGTCCATGGTGCCCTGCACCCCGCTGGGCTGCCTGATGATGCTGCGTGACTATCACGGCAGCCTCTCTGGCATGGATGCGGTGGTGATTGGCCGCTCCAATATCGTCGGCAAGCCGATGGCTCAGCTGTTGCTGGGCGATAGCTGCACCGTCACCATCGCGCATAGCCGCACCAAAGACCTGCCAGAGGTGGTGCGCCGTGCCGATATCGTGGTGGCCGCTGTGGGTCGCCCTGAAATGGTGCCGGGCGACTGGATCAAAGAAGGCGCCACCGTCATTGACGTAGGCATCAACCGCATCCCGGCGCCGGAAAAGGGCGAAGGCAAGATGAAGCTGGTCGGCGACGCTGATTTTGCCAGCTGTTCGGAACGTGCCGGTGCCATCACCCCGGTTCCCGGTGGCGTTGGCCCGATGACCATTGCCTGCCTTTTGGCCAATACGGTTACCGCCTGCTGCCGCGCCAATGGTCTGGCAGAGCCCGAAGGCCTGACCGCCTGATCCTGCCGACCTTTTGGATTTAAAACCAGCAGGGCGCCCTAAACAGGGTGCCCTGTGTTGTTTCAGGCCAAAGCTGCGCCTCTGGTGCTGGGCCAGGTCAGGATGCGCAGGGGCCGCCCCAGAAAACTGCCAGAGGCCAGCCCCAGCAGGGCCGGGAACAGGATCTGATAGACCAGCCCTGCGGTCAGGTCCGGCGCCACAGCGGCAAAGACGCCATTGGCAAAGTTGGCCCAGAACAACAACATCATGACGCAGAGGCTCAGCCATTCTCCGGTGACCTCAGCCCGCAGCCCGGTGCGGGAGAGGGTCCAACGCCCCTGCAGCCGATACCCGCCAAGGATACCACAGAGATAGGCCAGGCCCCAGGCGGTTACGGCCAGCTCGGGGCGTTGCTGCGCCATCAGGGTAGGGACGGTGGTCAGCGCAATCAGTGGCATCAGGAAATAGGGCAGGATCGAAATTTTGCGGTCCCGGCTACAGAAAATTCCCAGTCCAATCAGCAAAAACAGCAGCGGCCAGATCCAGATCGGGGCGCCCGTTACAATGCCGGTCACGATGCCAGGCAGAAATTCAGTTAGAAAGTTCATCATCATATTCCTTGTTCAAAGACCAAAAACAACGGCATGCATCAGCCGCCCAGGCAGCAGGGTAAAAACGCCAGCCGCCGTCAAAGAGCCATAGGTGAGCCAGGTCATCACCCGGCGGTGCCGGCCCCTGCGCTTGCCGCGCGCGGCAGAAACAGCCACGACCAGCGACACCAGGGTCACCAGAGACAACAGGTGGATGGGGCTGAAGCCGCCAATCAATTGGATCTCCTGGATCCAGAAACTCGACAGGGCGACGCAGGCCATCAGCAAAACCCAAGCCCAGCCAAGGACCCTGTGCAGGCGATTGCCGCGCACCAGGGTGAACAGGGCGATGGTCAGCGGGATAAGGGCCAGGGCAGCACAGGCGTGAACCTGAATGGGCCAGGGCGCAGAGAAAAGCGGTGAAAATGTCATTGGAGGTCCATGGTTGATATCTGCCCTCAACCCATGGCAATTTCAGCGCAATATCGGCAAAGTGATTTACGCCAGAGGCCAGATGGCTTCGTGAAATGCAGGGAATTTTGTGGAAATGTCATTCACGATGCGCCAACAACCGATGACAGTTTGGCTGCTTTTGCTCTGGGTCCTGGTGACGATTTTTGCCGCCTCGGCCGGACCCTTTGGCACCTTTGAAGGCCTGGGGTTTGGGGGGCGCCTTGGATATTGGGCCGTGATTGTGGGCCTGTCGATCTGTCTGACCCGGTTGCAATTGCATCTGTTGCGCGGTCGGCCACAGATCCTGCGCTTTGCCAGCCAGCTGCCCTATGGGTTGGCGCTGGCGGCGATTGCCCACGGCATGAATATGGTGATCTTTGCAAACTGGGGCGGCTGGTCCGATTTTGGCTTTTTGGCCCTGGTGACGCTGAGTGTTGTTTTGATGATTGAGGCGGCGGTTTTCCTGGCCCGCAGCTATGCCCAGCCGGTTGCGCCGCCGGTGGTGCCGCCGACAGCTGAGCCCGACAACCCGGCGGCGCCGCCTGATCCCGGTGCTGATTGTGAACCTGACCCGGCGGTTCTGTTCCAGCGCCGTTTGCCACTGGAAAAACGCGGCGCTTTGATCCGGCTGGAGGCGCAGGATCACTATTTACTGGTGGTCACCGACCAAGGCCGCGACACCCTGTTGTTGCGCCTTGGCGATGCCGCTGACGAACTGGCTGAGGTTGGGGTGCGGGTGCATCGCTCCCATTGGGTCAGCTGCGCGCAGGTGCGCGGGCACAGCCGCCAAAAGGGCCGTGACTTTCTCAAGATGGCGGATGGGCAGCAGGTGCCGGTTAGCCGCAGCTACAAAGAGGCCGCGCAGGCGGCGGGGCTTTTCTAGAGCCCTCGCTTAGGGCTCAACCGGTATCATGGTGCCTTGCAGCACGGCGATGAGTTTCTCCTGCTGGCCAGTGACGGCATGCACCTCGGCGCTGACCACAACAAGCCGGCGCCCGGGTTTGATCACCCGGCCCGTAGCGCGCAGATAGTCCCCGGCGCCGGGGGCCAGCAGATTGACCTTGATCTCGGCTGTCATCACCTCCTGATCTGGTGACAACAGGGTGAGCGCCGAATAGCCCGCAGCGCTGTCCCCTATGGCAAAGGTCAGCGCGGCATGGGCAAAGCCCTGCTGTTGACGGCTGGTGGCCAGGATGGGGGCTGTGATCACCACCTCTCCGGGGGCAATGCTGCTGAGACTGGCCCCGAGGGTTTCCATCATGCTCTGACGGGCAAAGCTGTCGCGAATGCGCTGTTCCAAAGGCGGGTCCTTTTGTTGCAAGTCGTGAATGTTCAGACGCCAAGCCTAAAGCAGGACAGGGCGCTTGCGCGGGTGACGCTGCGTGCCGATCAAGCGCGCAATGGCCTGCGGGCGGTGCAGCCCTGCATAGCCGCAGGGTGACAGCAGGGGCATTGTCTTACGCATCGTGACCCGCTCCTGGGCTGCGGGCTACGGCAGGTTGTCAGGTGGTGTCGGGATCCTTGGCAAGCTGCTCGGCGATGGCCTTGATTTCCTCCGGGAACCGGGTTCGGCCAATGGGGCCGGCCTCTTCCGTCCATGCGGCGAAGCGTTCGAACAGCGGCACAAACAGCGCGAGCTCTTCCTCGCTCCAGCCGGATAGGAATTCCCCAAGGATCAGAAACTTGAAGCGGCGCACAGCCTCGATGATGGCAGTCCCACGGTCTGTCAGCTCTACCAGAGTGCGGCGGGCATCGCGCTGGCTGGCGGTGCGCCTGGCCAGCCCGCGCGCGATCAGGTCACTGACAACGCGCGAGGCGCGCGAGGGGTCTATGCGCAGGCGGGTGGCGATGGTGGCCACCATTACCTCTTCGGTTTCGTCGTCGCCGCCAAAGGCGCTGGCCGGGGCCCAGATCGCCATCATTACATCCAGCTGCGCCAGATCGATTTCATCGTCCAGCCCAAAGGCCGCCAGGGCCGCCGCGCCCAGTTCGCGCTTGTTCACCCGGCGCCGCCACTGCTGCAGGACGCCATCGACCTCCAGTGCGGCTGTTCCGGTCCGGCTGTCAATTCCGGCCTGTTCCAGAAATTGCGTCAGTTCAGTGTCGCGTCCGCCTATAGCTCCGCCCTCCCGGTTGCTGACGCCCGCTGGGATCGTCATGTGAAAATTACATGCTGTTGACATGTAATTGCTAATAACATACATCTGCTACCAACAGATGAGCCGTTGCAGGACAGATCGCAAGCAGTCCGTTGGGATGGCATCTTTCCAGTCCACGGCCAGAGCAAGGATTATCATGTGAACGGACCAATCCCAAGTCCTCCCGCGCCCCTGGATGACCGGGAGCTGAAACTGATGATCGGAGCCATCGCTTCGGTTCTGTTTATTGCTTCGCTGGGGCAGACCGTGGTGACCACCGCGCTGCCAACTATCCTCAGTGAGCTGGGTGGGCTGGCGCAGATTACCTGGGTGATTACGGCCTATCTGATGGCGGCAACGGTGGGGGCGCCCATCTGCGGCAAGCTGGGCGATCTGTTTGGGCGTAAACCGGTGATGCAGGGCGGCATTGCGGTGTTTTTGCTGGGGTCGTTGATTTGCGCGCTGGCGCCCAACCTGTGGGCGCTGGTCGCAGGGCGGTTCGTACAGGGGATTGGCGGCGGCGGTTTGATCGTGGTGTCGATGGCCACCGTGGCCGATATGGTGCCGGCGCGGGAGCGGGGCCGCTATCAGGGGCTTCTGGGCGGCGTTTTTGCAGCCTCCACCGTGGTGGGGCCTTTGGCCGGGGGCTTTATCGTGCAGCATTTTGCCTGGGAGTGGCTGTTTCTGTTGAACTTGCCCCTGGGGCTGGCTGCTTTTGTGGTGCTTTCGCGCTCCCTGACCTCGGTGCCGACTGGTCGGCGTCCCTCAATTGACTACGCGGGAGGGCTGAGCCTGGCCCTGCTGCTGTCGTTGGCGGTGATTTCGGCAAGCCTGGGGGGCAGCGTTCTGGCCTGGAACAGTGCCGAGATGCTGGGGCTGTTGCTGGCGACAGCTGTGGCGTTGCTGGCCTTTGCGGTGATCGAGACACGCGCGGCAGAGCCGATTTTGCCCCTTGGGCTGTTTCGGATCAACACCTTCCTGGTGTCAAACGCAGTGGGGTTGATTGTCGGCTCTGCGATGTTCGGGACGATTGTTTTTGTCCCCTTCTTCATGCAGGTGGTCAAGGGCATGTCGCCGGCGCTGTCGGGCATGTTCACCTTCCCGATGATGATCGGCATCATTCTGGGCTCGACTATTTCGGGGCGCATCATGGTGCGGACCGGGCGGTATCGCCGGATGCCAACAGTGTCTACGCTGGTGCTGGCCGTAGCCATGGCCTCTTTTGCGCAGATGACCACCCAGACGGCTGATTGGTGGATCGCCGTCTCCATGGTTCTGACCGGGCTGGGGATTGGACCTGTGATGGCAGTCGGGGTGACGGCAATCCAGAACGCAGTCCCTGTCTCCATGGTGGGGGTGGGCACGGCAAGCGCCAATATGTTTCGCATGATCGGCGGCTCGGTGGGCACAGCAGTGTTTGGTGCAGTCTTTGCCGCAGGTCTAACGCGGGAGCTTGGCGGCGCGCTTGGCGGGGTAAATCCGCGCAGTCTCAGCAAGGATGCCATTGCCGCAATGCCGCCTGAGCTGCGCGAGATGGTGGTGAGTGGCATCGCACAGGCTTTGCATCCTCTGTTCTGGGCGGCGGCAGTGATGGCCTGCCTCGCCTGCTTGATTTCGCTGTTTCTGACAGAAATTCCCTTGGAGGATAGACTGGCCCCCAGGGGCGCGGACGCCGCTGAATAGCGACGGGGCCTGCGGCAGCTGAGGCGGCAAGTGCTGTGCCGCCCAAAGGTCAGGCAGTAGTCAATATCCCTTTGGGCCGGAATGGCACCGGATTAAGACAGAGACCCCAGACGGCACGGCAGATTGTGCGCCATTCTGGCAAGGAGGCGCGACGGAAACCTGGTGGCGCTGCGTTCAGATATAAAGCAAGTCAAATACAGGAGCTTTATGATGTCTGCGTTACGCACATGGGCCACGCCACTGACCGTCGCAACCTTCCTTGTTATGGGGATGACGGGGATTTTGATGTTCTTTCATCTGGATAGCACGTTGAACAAACTGCTGCATGAATGGGGCGGCTGGCTGATGGTGGGGGGCGTACTGGCGCATCTGGTGCTGAACTGGCGCCCCTTTACCAGCTATCTGAAACGTCCCATCGGCCAGGGCATCATCGGGCTGGGGGTGGTGGTTCTGGCGCTGTCCTTCTGGCCGGTTTCCAGCGATGGAAGCCCGGTGCGCCATCTCATGCAGGCGGTGGCGCAGTCGGATGTTGCCACGGTCATCGCGCTGAGCGGCCAGCAGCTGGATGCGGGACTGGAGGCGCTGGCGGCGGCAGGGCTGCAGGCCGATCGCACCACCACCATGGCAGAGCTCACCGGTGGCGCGCGCGGGGTGCAAATGCAGGTGATTGATGTGTTGTTTACCGCGGGCGAATAACCACCCCTTGGCCGCTGCAGCGCGGCGTTTGGCCCGGCTCTGCGGCAGTCTGCAGCGGCGCTGCCAAATGGCTGCAGGGGCAGGGCTCAGCTAACAGGAAAGCAGTATTCGAGCCGGTATTGTTCAAGCAGAGATATGAAAGTATTCGATTTTTCAGGGCTTTCCAGCTTCTCATGCAGAATAAAGAAACTGGTTTTGTCCCTGTAAACATAGCTGTCTGCCCCCTCTCTGGGGGAGGGGGTATAGGGCGGTTTGGGAGTGCGGCGCATTGCCATTTCGTGGCGGGCAAAAGACCCTTTTGCCATGGTGAACACCATGATGGCGGCGCCTTTTCCATCGCCATAATCGGGGATCCAGGCGGAGCGGTGTCCGTCGCGGTCTGGGTCCTGCAGCTGCAGATCTTTCAGGTTGAGCAGAAAAGACGACCACAGGACCTTGCCGTGGTCCTGCCAGTCTTCATAGACATAGGTGGTGAGGCTACAGTGCTGCAGGCGCACTTCATGTCGGCGCTCTGCGGTCTCATGAAAGCCAGCGGCTTCCACCTGGGCGGCCAGGGCTTGCCTGTGGCTGTCCGCCAAAGCAAAGGAGACCCCAAGGGTTGCCTGACCTGCCAGCAAAGCAACACCGAGACGGGCCAAGGATGTCACCGTCATTTGACGATATGCTCGTCTTTGACAAACATATTGGCCCAGGCGCGGTCGATCAGGTCTGGTGACATCTGATAGGGAATGCCTTCGAATTCACAAATGGCAATCATCTGGTCGATCAGGAAGATCGGCTGATAGTTGGCGTAGATATTGTCGATGGTCGGGTATTTTGCTTTCAGCAAATGCACCAGCGCGGTCTCGTCCAGGGGCATACCGCGTTTGCGCGCCACCATGGCAAAGATCTTGAGGAAGTTTTCCTGGCTTGGGCCGTCGATCTTGATCTTGAAGAAAATCCGCCGCAGCGCCGCCTGGTCAAAGATCTCATTGGGGTGAAAGTTGGTGGAAAAGATCACCAGGGTGTCAAAGGGCACCTCAAATTTCTCCCCCGATTGCAGGGCGAGGATATCCTTGTTTTCTTCCAGCGGCACAATCCAGCGGTTGACCAAGGTCTGCGGCGGTTCCGCCTGGCGGCCAAGGTCATCGACGATGAAGATGCCACCGGCGGATTTCAGTTGCAGCGGCGCCTGATAGGTGCGGGCCGTTGGGTTGTAGACCAGATCCAGCATATCCAGCGTCAGCTCGCCGCCGGTGATCACCGTGGGGCGTTCACATTTCACATAGCGGCTGTCAAACCGTTTGGGGCGGCGCAGGGCGTTTGGATCCTCTGGCGCCTCTTCGATCAAGGTATGTACGATTGGGTCATAGACGGTGATCACCTGACCGGCATATTCAATAGCACGCGGCACATAGACGTGATCACCCAGGGCATCGCGGATCCCGTTGGAGATCGAGGATTTACCGTTGCCGGGCGGGCCATACATCAGGATAGAGCGGCCAGCGCTGACGGCGGGCCCCAGATGGTCCAGCAGGCTGTTGGGCAGCACCAGATGGCCCATGGCGCTGACCAGCTGATCCCGTGTCACCATGATATTGCGGATCGACTGGCGTTTGATCTGTTCGCGGTAGACATCCAGCGGCACCGGCATGGCGCCAAAATACTCTGATTGGCTCAGCGCGTCCTGTGCACGCGCCTTGCCCGCATCGGTCAGCTGATAGCCCATCTCGTTACCGCTATTGGCGTTGAGCGTGCCGGTGGCCTCCAGCAGTTTTTGCTCGCGGGCCATGTCGATCAGCTCTTGTGTTACCGGCATCGGCAGGCAGATCGCCTCGGCCACTTCGCTGACCACATTGACGTTCTTACGGAAAATCGTCTTGAGCAGGATGTCCCGCATCATCACGATGGGTAGCTGCATCTGCTCTAATCCCTTGGGGGTCGGAGGTGCAGTGACGGGGCTGTTTTGCATGTTCATCTGGTGGCCTGCTCATCTGATCGCGAAGGTGCCGGGGCCTGCACAGGGCAGGGGGGGCTTGCGCAACAGTCTATTCACCACTGCGGCAAGACTGAGGCAAAGCCAGAGCAATTTAGCGGTGGAGTAGGGCAGATTTGAAATGGATTGCAGCCAATAGCTGAAGCCAGCCTCAGGGGGCATCGTCAGCGCGGCTGGGGGGGGGAATACAGCGTTCCGAGGTTCTGTCGACAACACAATGGTGCAAGGGATGGGAGAGCTTGACATTAACCAAAATGGCCTCGGCTGTAGTTGGTTCGCAAAGGTCTATTTTGTCCAAGTGATTCGTAAAATGTACTGCTCTGGCCATGGCCTAGTTGCACTTAATAGGGGAAACAGGTCTCATTTCTATACTAAAGAGGGGCCAAATACGCCCAAATTGCTACCCAGAGATGAAGTAAGGAGTGTTAATAACTTCTCAGCGCAGTGTTCACATACTGCTCATTTGTAAAGCGTTGTTATCTTGGGAAAAGGTTGATGAAAATGTTCAGGTCAAAAAGACGCGCAGAAGTCATGGAACTGGCTGAGAAACGATCCTTTATGGAGGTCATCGACCGTACTCAAGCGGTTATTGAGTTCAAAACAGATGGAACCATCCTGAAAGCAAATGACAATTTTCTATCTGCGCTGGGCTACGATCTGGATGAGATCGTTGGCCACCACCATTCAATGTTTGTCGACCCTGAGTACGTCAAGACAGAGAGCTACGCCGCTTTCTGGAAAGACCTCGCTGCGGGTGAATTTTTCACCGATCAGTTTCCAAGGGTGACCAAGAGCGGAAATGAAATCTGGATCCAAGCGACCTACGCTCCTGTTCTGGCCGCTGACGGAACTGTCGACTACGTTATCAAGCTCGCCACGGATGTGACCCAACGCAGAAAAGATACCGAAGACATCGCCAATGGTTTGGCAGCAATGGCCAGTGGGGATCTCGCACACCATGTTCAGGTATCGAGCATCGAAGACCTGAGCGTTCTGGGTAGCTCGCTGAACCAGGCAATGAAACAGCTTTCACAGGCCATGGATACTGTCAAATCCGTGTCTGTGGCTGTGTCCTCCACCGCTCACGAAATCAACGGATCAACATCGGACTTGTCCAACCGCACCGAAACCCAGGCGGCGACCCTGGAACAAACCGCTGCTGCGCTTGAAGAACTGACAGCCACCGTACGCTCTGCTGCTGAGGGCGCAAAACAGGTCGAAGACATTGTTGCCAACGCAACTGCGGCAGCCAAAGGCAGCAATTTGGTTGTGCAAGACGCAATCGTGGCCATGGATCAAATCCAGGGGTCCTCGGACAAAATTTCCCGTATCATTTCAGTCATTGATGACATCTCCTTCCAGACAAATCTTCTGGCGCTCAATGCCGGGGTCGAAGCGGCCCGCGCAGGCGACGCCGGACGTGGCTTTGCCGTGGTTGCCTCAGAAGTTCGGGCGCTGGCGCAGCGATCCACAGAGGCGGCTGGAGAAATCAAACAGCTGATCTCAGAAAGTTCCAATCATGTGAGCCAAGGGGTGGATCTGGTTGGGAAAGCCGGGGTTGAGCTGAATGCGATTATCGAGAATGTCGGCAATATTTCCGGGCATGTGTCTAATATCGCTCGCGGTGCACAGGAACAGTCGATCACACTTGAAGAAATCAATACCGGTGTAAGTCAGCTGGATGCGGTGACGCAGCAAAACGCAGCCATGGTGGAAGAGACGACGGCAGCAAGTCAAATTCTGGCAAACGATGCGGCAAATCTGGCGCAGCAGGTGGATAAGTTTAACACCCAGGCTGGAAACGTCGTAAAGATGCCTTCTGCTGCTGCTTCAGGTGGGACACACCGGTATGACCGGGTTGCTTTTGGAACCTGATACGCCATTGCGAAATCTGCGCCTGAACCCGTTTTTTTAGGCTCCGTCGCGCGCTCTTGGCGATTTTAGGTGCGCAGATTTTTCGAAACCCTGGCGGCACTATTGTCCAAAGAATGCCACCAGGGTCAGATAGATCGCCAGGGTGCCGCCAAGGCAAAAGCCCATGGGGAAGTTCTTGCCGACACTCCAGCTTTGCCATTGCGGCGCCAGGCGGCTGAGCGGAGTGTGTTTGGCCAATCTATGGGTGGCAAAGGCCGCCAGCAGGTTGGCTGCATAGATCATGATCAGGGCAGGGAGATCGGCCAGCACCACCAGTGGCGCGGCAGCGCCGATGAATTTAGCGTCTCCCCCGCCCATGACGCCAGCCGAGAAAAACAAAAAACCGATGGCAACGCCAATAGGCAGATGCAGCAGCTGCCAGCCATAGTCGGCCCAGGTCGGCATGATAAACAGCCCCAGGATCACATAGACCGCGCCCAGGATGTCATTGATCCAATTGGGAATGCGCATCGTCGACAGGTCGGTGTAGGCAGCGGCAAAACACAGCGGCAACACAAAGGGCAAAAACCAACGCGCCACCTCTGCCGATCCGGCCATAAGCTGCATGATCAGCTGTTCTCCAAAGCGCTCAGCGCCTTGGCGGCGGCTTCAAAATACTGCGGATGGGTGGCAACCGCTTGGCGCAACAGGCCCTCGCCAATTTTGACATCGCCCTGTTTGACTGCCGAAAGTGCCAGTGTGTGCAACAACTTGGCCTGTTCTGTCTGGGTCATGGAGATCACCGGCAGATCGTAGTTGCGCTGGGCGCCACGGGCCAGAACCAGGTTGTTCTTGGCGGTGAACAGGCTTTGGTCCTGGTGGATCGCTTCGCCAAACAAACGCTCTGCTTCGCTGTAATCGCCACGGGTCAGCTTGGAATAGCCCCAGTTGTTCATGATCTTGGCAGGCCGGGTGGTGAGCCCAACAGCGGTTTCATAAAAGCTATCGGCGCGTTTCCATTCCTGATTGGCATCGGCGACCATGGCTTCCAGGCGATAGCGCTGGTAGGTTTCATGGGTCGGGGGGATCGCATTCAGGGCGGTTTTTGCCAGATCCCAATCGCCGATACGGATCAACGAGTCCGCGAGCCCAAGACGATCTTCACTGGTGACCTCGGGCATGGCAACAACCTTTTTCCAGGCTGCGGCGGCCTCGGTGTTGCGCTTGGCCCGGATCAAAGAGATCGCCAGGCCACGCTGCATATCGATCCGTTCGGGGTTGTTTTTCACACTGTCCCGGAAATAGGTCACCGCCTGATTAGGATCGGCCACGGTCAACATCACATCATTGAGATTGGTTTCATCAATGACATTTACGTCCTGAAGGGCGCGTTCGACGGTTTCTTCACCGTCCTGTTTACCACAGGCTGACAGCGCAAGAGCGCCTGCCAGACATGCAGATACTAGAAATACGTGGCGCATGTTCCTGCGTCCTTTTTCTGCTCAGCCTCTATAGGTCGGGGTTTTTGTGAAGCGCATAGCTTCCCCCGCCTTGTTGCACCAACTTGTACGCGTTGTTTTCTGTGCTTTGCCCGTCACTATGAGGGGTGTTTTCATTTTTTTCGAGAGCCAAGCGCAAATTATCCCGGATTGCGTCACTTTCGCCATTGTTCAGCGCAAAGGCCCGCTTGAGGATCTGCACCGCCTCAGCGGTTTTGCCCCGTTCCATCAGCACTATGCCTAGGTTGTTATGGGGCTCGGCCCAGTCGGGGGCCTGTTTGACCGCGCGCCGTAGCAGCTCCTCGGCCTGACCCATTCGGCCAAGACCGAGATTGGCCGAGCCCAGGCTGGACAGGATCTCCGGGGTCAATCCATGGTCCAATGTGGCGCGGGTAAAGGCATCCAGCGCGAGGTCGTATTCCTGGGCAGCCATCAAACGGTGGCCGACCACGAGCGGATCTTCCCCTTCTTGGCGGCTGTCGATGCCTGGTGCCCAGCTGTTGGAATTTTTCTGTGAGAGGCCCGCCGGAGAACAGCCAACCGCCACCAATGCAAAAGCAAAGGCGGCGGCGCGCGGTGCATATTGGCGAACAGGGATACCCCGTTCGAATTTCGTCATCATCAGTTGCCTGCATTGCCCATATTGGTGATGTTCTGCACCGATGGGCCAACCAGAATGATCAGCAGCGGTGGAACCGTCAGCATCATTGTGGCAAGGGTCATCTTCACTGGCAACTTATTTGCGGCCTCTTCGGCCCGCATCACGCGTTTGTCCCGCATTTCCGCGGCATAGACCCGCAGTGCCTCGGCGATCGAGGTGCCAAAGGCGGCAGATTGGATCATCACGGTGGTAAAGGAGGAGATATCCTGCACGCCACAGCGGGTGCCCATGTCGCGCAGCACCTTTTCCTTGTCTTTACCGGCCTTCATCTCATGGGCGACAATGTCGAATTCATAGGCAAGCTGCGGGTAAGAGGCCTTGAGCTCGGAAGCGACGCGGACGATGGATTGATCCAGTGACTGACCTGCCTCAACGCAGACGAGCATCATGTCCAGAGAGTCCGGGAAACCGGATTCGATTTCTTCTTTGCGTTCGGCAATGCGGCGGGTGACCCAATATCTGGGCAGCATATAGCCGGCGCCACCTGGGCCAATGATCCGAATGACCAGCGCCTGGGTTTCGAATTCAAAACCGGCGTTCATCACGTAGACATAGAACAGACCCGCAGCGAGCCCGATGAGGCCAAAGGCCATTTGGGCGAAGTGAAAAATCCGCACAGCATCCTTTGAGTGATACCCCGCCTGGCGCAGCTTCAGCTCCATCGCCGACAGTTCCTCGGCGTTCTGGGGCTCCAGGAAACTGGCAAATTTCTGCAACTGTTCGTTGCGGTTGTGCTGACGCAGGCGTTCTTTCTGCGGTGTTTTCCGGCTGTCCGTGGACAGGTCCCGTTGCAGTTTCTTCAGTGGATCTTCGGGCTGGTTGAGCAGCAGAAGCGCTGCAATGACCACCATCAGCAGGCCCAAAAGGCCCAGCACCAGCAGCGGACCAAAGGCACCAAACTGATCCGTGAGATAGGTTTCGATATTGGCAAAGATGCTCATGGTCTCCTCCTCACACTTTGA
Organism: Phaeobacter sp. G2; assembly: GCA_025163595.1. NCBI lineage: Bacteria > Pseudomonadati > Pseudomonadota > Alphaproteobacteria > Rhodobacterales > Roseobacteraceae > Phaeobacter > Phaeobacter sp. G2. The sequence continues at coordinate 1,416,432 of CP104100.1, forward strand.
TGTTGGTTAGGTGGCGCATCACAAACAGGTTCACCGTCAACATGATGCCGACAAAGAAACAGGCTGGAATGAACCAAGGGTGCCCCATCACTTCGTCGTAATAGGTAGGATCCCGGAGCAGGGTGACCATTAGGGCCAGCAGCGGGAAGGCCGAGAGGAATTTACCGGACCATTGTGCCTCGGCGGTGATGGCCTTGACCCGGCGAAACAATCGGAACCGGGCCCGGATAACCTTGGCCAGACCGGCCAGAACCTCAGCCAGGTTGCCGCCTGATTGTTGCTGAATGGTCACCGCAACGGACAAAAAGCGCAGATCCTGAATATCGAGCCGTTCGGCCATTTCTTTCAGCGCTTCGCCAACATCCCGCCCATAGGCGCTTTCATCGGCAATGATGCCAAATTCGGTGGCCAGGGGATCTTCGATTTCATGCGCGACGATTTGCACGGTCGAGTTGAACGGGTGGCCCACCCGCAGGCTGCGCACCATCAGCTCCACCGCATCTGGCAGTTGCTCTTCGATCATCGCCATGCGTTTGCTGGCCTTCCGGTTGACCCAGAAAAACACACCGCCCACACCCATGACGATCGCGGCCAGAACCCGCAGGGGCAGGGGGGTATTGGTACCGATGCTGAGGCCAAAAAAGGCAAGGGTGGCGACCCCTGCCATGATCATCATCAGCTGTTTGGGACTAAAGGCGATGGCCGCCTTTTGCGCCTTTTCGGCAAGAATGGAATAGAGCGGGATGGTCTTGGATTTGCCATGCTGGCCCAGTTCCTTGCGCAGCTGCTCCAACACTTGTTCGCGGCTGCTGCCCTTTTCCATCATTTCCAGACGGCGATTGACCTGATTGTTCAGCCGGATGGATTTGCCAAAGGCTACCAGATAGATGCCCTCGACCAGCACCACCACACCGACAAAGATCAGGATATAGATGACCGGTTCTGCACTCAGTTGCATCTTCAGACCTCCACTTGGCTGGGTTCATAAATTGAAGATGGCAGGTCATAGCCCCAAAGACGGAAGCGCTCGGAATAGTGGCTGCGCACGCCGGTGGCGGTGAAATGGCCGATGATCTTGTTGTCGGGGGTCAGCCCGACACGCTGAAAGCGGAACAGTTCCTGCATCGAGATCACATCGCCCTCCATGCCGGTGATTTCGGTGATCGAGGTCATCCGACGCGAGCCATCCTGCAGACGCGAGGCCTGTACAATGACGTTCACCGCCGAAGAGATCTGACTGCGCACCGCCTTGATCGGCATTTCCATGCCGGCCATGGCGATCATGTTTTCCAGTCGGGAAATGCCATCGCGCGCCGAGTTGGCGTGGATTGTGGTCATGGATCCATCGTGGCCGGTGTTCATCGCCTGCAACATGTCGATGACTTCTTCACCACGGGTTTCCCCGACGATGATCCGGTCCGGACGCATCCGCAGGGCGTTTTTCAGACAATCCCGCGGCGAGACTTCGCCTTTGCCCTCAACATTGGGCGGGCGGCTTTCCATCCGTCCCACATGGGTCTGTTGCAGCTGAAGTTCCGCAGTATCCTCGATCGTCAGAATACGTTCGGCGTTATCAATAAAGGACGAAAGCGCGTTCAGCGTGGTGGTTTTACCAGACCCGGTCCCGCCTGACACAATCACATTGAGCCGGGTGGAAACGGCAGCCTGAAGATAGGCGGCCATTTCTTCGGTGAAGGCGCCAAATTCAACCAGGTCATCAATGCCCAGCTTGTCTTTTTTGAACTTCCGAATCGACACCAATGAGCCATCCACCGCAACCGGCGGCACCATGGCGTTGAATCGCGAACCATCAGCCAGACGGGCATCCACATAAGGGTTGCTCTCATCCACACGACGGCCAACAGCCGATACAATCTTGTCGATGATCCGCATCAGGTGCTTTTCATCTTTGAAGGCGATGTTGCTCAGCTGCAGTTTACCGCTGCGTTCGATGAAAATCTGGTGCGGGCCGTTGACCAGAATGTCGCTGACGGTTTCATCCTGCAAAAGCGTCTCAAGCGGGCCCAGGCCGGTGACCTCATCATAGAGCTCTTTGTTGAGCGTCATGCGGTCTTCACGGTTGAGCACGATACCCTTTTCTTCAAGGATTTCAGCGGCAATGGCAGAAATTTCGCCGCGCAGCTCTGCTTCCGGGGCGGTTTCCAGGGCAGCCAGGTTGAGGTTTTCCAGCAAATCGCGGTGCAGCTGAACCTTGATTTCGCTCAGACGTTCCTGGCGCTTGCGCTCCTTGTCATGGGCGGAGGCTTCGGCAGCAACGCGGGTGATCGGACGCCGCAGGCTGGGTTTTGCAGCTGGGCTGGGCGTCGCTGCTGCAGCAGCTTCGACGACCGGTGCTGCGGCCTTTGGCTTGGATGGTTGTTTCTTGTACTTCGAAAACATGAGAGACCCCCCGGGTACTCAGTAAAATGGGACGGTAGAGGCTAGGCTGCTGCCTCGGCCTCGCTGGCCCCCAAGTCGTGCAGGGAACGCGCCAGTTTGGCGATTTCCTTGCGCAGGGGGTTCTTGGCGTTTGATGTTGCCAGTGGCAGCCCGTGATCGCAGCTTTGGGTGATTGGTTTGCCACCATCGGGCAGTTGCAGATCAATCGAGATGCCAAGGCTTTCGGCCATGCGTTTGACCCGGCTTTTGCCGCTGAGGTCGGTGAATTTTGGTGCCCGGTTCAGGGCAAAGCGCAGTTTGTCAAAGGGCAGGCCTTCGGATTGCAGGGCCCGTTTCAGGCGCAGGGCGTTCTGGGCCGAGCGCATGTCCAGCTCGATCAGGGCAAAATAGACATGGGCCATCTGCAAAATGGTTTCCGACCACTGCACCAGCGTATGGGGCATGTCGATGATGACAAAATCAAAATGGCTGCGGGCCATTTCCACTACGCGTTCGATGTCTTCCACTGAGATGAATTCCAGCGGGATCATGTCACTGGGCGCAGTCAGAACCTGCAGTTTTTCCTCAAAGGGCAGTAGCGCCTGGCCAAAAATATCGGCATCCATCTCTTCGGTTTCGCTCCACATCTCCATCACGACCTCGCGGCGCGGCAGATCGAGATAGGTCGAAATCGACCCCTGCTGCATGTCAAAGTCCAGCAGGCAAACCGAAGGTGCCTTTTGGCTGCTCATCTCGGCGAGCTCCCAGGCGAGGTTCACAGCCAGCGTGGTCGAGCCAGTGCCACCGGCCAAGCCGTGACAGACGATAACCGCGCCTTCACGGCGGGCATCCGGTTGCAGAGCATGTGGATTGTTTTGCGCTGCTGGCTCGGGCTCGGGTGTGCTGAGCCGGTCAATGGCGGCCTGCAATTCGCGCTCTGGCAGCGGATAGGGAATAAACTCATCGGCCCCCTGTCGCAGCAGGGTGTGCAGGGCGGCGGGGCTGACTTCCTCGGCGATCAGAATCACCTTGATGTCGCGAGCCTTGGCCTGAGTGATGATTTCGCCCATCTGCGCCAGGTTGGCTTCATCTTCACTGTCCATTGCGAGGGCGACAAATTCCAGGGTCTCGGCTTCGGGCTGGGCAAAAAAGGCCAGGGTTTCGTTAAACCCAAGATCGCCCCAGGCCTCGCCCAGTGCTGTTTCCATGTCTTCAATCAAGAGGTCGAAATTCTGCACGTCGCGGCTGATTGTGCAGGCAACAATGGCAGCTGTTTCAGTTTGTGGCATTTCACCGCTCATCGACATCATCCTCTTGGTTCCAAAGCGGTCTGGCAAACGACGGATTGCCTGACTGCTTCTGAGGATCAATGTCGGTGAAGATCTGGGCGAGATTGGGGCCAAAAAGCCCCAATTATTGGGAATTGTTAAGGGTTCCTAAAACTCTAAGAACTTGGCGGGCCGTTAGGGCCAGATTATTCCCCAGCGGTGGGCAGAGATTGCTCAGCGGTCAGTGTTGTGGGGACAACGGCGCTTTCGACGTAGTCGCGATAGACGATCTGCGCATATTTGCCATCCAGCACCGAAGGGTGGCGTTTCAGGAAACCGCTTACTTCGGTGACGGTGCGGCGATTGCGGCGCTCCGGTTCCTGGGTCAGGATCAGCGGCTGGCTTTCCCCCTGCGACACCATGGCCTCCAGGCGGCGGCGATCAATGCCACGGCTCACCAGGTGATTGACGGCAGCGCGGGCGCGGCGCAGGCCAAGCCGTTTGTTGTAGCTATTGCCGCCAACGGCATCCGTGTGGCCATAGACCCGGAAGCGGACTTCGGGGAATTGCTTGATCCATGCCGCTTGGCGATCCAGCACCGCGCGGGCTTCACCATCCAGGCGGGCCTCATTAAAGCCAAAATTGATAGTGGTTGGCACTTCTTCGGCAAACCGTGCGGCCAGCTGAATGGCATATTCACCTTCGCCGCGCATCATCGCCGTGTTATTGGCGGTGGCTGCGCCCATCAGGCTGCTGTCCAGCGGTTCACCCGCCTGATTGTGGCTACAGGCTGTGGCGCTTAGGAACAGCCCCAGGATCGCTACGCTTTTGATCATTTTCCCGGTCATCCTTTGCTTTAGTCCATCACATAGCCGTAAGAGCCGTTGAAGTCTTGCTTGGCAACTTCACTGGCAGGGCCTTTTTGGGAATGAACCGTGCGGCCCAAGAGAAAGAGCTCGGACTCACTTGGGGGTTTGATGCGGTCGGTTGGCAGGCTCAGGGCCTCGCCACGGGTGGGGGTGACCAGGTGGGCGCTGACAATAATCACCAGCTCTGTTTGATTACGCTGATAATCGGCGCTGCGGAACAGGGCGCCCAGCACTGGAACATCGCCAATCCACGGCACCTGTGAGGTCTGATCCAAAAAGTCATCCTGCACCAGCCCGGCAACAGCAAAGCTCTCACCGTCACGCAACTCGACTGTGGTCGATGTTTCGCGGCGCGAGAACGCGGCCACGTCAAGACCATTTGCGGTGATCGAGTTACTGGTATCAACCGCAGAAACAGCGGCCTTGAGCTCAAGATTGATCAGATCGCCATCCACGACCCGTGGAACGAAGTTCAACTCGATACCAAAGGGTTTGAACTCGATGGAGACGGTGCCGCCATCCTGGGCGACGGGAATAGGATATTCGCCACCGGCAAGGAATTTGGCCTCTTGCCCGGAGAGGGCAGACAGGTTTGGCTCTGCCAGGGTGCGCACCACGCCTTTGCGTTCCAGGGCTTCCAGCAACAGGCCAACCTGAAGTGATCCGACACCGAACTGAAAGGCAAGCGCCCCGGCAATGCCGTTTTTGACTTCGACGGGATTGCCGAGCCCATTGGTCCCTTGCAGCCATTGGCCGGTTTCACCAGAGGTGCCACTGCTGCCGCCGAGAGCAACCGAGGAATGCAGGGCTTTGGAAACGGAGCGCTGCATTTCAGCAAAGCGCACCTTTAGCATGACCTGCTGCACACCGCCGACGTTCATCAGGTTGCTCACCCGTTCGGGGGCATAACGTTCGGCGAGATCCAGGGCACGTTGCAGACGTGCCGCACTGGAGACATTGCCGGACAGAACGATCCCGTCGTTTGCGGTACGCACTTCGATTTGCTCACCCGGCAGGATCTGGCGGAGGCGTTGTTTGAACTCCGAGACATCTGCAGCCACCCGTACATTTACATTGGTGATCAGCTTGCCCGAGGCATCCAGCAGGGTCAGGGTGGTCAGACCGGGGGATTTCCCCAGCACATAGATGGTGCGGTCGGACAGCGAAGAGATATCGGCGATATTGGGGTTGGCAATGCTCAGCTCGGCAAAGGGGTCATCGCTTTCGACCACCACGGCGCGGTTCATCGGCACATCCAAAGTAACAGAGGTGCCGCGTTTGACCACGCGCAACCCATTGGCCAGAGACGCCTCTGGCACAGCCATACAGAGCAACGATAGCCCAGTGAGAGCTGCCGCCATAAATCCACGAATTCTCATGTGACCTGCCTTTCCGATCACGCCTCATTTTCGGGTCTTTTTGCCCGTTGTTTGGCTACACTCTGCGGCAATTTGCGAATTATTGCAAGAATCAAAGGCTTCTGGCGGAGAGTTACAGCTATTTCCCTGTGGGGCAGCGGCAACAGAAAAAAACGGGCCATCCCAAAGGACAGCCCGGTGCTGGAGGTTAATTGGTTGAGAACACAGCCCTTCCCAAATCAACAGGCCTAAACGATCTGGCCGGAAGTCGCTGGTTTGGGCACTGCTTCTTGCACTGCGCCTTAGTTGGTGCAGGGGATCGGGATTTCCACCACTTCAGCGCCACGGCGGGTGCGGATGGTGCAGACCCGTTTTTGTTCGACCGGCGCTGGCGCCAGTTGCTCCCCAAGGCCCAGAAGACTACGCTGGTTTACTTCGACAACCGAAGCCACAGTGTCATCACCGGCGCCAACCAAAGATAGTGACAGGCGCCCGGTGGTCTGGGCCTGTGCCAATGCGGCCACCTGTTCTGGCTGCACCGCTACGGTCACCGTGCGGGCAATTGTGGCTCCGTTGATTTCGCTGCTGGCGCTTTGGTCCACTGCAATCAATTCGATGCTGGGTTCAATAAGCCGGGTGATCTCTTGCCCGCCGCGATTTGCTCCATGCTGCACGCTGCCGGTCCAGTAGACATCCACATGGTCGCCGGGACGCAGGAATCCAGACACACCTGAGGACACATCAACGCTGATGGCAAAAGCCCGCATGCCGCGGCGCAACTGCGATGTAATGCCGGCATCCTGACCAGGATTGGTCAGCTTGGCTGCCAGCAGGGCCTCATCCTTTTCCATGGTCCGCAACACCACCCGCAGATCACCAGGATTGGCCGGGGGGAACAGGGCTTCCAGCGAGGTAAAGGCACCTTCGGGGATAGATTCACTGGGCCAACGCACCTTGCGCACCAGGTCTTTGGTCAGCCGCTCGCCGTATTTCAACTGGCTGTTGGCCACAAAAACGTCTGTGGTTGGGATCACTTCGCCACGATTGGCGCGTTCCCGGGCAAGTTCGTTCTGGTAGGCGGAGATGTAGTTCTTTGCCATCATCACAGCGCCGCCAGCGAGGGCGACCCCGACAATAAGGACTAATCCAAATACTGCGCGCATTGTGTGACCTTTCTCTTTTGGAACCGGCTCTAGCCAAGGGCAGAACCGGTAAGGTGATAAGTCTTACAGTGACAAAAGTGCAGCCCTTTGGCCTGGCCAATGGGGGTGCGTTAGCTGAAGTCCCAGTTTGACAGGTACTCGATCACCGCGTCTGTAAAGCTCAGAGTGCCATCAAGCATCGAGTTGAAAGCGAACATTGTTAAGCCAATTATTCCCGCGGTCAGCACGACCCAGTCAACAGTTACAGCGCCGTCGTCGCTAGCTATAAACAACCAAATTTTCTTCATTTAACCCTCGCTCATATGTAGCTTCGGGAAGGGGCCGCGCCCTTTTGCAAAGACACGGCCCCAAGCAATCGTCGATAATACTAGCGCGCTAAGGTCAATTACTGACCAGCAACACCAATAGTATCAGTTTTGCCGCTCAGGTAGGCGCTGGTGTCTGCGGTCAGGTTGCCGGAACCAGTTTCGATCGCGGTATAAGCAGCGCCAGCCAGGGCACAAACAGCAGCGGTCAGAACAACCCAGTCAACAGTCACGGCGCCAGAGTCGTCTTTGCGGAAGTTTTTGATGAATTTGATCATTGTATTGTCCCTCCAGGGATATCTAAGGTTTTGCGTTACCCGGCGACGTCGTTTCAGGGTCTGTCTCTCTCTCTCACCGACCCTGTGTCGCTTGGATGAATACATATAGCCGGGAGAGCATGGCAGGAATTGGGCCGGATTCTGAAAATCGCTGCCCAATTTTAACTTTTTGGCAAGATCGCAGGTAAGTGTCTGTAATGGAACAATTTAAGAATTTACTCTTTGTCAATCCTCGGGGCTTTGCTGGGGCGGTTGGCGGCAAATATGGCGAAACTGCCAGATTTGCGGCGGTAAAACTGGCTTTTTGCGCCGGGATCGGTGAGTCTGCCGGAAAAAAGACCTAAGTTTTGAGCGGTGAAATGACCAAGAGATCTCTATTGGGGATGACATTTATCATTGCCCCCCTGGTTCTGGCCCTCGGGGTGGCAGAGATCGCTGCCCAACAGAGTGATGCGGGCAGACCAAGGAACGTGCCGCAGCCTTTTCCAACCTTTGAAGCCAGACGCGTTGCTGCGCCCAAGCCCGGCACACCGCCAAAGATCACCATTCAGATCCAGGAACCGCAGACGGCGCCTGCGACCGGTTCTGCTGACGCACCGCAGGCCGCAACCAGTGCAGCTGCTGCACCGGGGGAGATTGGCCGCTATGGCTGGTTCTGGCAGCGGGTTCCAACCGGGATCGCGGGGGAGCCGACGCACAATCGCCTGGAGCTGGCGTTGACGGCGCTCAGGACCGCACCAACCCCGGTTTCCGCACCTGGCTTGCAGCTGATGCAGCAAATCATCCAGGAACAGGCCGTGCCCATCTTGATTGCCTCAGCGGATAGCCAGGTGTCCCCGGCGCTGGTGCTGGCGGTGATCGCGGTGGAATCCGCAGGTAAGGCAGAGGCGGTGAGCAGCGCCGGGGCAGAGGGGCTGATGCAGCTGATGCCGGATACCGCAGCGCGCTTTGGCGTGTCGGATGCTTTGATGGCGGATCAAAACATCAGTGGCGGCATCCAATACCTGGATTGGCTGCTTGACGAATTTTCCGGGGACGCGGTTCTGGCGCTGGCGGGGTATAACGCAGGCGAAGGGGCAGTACGGGCCCATCAAGGCGTGCCACCCTTTGCCGAAACCCGTGACTATGTGCCCAAGGTGCTTGCGGCCTATCAAGTGGCCCGGGCGCTGTGCCTGACACCGCCAGAGCTGATCAGCGATGGCTGTGTGTTTCGACCGGTGAAATGACGGCGAGAACCGTTTGAGAGAGCCTCGGCAGGCTAATCAGCGGTCCGATCAGCGGTCGCCGGTCGATGGACAGGGGCTGCAGATCCTACCGGAAGCAATCGCAGCCGTTTGTGCAGCGATCTGGCGCGCAGGCACTCATCACCAGCAGGCTTAAAAATAGCAAAGGCCCCACAAAAAACGGGGCCACATGGCCCCGCATGATGGATGTGCCATCTGATTGGGCGTTTACCCGTAAAGGGCCCGCGCCTGCGAGAACGACAGCAGGCGTTTGCTGTTTTCATCCCACAAATGCAGGCGAGCGCAGGCCAGGCTTTCGCGGATGGTCAGCCGGTTTTTCATCGCCAGCTCGGAATGATCCTTAATCACCTCGGTGAGACGGTAAAAGGGGATACGGCTATAGAGATGATGGACCTGGTGAATGCCAATATTGGCCGTGAACCATTGCAAGACCGCTGGCAGGACATAGTAAGAGCTGCCATTGAGCGCCGCATCATGCAGTTGCCAATCGCCGGCGTTTTCCCAGTGGGTGGTTTCAAACTGGTGCTGCACGTAGAACAGCCAGACACCTGCGGTGGCCGCCAGAATGGTCGAGGGCAGGAAGATCAGCAACAGCGGCAACAGGCCACCAAAGTACCAGATCGCGCCCAGAGCCGCCAGAATGGCCAGGTTGGTGCCCATGGCACTGGTCCAATAGCGCAGGCTGTTCATCAGACCCAGCGGGATGCGGTTTTGCAGAAGGAACAGGTAGCTTGGCCCCAGGCCAAACAGTGTGAACGGGCTGCGATAGACCCGGTAGTGCAACTTACCAAAAGGCGACAGCGCCTGATACTCCGCCACGGTGAGTGTGTGCACATCCCCCATGCCACGCTTGTCGAGATTGCCCGCAGCGCTGTGGTGCTCAGAATGGGTCCGGCGCCAGACATCATAGGGGGTGAGGGTCAAAACTCCCAAGATCCGGCCAACCCAGTCGCTCAACTGTCGATTTTTGAAAAAGGCACCATGGCCGCAGTCGTGTTGGATTGTGAACAGGCGCAGCAAAAAGGCAGCATTTACCACCGAGATCGCAAAAGCCAGCCAGTAGCTGTATGACAAAGCCCACCACGCCAGCGCCCAAAGCAGGAAGAACGGTATCGCGCTGACCCCCAGTTCAAAGCCGCTGCGCAGCTCGTTGGGCTCGCGATATTTTGCCAAAATCTTCACCCAATCGCGCGAAGACCGCTCAGGAGACTGCGGTTTGGGAAGGTCATTGGAGTTTGTCATGCGCCTGCCGTGTTTTTTGAATATGTGCCTTCGGATAAACTACCTGTGTCGCTTGGCAAGTTAATTTTGCCCGCAATGTGTTCACAGCGACTTTATGCCGTCGAAAAAGGCGCATTAAAAACGACATACCCAGCATTTTTTCTGCTCTGCTCCAAAGACCCCTTGCCTTACGTCAAGGTCAGGTTTTGCGCCAGCATACTCGCCTTTAGGTCCTGTCGAGAATCGAAAAGGGCTCATCTCAAAATGAGACGAGCCCTTTCTAACAAAGCGGTCCCTCACCAAAGCGCGGAATGACAGACCCTTTGGGCTTAGTTGACGATGGTGGCCTGGGTGGCGGCGCGCAGCTCTTCCTCAGAGACTCCATCGGCGCATTCAACGATTTTCAAGCCGCCTTCAACCACATCCAGCACACCAAGATTGGTGATGATGCGGTCGACAACTTTCTGACCGGTCAGGGGCAGGGTGCAGCTTTTCAGCACCTTGCTGTCGCCATGTTTGTTGGTGTGATCCATGACCACCACAACGCGGCCAACGCCAGCCACCAGATCCATGGCGCCGCCCATGCCTTTGACCAGCTTGCCCGGGATCATCCAGTTTGCCAGATCGCCGTTTTCGGCCACTTCCATCGCGCCCAGGATGGCCATGGCGATCTTGCCGCCGCGGATCATCGCAAAGCTCTGCGCGGAATCAAAATAGGCGGTCTGCGGCAGCTCGGTGATGGTCTGCTTGCCGGCATTGATCAGATCGGCGTCCTCTTCTCCGTCAAAAGGGAAGGGGCCCATGCCCAGCATGCCGTTTTCCGACTGAAGCGTCACTTCGACACCTTCGGGGATATAGTTGGAGACCAGGGTCGGGATACCGATGCCGAGGTTCACATACCAGCCGTCCTGCAGTTCCAGCGCTGCGCGGGCGGCCATTTGATTGCGGTCCCATGCCATGGATCAGGCCTCCTTCTGGCGCACAGTGCGCTGTTCGATGCGTTTCTCGTGATCGCCTTTGATGATGCGATGCACATAGATGCCGGGCAGGTGAATGCTGTCGGGCTCCAGGCTGCCCGTGGGCACGATCTCTTCGACTTCAACAATGCAAACCTTGCCACAGGTGGCGGCAGGCGCGTTAAAGTTGCGCGCGGTCTTGCGGAACACCAGATTGCCGGTTTCGTCAGCTTTCCAGGCCTTTACGATGGCGAGATCGGCAAAAATGCCCTCTTCCATGATATAGGTCTCAGGCTGGCCGTCGGCGCCGGTGGGAAAATCCTTGTGCTCTTTGCCCTCGGCAATCACGGTGCCCACACCGGTCTTGGTGTAGAACCCGGGAATGCCAGCACCACCGGCACGCATGCGCTCAGCCAGGGTGCCTTGCGGGTTGAATTCCAGCTCCAGCTCATTGCTGAGATACTGACGCATAAATTCAGCGTTTTCCCCCACATAAGAAGAGATCATCTTCTTGACCTGTTTGGTCTGCAGCAAAATGCCAATGCCAAAATCATCGACACCCGCATTGTTGGAGGCAAAGGTCAGATCCTTGGTGCCTGCCTCCTTGATTGCATCGAGCAACAGCTCGGGAATGCCGCAGAGGCCAAAGCCACCCGCCGCAATGAACATGCCGTCATGAAGCAACCCATCAAGTGCTTCAGAGGCGCTGGAATAGATCTTCTTCATTGAGTTCTCCCATCAACAGCCAGTTGCCCCGGTTCTGGCCCCGAGGCGGCGCGGAGTCAATAATACTGATCAGCGCGCGTATTACTACGGAGCCGTCAGCCCGGCGTCCCAAAACGAGCCGTCCGCCGCATCCTACAGCAGCAGGCGTTGCAACGGCTGGGTTTCATCTTACCGAAAATACCTCGGGGGAGGCCCCCCAAAAAAAAGGGGGCCGGGGGCAGCGCCCCCAACTGCGACCTTGGGGCCGACAGACAGAGGTTAGTTGCTGTCTGTGGCCTTTGTCGTGGTGGCCTTTGCGGCGGCGGTCTTTGGTGCAGCTTTCTTGGCCGCAGGCTTCTTCGCTGCGGGCTTTTTGGCTGTCGCTTTTTTGGCAGGTGCTTTTTTCTTGGCCGGGGCCTTTTTCTTTGCCCCCGATTTACCAGCCTTCTCGGCAATCCACTCCACCGCCTGTTCCAGGGTCACATCCTTCACCTCGACCTCTTTCGGGATCGTGGCATTGACCTTTTCCCACTTCACATACGGCCCATACCGGCCATCCATGATCTGGATTGCGCCGCCGCTGTCAGGATGTTCGCCCAGTTCGCGCAGCGCCTTGGCGGCTGCCCGACGACCGCGGCCCGGATTGTTGCGCTTCTCGGTGATCATCTCCATCGCCCGGTTCATGCCGATTTCAAAGACATCCAGTGTCTCTTTCAGATTGGCGTAAACGGGTTTTTCCTCATCCGGCAGCTGGTGCATGATATAGGGGCCAAACCGACCCAGATTGGCCGCAATGACGCCGCCTTCGGGGTGGGGGCCAATTTCACGCGGCAGGGTCAGCAGGGTAACCGCCTGTTCCAACGTCACCTCATTTGGGCCCCAGCCGGCCAGGAATTCCTTGCCCTGTTTCGGCAGCGATGAGCGCGGTGGTTTTTTGTTCTCGGGCGTGGCCTCGCCGCGTTGCACATAGGGGCCAAAGCGACCGGACTTGAGATGAATTTCATCACCGTCGTCTTCCCCCAGAACCTTTTCATAGCCCTCGGCGCCCTCACCCGAAATGGGGCGGGTATAGTTGCACTCGGGGTAGTTGCCGCAGCCGACAAAGCCACCGGTGCGCGAGGTCTTCAGATGCAGCTGACCGGCGCCGCATTTTGGGCAGACGCGCGGATCGGTGCCGTCTTCGCGCGGCGGGTACAGCTGTGGTGCGAGGGTTTCGTCCAGCACATCCAGCACTTCCGAGATCCGCAGATCCGAAGTTTCTGAGATCGCAGCCGAAAAATCGCGCCAGAATTTGCTTAGGATGTCTTTGTAGTCGCGCCCGCCTGCACTGACGTCATCCAATTCACCTTCCAGATTGGCGGTGAACTCATAGCCCACATAGGTGCGGAAAAAGTTCAGCAGGAAGATGGTGACGATGCGGCCCTTGTCTTCGGGGTAGAGCCGGTTCTTGTCCTTACGGACATATTCGCGGTCCTGAATTGTGGTGATGACGCTGGCATAGGTAGAGGGGCGACCAATGCCCAGCTCTTCCATCCGCTTGACCAGGGTTGCCTCGGTAAAGCGCGGCGGTGGTTGGGTGTGGTGCTGCAGCCCCAGAACCGCCTTGTTGTCCGACAGGATCGAGGCGTCTTTGCCAGCCTTGTCGGCCTGTGGCCCCATGGTGGCGGAGAACTTCATCGCTTCGCCCTGCATGATCTGCGGCAGGCGCTTGTCGTCTTCGTCGACCACGTCATCGCGGCCTTCCTCATAAACCCGGAGGAAGCCGTCAAACAGCATCACCTGACCGGTGGCGCGCAGCACCACCTGGCCATCGTCAGAGCCCAGATCAACCGTGGTGCGCTCCAGCCGGGCACCGGCCATCTGGCAGGCCAGGGTGCGCTTCCAGATCAGATCATACAGCCGACGCTGGTCCTCTTCCGAGACCTTCAGGCTTTTGGCGTCGCGGCCCATTTCGGTGGGGCGGATACATTCGTGGGCCTCTTGCGCGTTCTTGGCCTTGTTCTTGTAGATGCGCGGGGAGCTGGGAACATATTCCGCCCCGTAGCGTGTCTTGATTTCATCGCGCGCGGCCTGCACCGCCTCAGGCGCCATATCGATGCCATCGGTTCGCATATAGGTGATGAGACCCGCCTCATAAAGCCGCTGAGCGGCGTTCATGCACTGCTTGGCACCCATGCCAAATTTGCGGCTGGCTTCTTGTTGCAGGGTCGAGGTCATGAAGGGGGCAGATGGATTGCGGGAGGCGGGCTTGGCCTCTACCGATTGAGCCACCATGTTGCGGCTGGATACTGCCTGCACCGCCAGTTCGGCGGCAGTGGAATTGGCCAGGCTGTATTTGTCGAGCTTATCGCCGCCCAGTACCGTGAGGCGGGCTTCAAAATCCTGACCGCGCGGAGTGGTCATATTGGCTTTGACCGACCAGTATTCCTGCGGATTAAACGCCTCGATCTCCATTTCGCGCTCAACGATCAGGCGCAGGCAGACCGATTGCACTCGCCCGGCCGAGCGCGCGCCGGGTAGTTTGCGCCATAGAACCGGCGACAGGTTGAACCCCACCAGATAATCGAGCGCGCGGCGGGCCAGATAGGCTTCGACCAGGGGCATATCCACCTGACGCGGATTGCGCATGGCCTCGGCCACGGCCTCTTTGGTGATGGCATTAAAGGTCACCCGGCTGACGGGCGTATCCTTTTTGATCGAGCGCCGTTTGGTTAGCGCCTGTTGCAGGTGCCAGCTGATCGCCTCGCCTTCGCGATCGGGGTCAGTTGCGAGAATCAGTTCGTTGTCTTCTTTCAGCGCATCGGCGATGGCTTTGACATGTTTGCGGCTGTCGTTGCCAATCTCCCATGTCATTTCAAATTCGTTGTCGGTATCGACCGATCCGTTTTTGGCGGGCAGGTCGCGCACATGGCCATAAGAGGCCAGAACGGTATAGTCTGACCCCAGGTACTTATTGATTGTTTTGGCTTTGGCCGGGGATTCGACAACAACAACTGGCATGTAATTCTTTGGCCTCTTAAGTGCACTAACGGGCGTTCTATGGCTGCGCAAGTTCAGCGGCGCAAGGGGAGAATGTCAATGAGAGAGCATTGGACGCAGGAGGTGTGACTGCTGTCAGGGGCGTTTTCTGACCTGATCCACGTCATGTTTGGGGTGACTTTTCGCCCCTCTCGGGGGGCGCAAAGACACGGGGCGGGCGGGTGTTGCGGGGCAGGCTATCCACTCTTGTCCCCGCGGTTGCGCCGGGTGAGCAGGCCGCCGGGAATACGGCTGATCTTGCCCTCCAGCTCCAGTTCGGTCAGCGCCGGGGTGAAAGCCTGCGGTGTCAGCTCCAGATCGCGCATCAACTGGTCGGAAGCCGTCGGGCTGGGGCCGAGGCCGGCCAGAATCATCTGATGCAAGGCCGCAGTTTCTTTCAGGCTGCGCTTTTCCGGCGGCGGCGTCGGCACCCCTGCCAGAGCCTGGGTCAGGGCCGAAAGCTGCGTCAGTTTTTCTGTCACAGTCTCCTTGCGGCCAGATGCCGCGGGTTTGGAGACCTCAGGCGCTGGTGGGGCAGCGGTTGACACGCTGCCAGTTGCCGTAAATGACATCGGGGGCAGCGCTGCAATGACATCTTCAGCGTTGCGCACCAGTACCGCGCCGTCGCGGATCAGAGCATTGCAGCCAAAAGCGCGGGCGTCAAAGGGGTGACCGGGGACCGCCATGACCTCGCGCCCCAGATCCAGCGCGTCACGGGCGGTGATCAGGCTGCCGGATCGACCGGCGGCCTCAACCACGATGACGGCCTGGGCGAGACCGGCAATGATGCGGTTGCGTTTGGGAAAATCACGGGCCTGGGGGGTACGCTGCATGGGTTGTTCTGACAGGATCAGGCCCTTGCGGGCGATATTTTGGGCCAGGTCGGTATTTTGCGAGGGATAAATCACATCACAGCCCCCGGCCAGAACCGCAATGGTGCCGGTTTCCAGGCTGGCAAGATGGGCCGCAGTATCCACGCCCCGCGCCAGACCTGACACCACGGTAAATCCCGCTGCACCCAGATCCCGGGCCAGGCTACGGGCCATGCGGGTCCCCAAAGAGGAGGCATTGCGGGCGCCGACCAGGGCAATCATTGGTCGGGTCAGATGCTGCAAATCGCCAATCGCCCAGAGCAACGGTGGCGCTGAGCTAAGCTGCGAGAGTGCAGGGGGGTAGAGCGGAGCATCAAAGCACAAAAGCCGCGCTTTGGCGGCTTTTGCGGCGTTTACTTCTGCGGTGACCGCACTTGCAGGGCATATTTCATATCCTGACATTCCGGCGGCACGTGCCATTTTTGGCAACGCATCCAGCGCGTTCTGCGCTGAACCATGCTCTGCGAGGAGGCGGTGAAACGTCACCGGGCCTACACGTCGAGAGCGCAAAAGGCGGAGCTTGGAAAACCAGCTATCTTCCGTGGTGGGTGGGAGTGGGGGGTGAGTGGAAGAATGTGCTTCCTCGGTCATCCGTCGCTCCGCCTATTTGCAGTTAAAGGGATACCCTAGAAACAGTTAACAGGCGGTGAATATTTGAAAATTATCCAAAGATTTTCGACAACCTGAGCGTGATTTTTAGAGATCCTACGAAAACCCTTTGCAGGGCATTGAAAACTAACAGTAAAGATTCGTGCTTCTGGTACCAGCTTGCCTGTTTTTCCTTGTAATAGCCCGCAAAAATTCCAAAAAAACGCGCCCAAATCGGCCGCGTTTTTGGTAAAGAACCCGCGTATCCTCGCGATTTATGATAGCTTTTTTCCGCCCTTTAGGGGGCGGGTTTTGGCCTTTGCGAGCGGCGGGCTGGGGTTGAGAAAGTCGCCTGCCGTAAAGCACGGCGCGTGATCTCAAGTTGCCGAACCGCCAACCGTCAGCCCATCCATCAGCACGCTGGGTTGCCCCACGCCAACCGGCACCCATTGTCCGGCCTTGCCGCAGTTGCCCATGCCCGGGTCCAGCTGCATGTCATTGCCCAGTGCCCGGATTTGTTTCAGCGCGGTGGCGCCATCGCCGATAAGGGTGGCGCCTTTGACCGGGGCGCCCACCTTGCCGTTCTCCACCCGGTAGGCTTCGGTGCAGGAAAAGACAAATTTGCCATTGGTAATATCAACTTGGCCGCCACCAAACCCAACGGCCCAGATGCCGTCTTTGACGCCGGCAACCAGATCGGCGGGGTCTGTTTCGCCGCCCAGCATATAGGTGTTGGTCATCCGGGGCATTGGCGCGTGGGCGTAGCTTTGGCGTCGCCCGTTGCCGGTTGGCTCAACCCCCATAAGGCGGGCGTTCTGGCGGTCCTGCATAAAGCCCACCAGAATGCCGTCTTCGATCAGGGTGTTCTTTTGCGACGGGGTGCCTTCGTCATCCACGGTGATCGAGCCGCGCCGATCCGCGATGGTGCCATCATCCAGCACAGTAACGCCGGGGGCCGCAATGCGTTGCCCCATCAGCCCGGCAAAGGCAGAGCTGCCCTTGCGGTTGAAATCGCCTTCCAGCCCGTGACCGATGGCTTCGTGCAGCAAAATGCCGGGCCAACCGGGGCCAAGCACCACTTCCATGGCGCCCGCCGGGGCGGGGACCGCCTCCAGGTTGACCAGGGCAATGCGCAGTGCCTCTTTGGCCTTGTCGGCCCAGGCGGCGGGATCTATCAGCCCGTCCAGCCCGACACGGCCTCCGCCGCCAGCCGAGCCGCTTTCGCGCCGCCCGTCCTGTTCGACAATCACCGACACATTCAGCCGGGTCATCGGCCGGGTGTCGCGCACCCGCACCCCATCGGCGCGCAGGATTTCGATTTCCTGCAGCGAGGCGGCAATCGAAGCGGAGACCTGCACCACTCTTTGATCTAGATCACGGGCATAGGCGTCAATCTCGCGCAGGGTCTCGACCTTGACGGGGAAGGGCAGGTCGCCAATCGGATCCGCGTCTGTATAAAGCCGTTTGTTGGTCGCCTGGGGGGCATCCGCATAGGTGCCGCCGCCCTCCCCCACTGCCAGTCGCGCGGTTTGTGCTGCCCGTTTCAGGGCGGCAATGGAAACCTCGGTGGAATGCGCGTATCCGGCCACCTCGCCGTTGACCGCCCGCAGGCCAAACCCTTCGGAGGCATCATAGCTGGCGCTTCGCAGGCGACCATCGTCAAACATCAGGGCCTCTGATTTGTGACGCTCGGCAAATATCTCTCCATCTTCGGCGCCTGCAAGGGTTTCGTGCAGGATTGGCAGGGCCTCATCCTCGGGGAGGAGGGTTTCAAAGGGTCGAAAGGCTGGGTTTTCCATGTCACGGACCTCAGGTTTTTTTGATCTAAATCAAGAAAGCGACGCTTTGACGCTCGCCTGCCTCTTTATCTGTACGCCTGAATATGATTTTAAGCAGCATCAAAGACAACGGGTACGAGCGCGATTTGTGGAATCAACTCTCCATGGGGCGCAATCGGCTGTAAGAATAAATCGATCACAAACGATCAGGACATGATATGAAGAATGCTTTGATGCTTTCGGGCCTTTTTGCTGGCCTTTCCAGTCTTCCAGCCATGGCGCAAGAAGCACTAGAAACAATTGGCAAGCCAACCAACGGCGGCCTGAACTTCCAGCCAGCGGGGACTGAACTGGCGGAGGGTATCCACAAACTCGACTGGATGATTCTTGTCATCATCACCGTGGTCTGCGTTTTTGTTGCGGGTTTGCTGCTTTATGCGATTGTACGGTTCAACCGTCGCGCCAATCCAACACCTGCCGCCTTTACCCACCACACACCTATCGAAATCGCCTGGACGCTGATCCCAATCCTGGTTTTGGTTTTCATCGGTTCCTTCTCCTTGCCCGAACTGTTCCGCCAACAGGAAATCCCAAAAGGCGACGTTACCATCAAGGTGACAGGCTACCAGTGGTACTGGGGCTATGAGTATGTCGATCACGGCTTTGGGTTTGAAAGCTACATGTTGGGCAACCCCTCGACATTGGATGAAACAGTCCGCGCTGCAGATGCCGATGTGACCCCATTTGTTTTGGACGATGCGATGCGCGCCAAGCTGGTGGATGCGGGTTTCAACGAAGATGAATTCCTGCTGGCCACAGATACTTCGGTTGTTGTGCCGGTTGGCAAAACCATCGTGATGCAGGTGACCGGTGCCGATGTGATCCACTCCTGGACCATTCCCGCCTTTGGCGTAAAGCAGGATGCGGTTCCTGGCCGTCTGGCCGAGCTGTGGTTCAAGGCGGACAAGGAAGGTATCTACTTTGGTCAGTGTTCCGAGCTGTGCGGCAAGGACCACGCCTATATGCCGATCACTGTGAAAGTGGTCAGCCAAGAGGCCTATGACGCGTGGCTGCAAGGTGCGATCGACGAATACGCCGGTCTGCCCCAGTCTTATCAGGTTGCTTCCAACTGAGGCACGCCTCACCAATCTGCTCCCCCGGCGCGCTGAAGGGCGCCCGGAAGGGGTTTGAAACCAGAGAAATGCGCAGGGGTCTGCGCATTTCTGGTCGACAAAAGGGTCTATGATGAGCGACGCAAGCATCAACGCCAGCACTCCCCGTGAAGACGAGGCCAGCTTTGGCGATTATTTCGCCCTGCTCAAGCCGCGGGTGATGTCACTGGTCGTCTTTACGGCCTTTGTTGGCCTGTTGGCGGCCCCTGTAGGCGTGCATCCGGTGATTGGCTTTTGTGCCGTATTGTTTATCGCGATCGGCGGCGGCGCCTCCGGGGCGCTGAACATGTGGTGGGACGCCGACATCGACCAGGTGATGAAGCGCACCAAATCGCGCCCCATTCCCGCCGGCAAGGTCGAGGCAGGCGAGGCGCTGAGCCTGGGGCTGGCGCTGTCGGGCATGTCGGTGATCATGCTGGCGCTGGCGACCAATGTCTTTGCCGGCGCTTTCCTGGCCTTTACCATCTTCTTTTATGTGGTGGTCTACACCATGTGGCTGAAGCGGGCGACGCCACAGAACATCGTTATTGGCAGTGCCGCGGGGGCGTTCCCCCCGGTGATCGGCTGGATTGCCGCCACCGGCACCATGTCGGTTGAGCCCTGGCTGATGTTTGCCCTGACCTTCATGTGGACGCCGCCGCATTTCTGGGCCCTGGCCCTGTTCATGCGCTCGGATTACGATGATGCGGGCGTGCCGATGCTGACCGTGACCCATGGCCGCCGCGCCACCCGGGTTCATATCCTGGTCTATACGATCCTGCTGGCCATTCTAGCCATTGGAACATCCTTTTCTGGCATCGGCGGGCCGATTTACCTTGCCGTCGCTGTTGTCATGAATGCCTTGTTCCTGCTCGGCGCCTGGAAGATTTTCCGCCGCGATGAAACCAATTCGGAAGAGGATAACTTCAAGGCGGAGCGCAGGTTCTTCAAGCTGTCGCTGCTGTATCTTTTCCTGCATTTTGGCGCCATCTTGGTAGAAGCATCGCTGAAACCCTATGGATTGGGAGGCTGGTAAGATGGCTTTGAACAAAGAACACGACCTGCACAAACGCCGTTTTGGCCGCAATATGGGCGTTGGCCTGTTGCTGGGCAGCTTTGTGGTGCTGGTGTTGGCCTTGACCATCGTCAAGGTGACCTCGAACGGGTTCCAGTTCCCGCAAACACAAAGTGAGCAGAACTGATGGCGCTGCAGGGGCCACAAAAAACAGTTTTGCAGCTGGTGGGTGTTGTCGTCACCATGGGCGCATTGTCCTGGGCCTCGGTGCCGTTTTACGACTGGTTCTGCCGGGTCACCGGCTTTGGTGGCGTCACTGGGGTGGCCGAGCGCGGCTCTGATACGGTTCTGGATAAGACGGTCACCATACGGTTTGACGGTTCCAAAGAACGCGACTTTGCCTGGGAATTCAAACCCGTGCAGCGGGAAATGGAAATCCAGATCGGTGATACTGGTCTGGCCTTCTACGAGGCCTACAATCCAACGGACCGGCCCATTGCCGGCCAGGCCTCTTACAATGTGACGCCCTATTCCGCAGGCGCGTTCTTTGAAAAAATCGACTGCTTCTGCTTTACCGAGCAGGTGCTGCAACCAGGGGAGCGGGTGGAAATGCCCGTGACCTTCTTTGTCGACCCGGAAATCGTTACCGACCGGGACGGGAAATTCGTGCATACGATAACGCTTTCGTACACGTTTTATGAAATCGATCTGCCCGAGGGCTATGCCGCCCTCGATACCGGGGACAACACCGGGGCAGATCTTACTACGAACCAGGCCGACGGGTGAGGGACACTTAAATGGCGCACGCTAAAAATCACGATTTTCACATTCTGCCTCCATCGATTCTGCCATTTTTGGCAGCTCTTGGCGGTTTCATCATGCTCTTCGGTGCCGTTCTGTGGATGCAGGGTATCACGGCCTGGATGTTCTGGGGCGGTCTCGTCATGGTGCTCTATGTCAGCTTTGACTGGTGGTCCCAGATGGTCGTCGAGGCCCGCCAGGGAGATCACGCCCCAGTGGTCCGCATCGGGCTGCGCTACGGTTTCATTCTCTTCGTGATGTCCGAAGTGATGTTCTTCTTCGCGTGGTTCTGGTCGTTCTTCAAACACGCCATGTACCCAATGGAAGAATACTTTGGCACCGAATATGCCAAGCCAGAGATTTACGGGGTGGACCCGTTCCACCTGCCTTTGATCAACACGCTTGTGCTGCTGCTGTCGGGCTGTGCCGTCACCTGGGCGCACCACGCGCTGGTGCACAACAATGACCGCAAGGCGCTGATCCAGGGCCTGTCCATTGGTATCGTGCTTGGCATTTTCTTCACCTTCCTGCAGGGCTACGAATACGCCCACCTGCTGCACGAAGGCTGGCAGTTTGGCGGTGATGAGTTCTACTCCAACTTCTTCATGGCAACTGGCTTCCACGGCTTCCACGTCCTGTTGGGCACCATCTTCCTGATTGTGTGCCTGATCCGTGCGATGAAGGGTGATTTCACCCCCGAGCAGCACGTCGGTTTTGAGGCCGCAGCCTGGTACTGGCACTTCGTGGACGTTGTCTGGCTGTTCCTGTTCTTCGCAGTCTATGTCTGGGGCACCTCGGGCTTGTAATCATCAATCCAGTGCCCGGTGGAATGTACCGGGTACATGTTTGAGGTTTCAAAACGACGCAACAGACCGTATCAAGCACAGCGCATGGGGCAACTCATGCGCTGTTTTTTGTGGCAACGGAACTGACATGCAGCGACTGATTTTCCTTTCCGCCATTGGCGGGCTTGGACTGGCGATCCTGCTGGGGCTGGGCACCTGGCAGGTGCAGCGTCTGGCTTGGAAAGCGGATCTATTGGAGGTCATTCAGACCCGCATCGCAGCGACGCCTGTGGATGTCCCGCTGACGCCATCCGAAGCTCAAGACCGCTACCGTGCCGTCACCGCCGCGGGGGAGCTGGGGACGCAGGAACTGCATGTCTTCTGGGTCACCAAAGAGGCCGAAACGGGCTATCGTGTGATCTCTGCCCTGGAAACAGGCGATGGACGCCGTCTGCTTCTGGATCAGGGCTTTGTTCCGGCGGCTGACAAGGATAGCCGCCGCAGCTCCGCAGCGGTTTTGGTGACGGGGAACCTTCTGTGGCCGGATGAGGGCGACTGGACCACGCCGGCGCCGGAAGTCGATACCAATATCCTTTATGCACGTGACCTTGCCTATATGGCTGAACAACTGGGCACCGAGCCGGTTTTGATTGTTGCCCGCAGTATCACGCCCGAAACAGCCGTGACACCACAGGCTGTGACGGCTGAGGGCATTCCGAACAACCACTTGCAATATGCGATCACCTGGTTTTCGCTGGCCTTTATCTGGGCCGCGATGACTGCCTCTTTTCTATGGCGTTCCCGCGCCAAATCCGAAGGCTGAAGCGATGAAATATATCTCTACCCGTGGGCAGGCGCCCGAGCTGACATTTGAAGAGGCCATGCTGACCGGTCTCGCCCGTGACGGGGGGCTGTATGTGCCTGCCGAGATCCCAACCCTCAGCCGGGATGAGATCGCCGCCCTGTCTGGCCTGTCCTATGAGGAAACTGCCTTTCGGGTGATGAAGCCCTTTCTGGGCGATTGTTTCACCGACGAAGAATTTCGTGGCATCATCGAACGCGCCTATGCCGGATTCAACCACGCCGCCCGCGCGCCGCTGAAACAGCTGGCGCCAAATCACTTCCTGTTGGAACTGTTCCACGGGCCGACGCTGGCCTTCAAAGACTTTGCCATGCAGCTGATTGGTCAGCTGTTTCAGGTGGCACTGCAGCGCCGCAACGATCGCGTCACCATTGCCGGAGCCACCTCTGGCGATACCGGATCTGCGGCGATGGAGGCCTTTCGCGGGCTCAGCAACGTGGATGTCTTTATCCTGTACCCCCATGGCCGGGTGTCCGAGGTGCAGCGCCGCCAGATGACCACACCTGCGGATCAGAACGTACATGCGCTGGCGCTGGAGGGTGACTTTGATGATTGCCAGGCCCGGGTCAAAGACATGTTCAACGACTTTGAGTTCCGCGATGGGGTGAAACTCGCCGGGGTGAATTCGATCAATATCGCGCGGGTGCTGGCGCAGGTGGTCTATTACTTCTCCTCCGCTGTCAGCCTTGGGGCACCGGAACGGGAGGTGAGCTTTACCGTGCCCACCGGTAACTTTGGCGATATCTTTGCAGGCTACATTGCCAAACAGATGGGCCTGCCGATCAAGGATCTGGTGGTGGCCACCAACCAAAACGACATTCTGCACCGCTGCCTCGAAGGTCAGGGCTACCACAAGGGCGATACCGTCCCGTCGATTTCGCCCTCAATGGATATCCAGGTCTCGTCCAACTTTGAACGGGCGCTCTATTTTGCCTATGACAAAGACGCCAGCGCTGTGGCGCAGCTGATGGGGGAGCTGAAGAACGGCGGTTTTGAGGTCAGCCAGGGCGCCATGCAGGCCCTGTCGGAAACCTATAAATCGGGCCGTGCCTCGGAAGAGGAAACGCTGGCGACCATCAAATCCGAGCTTGCGGCCTCTGGTGAGTTGTTGTGCCCCCATGGCGCGGTTGCGGTAAAGGTCGCAGCAGAGCAACGGGCGGCTGATGTGCCAATGATCACCCTGGCGACAGCGCATCCGGCAAAATTCCCGGCAGCGGTGGAAAAGGCCTCTGGTCAATATCCGGACTTGCCGGACCGTATGGCGGATCTGTATGAGCGTGAGGAACGGCTGAGCCGGATCGACAATGATCTGGCGGCCATCGAAGACCACATCAGAAAGAACATCGCATAATGAGATCTATTCAGTGAGCGTCCAACAGCACCAACTCGCCAATGGCTTTCGCATTGTCACCGAGGCCATGCCGGGTCTGCAATCGGCCTCGATCGGCATCTGGGTGACCGCCGGTGGCCGCAATGAACGCCTCGAGCAGAACGGCATTGCGCATTTTCTCGAGCATATGGCGTTCAAGGGCACCAAGCGGCGCAGCGCCCTGCAGATCGCCGAGGCGGTGGAGGATGTGGGCGGTTATATCAACGCCTATACCTCGCGCGAGGTGACTGCCTATTACGCGCGGGTGCTCAAGGATGATGTGCCGCTGGCGCTGGATGTGCTGGCGGATATTCTGCGCAATCCGGTGTTTGACCCGCGCGAGATCGAGGTGGAGCGCGGCGTCATCCTGCAAGAGATCGGCCAGGCGCTGGATACGCCGGACGATGTGATCTTTGATTGGCTGCAGGAAGAAAGCTATCACGACCAGCCGCTGGGCCGCACCATCCTGGGCCCGGCAGAGCGGGTCAGCGCCTTCACCCGCGAGGATCTGACGCAGTTTGTCTCGGAACATTATGGCCCGGGGCAGATGATCCTGTCAGCAGCCGGCGCGGTGGATCACGACGCACTGGTCAAACTGGCGGAGGATCTGTTTGGTGATATGACGGCGCGGCCAGCGCTGGTGATGGAGCCTGCACAGTTCACCGGCGGTGAGGCCCGTCACGCCAAGGATCTGGAGCAGGCGCATTTTGCCCTGTCCTTTGAAAGCCCAGGCTACCGCGATGACGCTATCTATACGGCGCAGATCTATTCGGCCGTCATGGGGGGCGGTATGTCCAGCCGCCTGTTTCAGGAAGTGCGGGAAAAACGCGGGTTGTGCTATACCATCTTTGCCCAGGCTGGCGCCCATGCGGATACCGGCAGCACCACGATCTATGCCGGCACCTCTGCGGATCAGGTCGAAGAACTCGCCCATATCACTGTGGATGAGATGAAGCGCGCCGCAACAGACATGTCGGATGCCGAGGTGGAGCGGGCCCGGGCGCAGATGAAGGCAGGTATGCTGATGGGGCTGGAAAGCCCCACCAACCGCGCCGAACGTCTGGCACGTCTGGTACAGATCTGGGACCGGGTGCCTGCGCTTGAGGAGACGGTGAAACTGATTGATGCCGTCAGCACTGCGGATGTGCGCGCCATGGCCGAACAGCTTGCGGTGCGCGCCCCGGCGGCGATGGCGCTCTATGGGCCTGTTGAGGGCGCCCCCAGCCTCGCCGCGCTGCAGGAGCGCCGTGTTGCCTGATGCTGCTGAGCCGTCGCAAACTTCGACTTGAGACCGAGCGGCTGACGCTGCGCCCACCGGTGCATTCCGATTTTCAGGCCTGGGCGGCGCTGCGCTTGCAAAGCCGCGACTACCTGACCCCCTGGGAGCCCGCCTGGGCGCCCGATCATCTGGGCCGCAAGAGCTTTACCAACCGGGTGTACTGGGCGCAGCGCTCGGTTTCTGGGGGGACGGCGCTACCGCTGTTTCTGATCCGGCGCGAGGATCAGGTGATCGTTGGTGCCATTACCCTGGACAATATCCGCCGCGGCCCGGCCATGGCCGGCACGCTGGGGTACTGGACTGGTCAGCCCTTTGGGCGTCAGGGCTATATGCGCGAGGCCATTGGCACCGTGGTGCACTACGCCTACGGCAAGCTGGATCTCAGCCGGATTGAGGCGGCCTGCCTGCCGGAAAATGCCGCCTCGCGCGGGTTGTTGGAAAAATCCGGGTTCAAATACGAAGGCGTTGCCCAGTCCTATCTGCAAATTGCCGGACGCTGGCGCACCCATGTTCTATATGCTGCCCTACGCCATGACCGTCGAGGCCGCACACAGGCGGGGTAGCCCCTGATACTGTTGAGGATCACTGTGGGCTGGGTGTTATCGGACCTGATTGCTGATCAAAGAGGGGGGCCTCCCGCCCCTTTTGCGATAGCCCCCTGCCTGACGGCCCGGGTCTGTCACATAAGCGTTGGGCCCCGCGCCGCGCAAGCGCGCGGCGCGGGTGCTCCCAGTGCCAGCAGACTGGAAACCCGTCTGGCAACCAGTCTGGCACCCCGTGGCGCATTTTGGAGTTGTTCAAACCGGTGGTCTGCTTCTTTACCGGGATAGGTCGGCGAGAAAAGCTTGCCACGGGGGCTGGGATTGGAGATGCAGGGGCATGAGCTATTCACCTGCAGATGCCGCCTTCGCCGCCAGCCTGACCGCTTCCTTGCCCGAGGGGGTGTTGGGCCCCTGCGCGCCGAGATACCTGGAGGAGCCGCGCGGGCGCTACCAGGGACAGGCGGGGCTATTGGCCAAACCAAACAGCACCGCAGAGGTGGCAACGCTGTTGCGCGCTGCCAACGCCGCCCGTGTGCCGGTGGTGCCCTACGGGGGCGGCACCGGGTTGGTTGGCGGCCAGGTGAAGCCGGAGGGGGCGGCGCCCCTGGTGATCTCACTGGAACGCATGTCCCGGATCCGCGCTGTCTATCCACAGGAAAACGTTATCCTGGCAGAAGCCGGCGCTATTTTGGCTGATGTACAGCAGGCTGCTCTAGAGCAGGAGCGGCTGTTTCCGTTGTCCTTGGCGGCGGAGGGTACCGCCCGCATTGGTGGCAACCTGGCCACCAATGCAGGCGGGGTGAACGTGCTGCGCTATGGCAATGCCCGTGACCTGTGCCTGGGGCTGGAGGCTGTTTTGCCAAGTGGCGAGATTTGGAACGGGCTGACCCGACTGCGCAAGGACAATACCGGCTATGACCTGCGCAACCTTTTGATCGGTTCCGAGGGCACTCTGGGGGTGATCACGGCTGCGGCGCTCAAGCTGTCGCCGATCCCCGCCCATCAGGGTGTGGCGCTGTTTGTGGTGCCGTCGCCAGAGGCGGCAATCGCGCTGCTGGCATTGGCGCGGGACCAACTGGGTGAGGCGGTGAGCGCCTTTGAGCTGATGCACCGGCAAGGGCTGGCGTTTCTTGCTCAGCACCTGCCGCAGCTGCGCCAACCCTTTGCCCAAGCGCCGCAATGGTCGGTTCTGATTGATCTGGGGCTGGCCCGTGGACAGGATCCGGTTGCTGCCTTGTCCGATCTGTTTGAAGCTGCGGTTGAGGCTGAATTGGCTGAGGATGGGGTGATTGCGCAGTCAAAAGCGCAGGCTCAGGCACTCTGGGCGGTCCGCGAGCAAATTCCGGAGGCGAATCGTCTGGTTGGATCGATTGCAAGTCACGACATTTCGGTGCCGATCTCGGTTATTCCCGAGTTTATCCGACGCGGGGGCGAAGCAATTGCTGCTTTGGGGCAGGGGGATATGCGCATCAACTGTTTTGGCCACTTGGGCGATGGCAACCTGCACTACAATGTCTTTCCCGCAGAGGGGCGGTCGCGCACGGACTACGACGACCTGCGTGGTGCAGTGAAAACCGTGGTGCATGATCTGGTGCAGGATATGGGTGGGTCTTTTAGCGCAGAACATGGCGTGGGCCGGATGAAGGTTGCAGATCTGCAGTCCTATGGTGACCCGGTGAAGCTGGCAATGATGCAGGCAATCAAACAGGCACTGGACCCTCGGGGGATCATGAACCCTGGCGCAGTCCTCCCGTTACCAAAGCCTTGAAACCAGAGAACCAGCAGCTTGAAACAAGAAAAAGGGGGGCTCCCGCGCAGCCTGCTCCCTCCTATTCGGAGGAAGGGCTGCTTGGGCCCGGCGCCGCGCTGACGCGCGGCGCGCCTTTTTGGCTCTTTGAGCCAAAAAGGCCATGCCCAACGGGAAGGTTTCCCCTTTAGGGGAGACCTGACGGGCGGGAGCCCCCCGGCTGCTGCAAACTGGCGTGCCGGTGGGCGGGTCCTGCGCCTGGCTCTACAGCCTATTCGCAGATACTTTGTCTATTCGCCGTCAAATTCACACAGAACATGTACATCCATGCCGAGGTCCTCCAGAACCTTGCGACCGCCCAGATTCGGCAGGTCCACGATAAAGGCGCAGGAGATGATTTCTCCGCCCAGGCGTTCGATCAGTTTGATGCCGGCAGAGGCCGTGCCGCCGGTGGCCAGGAGGTCATCTACCACCAGAACCTTTTCACCGGGCTGGATCGCGTCTTCATGGATCTCCACAATGGCTTCGCCGTACTCTAGCTTGTAATCTTGGCTCAGGGTGCGGCCCGGCAATTTTCCCTTTTTGCGAATTGGAACAAACCCAACACTGAGCTGATGGGCAATGGCGCCACCCATGATAAAGCCACGGGCCTCCAGCCCCACCACTTTGTCGATCCGCTCTCCAGCATAGGGGTGCAGCATCTGGTCAATGGCCATGCGAAATCCGCGCGGGTCGGCAAAAAGCGTGGTGACATCGCGAAACATGATCCCCTCGTGAGGGAAATCAACGATGGTACGGATGTAGTCTTTCACGGCGGTTTTTTTGGGCATGGGGGGCTTTCTCTTGCTTGGGCAGGTCTTGGCAGGTCGGCGACGATACGGCTTTGTGCCTGTTGCGTCCCAGTCAACAGGGACGGCCAACAGGAACGGTCACCGGGGTTTGGCCAGCAGGGTTTGGCGCAAGCTGTCCCCGCGTGCAAGGGGCAAGCAGGCTGCCCCCCGCGGGAACGTCAGGTCGGGCGGCGCAGCAGCGCGGTGGCCAGTCCCATAGCGATGAGCGCCCCGCCACCGACCCGGGTCAGGTGAGCAATTGCCGTGGGGCGCGCGATCCAGCGCCGCAACCGATCCGCCAGCAGCGCATAGGCCATGGCATTGACAGCGGCCAGGGCCACGAAGGTGGCAATCAGGGTCACAAACTGCGGTGCCAGCGCATCGCTTGGACGGATGAACTGCGGCACAAAGGCGATGAAAAAGGCAATGGATTTTGGATTCAGCGCGGTGACCACAGCCATGTGGCCAAAAACCCCGCGCGCGGTGACCGCATCCGGGCTGGCCAGGTGCTCCAACCCGCTGCTGCCAGAGGCACTGCGCCACAGCTTGATCCCCAGCCACAAAAGATAGGCCGCCCCGACCCATTTCAGCGCGGTGAACAGGGTTGCAGAGGTCATGACCAAGGTGCCAAGCCCGGCCAGGGATGCGGTCATGGCGATCAGATCACCAAAGGCCACGCCCAAAGCAGAGGCCACGGCCACCGGGCGCCCCTTGGACAGGGCATAGCTCAGCACCAGCAGCACGGTGGGGCCAGGGATCAACAGCAGGGCTGCAGAGGCGGCGGCAAAGGCCAGCCAAAGTGTGACGTCCATTGTATCCCTCTCTTCTCTGCACGCTCAGCACAGCAAAGACAGCGGCTTTGAGGCAGGTCAACGGAAAATTTCAGAGATCCGCCGCATCAGGGCTTCGAGGGGGCCACGGGGAGTGAGGAGCGTCCAAACCCAGGTCAGCATCATCGACAGAGCGCAAAAGCCGAGGCTAAAGCCAAAGATGGCCTCTGGCGACAGCGACCCATCCAGCTGTCCCATGGCTTCAAGCGTGCCCATGCCCAGCAGAATATGGGCAACATAGAGGCTGAGCGCCATACGCCCCGGCGCTGCCAGCCATTCGGCCAGGCCGAACCGATCCAGCAGACCTTGCAGGCGCAACAGGGCTCCGATCATCACACAGGCACTGCCACTGGCGGCAATCAGGTAACAGGGGCCCGGCGGCAGTGACGCGGTGCCCAGGAGCTCAGCCAGTTGTGGATCCTTGATAATCATACCTGGGAGTGCGGCAAGCAGGCTGGCGGCCAGCCCCCACAGGATCAACCGGTTTTGCGTTGCCTTTTGTGCCAGATCCTGGCGCCCGATCCACATGCCGAAAAACACAAAGCTGACCCAGGGAAACACCGGATGCCAGCCGTTAAAAAACGAGTGCCGAAGAAAGCCCTCTAGGGTCCAGAAATCCGAATAGGCGAGGGTCTGCCAATTCCAATGGGCCTCATAGTCGAGCAAAATCAGGCCGGCAAAACCAAGCGCCATTGCGGCAAAAGCAGCCAGCAAAAGCCGCTGTGGTGCGGCGTTTAGAAAGGGCAGGGCAACTAGGAAATACAGGGCGTAAAAATGTAGGATATCCGCCTCAAAGATGGTGAGATTTGCCAAGCCCAAAACAAAAAGCACCCCGGCCCGGGCTGCAACAACCCGTTTGGGGGGCTGGCTGAGGGTCAGACCGATCCCGGCCAGAATGACAAAGAGGGCGGCGGCACGCCCCTCCAGCGCATTGGTCAGGAGTGAGGCAAAATCGCTACCTGGGCTCACCTGGGCTGCAATTCTAAAATTCACCAGCACCATGCCGCAAAAGGCAAAAAAACGGGCGATATCCAATCCGTGAAGACGCATGTTGTTATTATCTCGCCAAAAAACTTGGGGTCGCGTGCTGTCTATCAAGGGATAAAACCGTGGAAAATAAAGGGGGCGGTCGAAAAAAAAACCGCCCCCTCTGTGGTGTTGCCGGGGGTCTGTTGGCGGCAGATTAGCCCAAGACACGCCCAGCCACCGCGTCCAGTTTGGCCAGCAGGGCGGGGTCGCGTTTGTCAGGTGCCGTCATCACGGCAAACTCCAGGGCACGATCGCAGCCATGGGGGCAAAGGTCGCGCTGTTTGCCCAGCAGAGCGGGCAGGCGGCGCACCAGGTCGCGGCCATTGTTGGAGTTGCCCTGAAGGGTGGCCAGAATGTCGCTGATATCCACCGCGCCATGCTCAGGATGCCAGCTGTCATAATCGGTGACCATGGCGATGGAGGCATAGCAGAGCTCTGCTTCGCGGGCCAGTTTGGCCTCTGGCATATTGGTCATGCCGATAACATCGCAGCCCCAGCTTTCGCGGTACATCTTGCTTTCGGCCATGGAGGAAAACTGCGGCCCCTCCATACAGAGATAGGTGCCGCCGCGATGCACGGTGACCCCGGCCAATTTGGCGGCCTGCTCGGCCGCATCAGAGAGCCGCGCACAGGTGGGGTGGGCGGTGCTGACATGGGCGACGCAGCCGGTGCCAAAAAAGCTTTTGTCACGGGCGAAAGTGCGGTCGATGAACTGGTCAACGATGACAAAATCCCCCGGCGCCATTTCTTCGCGGAACGATCCGCAGGCAGAGACGGAAAACACATCTGTCGCGCCCAACCGTTTGAGCGCATCAATGTTGGCGCGGTAGGGGACTTCGGTCGGTGAATGCACATGGCCACGGCCATGGCGCGGCAGAAAGGCCATTTTGACCCCATCCAGATGCCCGGTGAGGATCTGATCCGAGGGCGTACCCCAGGGGGTGTCGACAGAGACCCATTCAGCGGCTTCCAGCCCGTCGATTTCGTAAATGCCCGAGCCGCCTATGACGGCGATCATGGTGTCCTGTGTCACGTGCTACACTCCTGTTTTTCCACTTTACTGGCGCTATACTGGGTTGTGCCTGCCCAGATGTGGTTTGACAACTGCCGGGACTGTGACTGCAGTGTTTTTGCGCCTCCGGCGGAGGTATTTTTGGCAAGATGAAAGGTTGGGTGCCGCGCGCAAAGGCGGCGGCGTTGTTGTTGGCGGGGTCAACGGCCGCGTGCCCTACCCAGGGTTCACCAACGCTGGTCATGGTGTCGGGGCTGGTGCCTGGTAGGGGGGCTGTTATGGTGTCTGGGGCTGCGGTTGGCAGCGCAGCTGGCGATTGCTGCCTGGAAGTGACGGTTTGCGGACCTGCCTTTGGTTGCGGGCGCGGCAGGAAGGGCTCTGCCCTTGTGCAATCGGCGAATTTCCGCTAGGGGCGGGCAGCGAACACCAAGCTCCTCCAATCACAGGTATCCCCCATGAGACGCGCCGCCATGGCCCTGCTGGCCAATCATATTTCCCCGCCGAACCTTTCGATCATGCAGGACGAGGGCTGGTCAGTTGCCCGCGTGCGCACCGAGATCCTGTCAGGGTTCACTGTTTCCCTGGCTCTGGTCCCCGAGGCGGTGGCCTTTGCCTTTGTTGCTGGGGTGCATCCTCTGGTGGGGCTGTATGCTGCTTTTCTGGTGGGGCTGGTCACGGCGCTGATTGGCGGGCGTCCGGGGATGATTTCTGGTGCCACCGGGGCGCTGGCGGTTGTCATGGTGGCTTTGGTCGCAGAGCACGGGGTTGAGTATCTTTTTGCCACTGTGGTTTTGATGGGTATCCTGCAGGTGATTGCTGGGGTGATGCATTGGGGGAAATTTATCCGCTTGGTGCCACATCCGGTGATGCTGGGGTTTGTCAACGGCTTGGCGATTGTGATTTTCCTCGCTCAGATGACCCAGTTCAAAGTGCCGGGCACAGGGGGCGCTGAGTGGCTGTCGGGCATGCCGATGATGCTGATGCTGGGCCTTGTTGGGCTGACCATGGTGATCATCTGGGCGACGCCACGGATCACCTCGATCATTCCGGCGCCATTGGCCGGGATTGGCATTGTGGCCGGGATTGTCATTATCTTTGGCCTGGATGTGCCCCGGGTGGGGGATATGGCCTCGATCAAGGGGGCTTTGCCGTCCATTCACAACCCCTTTGGCTCCGGGCTCGGCATCTATGGTGACATGCTGGCGCCGTTCAATCTGGAAACCCTGAAAATCATCCTGCCCTATGCGGTCATTCTGGCCGCCATTGGTCTGATTGAGAGCCTGCTGACCCTGAACCTGGTGGGTGAAATCACCGGCAAGCGGGGGGGCGCCAGCCAAGAATGTATCGCGCAGGGGACTGCCAATGTGATCACCGGCTTCTTTGGTGGTATGGGCGGCTGTGCCATGATCGGCCAGTCGATGATCAATGTGAAATCTGGCGGTCGTACCCGGATTGCCGGCATTGTGGCGGCGCTGTGCCTGCTGGCCTTTATCGTGGTGGCCTCGCCGCTGATTGAGCAGATTCCGCTGGCGGCGCTGGTTGGGGTGATGTTCATGGTGGTGATCGGAACCTTTGCCTGGAACAGCCTGAAGATCATGACCAAAGTTCCGCCCATGGATGCCTTTGTGATTGTGTTGGTGACCGTGGTGACGGTGATGAGCGATTTGGCCATTGCGGTTGTAGTGGGTGTGATTGTCTCGGCCCTGGCCTATGCCTGGAGCAACGCGCGCCGCATTCACGCGATCACCCGGCAATCCGAAAGCGAAGCGGGGGCCAAGGTTTATGAGATCGAAGGGCCGCTGTTCTTTGGCTCTACCGACGGGTTTATTGAGCTGTTTGATGTCGAGAATGACCCGGACAAGGTGATTGTCGAGTTTGGCCGCAGCCGCGTGGTTGATCAGTCGGCGTTGCAAGCCATTGAGGTGATTGCGGGTAAATATGAGGCGGCGGGTAAGGAGCTGATGTTGCGGCACCTTAGCCGTGACTGCCATGAGCTATTGACCAAAGCGGGCCATTTGATGATCGATAGCGACGACGATCCAGAGTATCAGGTGGCGGCGGATTATTCTGTCAAGACCGGGGTCCTGGGGGGGCACTAGCGTCCCAAGCCACCCTGCTGTTGTTGAGCGGTCGCGCCCCAGATGGGGCGCGGCTGTTTTGTTTTAGAGACAGGCCTCTGAAGTGTTGGACCAAGCAGCAGGCTGGAGCTGCTGCTGGTGTTGGAGGCCCTGACAAGCTGGAGGCCCTGTCAGTCGGGGGCGAGGCTTTCCAGCATCTCCAGATCTCCTGCCAGCAGCGCAGGTTCGGCGCGAGCCAGCAGCTCTTGTGGCCAGTGCCACCATTTCAGCGACAACAGGCGGGCGATCTGAGGCTTGGAAAAGCGAAATCGTTGCAGGCTGGCCGGATTGCCGGTGACAATGCCATAGGGCGGGACAGTACCCCGCACCACAGACCCGGCGCCGATGATAGCGCCATCGCCAATACGGGCGCCGGGCAGGATCAGGGCGCCATAGCCAATCCACACATCATTGCCGATCACGGTGTCGCGGGTGTCTGGCTGAAAACCGGCCATCTGCGCCGGATCAAACACCGGGAACGGATAACAGCTGATGCCATCCTGCGCGTGATTGGCGGAGGCGGTGATAAAACGCACCCCATGGGCAATCTGGCAGAACCGCCCAATCACCAGGCGTTCGCGGGCGCCGGCAAAAAGATAGGGCGCAAGATGGCTGGCCCAGTCCTGCGGCGGCGCAAAGTCCGAGGCGTAGCTGAACTCGCCAACCTGAAAGTTGGGGTGGGTGATGGCCTGCGACAGCATCACGGTGCCGGCATGGGCCTGGCCATCGGGGAGGACAATGGGATTGCGTAGGGCGGGATTTGGGAGGGGCATCAGTGGGGCTCAATCATCAGGGCGCGCCAGCGAGAACACATCCCGCACGACGGTATAATCACGGTAGCCCATGCGGGCCAGGGGGTGGAAAGTTGTGACGTCAAAAATGCCATCGCGCAGGCAGTCATCGCGCAGGTGAATGCCGGTGACCTCGCCAAAGGCGACGCGGTTTGCCACGCCGGGCAGGGTGACGATCTGGGTTAGTTTGCATTCCAGGGCTGCGGGGGCACCTTCAATGCGGGCGCAGTTGATGGTGTCGCATTCCACCGCTGTGAGACCTGCATGGGAGAACTCGTCCACCTCTTTGGGCAGCATCTCGGAACTGGCGTTCATCGCGTCACGCATCTCATAAGCCACGATATTGACGCAGAACACGCCGGTGTCTTCGATGTTTGCAAGGCTGTCCTTGGTGCCGGGTTGGTCGTCCTTGCTACCGGTGGAGGCAAACATCACCTGCGGCGGCGTATAGGCGACGCCGTTGAAAAAGGAATAGGGGGCGAGATTGTTACTGCCATCCGCTGCGCGGGAGGATATCCAGCCGATCGGACGAGGGGTGATCAGGGCATTAAAGGGGTTATGCGGCAACCCATGGCCGTCTTCGGGGCGGTAGAACATGGCGCGACTCCAATTGTTTGCCCCAGACTTACGCCCGTGCTAGGGCGATTTCCAGCCCCTTGAGGTGAGGGCAGGGACGGAGAGCAAACGGCGTGATTGAACTCATGGCAGAACAGCCCGGCGATCGCTGGGAGGTAGAGGCGCTGTATGATCTGTGCTTTGCGCCGGGACGAGAGGCTTTGTCGTCTTACCGGCTGCGCGATGACGTGCCACCTGTTCCGGGGTTGAGCCAGGTCGCCCGCGACGAATTGGGCATTCTGGCCGGGGCCATCCGATTCTGGCCCGTCCATATCGAGCCCCCGAGCCCGGCTGCAGGCGATTTACCCAGCACGGCTTCTGATCCGGTAACAGCACTGCTGTTGGGGCCGGTGGCGGTGCATCCCACCCACCAAGGCGAGGGGCTGGGCGGCTCGCTTATCCGTGACAGCCTGGCCAAGGCAGCCGAGAAGGGCTGGCACCGGGTCATGCTGGTGGGGGACGCCCCCTACTACAGCCGTTTTGGCTTTGAGCGGCTGTCGGATGTGGAAATGCCACCGCCCACCAACCCGGAGCGGGTGCTGGGGCTGGGCGCGCAATCCGGGGCCTGGGAAGGGGTCCGGGGCCGGGTTATCCGTTGGCAGGGAGCAGAGCTCACGGCCTGACGGACTTGAAACCGGCGTGACGGGAGCCAATCTCTTTGACAGAGAGGGCCAAAGCACATGAGCGAAATACTGCAGCAGTCCCGCAGCCTGTCACCCGGTGAAATAGAGGTCGAACTGGAGGCCCTGGCGCGGCGCTACCGGGCGGCAAGCGGTCTGGGGGTGAACCTGCTGAATGTGATCGGCGGGCAAGTCGAGAGCTTTTTGGCGCAGATGCCCGCTGGGGCGCGCGCCCAGATGGGGCAGGCCACTGAGCGGGCCTTGCATTTGGCGATGCAGGCTGCGCGACAGTCACGACGCGTGGTGCCGGGGCAATCGCGTCGGGTGAACCGTTTGGTCAGCACCGCGATGGGGGCAGCCGGCGGGGCTGCCGGATTGCCGGGAGCCCTGGTCGAGCTGCCCGCCACAACCGCCTTTTTGCTACGCACGATCCAGGATGCCGCTGCGGCCGAAGGATTTGCCCCGAATGCCGAGAGCGTCATGTTTGATTGCCTGCGGGTCTTTGCCTCGGCGGGACCGCTGGCGCGGGATGATGGCAGCGACACCGCTTTTGTCTCTTTGCGGTTCAGCCTGTCTGGCCAGGCGCTCAATCAGATCATTGCCACTGTGGCGCCGCGATTGGCCACTGCGATGGGGCAAAAACTTGCCGCTCAATCGGTGCCCATCCTTGGGGCCGCTGCTGGGGCGACGGTGAACTATGTCTATTGCGGCTACTACCATGAGGTCGCCTTGGTGCATTTTGGCCTGCGCCGCCTTGCGATCGAGGCGGATCAGCCAGAGGCGGAGCTGCTGGCGAATTTTGTCCGCCGTTTGCCAGTGAAAGGCTAGGATCGAAAACCGGCCGCGGATCACCTGCCTTGCCCCCCAAGGCGTGAGGTCCGTTGGGTTGCGGAAACAAACAGCGGCCTTTGGCGGGGCATCAGGACAACACCCGGACGGGGCTGCGGCATATTTCCCCTCTTGATCTTGTATTTGTTCGCCCGTTAATCAGAAAAGCCTGCTACGAGTAAGAGAATGATAAACTACAGCCTTAAATGCGCCCAAGGGCATAGCTTTGACAGCTGGTTTCAATCCGCGTCCGCTTTTGACAAATTGGCGGCAGCCGGTCTGGTCGCCTGTGCCTATTGCGGCAGTAGCAAAGTCGAGAAAGCCATCATGGCGCCACGGGTGCGCACCGGACGCAAAGCGGTGTCTGGTATGGGGGAGCCAGAGCAAAACCTGCCAGCGACGCCAGAGCATCAAAATACGCCCTCTGCTTCCGCCCAGGGGGATGCCCCTGCAGGGGCTGCTGGCCCAGACCGTGGCGCTGAGCGTGGACCGGGCGCGCTGAGCACCCCGATGAGCAGTGAGGCGGCAGAGATGCAAAAGGCCTTGGGCGATTTGCGCCGCAAGGTGGAAGAAAACTCTGATTATGTGGGTAAGGATTTTGCCAGCGAGGCCCGTGCCATGCATCTGGGTGATGCGCCGGAACGTGCAATCCATGGCGAGGCCAAGCCGGAAGAGGCCAAGGCCTTGATTGAAGAGGGGATCCCGGTTGTGCCGCTGCCCTTTGGGCGCAGTCGCAAAACCAACTAAAGGTCTTCACAAATGAACCACCCACAGTATTACCTGTATGACCAAGTGAGAGGCAAATTCTTATGCATGTAGTGATTACCGGTGCAAATCGCGGAATTGGCCGCGAGATGGCGTCTCAGTACAGTGGGGCAGGCCATGTGGTGACAGGAACCGCCCGCGATGGCGCATCTGAGGTGACGCTGGATGTGACCGACCCAGATCAACAGGCACAGTTTGCGGCGCATCTTGGCGATCGTCCGATTGATTTGCTGGTCTGCAACGCGGGGGTCTATCTCGATAAGGGGCTGGCACTGGAAGATTATACAGCCGATATCTGGAGCCAGAGCATGGCCGCAAATGTGACCGGGGTGTTTCTGACCGTTCAGGCGCTGTTGCCCAATCTGCGGTTGGGGACGGCACCAAAGATCGCAATCATTTCGTCGCAGATGGCCAGCCATGCGCGGGCACCTGGGGGCAGCTATGCCTATCGGGCTTCCAAAGCGGCTGTGCTGAACTTGGGGCGCAACCTTGCCACCGATCTTAAGCCAGAAGGCATTGCTGTTGGGATCTATCATCCGGGGTGGGTGCGCACGGAAATGGGCGGTGAGGCAGGCGACATCAGTGTTGAGGAATCGGCCTCTGGCTTGATCCGGGAATTTGATGCACTAACCATAGAGATCACAGGCTGTTTTCATACCTGGGACGGGCGTATTCACGCCTACTGACAGGCGGCCGGCGGATGGTTTTGGTGGGTGGTTTTGGCCACCACAAGCGCAACAAAAAAGACGCTGGTGGGATGTCCACCAGCGTCTTTTCTTTGTGATCCCCAGAGCCAGCGCGGTGTGCCGTCTCTGGGGATGGTCTAATACCAGGCTAGGCGTGCTTATTCCCAGCAGCTGACCAGAACTGTCATTCCGGTGGCCCGGTTCACCAGGGCCTGGTTTGGCAGGGCAGCACCTGCGAGCTGGGTCTGAACCTCAAGACCTGCGGCCTCCATGGCGCCGCGAATGGTCTCGGCATTTGCCGCAAAGCTCACCCCGGCGGGCAGCTGACGGCCCTGCGCGGTTTGGGGCAGCAACATACCAAGCACCGCACCCGAGGCATCAACCACCGGGCCACCCGCGTCACCAGGCTGGGCGGCAAGCGCCAGCCGTGCAACACTGGTATCCCCTTCCAGGCTTTTGACGTCGGCCAGTTTTCCCCAGGTCAGGCTGGGGGCTCCCAGCACACCTTCGTAGGAAAAGCCGGAAACGGCGATTTCGGATTGCAGCCGTGGGCTTTGCGGGCTCAACTCAGCCACCGCGATCGGCGCCAGGGACTGGGTCGACCGCAGGATCGCCATGCCGGATTGGGTATCGGCGCTGACAACTTCAGCACGGTAGCCGTAATCCAGGGTGACCCGGGTGCAGCCCTGAACCACATCGGCGGTGGTCACAACCACACCATCGCTGCTGACAAAAAAGCCAGAGCGCGACATTTTGGGTTTGCGGATTTCCAGACCGGACAGCAGGTCAATGTCCTGCTGAATATCGCCGCCTGCGGAATCGTCCAGCACGCCTTCGCTGCGCTCAAAGCTCGCCTGCATGGCGGAGAGAACGCGGCTGCGGCGGGCCTCATCGCCAGCTGGCCAGATGAGGGTGAAGCCCTTGATCTCACCGTTTTTGAGGCTGGCCTGGGTAAAGGAGACAAGGCGGCTGTTGCGCCCTTCCAGGGTGAAACTGTCGTTTTCACGCTCGCGCGGGCCTTCCAGGGGCACAATTTCCAAAGTCTGCATGATGTCATACAGGCCATAAAGCGTGCTTTTGTCGCCGCGCTGGCTGATCAGCAGCACCCGGACACCCAGATCGCCGGAGCTGTCGTAATGGGCAAAGGGGGGCTCATATCGACTAAAGGTGACTTCATCTGCGGGGATTTCCAGCGAGATACCAGCCTGCGTGTCGATAATGCGGCGCATGCCAACCGAGATCAGCGGCGCGTTGTAGTCGTCCAGCAGAATCTGGCGCTGTGCCGTGGTCAGAACGCCGGTGATCTCAAACCCCTTGGCGGCTTGCCAATCGGACATGGAGCTGCGGGTGCCGCGGCCAAAGGCGCCATCAATGGCCGAGTTGTAGAACCCGGCGGCCTGGAGTGCGATTTGCAGTTCTTTGCGCTCATCTCGGCTCAACGTTCGCTCGCTGCGCCGGGCTTCGGCGGGGCTTTCGTCGGGCAGGGCTGGGGGGCTCGGTTCCGCGATCACCACGGGGTCTGCGGTCTGCGTCTGTGGTGCCGTTGTCGCCTCAGCAGTGGCACCCGTTGCTGGGGCCTGGGCTGGCTGGGTGGTCTGCGCAGTGTCTTCCCCCAATGGGTAGAACTGATTGCGCAGGTTGTTGGGCAGGGCGATAAAACTGTCGCGCGGGATCTGCCCTTCAGAGCGGTAGACCTGCAACACACGATTCGCGTCTTCGCGGGTGTAGGGGCCGATCAAGACACCATACCAGCCACCGACAAGCGAGAAGCCGGCAACATCAGGGATCTTGGCGGCAAAAACCTGTGCTTCTTGGTTGGCCGAGGCCAGGGTGGGGCGTGCCGCCACCTGGATCCAGACTGTGTCCTGTGGGTTTTGCTGCGCTTGCGCTGGTACAGCTAGAAGCATGGCAAGCGCATTGAGCGACAGGACCAATGCGGCAATCATTTTTCTCATTCTCAGGACCCTATCCCGGTAAACCAAATTATTGCCGCGCAGATAAGCATTTTGTGGCGGCAAAGGAAACGCCCCTTGCAGGGGGGAATTCCACACTTGATGCAGCAATCTGGTGATTATGGCCTTAATGCCACGACAAAATGTCATGTTGAGACGCCCTGTGGTTCCTTGGTCACTGATCTGCGCCGCATTGGCTGCTTCTAGCCGTTGACCCCGCCGGGGGGCTTGCATAGGAAGAAAGCCGCATTTGCTGCTTATACGAGGGATTTGGATATGACCCAGACCGCCACCCCGACCGCCACCCAGGCGACCGGTCAGACCGTGGGCCAGACTGTAGGCCAGACGGGCACGATGACAGCTGGCGCGACCAGATCCACTCCGCGCTCTTTCCAGGAGATCATCTTGCGGCTGCAAAGCTATTGGGCCGCCAAGGGCTGCGCCATCATGCAGCCCTATGACATGGAAGTGGGCGCCGGTACCTTTCACCCGGCGACAACCCTGCGCTCATTGGGCAGCAAGCCCTGGGCCGCAGCCTATGTGCAGCCCTCGCGCCGCCCCACCGATGGGCGCTACGGTGAAAATCCCAACCGGTTGCAGCACTACTACCAGTTTCAGGCCCTGATCAAACCCAGCCCGCCCAATCTGCAAGAGCTGTATCTGGGCAGTCTAGAGGCGATTGGCATTGATATGGATATGCACGATATCCGCTTTGTCGAGGATGACTGGGAAAGCCCGACGCTGGGCGCCTGGGGCCTGGGCTGGGAAGTCTGGTGCGATGGTATGGAAGTCAGCCAGTTCACTTATTTTCAGCAGGTTGGCGGCCACGACTGTCACCCGGTTT
Source organism: Phaeobacter sp. G2 (assembly GCA_025163595.1). Lineage (NCBI taxonomy): Bacteria > Pseudomonadati > Pseudomonadota > Alphaproteobacteria > Rhodobacterales > Roseobacteraceae > Phaeobacter > Phaeobacter sp. G2. Next base: position 1,456,904 of record CP104100.1, read on the forward strand.
CCGGTGAGCTGACCTATGGTCTGGAACGTCTGGCGATGTATGTGCTGGGGGTTGACCATGTGATGGACATGCCCTTCAACGACCCGCAGGCGCCAATCCCGCTGACCTATGGGGATGTGTTCAAACAGACCGAAGAAGAATACGCCCGCTGGAACTTTGACGTGGCCAACACCGAAGTGCTGCTGCGCCACTTTGAAGAGGCCGAGGCCGAATGTGCCACCATTCTGGCGCAGGACCATGTGGATCCCAAGACCGGCAAGCGCATCATCATGGCGCATCCGGCCTATGATCAATGCATCAAGGCCAGCCATATCTTTAACCTGCTGGACGCGCGCGGTGTGATCTCGGTGACAGAGCGTCAGGCCTATATTGGCCGGGTGCGCACACTGGCAAAACAATGTGCTGACGCCTTTGTACAGACCAGCGCGGGCGGTTTTTCGGGCTAACCCAGGTTTGGGTGTCAATTGGGCCATGCCCCACCTGTGCACTGCTGGGCGGGGCATCGGTGTGAGGCTGGCGACAGAATAAGGGCGATTGCCAATGTTGGGTAAGTTTCTTGCGATTGTACTTGTGGTTTCCGGCCTCGCAGCTGGCGGGGCGATGTATTACCTGCAGGTCTATGGCTATTATGACGAGGTGACGCTGAAGCCGGGCCAGGATGTGGTGCTGCTTCCCTTGGGCAAGGACACCCCCTTGCCGATCGCCTATGGGGATTTTCAGGCGATTGATGCCAGCAGCTCCCCTATCCGCTATCGGGCCTGTTTCAGCACTTCGCTGAAGCCTGAAGCATTGGCGCAGTTGTTTCAGGTGTCAGAGCAAAAGGTCCCGCGCAATGCACCGGGCTGGTTTGACTGTTTTGATGCCGAAGCCCTGGGAGAGGCTTTGCAGGCAGGGACCGCCACCGCCTTTGTCTCGGTCAAGAATATCTCTTACGGGGTGGATCGCATCGTGGCTGTCACCGATCAGGGGCTGGGCTATGCCTGGCATGAGCTGAACGCCTGCGGTGAAAAGGCTTATGATGGCACCGTTGTTGGGGAAACCTGCCCGCCGCGCCCGCAGAATACTCCGCCTGCAGAATAACTGAATGGAGCGATCTGCCGCCTTGGCGCGTCAGCTGTGGGGGTTGGCAGATCGACCCAGGCGCTCTTTGGCGCCGTTGTGAATATGACTGAAGTGAGCAAAGCCTATGGACCCTCTCCTGTTGCTTTTGTAGTACTTCCCCTGCTGTCCGCGCCTTGTGTGGATATCGCCAATGCCATCGTCATCCAGGCGATTGTGAACTTCTGAGGACCCCAGATGCCCGACCTGCTGATTGAACTGTTTTCCGAAGAAATCCCGGCCCGCATGCAGGCGCGTGCGGCTGAGGATCTGAAAAAGCGCATGACCGATGGTCTGGTCGAGGCAGGTCTCACCTATGCAGGCGCCGCCGCGTTCTCGACGCCGCGCCGTCTGACCCTGGCACTGGAGGGCCTGCTGGCCGAAAGCCCGACCCTGCGCGAAGAGCGCAAGGGGCCAAAGGTTGGCGCGCCGGACAAGGCAATCGAAGGCTTTCTACGCGGCGCCGGGCTGACCCGCGATCAGCTGGAAGAGCGCGACACGCCAAAAGGCGCGGTCTATTTTGCTATGATTGAAAAGCCCGGTCGTCCAGCCGCTGAAATCATCGCCGAGGTGCTGGAAGCAACGGTGCGCAACTTCCCCTGGCCCAAGTCCATGCGCTGGGGCGCTGGATCTCTGCGCTGGGTGCGGCCGCTACATTCGATCCTCTGTCAGCTCAGCGATGAAAACGGATCCGAAGTGGTGCCGCTTGAGATCGACGGAATTGTCGCGGGCAATGTAACCCAGGGCCACCGCTTTATGGCGCCGGGAGAGATCACGGTAAATGGGTTTGAGGATTACGCGGCCAAGCTGAAGCGCGCCAATGTGGTGCTGGACCCGGCAGAGCGCAGCCAGGCGATCTGGCAGGAGGCTGGCAACCAGGCCTTTGCCCGTGGGCTGGAACTGGTCGAAGACAAGGGGCTTTTGACCGAGGTGGCTAGCCTGGTGGAATGGCCCGTGGTGCTGCTGGGTGATATCGACGCCGAATTCCTGGAGCTGCCGCCGGAGGTGCTGCAGACCAGCATGCGCGAGCACCAAAAGTTTTTCTCGGTGAAGAACCCAAAAACCGGTCGGATCGAGGGCTTTGTCACTGTTGCCAACCGTGAAACCGCAGACCATGGCGCGACCATTCTGGCGGGCAATCAAAAGGTTCTGAGCGCCCGTCTGGCCGATGCCAAGTTCTTTTGGGAAAACGATCTGCGGGTGGCCAAGTCGGAAACCGGCATGGAAGCCTGGACCGCGCAGCTCAGCAATGTGACCTTCCACAACAAGCTGGGGATGCAGTCGGAACGGATTGACCGGATCGCAGCCCTGGCGCGGGAAATCGCGCCGGTGGTGGGCGCCGATGCGGATCTGGCAGAACAGGCAGCCCGGGTGGCCAAGGCGGATTTGTCCTCTGAGATGGTCTATGAATTCCCCGAACTGCAGGGGCTGATGGGGCGCTACTACGCCCAGGCGGCTGGCCTGCCGCAGGAGGTCGCCAATGCTTGTGAGGCGCATTATTCGCCGCTGGGCCCCTCTGATGATGTGCCGTCCGAGCCGGTTTCGGTGGCTGTGGCGCTGGCCGACAAGATCGACACGCTGACCGGGTTCTGGGCGATTGATGAAAAACCCACCGGATCCAAAGACCCCTTTGCCCTGCGCCGCGCCGCACTGGGGGTGATCCGGCTGGTGCTGGAGAATGGTGCACGCATGCCTTTGGACCGGTTTTTTGACGGCCATCTGTTGCGGGTCGAAAGCGCGCTGGACAGCTCGTTGCCCGCGGCCGATATTGAATCGCTGCTGCAGGAAATTGCAGAACACGGTGTCTTTGGTGCATCCTTCAAGGTGGTCAAGGAGAGCCTTGGCGATCTGGCCGAAGAGCCCTTCTTGGATCTGGAAACAAAAGTGCCGGATCTATCGGATGATCTGTTGTCCTTTTTCCATGACCGCCTGAAGGTTTTTCTGCGGGAACAGGGCATTCGCCACGATGTCATTGACGCCTGCATTGCCATGGACGGTAATGACGATCTGACGCTGCTGGTGAAACGCGCCCGGGCTCTGGAAGATTTTATGAAGAGCGAAGACGGTACCAACCTGCTGCAGGGCTTCAAGCGGGCCAACAACATCCTGACCCAGGCTGAGGAAAAAGATGGGGTGGAATACTCCTATGGCGCCGATGTGAAATTTGCCGAGGACGAAAGTGAAAAGGCTCTTTTCACCGCGCTTGCTGCGAGCGAGGGAGCGATCTCCACGGCCATCGAGGCCGAGGATTTCGCGGCCGCCATGGGCGGCATGGCGGCCCTGCGGGCGCCGGTGGATGCGTTTTTCGAAGCGGTACAGGTGAATTCGGAGAAGGAAGTTGTCCGTCGCAACCGGTTGAACCTGCTGAGCCAAATCCGCAAGGTCTGCGGCCAGGTTGCGGACCTGTCTCTTATCGAAGCCTGAAGTCGGGCGCATTATCAGAGTTTCCAGAGTTTAGGGGGCTGCGTTTTGGCGCGGCCCCTGTTTTTGTGCAGAGGCGTGTTTTGGGCGGGGCTCGGCCTTCCCGAACGCCAGCGCCCCCCTTTTGGCCCTGAAGGGGCGTTCAGGCAGGGCCAGCTTTGACCCGATTGGCGCCCCAAACCGGCATTGTAGCGCGAGGTCTGCTCTGTGGCATGGAAGAGAGCCTGAGGTAAATTCAGCGGTGGCTTTGGGCTTGGCTCTTGCGAAGGTGGCTGGCGTGATTATGCTGCAGGCAAATAAAAGGTGCCGCAGTGCAGAAAAACCATGTCTGAGATCCCGCTTTCTACGTTGATCACCGCCACGGCCCCAATTGAGGCCGCAAATCATGGTGGGCGTGCCAAATGCCTCCAGCGCTTGGTGCGGCTGGATCTTCCGGTTCCCCGCACTGTGGCCCTGTCTTTTGCTGCGGTGCAGCAGGTGGCCACGGGCGAGTTGCCGGACATTCGTGCCATTCTGGCAGAGTTCTCGGAGGATGCGCTGCTCTGTGTGCGGCCCTCGTCTGAGGTGCCGGATTGGGGCGGGCCGAGTGCGATCCTGAATATCGGTATGAACGACGCCCGCTATCTGTCCCTGAGTGAGGTCTTGGGGCAGGCGGCTGCTGCCTCGCTGTATCTGCGGTTCGTGCAGTCCTATGCGGTGCATGTGGCGCGGCTGGATCCGGATGTTTTTGATGACGTCGAAGACGGCGGGCCGGATGCGCTGCGCGAAATCCTGCAGGCCTATGAGGCCGAGACGGACGAGGTTTTCCCACAGGATCCCGGCGAACAGCTGGCGGCGGTGCTGCGTTCAATGGCGCGGGCCTGGGAGGGCACCTCGGCGCGGCTGTTGCGGCAGGCCAAGGGGGCTCCGGCAGATGCCGGTCTGGGGCTGGTGGTGCAAGAGATGATTCCCGGTCTGGGCCAGGGGGAATGCGGATCAGGCGTGCTGCAGCTGGTGGATTCTGATACCGGGCTGCCGCAGCTGACGGGCCGCTATCTGAGCCAAAGCCAGGGGCGCGAGGCATTGGGAGCAGGCACTGAGGCGCTGTTCTTGGAAAAAGATGCGCGGGGGCCCTCGCTGGAGGAGCTGGCGCCAGAGGCTTTTGCGCGGATCAAGGCGGATGCCGCGCTGATGCGGGTGCGCCTGCGCGAAGAAATGCAGGTAGAATTTGTCATCCAGAACGGTGCATTGCATATCCTGGATGGGGTGCGGGTGCTGCGGTCTTCGCGCGCAGCGGTGCGGATCGCGGTGGCGCTGGCGCAGGATGGGATCATCCCCCCACATGAGGCGGTCATGCGGGTGGACGCCCATGTGCTGAGCGAGCTGTTGCACCGGCAGGTTGCCCCCAGCGCAGCCCGGGATGTGATCGGGGCCGGCATTGCTGCCAGCCCGGGTGCCGCAACGGGGCAGTTGGTGTTTACGGCGGCGGATGCGCAGTCCAGCGCTGCTCGTGGTGAGCCTTGCGTTTTGGTGCGCCGGGAGACCTCGCCGGATGATGTGCGCGGCATGCATGCGGCGGTGGCGGTTCTGACGGGCAGGGGCGGGATGACCAGCCATGCGGCGGTGATCGGGCGTGGGCTTGGCCTGCCCAGCATTGTGGGGGCGTCGAACATGACCTTTGATTCCCGCAAGAAACGACTGATTTCCGCCAGTGGTCAGGTCTTTCACGCTGGCGACATCGTGACCATTGATGGCAGCCGCGGAGAAGTCCTTGCGGGGGAACCTGAAATGCTGGAAGCGGCGGAGGACGATGCCTTTCAAGCCTTGCTGGCCTGGGCGGATGAGGCGCGCGATATCGACATTCGCGCCAATGCCGATACCCCGGCAGATGCGCAGACAGCGCGCAATTTCAACGCTCAGGGCATTGGCCTGTGCCGGACCGAGCACATGTTCTTTGATCCCGGGCGCCTGACGGTGATGCGGGAAATGATCTTTGCCGAAACCTCCAGTGGGCGGGCTGCGGTGCTGGCGCGGCTGTTGCCGATGCAGCGTGAGGATTTTCTGGAGCTGTTCCGCATCATGGAGGGGCTGCCGGTCTGCATTCGCCTGTTTGACCCACCGCTGCATGAATTTCTGCCGACCAGCAAAACGGGCCAGCGCGAACTGTCTGAGGCTTTGGATATTCCGGTGAGCGATGTCACCCGGCGGGTCGAGGAAATGGCGGAGTATAACCCAATGCTGGGTCTGCGCGGCGTACGTCTGGGCGTCACCGTGCCAGAGATCTATGACATGCAGGCGCGGGCCATTTTTGAAGCCACACTTTTGGCTTCAAAAGATGGGGCGCCGGTGGTGCCGGAGGTGATGATCCCGCTGGTTTCGACCAAGCGTGAAGTTGAACTGGTCAAGGCGCGCATTGATGCGGTTGCTGCTGCGGTTGCCGCAGAACAGGGCGAAAGCTTTGACTACCGTCTTGGGGTCATGGTGGAAACACCGCGGGCGGCGTTGCGCGCGGATGAGATCGCCCCGCATACCTCGTTCCTGAGTTTTGGGACCAACGATTTGACCCAGATGACCTACGGATTGTCGCGCGATGATGCGGGTCGGTTTATGTCCAATTATGTGCAGCAGGGGGTCTTTCCCGAGGATCCTTTCCACGTGCTGGATGTGGACGGCGTTGGCGAGCTGTTGAAGCTGGGTGTGCAGCGTGGACGCAGCACCAATCCCGAGGTCACCCTGTCGATTTGTGGTGAGCATGGGGGCAACCCCGAATCAATTGCTTTTTGCCGTGAAGCTGGCTTTGATTATGTGTCCTGTTCGCCTTTTCGGGTTCCGGTGGTGCGCTTGGCTGCGGCACAGCTGGCAATTGGCGAGAAAACCGGCGCAGTTTCTCCAACATACACATAAAATTAGGAAAAATTTGTTTTTTCCGACCCCGACATAGGCAGGCCTGTGATCGGGGTTTTGGGCGTCTCAGGGGGGCGGGAGCCCCGGAACTGGACGTTTTGGCCGAATGTGGTTAAAGGAGGCGATCGCATTGGACTGGGGAGGCTGTGCGGAAGTGGAAAATTTGAGGACCCCTGACATGAAATTCCTGACCTTGGCTGCCCTGGCGGTAGCAACAGCAATGACGGGACAAATGGCCAAGGCCGAGACCGGCTTGAGCGCTCTGTTCAAGCGTGAGCAATCGACCCTCAATTCGGTTCCAGGCTCCCGTCTGTCGAGCTTTCTTGGTTTCAAAATTCGCCCCAAGACAACGGCCCCAGAAGATATCACCTTTACCAAGGCCTGGCTGGCTGAACAGCCCGTGGCCACAGGGGGAGAAAACTTCGCCTGCCTGGCCGAAGCCCTCTACTTTGAGGCGCGCGGTGAGACCGTCAAAGGCCAGTTTGCAGTGGCTGAAGTGATCATGAACCGGGTGAAAAGCGCCCAGTTCCCCAACTCGCTGTGTGGGGTGATCAACCAGGGGACCGGCCGACGCTATCAGTGCCAGTTTACCTATACCTGTGATGGCCGCGAAGAGGTGATCCGGGAGAAAACGGCCTATGTGCGGGGGGCCAAGATTGCACGTATGGTGATTGACGGTGCTGCGCCTGACCTTACCCAGGGGGCGACGTATTATCATACCAATGCCGTCAGCCCGCGTTGGAGCCGTAGCTTTACCAAGACCACGCGTATCGGCGTACATTTGTTTTACCGCGATGACCGCTACCGCACCGCCTCTAATGACTGAGGACACGCCCGTCGGTATGCTGTGCTGGGGTCCAGCTGCCGCCGAGGCTGGCAGTTTTTGACAGTGCGGAGCCATGCTGCGCCGCATTCAGGGCCTAGTCGGACGTAAGCGGGCCTGTTAAGGCACGGATCAACGCTTAGACTAAGCCCTATGCGTTGAATGACGTTCTACCTCTTGCCAGCCAAAGGCCCGTTTGCCATGTCTTCAGAAGTTCGCCTCGCCTTTGAACACCCCTCCGAACGCGCCGCTGCGACTGCCAGGCCGGGGCCTCTGGACCGAATTTCCCTACGCGACCATATGGTCGAGGTTGAGATCGGCGCTTTTCAGGCCGAAAGGGGCAATACCCAGCGGATCAGTTTCAATGTCGTGGTTGAGGTAACGCCTCTGCCTGCGGATCTGGACGACGATGTGGATCGGATCCTGTCCTATGACAAAGTGACCGAAGCCATTGCCTATGAACTGGCTGCAGAGCGGCTCAACCTTTTGGAAACATTGGCGGAACGGGTTGCAGAACGGATCCTGCATGAACCGCAGGCGGTGCGGGTTTTTGTGCGTATCGAAAAACTGGACCGTGGCCCTGGCGCTCTGGGGGTGGAAATTGCCCGCTCCAAAGATCAGGTGAACCACAGCGTCGAGGAGGACGAGCCGCCGCATCCTCGGCTGATGTATCTGTCTAACGCGGCGATCGAGAGCGCAAATTTCAAGACCTGGATCGACCAGATGGAAAGCCGGCAGCGACCGCTGATTCTCTGCGTCGGGGCACATCCGCTGGAAGTGCCCAAAACCGGCCATAAAATGACTCAGCGTCGAATTGATTTACTTTCTATCGAACAAAATGCCTGGCGCCTGGCGGCCAAAGACGACCGCTGCGTGGTGGTTGCCACCCGGACCGAGCTCGATTGGGCCATGAAAAATGGCCAGATCTGCGTCTGGGCGCCGTCAAAGATCGTTTTGGACGCTGTGGATGGTCCGTCAGAAGCGCCTTCTGAAGCGGTTGCATTGGCAGCCTGGTTTGCGGCAACCTTTGAAGCGGGCGAAATGATTGTTATTGGCGCTGAGTCTCCTGAGAGCCCGCAGGTGCCGCTGCGCGTCGTCAATGTGGAGCAAACCCAGTTGTGATGTATTACCGGCCACTGGTGCGGCATGGAGAGACACGACCCGAAGGCGCGCTGCCGCTTGCAGGCGGGTCGCTTTGGTTTTCAGAAGTAGAATTGTTGAGCCGGGAGGCGCCGCCACGGATTGTACCGGTTGGTTTGGTCCCGGCTGAGGTGCGCCACCGGTTGACGTTTCGGCGCGCGGCCATTGCGGGCCTAGATATGACCCGCCCTAAAATCATGGGTATCCTGAATGCGACCCCCGACAGTTTTTCCGATGGGGGGCGTCACATTGGCGTTGCAGCTGGTGTGGAGGCGGCGCAGCGTATGGTGGCAGAGGGTGCTGATATGCTTGATATTGGGGGGGAATCCACCCGCCCGGGGGCGGCTTTTGTGCCCGAAGATGAAGAAATTGCCCGCACCATCCCAGTGATTGCCGCTATTCGCGCCACATCTGATGTGCCGATCTCGATTGATACCCGCAAGGCAGCTGTGGCCATGGACGCCCTGGAGGCGGGGGCGCAGCTGGTCAATGATGTTTCGGGATTTACCTATGATGCGGCCCTGGCGCCGCTTGCGGCCCAGGCAGGCGCCCCGGTTTGCGTGATGCACTCGCAGGGGGATCCTGAAACCATGCAGAAAGATCCTCGCTATGATCACGTGCTGCTGGACGTCTATGACTACCTGGAAAAACAGGTGGACCGGCTCGAGGCGACGGGAATTCTGCGCGATCAGATCGTGGTGGATCCCGGCATTGGCTTTGGCAAAACACAGGCGCATAATCTGTCCCTTATCAAAGGGTTGAGCCTGTTTCACGGGCTGGGTTGTCCAGTCTTGCTTGGGGTGTCCCGCAAGCGGTTCATTGGCGATATCGGGCAGGAGCCGCAGGCGGACAAACGGGCGCCCGGTTCGATTGCTGTTGCCTTGGCTGGTGTGGCCAAAGGCGTGCAGATGCTGCGTGTGCATGATGTGGCGGAAACCGCACAGGCCCTGCGGCTGTGGCAGGCAACACGCTAGACCATAGCCCTAGCTATGCTGGGACCGGGTGAACAGTCGGGTCAGTGCCCCCCATTGGCTGATGCACAGGCCGGTCAGGATCAGCGCCATGGCCAGCATCATCGAAGCGGGCAGCGCTTCATTCAGGAACACTGCACCCAGCAGCACCGCCCAGATGGGCACCTGATAGTTGGTGAGGGTCATGAAGGTTGGCCCGGCTTCGCGCACTACGATCACCCGCAACAGATTGGCCGCTGCGGTGGGGATCAACCCGAGCAGGGCAATAAGTGCAAGCGTCTGATGGTCGGGCAGCGGCGGCGCGCCTTCGATGCTCCAGGCCACGGGCAGGATGATCACACTGCCAATAAGCAAAAGAACAGCAGCCAGCCCCACCGGATCCACCGGCGGCAGGCGGCGGGTCAGGATCGAGCTGACAGCATAGCAGCCAGCGGCTGATACGCAGGCAAGACGTCCCCAGAGTTCCAGCTCTGAATGACTGCTGGCAAAGGCCTTGCCGCCGATCAAAATCGCCACGCCGACAAAGCCAATGACAAAACCAACCAGGCGGCGCAGCACCATTTGCTCTCCCGGAATAAAGAGATGCGCCAGGGGCAGGACGAGCAGCGGAATTGCCGCCATGCTCAGCCCGGTAAACCCGGCCGAGACATGTTGTTGCCCCCAGTTGATCAGCATGAAGGGCAGGGCCGTGCTGAAGGCGCCGATAATCAGCACCGCCGACCAGTTGCGCGCCCCCTTGAACAGGGCAAAGCCACGCCAGGCCCAAACAGCGCCCAGCAAAGCAGCGGCAAATCCGATCCGTCCGGCAGCAAGCCAAAAGGGGGTAATCCCGTCCAGCGCAAGCTTGATCAGTGGAAACGTCCCACCCCAGACAAATCCAAGCGTGGCAATCATCAGCCAGTATTTTCCCATTCGATCTGGCATAGATTCTCCGCTTCTGTCAGGCCTGTACAAGACGGTTTTGCACCCGGCAGGTCAATTGCAATTTCGGCCCTCTGTTGGGCGGCATCAGGGGCGTTGGCGATGCACCGGTGCCCGGCTGAGCAACAAGCCCCCCAGGATCAACCCCAGGGCGGCAAAGAGTTGCGGCGGGAGGGTCTCGTTGAGCAGCAACGCGCCAAAAAACACTGACCAAACAGGAACTTGATAGTTCACCGTCGACAGAAAGCTGGGGCCGGCGCTGCGCGCCACCTGGACCAGCAGCACCTGTGCAAATGCAGTGGGAACCAGCCCAAGATAAAGCACAGCCAACAGGGAGCGCCCTTCTGGCAGGCTGGGCAGGCCCTCTTGCCACAGCGCGGTTGGAACGATCATCACCGCCCCGCAGCTCAGCGCTGCCGCAGAGAGCGAGAGCATATTCACACCGGGGCACAGCCGGGTGATGATCGAGCCAATCGCGTAGCACAGCGCCGCCCCCAGACAGGCCAGCCGGGCCAGAGATTCAAAATCACTGCCCGCAGAGGCAAAGGCCTTGAACCCGATCAGTGTCAGCACGCCGCCAAACCCGATGGCGAAGCCGAGGGCGCGGCGCAGGGTCATGCGCTCTCCGGGCACCAGGAAATGCGCCAGTGGCAGCACAAACAGCGGCACCACCGCCATGCAGACCCCGGCAAAGCCACTGGCCACGTAGGTTTGCCCCCAGCTGAGCAGGGAAAAGGGCAGCGCATTGCTGAAGAAACCCATCCCCAGCGCACAAAGCCAGACAGTGCGTCCGTGGCGGGTGTTGAGCGAGGGCAGCTCAATCCGCATTATGGCGGTGATGAGCAACAGGGCGAGCGCACCGACCGTGATCCGTGTTGCGGCAATTGTCATCGGCGCGAATCCGTCCAGCGCGATGGAGACCGCCATAAAGGAGGACCCCCAGATCAGGCCGAGGATAAGTAGTTTGATCCAGTTGATGGCGCCAATGGTGTTGCTCATCTGAAATTTCCTGTTGCGCTGGGGAGGGGGCGCCATCCGGGATCAGGCGGCGCCAAAAAGTTCGGGTCGGGGTACATAGGTTCTGAAAGGTCAGAAATACACCGAAAAATAAGGGCGCCCCAATTGCTTGGAGCGCCCCGTCGTGTTCAGGCTGCGGTCTATGCCGCGGGCGCCTTAGTTCTTTGCTTTGTCGACCATTTTGCCAGCAGAGATCCACGGCATCATGTCGCGCAGTTTCTGACCAACAACTTCGATCTGGTGCTCGTCGTTGGCACGACGCGAGGCTTTGATGGTGGGCTGGCCAACGGCGTTTTCCAGCATGAAGTCACGCACAAATTTGCCGGACTGAATGTCCTGCAGCGATTCTTTCATCGCCTTTTTGGTCTGCTCGTAGGGCAGGATGCGGGGGCCGGTGACATACTGGCCGTATTCGGCAGTGTTGGAGATCGAATAGTCCATGTTGGCGATGCCGCCTTCATAGATCAGGTCAACGATCAGCTTGGTTTCGTGCAGGCACTCAAAATAGGCCATCTCTGGCGCGTAGCCAGCTTCAACCAGAGTTTCAAAGCCACAGCGGATCAGCTCAACGATACCGCCACACAGAACTGCCTGTTCGCCGAACAGGTCGGTTTCGCATTCTTCGCGGAAGTTGGTTTCGATGATACCGGAGCGACCGCCACCGATGGCGGAGCAATAGGACAGGCCGATTTCCAGCGCTTTGCCGGTGGCGTCGGTGTTTACAGCCACCAGGCAAGGCACGCCGCCGCCTTTGGTGTATTCGCCGCGCACGGTGTGACCTGGGCCTTTGGGCGCCATCATGATCACGTCGATGCCTTCTTTTGGCTCGATCAGGCCAAAGTGCACGTTCAGGCCGTGGGCGAATGCAATGGCGGCACCTGGCTTGATGTTGTCGTGGACGTATTTTTTGTAGGTTTCGGCCTGCAGCTCGTCGGGCATGGTGAACATGATCACGTCACACCAGGCTGCGGCTTCCGCGATACCCATAACTTTCAGGCCTTCGCCTTCGGCTTTCTTGGCAGAGGCAGAGCCTTCACGCAGGGCAACAACCAGGTTTTTGGCGCCAGAGTCGCGCAGGTTCAGCGCGTGGGCATGGCCCTGGCTGCCGTAGCCCAGGATGGCCACTTTTTTGTCTTTGATCAGGTTAACGTCGCAATCGCGGTCGTAGTATACGCGCATATCAGAGTTCCTCTTGGTTGTCGTTTGCAGGCATCATAAGGCGCGGGCTGGGATATGCAGTGCTGCCTTTGGCAAATATTCTGGAAATTTTGCAGTAGTCATTCGTCATTTTGATAAGTATTGGTGTAATCATGCTTGATGACCTGGATCGGCGCATATTGCGCCATATGCAAAGCGACCCGGAACAATCGATTCCGGACCTTGCCGAACGCCTGGGGCTAACCCCGTCACGCCTGTCGCGGCGGCTGGAAAAGCTCCGCGAGGGGGGCATTCTGCTGGGCAGCCGGGCGATGATCGACTGGCGCGCCCTTGGCTACACGGTGGAGGTCTCGCTGCGGGTCACCCTGGACAAGACCAATCCGCGTGCCTTTGACGAATTTATTGCCCAGGCGCGTGACATCCCCGAGGTGCTGGAGATCCAGACTTTTCTGGGCCAGGTTGATGTGCGCCTGTCGGTGATTGCGCGCGACATGGGGCACTACCAGCAAATCTATCGCAGCGCCATTCTGACCCTGCCACATATCGCAGATATCGAAGCCTTGATGCATGTGGCCCGGATCAAAAGCAACGAAAGCCTGCCATTATGACAGATCTGGATGAGATTGATTTTGGCCTGTTAAAGGCCTTGTCGCGTGATGCAAATCAATCCGCCGGGGCATTGGGGCGCGCGCTTGGGCTCAGCCAACCGGCCACCTGGCGGCGGATCAAACGGTTGCAGGAGCTGGGCATCCTGTTAGGGCGTCGGCTGGATCTTGACCGCGAGAAACTGGGCTTTGGCGTCACGGTGTTTCTGGGGGTCAAACTGGGCACCAAAGGCCGCGTCAGCCTGGAAGATTTTGAACGCGCCGTCTGTGCCATCCCCGAAGTCCAGACCGTGGAGCATGTGCTGGGGCTGTATGACTACCGGTTGCGGGTCACCGCCCGGGATATTGCCGATTTTGAACGGGTGCTGCGTCGCCGGGTCATGCTTTTGCCCGGGGTCGGCTCTGTGGATGCCAATGTTCTGCTGAGCGAAGAACGACGCCCCGGCCCATTGGGCTAGGTCGTGTTGTCTCGGGAATTTGAAACAGCTTTTGCGCAGGGGCGGGTTTTCGCCCGACAGCGAATTTAGTATGTCCGCAGGTAACGGTCCGGCGCATAGCGTGCGGGGCAGCGGCAAACAGATCGGAGACAGCAATGGCACTTTTGGAAACCGTGGACCCGCAGGGGTTGGATGAATTCTCGGTGGTCTTCACCGATCGCTCGCTCAACCATATGTCAAAGAATTTTCAGCAGGTGATGCTGGACATCAATGCCCTGCTGAAAGAGGTCTATCAGGCAGATGCGGTAGCCCTGGTGCCCGGTGGCGGCACCTATGCGATGGAAGCGGTGGCGCGTCAGTTCGCGCGGGGGCAAGAGGTTCTGGTGGTGCGCAATGGCTGGTTTTCCTATCGCTGGAGCCAGATCATTGAAACTGGCGGGCTGACAGCTGCGACCACGGTGATGAAGGCGCGACAAAGCGGAAATGAGGCCCAGTCGCCCTTTGCCCCCGCTCCAATCGAGGAGGTCACCGCTGCCATTCACGCGCAAAAGCCGGGTATCGTCTTTGCCCCACATGTGGAAACTGCTGCTGGGGTGATCCTGCCTGACAGCTATATCGCCGCGATGGCCGAGGCCGCCCACGCGGTCGGCGCGCTGATGGTGCTGGATTGTATTGCCTCTGGCTGTGCCTGGGTTGATATGCGAGCCAATGGCGTCGATGTGCTGATTTCGGCGCCACAAAAGGGCTGGAGCGCCTCTCCCTCGGCCGGTTTGGTGATGTTGTCACAAAACGCCCTGGCGCGGCTGGAGGAAACCACATCCGACAGCTTTGCCCTGAACCTGAAACAATGGCGTGCCATCATGCAGGCCTATGAAGATGGCGGCCACGCCTATCATGCCACCATGCCCACGGATGCGCTGCAAGCCTTTCGCGATACCATGTTGGAAACCAAAGACTACGGGTTTGAAAAACTGCGTCAGGCCCAGTGGCAGCTTGGCAATGAGGTGCGCGCAATGTTGGCCGCAAAGGGGGTCACTTCGGTGGCCGCCGAGGGCTTTGGCGCTCCGGGGGTCGTGGTCAGCTACACCTCAGATCCTGAAGTGCAAAACGGCAAAAAATTCGCCGCCCTAGGCATGCAGATCGCCGCAGGCGTACCGCTGCAATGTGATGAACCCACCGAGTTTTGCACCTTCCGCCTGGGACTGTTTGGCCTCGACAAGCTCTACGATGTCGAGGCGACGCTTGGCCGTCTGCAAAAGGCGGTAGATCAGGTGCTCTGACCCGGGCTACTTTCTGTGAGGGGCGGGCTGGCCAGTGGCTTTCGCGGGCCGCCCCTTTCATCTTGCCTTAAATACCTTCGCCGAAGGCACCGGTTTTCCCCATTTGGGAAAACCGGGTTCTATTTTACCCCCAGTCCCATCTGCATCAGGGTTTTGCGTACGGGCGCCAGGGAATAGAGCGCGTTGAGGCCAAAGGCGCGCAAATCCCGCAGGGGGCGCGCCTCGATCATCGAACTGCGGTTGAGCAGGTCGATGCCTTTCACCCGCAGCATGATCTCATTGTGACGTGCCTTGTGATAGGCGCTCAGCATCTGTGCGTCCCCCAGACCCTCAGGGCGGGTCTCCGCCAGCTCCAGCAGCACCCGCAGATCGCCCAGTGACATATTCAGACCCTGGGCACCAATTGGCGGCACCACATGGGCGGCTTCGGCCATCAGCGCCAGGCGTTGGCCATCCATACGCGCGGCGGATTGGCTGATGATTGGCCAGATACTGCGACGTGAGGCCAGGGTCAGGTCGCCAAACAGCCCACAGCTGCGCCTTGTCATTTCCGCTTCAAACACCTGCGGCGCCTGCGCCAGCAGCTCTTCGGCGCGCGGGCCGCGCTCCATCCAGACCACCGCAGAGGAGGGTTTGCCCTGATAATCCGGCAGCGGCACCAGGGTGAAAGGGCCGCCAGAACGGTGGATCTCGGTGGAGACATTGTCGTGCGGCACTGGGTGGGTAACGGCAAAGGCCAATGCTTTTTGCCCATAACGGGTGGTTTTTACCGGAATACCTGCGGCGGCGCGCATTGGCGAGGAGCGCCCATCACAGGCGACAACCAGCTTGGCGCGGATTTGATCGCCATCGCTCAGGGTGACCCGAGCCTCATGGTTGCGGGTGAACAGCGATTTTGTGCCAGTGCCGGCGCGAAACTCCACATTTGGAAGCGCCGCAATCCGGGCCAGTATTTCGCGTCGCAGCAACCAGTTGGGCAGGTTCCAGCCAAAGGGCATTTGCGAAATATCAGCGGCGTTGAAATCCTTGATCACCCGGGGTTCCGGTTCGGCGCCGCCCGCATCAACGATACGCATGATCTGCAAGGGGGCCGCATGATCCGCCAGTTGCTCCCAGATGCCAAACCGCTGCAACAGCGCCTGCGCCGGTTGCAAAAAGGCAGTGGTGCGCAGATCAGACCCCGCAGCATCGCGTGTGGTCACCGGCGGGGTCGGGTCTACACAGATCACCTTGAACCCGGCGGCCCCAAATGCTGCCGCTGCCGTCAGTCCGGCTACACCGCCACCGGAAACCAGAATGTCACATGTTTCAGCCATTGCCCTGCCTTTCGTCTCTCTTCCTCAGATAGGACCGAGGCCAGGGCAATGACAAGCGGCATGTGGTCCCAGTGGCCACCTTGGGCCGAGTTTGGCCACTAGCCGCGCGAAATGGCGATAAGCAGGGTAAACATCACCGGCACAAGCGCCACTGCCGGCAGGTAGAGACCGGGGATGCCAAACAACAGGATCGAGCTGCCCCAGAGGCAGATCAGAATGGCCAGGGCATAGTAGAAATTCTCTTCCTCTCCATAGGCCACTTCTTTTGAAATCCGCCCCAGCAGGGGAATGGCAAAGAGGAAACGTTGCCACAGAGGCAGACGGTCAGGGAGAGTATAGGCAAGGGCCATGCGCGCGATCCTTTAGCGTTGTTATCGCTGCCTATGTAGGGCCTTTGGGGGCAGAATTTGAGACCAGTTTGCCGGTCTTTTACCGGCCTTCCTGCGACAGAGTGTCCCCGTTTTGAGGGCGTGGGCCGGGCCTGTTTACAGGATCTTGGCGAGGAACCCGGCCAGGTCGTCGGTGTGATGGTGAATGTGGCTGCGCGCCTCAGCCTGGCCAAGCGCTTCTGGCGCCACATGGACAGTGCGCATCCCCATCGCATGAGGGGCCGAGAGATTGCGGGGGTCGTCTTCGAACATGGCGGCGGTTTCGGCGTGAATGCCTGCCTTGTCAAACACCATGTCAAAGGCGGCGCGCTCGGGCTTGGGGCGGTAATCGGCATGTTCCACACCAAAAACCCCGTCAAACAGCCCCGATAGGCCACGTGCGGCCAGCACCCGTTCAGCATAGGGGGCGCTGCCATTGGTGTAGACGATACGCTTGCCAGGCAAGGCCTTGATACAGGCGGCCAGCTCCGGGTCTTTGGGCAGATGATCCATTGAAATGTCATGGACTGCCTCAAGATAGGGCACAGGGTCCATATCATGTTCGCGCATCAGCCCTGCCAGGGTGGTGCCATGCTCTTGCCAATAGCTGCTGCGCAGATGGTCTGCTTCTGCCTTGTCGACCCCCAGCTCTGCCATGACATAGTTGGTCATCTTGACCTCGATCTGATCAAACAGTCGGGCCGAAGGGTGATAAAGTGTGTTGTCCAGGTCAAAGACCCAGTGGCGCACATGAGAGAAAGCTTTTTTGACCATGGGCAGCACCTAGGCAGACTGGAATTGTTTTGCAATGAGGATTTGACGTAGACCGGGTGAAATTGCTTTGGCTTCTTTTGTCGTATTCTGGCCCCAAAAATCTGGCAAAGGCTTGATTGCCAAGGCGTGAGCTGTAGGAATACAGACCTACCATTTGAATGGGACAGCAGATGAACCAGAGCCGCAACACCCAGAAAGACGCCTATTCTCTCATTCTGGAAGCCATTGACGTGGGGGTCTACAAACCGGGGGATCGCCTGGTGGAAAGCGACCTTGCGGAACGGCTTGGGGTGTCTCGCACCCCGATCCGTGAGGCCCTGCAGCGGCTGGAGACCCAGTCTTTGCTGGAGCGGGACGGGCGTTCACTGATCGTGGCCTCGCTGGATCACAATCAGATGGCCGAGCTGTATATGGTGCGCCGCGAGTTGGAGGGGCTGGCAGCCAGCCTGGCTGCGCGTCATGCCACCGAAGAAGAAGTGCGGGTGCTGAAAGACATGGTGCGT
Organism: Phaeobacter sp. G2; assembly: GCA_025163595.1. Lineage (NCBI taxonomy): Bacteria > Pseudomonadati > Pseudomonadota > Alphaproteobacteria > Rhodobacterales > Roseobacteraceae > Phaeobacter > Phaeobacter sp. G2. Next base: position 1,474,619 of record CP104100.1, read on the forward strand.
GAGGATGACGCACTGATTGATAAACCTGCAGACTTGGCCAAGGCCAACCGGCGCTTTCACGAACAGATCCATCTTGCCTCTCACAACCGCTACCTGGTGCAGCAACTCAATCTGGTGCATCGCTCCATGGCGCTTATGGCCACCACCTCTTTGGCGGCAGAAGGGCGGGGAGAAATTGCTCAGGCAGAACACAAAAAAATTGTTGCCGCGATTGAGGCGCGCGATGAAAAGGCCGCAGGTCAGGCGCTGAAGGATCATATCTCGGTGGCCTTTATGACCCGGTTGAAACAGGATGCGGGGGACCGTGGCCAGGGACGCTAGCAGTCACCGCGCCATACCAGCTTCAGGTCTTAGAGATCCGGCATTGCGGCTGTGAAAAGCTACTGCCCCGCCTGCTTTGGACCCGTCTGATTTAGGCCTGTTTGGTTTAGGCCCGTCTGATTTAGGCCCGCCTGCTATGGGTCTTGTTCCGAAGCGACGTGTTCCTGCGCGTTGCGATCCGGGGGATGCATGCCGTGACTGGTTTTGTCCCAAAAGAACGGATTATAGAGCAGCTCATAAAGCGCTTTATAAACCGCGATCGGCCCCATCAGATAGTAAAGCGGCAAAATTGGCACCCAGAGCGCCAGCCGGGGGCGACCGGAGGCAAAAGCGCCACATGCGGCTATGCCCATGCCCAGAGCTTCAAAGCTGATCAGGGATGAGACGCCAAGAAACAGGAGCATATCCGGCAGCACAGCTGTGCTGGGATGTGGAAGACCCAGGAACACCAACCAATAGGTCCACAGGAACGGCGCCAGTAGAAACTGGCCGATAGTGCCCAAGAAAAAGGCCTGAAAGCCAAGAAAACCGCGCCAGCCCAGTCCCCGTGCAAGATGTAGCGGTTGCCGCATATGGACCAGATAGGTGGCCATAAACCCCTTGAGCCAGCGAGAGCGCTGACGCACCCAGGGGGCTATATGGCAGCTGGCTTCTTCATAGGTGGCGGTGGCAAGCATCTGGGTGCGATAGCCAGCACGATACAGGCGAACGCCAAGGTCGGCGTCTTCGGTGACATTATGGGCATCCCATCCCCCCAGTTTGTCCAGCACAGCCCGGCGCACAAACATGGTGGTTCCGCCCAAAGGCACCACCAGCCCAAGCCGGGCAATGCCCGGCAAAACAATGCGAAACCAGCTGGCATACTCCAGGGTGAAGCAGCGTGAAATCAGATTGGCGCGCGGGTTGTAATAGTCCAGAACCCCTTGAAAGCAGGCCACCTCGGGTGAGGCTGCGGCAAAGGCTGCGGCCACTTTTTGTAATTGATCCGGTTGTGGTGCGTCCTCGGCGTCCCAGACCCCGACAATCTCACCTTGGCAAAAGTTCAGCGCATAGTTCATCGCCCGCGGCTTGGTGCGCAGCTCGCCCCAGGCGGGGACCTCAATGGCTGAGATCCAGGGCGGCAAAGTTGCCTCTGAGATGGTTTGCTGAGTGAGGCTGTCGCCTGCTTCCAGAACCAGTAGAACCTCCATTCGGTCCTGCGGGTAGGTGAGGCGTGCCAGCCGTTTGAGCAATGCCGAGCTGATGGCGGATTCTTTGTAGAGCGGCACCAGGACCGAGATCTTTGGCAGGTGCTCTGGGGGCTGTTTCTGTGGGTTGTGCAGCGGCAGCGATGCTGGGCCGTTGTGCAGCTTTGGAACAAGATGCGCGACAAGGCCGCAGAGTTTTAACCCCGTGAACATCAGCAGAAAAAGCAGCGCAGCGCCGCAGCAAAAGGAGAAGACCGTTAGCGGGAACAGTACCGAGAGGCAGAGAAACGCGGAGACAGGCAGCAGTTGTTTTAAGCGCTTGGAGTGCTGGAACAGCGTTCTGCTGCTGAGGTCGGGGGCGATACTGTTGCTTGCCTGTCGGGCCATTGCTGTTTTGAAATGGGCCTGCAGAAGCGGTGAGATCTGCGCCGCCGGAGCGAGAACGGGTATGAAGGGACCAAAACAGGCGCTCAGGGTTTGTCGCTGGCTTTCGGCTTCTGCAGCGGAGGCAAAGGCAATGGCGATGGTATCACCGAGTTGCACCCAGGGAATCGCGCAGTGACGCAGCCAGAAACTGGCGGGCATCCGATTCAACAGGAGGGCGCTGGGCCTGTGTTTGCGGAGATCCACAGACCGCAGGGCCAGTGCCTCGGCACGGAAAACCCCGGCGACAGACTGCGACGCGACGTGTTCTTTAGGGTGCGCTGGGCGATCTTTCGGCGCGACGGCACCGGATGCAGGCGCGGCTAAGGGGGCGGATTCTGGCGCTCCGGGGGGGGCTTGCCGTCCCTGTTTGGCGGCAGGAGGCGGATCCTCGCGCTGGTGGTTTTTCCCGCGCAGATAGACCTGCCGCGCGCTTTCCTGCACTGTATCTTTTGGCGCGGCCAATACAGAGGACCCTGTCCCTGGCTGGGTAATCCAGATAGGGCGGCGAAGACGTTTAAAGCCGCGAGACTGCAAACCGCGCATTCGATCACTCAAAATAAAAACCCCAGATGCATTGCACATCTGAGGTTGAAGAGGGCGGCTTAACAGTGTGTTAACCACATTATCCGTGTCGCGGTTTTAACCGGGAATTATTAGAATCTTTACGAAGCTTTACGCTCCGCCATGGCTGCAGCAAAGCGTTCGAACAGATAGAAACTGTCCTGGGGGCCGGGGCTTGCTTCGGGGTGGTGCTGTACCGAATAGACCGGACGGCCTGCCATGCGAATACCGCAGTTGGAACCATCAAACAGCGAGATATGAGTTTCTTCGACGCCTTCGGGCAGGCTCTGGGCGTCGACGGCAAAGCCGTGGTTCATCGAGGTGATCTCAACTTTGCCGGTGGATTTTTCCTTGACCGGGTGGTTGGCACCGTGGTGGCCGTGGTTCATCTTGACGGTTTTGCCGCCAAGCGCCAGCGCCAGCATCTGATGGCCCAGGCAGATGCCAAAAACCGGCAGAGTGGTGTCTTGCAGAATGGTGGTGATCATTGGCACGGCATATTCGCCGGTGGCAGCGGGGTCACCGGGACCATTGGACAGAAACACGCCGTCTGGGCTATGGGCCAGGACCTCTTCGGCCGTGGCTGTTGCCGGCAGAACGGTGACATCACAGCCAGCCGAAGCCAGGCAGCGCAGGATGTTGCGTTTGGCACCATAGTCAATGGCGACCACCTTGTGCACCGGGTTCTCCTGACGCGAATACCCCTCGGGCCAGGCCCAACGCATTTCGTCCCAGCGATAGCTTTGGGCGCAGGTGACCTCTTTGGCCAGATCCATACCTTCCAGCCCAGCCCATGCGCGGGCCTCAGCCACCAGGGCCTCAACGTCAAAGTTGCCCTCGGGATCATGGGACAGGGCCACATGGGGCGCGCCCAGTTGGCGGATGGCGCGGGTCAGGCGGCGGGTGTCAACACCGCCAATGGCAATCCGGCCAGTCCGGGTGAGCCAGCTTGTCAACTCTTCGGTGGCGCGCCAGTTGGAGGCCAGCGTCGGATCCCATTTTACCACCATGCCAGCGGCAACCGGATCTGCGGTTTCGTCATCCTCCGGGGTAACGCCGGTGTTGCCGATATGGGGGAAGGTGAAGGTCACGATCTGCCCTGCATAGGACGGGTCTGTCATGATCTCCTGGTAACCGGTCATCGCGGTGTTGAAACACAGCTCGGCGACGCAGCTACCAGTGGCGCCAAACCCGGCTCCATAAAAGACGGTGCCATCGGCTAGCGCCAGACATGCGGTTGGCTTGGACGGTGCAGTATCGGCCATGACAGAGACTCTCCTGAGGGTGAAATTCATCGGCTTTTAGGGCCGGGCGGGCATGGGGTCAAGCCTAGCAGAGCGGCAAGGGGGACAAGAAGCATGAGGTAAATTGCCCCTAGGCGCGCCGCCCGCGGTTCTGGCTCGGCTGAAACGGCTATGCAGTTGACCTGACGCAAGGCGAGGTGGGAGAGCAGGCGCTTGAACTGAGCCAGTCGATTGGATAGAGGTGCCACTTCCGGTTTCTTCTGCATGGATAAAAACGATGGATACGCGAACCCTGGTCAACCAGGCTCTGAAACGGGCGATGAAAGACAAGGCTGCCCAACGGGTAAGCACGCTGCGCCTGATCAACGCCGCAATCAAAGACAAAGAAATCGCAGCCCGTGCCGAGGATGGCGAGATCGCCCTCGGGGACAGCGAAGTCCTGGCGATTCTTGGAAAAATGACCAAGCAACGCAACGAAAGCGCCCGCGCCTATGAGGAAGCCAGCCGTCTGGATCTGGCCGAGCGCGAACTGGAAGAAATTGCGATTATAGAAGAGTTCCTGCCCAAGCAGCTCGACGCAGATGAGGTCCGCGCTGCGGTAAAGGCCGCAGTGACTGAAAGCGGTGCAGCCTCGATTCGCGACATGGGCAAGGTGATGGGCGCATTGAAGGCCAAATTCACCGGCCAGATGGATTTCGGCAAAGTGGGTCCCATGGTCAAGGACGAGCTGTGCAAGGACGGCGGCTGCTGAGATAGGGCGCCGCTATTATTGCGGCGTCGCGAAGTGCCTCCCCAATCGAAACCTCCTTGTCTTTTAGTTGCGCTTGGCCTCGTCCAGTATGTGTGCTCGGATTTCGGCTGCATGGGCATTCCGGGGAGCTAACCTCAGTGCATGTTCCGCTGAATCTAGCGCGGCTTTGTTGTCTCCCATTTCTAGAAGAGAAAATGCACGTCCAATGTAGGGAAAAACATAGTTAGGCTCTAGCTCTGTTGCTCTGTCATAGTCTGCGATCGACCGTGTGTACCTATTCATTCCAAAATAAACATTACCGCGATTGTAATATGCCTTTGCGAACCGAGGGTCAATTTCTAGAGCTTTGTTGTAGTGCTCCAGAGCTAGTTTGTAGTTTTTGCGGTTCTTGCTGATAATTCCAAGCTCGATGTAAGGATGTTTATAAGACGGGTTAATTTCCACTGATCGATGTAAGTCCTTCAGAGCACGACGTGTGTTCCCGAGCCGATGATGGGCATTGCCTCGAAAGTAATAGGTCATTTCAGATTTTTCTGGCAGCAAATTCAACTCGATGACCTTCGAGCAAGCTCTGACTGAAAGCCTCAGATTGTTTTCTTGAGAACAGTCTTCGATCGGGCCTGCGTAGGCGAAGGAAGTGGCTGCTACGGTGCAGAAAAGGCCGACGATACAGCGGACAAAAATCATAGACCGAAAACTCCCAAGTGCTCTTGCCTTAAACAAACGGTAGCAATTAATGGTTGTAAAGAGCGATTGGGAATTTAGGCTGGAGTGGTGCCCTGCAAACATCAGTGGCAAAGCTGACGATGGTGTTTGCGCTCATTGCATGGTTCTCTGCAACTCATCAAACAACGCCTTGCGCTCCTCCTCGGACAAAAACGCGCCGATCTCTACCTCGCGGCCACCTCCGCGCAGGGTGACGTAATTGGGAACTGGGCCGTCCTTGGGGTGCAGCTCCACGGCAACCCAGTAGCGATTGCACTGCCAGCTTTGCTGGGTGCCATTGGCATTGCGCCGCTCTAGGCGGGCCTCAGTGGCGTCCAGGGTCAAGACCTCGATCACCTGCGCATCGCGGCGGTTGCGGTCCAGGGCGTATTTCAGACCAAAAAGCGCCAGCAGCAGAAACGGTAGCAGCCCCCAGAACACAATAGATCCTGCAAAGGATAGCAGCGGCAGGGCGATCAGTAGCGCGGTTACCCCAATGAAGCGGGCGTAGCCCTGGGGCGGCAGCGATTGGTGCGGCCACAGATGCATTTCGCCGGGGGCATCGGCCACGGGGGACGCTGGGGGAGGGGTGATCCAGGAGTAGGGCATCTTTGGTCTTTGTCAGGGGCGGTCTGAGGGCGGTCTGAACGGAGGGTCTGATTATTTATGTCTGTCGCAGACAGGTTTTCAAGCGGGCAATTGCGCGCGCTGTGCTGCAAAAGGAAAGGCCCCGAAAGCGTCTGCTTCGGGGCCTTTCTGCGTCTGTTACGTCACCTTAGTGCGCGTGGGGTTTATCCCAGTCTTCCTGCTTTGGCAGGATCTCGAAGGTGTGCTCTGGTGGTGGGCAGGGCAGGGTCCATTCGAGGGTGTCAGCATATTCATTCCAGTAGTTGTTCTGGGTGATACGTGCGCCGCGCAGCAGCGAGTAGATCATCACACCAAAGAACAGAATGAAGGATGCAAAGGACAGGAAGGCGCCATAGGACGAGATCTTGTTCCAGTAGGCAAAGCCTTCGGGATAGTCGATGTAGCGACGTGGCATGCCCTGACGACCCAGGAAGTGCTGGGGGAAGAAGGTCAGGTTGGCGCCGATGAAGAACATCCAGAAGTGAATCTGTGCGCCCAGCTCGTTGTACTGACGACCGGTCATCTTGCCAAAGTAGAAGTAGATGCCCGAGAAGATCGCAAACACGGCACCCAGGCTCATCACGTAGTGGAAGTGAGCAACCACATAGTAGGTGTCGTGATAGGCGCGGTCGATGGAGGCCTGGGACAGAACCACCCCTGTGACACCACCAACGGTGAACAGGAAGAGGAAGCCAAAGGCAAACATCATTGGTGCTTTGAACGAAATCGATCCGCCCCACATGGTGGCAATCCAGGAGAACACCTTAACGCCGGTGGGCACCGCGATGACCATGGTGGCCAGCATGAAGTAGGCCTGTTGGTTCAGCGACATGCCAACGGTGTACATGTGGTGCGCCCAAACGACGAAGCCCAGAACACCAATGGCGATGATCGCCCAGACCATGGGCAGGTAGCCGAACACAGGCTTGCGCGAGAAGGTGGCAATCACGTGAGAGATGATACCAAAGCCCGGCAGGATCACGATGTAGACTTCGGGGTGACCAAAGAACCACAGGATGTGCTGATACAGGATTGGATCGCCGCCACCGGCAGGATCAAAGAAGGTGAAGCCAAAGTTGCGGTCCATTAGCAACATGGTGATCGCGCCCGCCAGAACTGGCAGCGACAGCAGGATCAGCCAGGAGGTGACAAAGATCGACCAGCTGAACAGCGGCACCTTGAACAGGGTCATGCCAGGGGCACGCATGTTCAGGAAGGTGGTGATCATGTTGATCGCGCCCAGGATCGAAGAGGCCCCAGAGACGTGAACGGCAAAGATCGCCAGATCCATCGAATAGCCGCCCTCATTGACCGACAGCGGTGGGTACAGAACCCAGCCCACACCAGAGCCAAGCTGACCGTTGCCGCCAGGCGACAGAACCGAAGCAACCGCCAGCGAAGTACCAGCCACATAGAGCCAGAAGCTGAGGTTGTTCATCCGGGGGAAGGCCATGTCAGGCGCGCCGATCTGCAGTGGCATGAAGTAGTTGCCAAAGCCGCCGAACAGCGCCGGGATCACCACGAAGAACATCATCAAGATGCCGTGCGCGGTGATCAACACGTTCCAAAGGTGACCGTTCGGGGTACATTCGCTTGAGGCATCCGCGAAGAAGCGGGCGCCTTCTGCACACATGTACTGAACGCCTGGATCCATCAGTTCAAGCCGCATATAGACGGTGAACGCGACGGAGATGAAACCTACAAGCGCCGAAACGATGAGGTAGAGTATGCCGATATCCTTATGGTTCGTGCTCATGAACCAGCGGGTAAAAAATCCGCGCTCGTCTTCGTGGCCGTGACCATGAATGGCTGCGTCTGCCATTAGGTGCCTCCTGTTGCAAAACTTTCTGGCCCCAGGAAACACTCCGGGTGGCCATAGACTCACATGCGGTTTTAGTGTGCCGTGTGGTGGCCTTCAATGGCGGAGTTTGATCTGGATCAAGATTAATTGTCGCGGGCACTTGTTTTTTGTAGCGTTTTCCCCACTTTCATCCGCATTTGTTAGGATCTTGCTGATTTGTCCTGAATGCCTGGTGCCGCAGCTGGGAAAGGCGCCGTTTGGCTCGCCAAAGTCCAAAGGCTTGACCACGGAGCGCATGCACCGCAAAACCCCACTACAGTGCGCTGCAAAACAGATCCGAGCAACCTATGGAGACCAGCTAGATGACTGCCTATGATCCCGAGAACATTTTTGCCAAACTTCTGCGCGGAGAAGTCCCGGCGGCGCGCGTCTATGAAGATGAGCAGACCCTGGCCTTTATGGACATCATGCCCCGTGCCGATGGTCATCTGTTGGTGATCCCCAAAACCCCCTGCCGTAACGTCCTGGATGCCAGCCCGGAACAACTGGCGGCGGTCATGCAAACGGTGCAGAAACTGAGCAAAGCCGTGATCAAGGCCTTTTCGGCCGATGGGGTCACTTTGCAGCAGTTTAACGAGGCGGCCGGCGGGCAAGAAGTCTTTCATCTGCATTTTCACATTCTGCCGCGCCACGAGGGAGACAAAATGCGCCCCCCTGGAACAATGGCAGAGCGCGACGTTATCGAAGCCCATGCCGCGCAGATCCGCGAGGCTGTTGCGACCCTTTAGGTTCGGGGCTGGTGGGTTCCTTTCGGCAAGGTATCAGGTGAATACCTGGTGATGAGCACCGGGTATCCTATACCGTCCTGTTTGCGATCATATTGAGATTTCTTTCAGCGCAGGGTTGATTAAGTATTTTGTCGCGTAGTATTTCTCAAAATGAAACTACAGCTTTTTGAAATTTGAGATCACTGAAGGCTGACATTGAACGACAGTTTGTCTGTGGCGCTTGTGCCCCTTTGATCTGATGCAGTGCTGAACTCTGGTTGCGATGGGGTTCGCACATTTTAGCGGGGCGTGTCGCCGTTTAACGTCAATGGGCAGGGCCGCGGGGCGGCGGCTGGTATTGTTTTCGGGCACCTGATTTGTGTGTCGCTTTTTTGTAATGGGTGAGGTGCGTGTGACCGATTTTCAGCCAGATTTCCTGCCCTCCAGAGAGCAAATTGCTGCGGCTATTTATGAAACTGTTTTGCGGCCGCAGTTTTTTGACAGGTTCAGCGTCGCGCATCAGTCTGGCTCAGCTTTAGGCGCAAACCCCATAGCAGATGGACCCAGTCGGATCTTTGAAGCGCCGGGAATACAGAGCCATTTTGCCCGTGCTTTGGAAATTCTGGAACAAAAGTGGGTAAAGATGGGACGACCAAACCCGGCGACGATATGGGCAAACCCTGATGTTCCCGGCTGGGAGGGCAAGACCGCCAGCGAGGATGAAATCTGGATCCTGGTAACGCTCGAGGCGGAGCTATTAGAAACGCAGGCACCGCCGGTCAGGGACACGGACCCGCGTGCGCGCGCAAAACAGGAAACGCTGTCCTGGGTGAGACATGCACAGCGAGTCGACGGGGAATGGCACGGGTTCGTAGATCGAATCAGAGCGCAGGATTTTTCCTGGCAAGACATTTTGGTTCTTGAAACATCGGTGCCGAACAGGAGGCTTCTGTGCCGCCCGGTTTGTATGGGCGCAGACGCAGGCGCGTCTGGCCCGCCTGTCGCAATATCGGTTGAACTTCTGGAGGTCGATTGGCCCCGCAGTGCCGATAGCTTTATCGCCAAGACCTTTGGGCTCAGCTCTGCCGAGGTGCATAGTCTGCGAACCCTTGTGCTCGGCTCAGAGCAGGAGCGGTCTCAGGCGCAGGACCCGGTAAGAATTGCCGCCAAGGCCGGCGCGCCCGGTGCTGCGGAGCTTGTCCGTCTTATCGGGTTCTTATTGCAGGAACATGCGCGCGATATGGCAATTTCTCGTGGCGTGTGTCTGCCGCAAAGTGTGGAAATCCGCGACAGCCAGGGGCGGGTGACCCAGTGTTTCAGACTCGGGGCCGAGGCGGGCCAGCCCGTGATATTTGTGCATGGTATGTTGGATGGGATTGCAGGAGTGCAGCAATTGCAGCCGCTGCTGCGCGCCGGCGGCTTTCGGGTCTATGCGCCCCTGCGGGGGGGCTATGGTGGCTCACATCCGGCGCCGGAAAAGCACCAGCAGCTCGACGCTTTTGTGGCGCAGATTGAGACGCTTATTGATCAGGAAAACCTGCGTCGGCCGCTTCTGTTGGGGCATCGCAGTGGCGTCATCTTTGCCCGGGCGGCGGCGTTACGGTTGCGCGGCAGAGTGGGGGGGCTTTTGGGGGTCGCACCCGCTCCGCCGCTCGCCCAGGCCCGCGACTACCGCCGTAACCACCGCTCTTTGGCGCTTTGTGCCCAGTTTTTGCCGCCCCTTATCCCCTTGGTTCTAAAGAGCTGGAGCAAATCGATTCAGCGACAGGGGGCTGCAGTTCTGGTGCGCAACCAGGCGCGATCAGGCAGCAAAGGCTTGGAGCGGCTTCGGGGCAAAAAGCTAGAGGACCTGCTTTCTTTGAGCCTGTCGATGATCATGCAACAGGACGGCGCGGGAATTCTGGCTGACCTGAAGCTGCAGCCCGAGGATTGGCGTGAGCAAATGATCGGTCATGCAGACCAGGCGGTGTATCTGTGCGGCGCAGAGGATGCTTTGGTCCGTCAGAATGGGCTGTATCCCCAGGTGTTGGGCGCCGAGAAAGTCCAGCTTCGCGTCTGCTCCGGGGCGGGAGATGTGCTGCTGTATGCCTGTCCGGAACTGGTGCTTTCGGCGCTTGACGATTTGTCTTCGCTTCCTCCGTCGCAGTTTCGCCAGGGGGGATGAGGTCAGAGGTGGCGATATCGCGTCCGTTTGCAACGGGATAGCTGTCTAACCCCAGGCAGGAAAAGGCAGCTGCTGATCATTCGATCTCTGCTGCAAAGACTTCGTAAAAGCTGCGTTTCAGGGCGACATCCACGTCCGAAAGGGTAACGGGAAGGCCGAGATCGACCAGGCTGGTCACACCATGCTCCTGAATGCCGCAAGGCACGATACCCCCAAAATGCTCCAGGTCCGGTTCGACATTGATCGAAATCCCGTGAAAGCTCACCCATTTGCGCAGTCTGATGCCGATAGCTGCGATCTTGTCCTCAGTCAGGGCGCCATCGGCGCGGCGGGGCTTGTCAGGCCGTTCCACCCAGACACCGACGCGGCCCTCGCGGATGTGGCCCGTCAGGCTGAATTCAGCCAGCGCCTTGATCACCCAGGCTTCAAGCTCTTGCACGAAACGGCGCACGTCATGGCCCCGTTTGGCCACATTCAACATCACATAAACAACCCGCTGGCCCGGCCCGTGATAGGTATATTGCCCGCCCCGCTTTGAGGTATAGACCGGAAAGCGATCCGGCTCTGTCAGATCTTCGATCCTGGCCGAGGTGCCAGCCGTGTACAGCGGCGGGTGTTCCAGCAGCCAGATACATTCAGGGGCTGTGCCCGCGGCGATTTCGGCGGCGCGCGTTTCCATAAAATCAATCGCCTCGTCATAGTCGACCGGACGATCAGATGTGATCCATTCAACCATGAATAATCTTCCTGCTTGGTAAGGGGCTATAAACCCTGCAACCAGATTAACGGCGAAATTGCTAGGTGAATAGCGCCGAACTGGCTATCGTGATTCCATTCAACGTATCTATAGGGGGTGAGTGGCATGTTATCAAAGTCACTTAAGACGGCCTTAGCCGCATCAATCATTTTCACATCTGGCGCCGGATCTGTGGCGGCTGACAATCTTGGCGCGGCACTTGTTGGCGGGTTGATTGGCGGTGCAATCGCCAACGGCGTGCAGCGCAATAACCGCACCACGACGCGGCGCAGCACCTATTCAGCAGCAAGGGTACAAAACCGCGAGACCCAGACATCGCTGAACTATTTCGGCTTCCCGGCCGGCACGCCCGATGGCGTCATGGGGCGCAAGTCGCGCACCGCGATTGGGCAGTATCAGGCCTTTATGGGGTTTCCCACCACCGGGCAGCTGTCACCTTATGAACGCGACTTTCTGGTTTCATCCTATAGTCGCGCGCAGATTGGCGGCCCGCAGGTCATCAAGGCAATGCAGGGCGGCAATGGCGTACGCGGGTTGTTGCATATCTGGCGCGACGAGGCCGCAGGCGTGCGCACCACGGGGTTGAGCTATAGCGGATCCGGGTATGGCGGCATGCCCATCGAGGTCAGCCAAGCGGTAGATGAAATTGCCGAAAGCGCCGAACCCAGCGCCGAACAGCTGTTGCAGCGGTCGGGCTTCATGCATCTTGCCGATCTGAACGGCGACGGCAAAAACGACTATATGATCGACACCTCGGTTTCTGGCAGCTCTTTCTGGTGCGGCGCATCCCATTGTTCTGTCATGGTCTTTGCCTCGACACCGCAGGGCTATCAACGCAATGATTTCATGGCCCGCGGCGTGACCACGGCTGATTTTTCGTGCCACCAGGGGATATGCCGCATGAACGAAGGCACTGGCACCCAGATGGCCAGCGCCGCAGCCCCCAGCGCAGCTGTACCGGGCGGCACTGTCATGGCGGCTGCGCCCGCCCCTGCGGCACCCGTGCCCGCGCCGGTTACTGCTGCCGCACCCGCACAACCGCTTGCAGGTATTCAACTGTTTGCGGCCCCCGCCGCACCTGCCGCAACCCAGTCCCTCGCCAGCCACTGCAGCAAGCTGAGCCTGCTGACCGGATCCAACGGCGGCTATATGACCGTGGCAAACATGACCGACCCGGAACTGGCCCTTGGCGAACAATTCTGCCTGGCCCGATCCTATGCTATCAACTCTGGAGAAGGCATGGTGGCCAAGCTCGGCGGTGTCACCCAGGCGCAGGTCGATAGCCAATGTGATGCCTTTGGCCCAGCGGTTCAGCCCTTCCTGGCCAAGCTCGGCACCTCCTCAAGCGAAGCACTGGTGGCAGAGGTGCAGAAGTTTGTCCTGCAATCGAACATGTCGATTGAGCAGCTCGCCAATACCGCCGGGATCTGCATGTTCTCGGGCTATCGCCGCGACAACATGGAGGTTGCCCTTGGCGCCGCGCTGATCATGGTGGGTATCGGCCAACGCCCCTATGGCGAACTGCTAGGGCATCACCTGTCTCAGGGCTTTGGCGTGGCGAAGTCTACTGCGCAAGCGCAGGATTGGTACGGTCTGGCCCTCACCTCGCTAGAAAGCGGTGCCGAAGCGGTCTTTGCGCCCGGGCAGCCCGAACGCACGGCTCTGATCAAAGCCGCTTCCTCCGGTCTGACTGGCGGGGCAATGGTACAGCCTGTACCCGCAGCCGCCAGTAGCTCAGCCCTGCCCAGCTTCTCTTCCAACTAGCGTCGGCAGAACTGAGCACAAGCAAAAACCCAACGGCCGCTCCTCCGCTCCGGCCGTTGGAATTCCGATTGTGCCAAAAGTTGCACAAAGGTCCATTTAGCCTCTTCACATCTCTGCCCCCCTCGTCTAATACGCCCACACCAAGCCTAGACAGTGCGGTCGTGGCGGAATTGGTAGACGCGCAGCGTTGAGGTCGCTGTGGGGTAACACCCGTGGAAGTTCGAGTCTTCTCGACCGCACCATTGTCAAGGCCTAAAGCCTTGACAACGTTTCATAAGTTGAGTGGGTTGCTAGGTCAGCCCCACAAGTAGCCCCACATTGATCAAGGCACGTTTGAGCAATGCTCAATCCATCTGTGAACCTCTGCGACCCGCAGCAGGGATCGATTTCCAGCCTTGTAGATCTTGATCGTTCCCTTCTTCTTTGCTCGATAGATCGTGTCGCGTGAAATGCCGAACCATTTTTGTACTTCGATCAGCGGGACATAGAGCGGAGAAAGTTCAGGTGTTTCTTTAGCTGCTTCGCGGATCTCGGTTATGTCACATCTGTTAATTGAGCTTTCCTCTACCTTTGTTTCTTGGAAGTTACTCCCCATGGTTGGCCCTCGCTCTTGCTACCAGGAGAGAGATTAGATTCTGCGTGGGTGAGATGTCGGGGTCGAAATCTTCTTCCATATTCTTGGTCTCTGTCCTGAGAAGGAACTCCAATGTTTTTAGACTTGCGTGGTTGCCAGAAGCACGAAATCTTTGAATTTCCTCGAGAGATAGAGTTTTTAAAGTCCTTTGCTCTCTAGAGATAGGTTTGAGGAGGTTATTGATCCTTTCGATTGAAACCGAAAATGCAAGATCGCTTCTCTTGTCCGCTGGCAGATCGAAGCACCTGTCTTCTATTTTTCCCTCTATTTGACTGTCGAGGAGGTCGATTTCAAATCCCAATTCTGGAAAGGGGAGGCAGTCAAGATATTCGATGTACTCTAGTTCTTTAGGGCAAGTTACCGCCGTTCTGCCGGGAATGGATGTTGTAATCATTTGGATCCTTTGCTTCCGTGATGTTTTAAGTTTCAGGCGCTGGCCTCGGAGTTAAGTCAAAGGCCAATAAAGGATCGTTAGGTCAAAGCTTTCACCGTGGCAACTGGCGTGGAAAGTCGATGACGGCGTGAATTTGACATAGTTATCCGAAATGTTGATCCAGATTGATATGCGCTGTCCTTGGGGAATTTAGTTGTTTTTATTTTCGCGACGATCCCTTTCAAGGATAGATCTATTTCTTTTCAAGAATAGCCAAGGATAGGATGGGAATAGGCAAGAATAGCTAGGATTGGTGTGATTTGGTCAATTTCTGCCTTCATCATCGATGATAAATAAAAAATTCCTCCCATGGAAAAGTGGAGAGTGATGCGTTTGTGCAACTGCTTGTTGCTGGGGTGGGCCGTTTCTTCAATATTGCCCAAATTGACAAGAGTGAAAGGAGTGAAGCAGTAGAAGGAGGAATCAGTTGTGAGCATTGGTGTTGTCACCTGATCCTGGACTGATGACTTTCAGGCTTTGTTGTTATCGGTTCGTAAAGAAGCGATCCTAGTAGGTGCCCTAAAAGAGATCTGGCCGCTTTGTAATAGGTCGGTAGAGTTTTCGCTACTGTGCGGTCTGACATCTTCATGACGTTAGAAGCGTAGTGCTACCTGAGCCAGTTCAAGGCCGGCGGAGCAAACGTAGACGACGACACAGATTTCATGCAGCTGGTGGAAGCGAGATTGAATGAACTTGATCATGATATTTCTCCGAGCGATAGGTAGTGATTGAAGTAATGTGTGTATGATGTGTATAGTGCGTATAGTGCGTATAGTGCGTATAGTGTGGCGTAAGTTGTGTCAACTACTGGTGTCTGTGCATGACTAAACTCTGAAAAATGGGAGAGATAAGTGGAAAGACTAGGAAATGAACCGCCAAAGCGAGTTCAATTGCTTATTACTGAAGAGGAGTTGATGGATGTTGAAGAGTACCTTCATCAGAGAAGGATTTATGGGAAATCGAAAGCAATTCGAGAACTCATAAAAATTGGTTTAGCAACTGAGGAGAAGAATGGGAGATGGAAACGTACAGAGTGAAAATTTTTCTTGGAGTGGAATTTTCGTACCTTAATGTGGAAATTTATTACTTTTCTACGGAGTAACGGGAGGAGCTCCTCAAAAGTCAGTTTGAACTAAAACCTTTGGCTTGTTTCGTGATGCCTTCTTTCCAGGGTGAAATCACCTAAGCTCCAGAATTTTTAATACCTGCGAAAATTGCTCGACCATATGACTCAAAGTGATGAGTCAGAATGCTATATGAACACTGACTGGCTCTCGCTTGTAACATGATCGAGTGTCCGGTTTCACCATTGCCAATTTTTGGTCTTGCGGCTGAGTTCACCAAATCTCGATCCAATAACTTTGGAGGCGAGGTATGAGAATCTCGAGAGAGTGTCCGATTGGTGATGATCGTGGTAGTGCAAAAAAGAAGGTTCAAGGTGAGGAGGAGGCGGCCCGCACATTGCGTGGGCACGAGCTGATAGAAGGAGGTGTTAATCTCAGCAAGATTGGGACTGATGCTGTTTATACAGGGGGATTCAAATTTGCAGCTGGTTCACTAGATCACAGAGAACAGACACAAATTGTTATGGAAATGGGTGATCGAGTGGGGGTATCGCTACGCAGGAACGGGGGTGGAAAATCTGCGCAGTTCTTACTTGGACTACCTGATGGTGAATATCTTGGGGTCGTTTATGATGCTCCTGCGCACAGCAAGCACCTTCCATCCAGCGCTATTGTTGACAGCAAGCAAGCTTCAGCAAACCTGCTCTATTATGTTGAAGCCGAGATGCCGAGTTCTTGTGGGCTCATAGCGTTAACTTTTCCGGCCTTAAGTTCACGGGTTCAAGTCGAAGACATCAAAGAGAGCGTTGAGGCTGCTTTCACCCACTACAAATCTGTAAAGCACCGCTTCTCTAAATCTGGTTTTGGAGGTTTCCTTTATGCGCAGCTTGAAATGGCTTACTGCAAAGATGATGAAACGTTCTACCTACACTTCCATGTGTTTCTTGAAGCGCGAAACTATGATGCGAACAAGAGTAGTATTCATGAGGTTCTTAACGAAAACATGCCTTGGGTTGGCGGCCATTCTGGGGTTGAGCTAAAAAAAGTTGCTCCTCGGGATGCGATGCGGTTCATCAGCTACGGTACAAAGCCGAGCCAGACTGCGGTTACGATCGCTGCAGCAGGCCATGAGAGCACGTTTAGAGACTATTATGACGCAACTAGTGGAAAGCGGCTCACACGAACCGAGAATGGCTTGAAGGCCTGTTTAGCAACACTCAAAGCAACTGGGCGCCGGGCAAAGCTCCAAAGGTGTGACAGCACTGGTGACACGCATGTTGTGCTAGTGGAGAAGGTGGGGGTGGGCACTTGCAAAACGCCTGCTACTGGGCAAACTCCGCATTCTAGCTCGGACAGAACCGAGCAGAGTGAGGCGCAAACCAATTCAAATGTTTACTGTGGAAGCAGTCCGGCTACCCCCGCGCCAGGAGGGCGGTTGCTGGCCTTTGGTTTCGTGCAAAACTTCAATGAACAACAACTTCCTGAACTGTTATCTAGAGAAAAACGGGGGATGTTCTACAAGGCGAATGAAGAAGCGCGAGTGGCGTGGGAGCGAAACACAAAGGAGAAATTCGACTTGGAAACTTTTCTTAGCCCTCTGGCTTTCGAAGTACTTGCAGCAATCAAAGCCTCTTTATTTAAGAGTTACACGGTAATATTCAGCCCCAAGGTTTATGATGTCTTGAGACACATAGAGGCCAGCATCGCAGACAGAAGGCGAGAGTGGGCCGATAACTTGATGTGATGGGTTTCTTGGGGATCACGCTCTGCCACAGCTGCGATCCGTCCGAGATGGTAGGACGTTTTCCGAGGAGAAATAGGACAGGCTGTGCCACCTGCGTCACCGTTGCACCGCCCATCTCAACCGACATGACAATCTCGAGCTTGTCCTCGTCACGCCAGAATCGCCGCCGCTCCACCCCAAGTATTTCACCACGCTTCTGATCGAGGAAGCGCGCGGAAGGTCACGAGCGATGCTGAACAGGGGCAAGTGATGGCGGTTGAAAAAAGGAGTGGGTGTGGGATTGGTCAGGGTGCAGACAGCTGTTCCATAGGTGAGATTAAGAAGCTAGCTCTTGGAACATGAAAGTGGCGAAGTTTTCTTCCTCTTGATCAAGGTCTTCGTTTTCCAGATTGAAGGCGTAACCCTTTAGTGTAATGCCATTTATTTCGCCAATTATTGTAGGTCCGGATTTCTTTCTTGGACTGCTTTGGTAAATCAATATAGCTTTCTGCGTCCTGTAGCACAGTGCATAGGTAATAGCCTGATTTATATCCTCCCGATTGGGCTTGTCTTTATATTTAACTTCACCAACAATCTGTGTGCCATCAGGTGTCGATTGTAGAACTATGTCTGGCTGCGCGGGTGGATCCCTCTTGTCATCAAATAGAGATCTTTTACCTTCCTTGTTTCCATCCTGAACAGAAACACTGTTTGGCCGGTGTGCGCTCAAGATGCGCCGGAGATATTCTTCAAATAGCACCTCAAAATTGATGATGAATGTATTCAGAATTATATCGCTCCCAACACTTTGGAGTGCAACGCTCTTGTTCGACAGAATAAGGGATGCGATATCGAGAGCACGGTAATAGTAACTCTTCGTGGCCGGCAGGCTTCTAGTTTCGATAGTCGCTTGGCAGACACACATATCTCTGCCGGTCATCTCCTTGACGATGTCAGGGAACCGCGCAAAAGCTTGATTGGCGACCTTGATCAGATGTCGAGCGCCTTCAGAACCTGGATCAAGGCGACTGAGAAGAATGCGAAGCGCACTCTTCAATGTTCTGTTGTGGGGAGTATTTGCCGTGTGTACGAACTTCTGCGCTCGCACCCTGTGGTATTCGCCCCGGCTCCAACATTTTAGAAGCGTTTCAGAGTAGAGCAACTTACCGCTCGGATATGATGTCTTTTCGATAACCGGGAGATATTCTTTGTGAAAACCATTCTCCTCTATGGTCTTAAGAGCATCAACAAGATTGGCACCCAGAAACTCCAGTATGCTGTTCGAGCTTGCTTCGCTGGCAAGGTAGAGACGGTCGGTTCCGGAGAGCGCTGTCAACGAGCTGCGGGCGGTATCGAGAACTCGGGCAAGGTTGCTCACTGGAAGCTTCGGCTCCACCTCTATCGATACTGACGGCGTCAGCGGGATCAGGCCAATATACGGGCCAGCGGAAACGATTACCTTATCGTTCCGGAATTGCAGGAAAAGCAAACCCTTCTCTTCGACATGAGGGTAGATCTGAAGCTTGCCGTTCACCAGCAAGTCTGCGAGATCCAGCTCGGTAGATTTCCTTGAAGGTACGCTTCGTGTGATCACGATACCACTCAATGTTACGCCTATTGATTTGCGTCGAAGGTGGCGGCTTCACCTTCCGTTGCATCAGTATTTCCATTTAGAGCTTCCAGGCAATCTGCGGTCAGATTTTCAACTGCTTTGAATGACACTTCATCGAAACGGAACCTCTTGAAAACGATGTGCCTGAGCTGCGTCCGCCAAAGCCGATCGAGGGAAGCCGTGTCTCGAATAGTCCGAAAGAGCGCGTGACCTATGCTGATGTGACGCTGTAGATCGTTGAAATACTTGATTATGGGTCCAAGTTGAGCACCCGTCATTCCATTATCTGTTAAAAACTGACGAAGCTTATTGCTGTCGGGATCGAGCGTAACCTTCGCCCACCGCCGTTCCATAGCCGCGTCGATTTCATCTACGGAGCGATCCTCGGGGTTCATCGTTGCCAGGAGGATGAGGTTCTTCGGGATGTTTGCATGCCGACCAGACGGCAAGCTGAAGTCCTGGCCGCGCAACGTGCCTTCCATATATGTCATCGCTTCACCCATCACCCTCGCAGGGTCGGTACGGCTGAACTCGTCGATGATCAGGACTACGGGTCCATCATGCGACCTCGCAAGCGTACACATTTGCAAAAGATGCTTGTCGCGAATAGTAAAGCCCATTTCGCCGTTCGGGACATAACCTTCAACAAAGTCTTCGTACTGGTACGATGGGTGGAACTGAACTTCGCGAATGAATTCTTGTCGGCCGTCGACGAAACGGAGCGCGATCTGTTTGGCATACCAAGTCTTCCCGGTCCCAGGGACACCTTGCAACAAGACGCCGCCAACACCATCGTCCTCAATAAGTGTTTTCACCTCCTGAAAGATCAGATCGTCCTCACTGATTTCAGGCTCAGTTTTTTTGTTATCGGACGAGATGACTTTCGCTTCCTCGCCAGATTGTCTTTCAATCAACTCGATATCACCGATACCGGGAATGGCGGCTTCTAATGCCGGTCTGACTTCTGGTAGAAGTTGGAAAATCACTGCGCCGATTGTCTTAAATTCATTCCCGGATAGTATTTGAACGACTTGAGATGAGTAGTTATTGAGACCCACGATCGCAGCTCTCGAAAGAGATCGAGCATAGGTTTCAGGAGACGTTTCGAGGAGTTCGTGTTTCTCAATCGCTCGAGGCAAGAGTATCACGTCACTCAGTGTGATCTCAAAACTCTTGGTGTTGACCGGATCTCTTTCTTTATTCGCGCATACGGCGTACGCACGTATGCCTTGCTCCCAGTCCGTGCGTTGGCCCTTATTGTTGTCACTACCTAGCCATAGCCACACCTGAGAACCCACATCAAAATCAGCTGGGACCTGGGCGCAGGTGATTTCGATATAGTCGCCATAGGACCCTGCAGGCGCTCCTGCCAGGTTTCTCGAAAGTTCGGCACTACTCGGGCCAAGACGTACTATCGCAGGTTCCATACAGGCCTTTTCCTTCAGAGTGTTCGTTTCCTACAATCACTCAGCAGCGATCTTTGAAACCATTCTTTCGAGCGCGTGTCGCATTGGCGAGAACAGGGTGCGACCAACGGAGTCTGCTCGTCGAATAATTCCAGCAGCGGCGTTGGCCGTCAGAAAATATCGATCATCTGGACACACGTCATCCAGCGCATCGACGAAGCGGGAACCGATAATCTCTGAAGGTGCCTGGGATGCTTTGCCTTCAACTATATGGTCCCCCCAAGCGCAACCACCGGATTTCCAGCGGTAAGAAAAACCTTCTTCTTCTACATCATGAAGAATCTCATTCACGTTGAAAAACTGTGAATGGTTTTCTAAGTCCGGAGCCCGTGCCAGTACATCGCTCTCAAAGCAGTTCCGACGTCTTCCGGGATATTTCTTCTGAATAACAGAAGAAATGCGCTTGGCAATCCAATCAACAACGGGCACCGCTACCGCATTACCAACTGCTTTATAGCGGTCAGAATCAAGACCGCGGAGAGGCGTGGCATAATCATCGAGAGGCATCGACCACCCGGCTGGAAAGCCCTGAAGCCGCTCACTCTCGGTAGGTGTGGGTCGACGAACACGATCAGAATAGGAAATGTATGATCGAGCCCAGTCATTTCCTGTATGTCGGCCTGAGGTTGCAGCGACACAATACGCTGTTTCGGGGACAATAGCTCCGGTTTTGTGAACCGTGGGAGTGATAAACCCTAAGCGTTCCCGCGGTGTTTTTGCACCAACCTCACCTTCATACAGAGATTCAATCGCTCTTCTGTAATCACCCTTCCAGGCGCAGATAAACACGCGCGATCTGGATTGGGGGGCGCCGAAATAGCGAGCATTGAGGACGCGCCACGAAACCGCGTAGTCCCGTCGCATCAGCTCTTTCAGGATGATTGCAAAATCTTGACCTTTGTGGGAGTTGAGGAGGCCAACTACATTCTCAAGTAAGATGACTTTCGGTTGGGCGACTTCTACCAATGCCATGAGCTCATAGAAAAGGCTCGTCTGCTTCCCTCTCAGCCCGGTTCTCCCGTGATTGCCCCGTGCAAGTGAAACATCTTGGCATGGAAATCCGGCAGTCCACACATCTGCTTTTGGAATGTCATTTGGCTGCAATAACTTGATATCGGACTTCAATTCAGCGTTCGGCCAATGTCGTGATAACACTGATCGACAGAATGGATCGAGTTCGCACTGAAACTTGACCTCAGCTCCGGCGAGTTCAAAAGCACGATCAAACCCACCGATACCGGCAAATAGAGAATTGACCGATAATCTTGTCTTGCGGGAAGTCGTGCTCTGACTTTTTTCGGTCTTGTCGACAGATGGATGAACCGGTTCAGGATTTAATCCGAGGTGCAATGTTTTGTTCATCTCTACCTGTCTCCACGGCCGTTATACTGACGCTCATCGATTGCTATCTCTTCAATAGCACCTAAACAGGAACAGCCGGCAGCCTATTTCTTGTTTTGTTCTCACAAAATCTAGCGGTTTCGTACCCATTTTGCAACACGATTCCTGAGCTTCAGTGGCGCGGCGAGGTCTTGCTCGCCTGCGCAGTCATCACGATGGGAAGGTGGGCGTCGCTATGTCCACATAGCGTGAGTTCGATCGCCATAGCTCTTTGCGGCTGCGGCGAATGTCCGGACTGGTGAACCCGCGTGCGGGATCGGAAGCAGAGGCGAACGGCAGGAATGGGCCGTTCACGTTCTGCTGAAGATCTGGCACGTCTGGCATTGGTAGGTTCGTCCCAAAATGTAGTGAACGTCATAGAGGGAGAGTGTTACGAAGGCGCCTCGGCCAACTCCTTGCGGATTCGGTACACAGAAGCGACCCCAACTTTGGCCAGTTTTGCTATCTGCGTTGGAGTTACTCCCGCTGTTAGCATTTGTGCTATGGGTTCCCGATCAATGGTTCTAGGCTTGCCTTTGTATTTTCCAGCGCTTTTGGCTTTTTCGATCCCTTCGCGCTGTCGTTGACGGATCAAGTTTCGCTCAAATTCAGCGATTGCCCCAAGTACTTGCATCATTAGGCGACCAGCGAAATCTTCTGTACCCGTAGAGAAGGTCAATTTTTCTTTCAGAAAATGTACAGAAGAGGATTTGTCAACGATTTCATCTACGATGTTGCTCAGGTCTGTAAGTGACCTGGCCAAGCGGTCGATACTGTATACATAGATTTCGTCTCCAGGTTCAATTCGCCTTAGCAGTTCTGTAAGCTCTGGGCGATCATACCTGCCTCCTCCTGATACCTTTTCTTCGTAGATGTTTTTCGGGGATATGTCGTTTGGTAGTTCTTGACGCTCTGTAGATTGGCTTTTTGATGAAACTCGTTTGTAACCCAGTTTTGTCACTTTCATTTTTCCTTATGATTTGATTCTGAATGTAATTGATAAAGGTGTATATCGATTTTAAAATGACCCTAATGATAGGCTTTGTACTGATTTGAGGATTTATTGCCCGGGTGTACCGTATTGAGAGGCGTATTTTATGTTGGTGGTTTTAATTTCACTGACCTTTAGTAAGTTGCCTCCATCAAAAAATGATCGATGTTTTTCTCTGTCAATTGGTTAGGCTTTCCCGAAGAATTTTTGGCGATCATCCAGCAGAATCTTCAAGAGCTCAGAAAGGATTCGGACTGAGCGGTGCTTCGGCCAACTTTCTTCAAGCTGCTCTAAATCTCCTGACATCACGGGAAGGAAGCGTTGGTCGATGCCCAGATCCTGTGCATAGTCTGAGATCAAGCTTCTAATGATTGCTCGAATTTGAGTAGGAAGCGGGGGTTCGATCCGGCAAACCATACAACGAGATAGAAATGGCCGGGGGATCAAGGTAACATCATTCGCAGTGAACACCCAGGAGATGCCACTCGCATCTACGTTCGTCGCTAAGAAGCGTTCGTAATAGGTCTGTGCTTCAGTTGGTTCCAGCAAGCCCAAGAACTCAGCCCAGACATCTCCATTTTGAGATGGCCTCACTTTGTCGATTTCGTCTACCATAATCAGAGGATTCATGGAGCCGGAGTCTGAGATTGCTGTAGTCATGACGGACGGAGATGCAGAACTCCATCCCCCTGACACTCCAAAAATCTGAGAGTCAGAATGGCCAGCAACGGTAGTGATGGCTACATGCACATTAAGAATTTTGCCAATCTCCCGGCACAGCCTAGTTTTTCCTGTACCAGGTTCGCCCGTTAAGATCATTGGGCGAAGATGGACCCGGTCGTCACCATATTGCCATCGGCGACGTAGATTCCGGCCAATCAGTTCGATTGCATTCTCAGCGTTTGGAAACTTCTCACCCAGCTTAGCAACGGCTTGGAGCTGTGCCTGTGTTACCCTTGAGAAATTAAGAGGCTTGAGAATGTTCTCTAGTTTTCCTTTGATGTTGTTTTGAGTGGTTCGCGACAGTGACTTTCTGTGTTTCAGCAGATAGCGATTGCTGCTGCTGTGAGTGACATTTTTCGACTCTTGCGTTGCGTGAATTGCCTGCCATTCGTGCTTAATCTCTTCCGCCTCGGATTCATCTCTGGGTCGGCGACCAACAATCCCCTGGCGAAGATCTTCAACAGGCAGTTTCCTTAAAAGTTGTTGGAGGGTTTCAAAGAAGACTTCAGGGCTATGTGAGGTGGAAATCCATCCAGTCAGTTCGTTGGCTAGGGTTCCTGAGTTCGAGCCATTTTCTACGCCCACAAGTCTTTCAGCCTCTCGTCGGGAAGAGGTCTCGCGCTTTGCTTGTCTCGCTGTATGCTCCGATAGAATTTGCTGATCGGAGGCCGAGATCAGAAGACGGGTTTGTAGCTCAGCAAGAAGCTCATAGGGAGTGTTATTGAATAGCTCACCTAACCAACCTGCGTCTTCAGGGCTGCCGTTCGCCCAGAGAGTGATCAATGCCTGCCAGTTGGGTTCGTCTGATTGGGAGGATTCGGAGGCACCGTGGCTATCCTCTTTACTGCCGCTGGAAGAAGTCTTGGAGTTCAGCGTCTCCATAGTGAAACTTGTGGTTTCGTCGGCCGTCATTTCAATCTCCTACATTGAAAATGGTAGGAGGACAGGGACTCGAACCCTAGGGTGTCACAGTAATCTGCTGCCGACAATGAAGGGGTATAAACCCGACCGCCGCACCTGCGCCCTCCCACAAAAGTGGGTCAATATCTGACTTAGGTAGATATTCTTTCGGACGTGGTGTGGTTGCGTGCGTTGATCATCCACCTAAAGTAGTTAGGGGAGGTTTAGAAGTCAAAGGGAGAAGGAAAATCTGGTGCTCTTGAAAGGGTGAGTGCTTATTTTACAAAGCGTATCGTAAAAAATGCGCCAAAAAGGGGAGTGTGAAATGTTGGTGTGCCCGCTATTTAGTTTGATCTGCGTCGATGCCTTGGAGGTGTCATTTAAACCCGAAGTTGCCGCTCGACGTAGGTGCAGAAATTCTTCATCTTAGGCTATTGTCAGCTTTCATGCCCTCCCGCGAGAGCAACTCTCAACAACCGTTAGGTGGTGCGTCGCAGTATAGAGTTTAGCCTTTGCTTCCGACCAAAAGTCAGAGAGAGGAAAGGGGAATGTTTTTCTTGAAATCTCTTGCTTCTATGGAGGCTGAGAGAAGGGCAAAGTGCGGCCGATCTCGACGCGGCCATCTTAGGAAGCGCAGAAAAGCGCTTTAAGGAAGATACAGTCGGTAGCCTAGAGATCTTCTTTGCAGTCGCGAAGGGACACCTCCGGACGAATAGGCTGAGGTCAGGAAATTACTCGAAGGTTCTTCAATCGAATCTCCATAGATTGCCTGGAGACGTTGAATATACTTGCTAACTCCTCAATATATGCATTTCGTGACATTCCAATCTTTCCGTCATCAGTGCGGTTTTCATCAGCAATATTTTTTGCATATTCTTTCACTAGCGGGGCAGGCATCAAGAGGCGTGCTGCGAATTGATTTGCTTCACGTTCTACCTGAGAAGTGCTCCCGTCTCTATGAAACTTATTGGGCGTGTCCTTAAAGGTATCAGCTTCCCCTTCTTTGTCATGCTTGGGCAGCATGTGGAGGAAAAGGTGGCCTAGCTCATGGCTGAGTGTAAACCGCTGCCTAACTTCTGCTTCGATGGGGTTCACCCAAATTTTCGCGGACTTTCGGTCAGCCGTCCACTCGATCGACCCCGACAATTCCAGTTGGTCGAACTCGAAATTTTCGCTCTGAGCCAGCTCAAAGGCCGCAAGAACTTTGCTTAGATCAACAGGTGGCTCTGTAATGCCTGCAAGCTCCAGGACCTCACGCGCAGTGTAAGGCCTTGGGTTTTCAAGAAATTCCTTCTTCATAATCTACCTCCAGCTCTCTCATTAGAGATTATATAGGCGCTATTTCGCAAAGTCATCATCGTCAAGCGTATTGAACGTAGCTTTCCTTCCACCGTCATCATCTTCAGGCTTTGACAATTTATTTGATACCGCAGCGTCGACCAAGCGCGTCAACATGTTCTTGAACTCACCGTTTTGCATGAGCAATGCAGGAGTCTCTTCGAGGTCTTCTTTGACGCTCTCTCTTACAGCTTCGAGAACTTTTCTTGTTCCGTGGTTCGGTGTGTCGCTGGAGCTCGACACGAACTCCTTTATTATGTCTTCAGCCGCTGTCGAAGCTACATTGCGGATCCTTCTATTTGTTACTTCCATTGCGATTGCAGCAGCGATTGCGGCGAATGCCGCCACTATGCCTAGGATTGCTGCAGCAAAGCCTCCCATTGAAAGATACGCTTCACTTGCACTGACGGCAGATTGCGATGCCTCAATGGTGGCGTGGGCGGCATCCATATTCATGCTGCTAGCATCAAGAACATTTGAAATGTTCATTAGGGAATTGGTTAACTCCCTCTCGATCCACTGGACTTTCTCAACCAAAATCGCACTATCGGCCTGACGCGCCTCAATTGTTTCCAGCCGCTGTTGTAGACCCTCGATATGATCTTTTAACTCATGTAGCGCTATCGGTTCCGATGAAAGGCTAGCGTTCTTCGGAGCCGATTGAGCAATCACTGAGGACGTTGCGCATGCCACAAAAAGAAGAACTTGTAAAAGCAAACGAGGGGTGTATCGATTCAATTTCTATCTAAGCCTCAAAAAAGGTGGGTATCAACTATGCTCTTGAGTGTAGAACATAAAATTGTGCAACCCACCAGACGTTCGTGAGCGGCACGCCAAGCTTTTGCTTCTAGCGGTGTCTCAGCGCCAGAGTCTCTGACTTTGCAAAGGCTGCTTCTGCGCCAAGCTGCCATCTGGGTTCTCCATAAGTCGATGCACTAGTACGATTGCTTGGGGTATAAGTCATTGGAAACAGGTAATAAAACAAAGAAACCTAAGGCGACGATATGGCCAAAAAGACTGCCGTAAGCGTTCCAATATGGTACTTGAACCAATGCGGAAGAGATTGGTAGCATTCAGAGCCAATACCGCGGCTTACTTAGCCGTTGCGATGTTATTTGACGACAGTTCAGGTTTGTTCTTTTGAATTACGAAACTTGACCAGGAATTCATTAGCTTCCTGCGTGGAGCCAGCAAGTCAGACCTATGGTAAGAACGTTCGGTTTTGTTTCCAACCTTATGGGCGAGGCATGTTTCCGCGACTTCACGCAAGCCGGAGTGGCACTCCCTTGACCAGTCTTTAAAACTACTGCGGAACCCATGAGGCCGGCCTGGTTCATTTAGCTCATTTAGCGCCTTAAGAAGCGCGTTCCCGTGAATGGGCTTACCTCTATGACCGGGAAAAAGAATCTCTGATTTTCCCCGCTTGCGGCATTCAGAGATCACATTTAGAGCTTCTGGCGATAGAGGAACTCTAAAGTCCTTTGCTTGGCTTTCAGTACTTTTCATGCGTGATGCTGGAATTGTCCACACGTCTCCTTCAATTTCCTTAACCCGAGCACCACATACGCTGTCAGCTCTTTGGGCGGTCAAGATCAATAGCCTCAGTGCCAAGTTGCTGGCTGTTGGTTTGCTCAACCGTTTGTACAAGGCTGGGATGTTTCGCCATGGGGTGGACGCAATGTTACTGGTCTTATGATTTACGATTGGAAGCTGTCCCACAGCTTTGTTGACGATATCGGGATCGGCCTGAGCTTCGTAATCCGCGCAGTATTTTAGAACCATACGGGTTCTTTGGACAACTTTTTCTGCGGTAGGTTGGCGGCTTGTCTAGATGGGTTCTAGGACTCTTTTGATATCCGGAACTTTTAAAGTGGACACACGCCTCTTCCCGAGCAGTGGGATGGCATGGGTGTCCAAAGGGGACCTCCACCTTCCAGCATCGCCTCCTCTCTTTAGCTTAGCAGCATTGTGCTTGCGACATCTTTCCACGGCTTCTTCAAATGTTGGGTCGAAAGCCTTTAGTTGCTTCATTTTTTGGGCTAGTTCATCTTCCCGTGCTTCAACTGGATCGCGCCCCGAGATTTTAGTGTGCTCCCAGTGATCTCGAAACGATCTCGCATTAGCCAAACCGATGCTTGGGAATGATCCCAACCCCATGTCGCGTCTTTTGCCAAGGAAGCTGTAGCGATAGATCCACTTTCCTGAGTTGCGGGAAGTTTTCTGCAGTTGCAAACCCCCGCCATCATATAGAGTACCGGTTTCGGTGTTCTTGATCTTGGCTGCGCTCAGTTTATGTCTTGCTCTGGTCATGTATGCTGTTCTGGCCCCACAGTTAGCCCCACAATTTGTTTGCGATTTTCTGCATCAGCATGCGATCTGCGGCAACAGGATCTTGCGTAAGTCGCTGAAATTAGTTGTCAAAATCGGCATCCTGCAACAGCGTGCTACACGCACTGTGTCTTCTCGACCGCACCATTATCCATAGTTAAGAAATTGTTTTCCCTTAGTTTTCAACTCCGGAGAATGCAACTTGGAACACATCAAGCACACAATTCACCACTAATCTGACGTTTTTGGGACTGTTGCATTAGTCAGGCAGAAAATGTGGTGATCGCTGTTCTGGGCATGTTACGCGGCCAATGCGAACAGATTCTGGTTGGAGACATGCGGTCCCCGGAAGGCTACCTCGACCACTGGAGTATCGTTGATGAAGATCCTGGAGCGCCAGTCGCTGTTCAGGCTCTGCCACCAGCCCCCATAGAATCGACCATTTAGCTCCCAGTTTCACCGCTAAAGATCCGGCGGGTCCGCTTGTGATGGTGGTCGATTGCGACGTCATCGACCCTTGGCTCTTCTTGGCTGGGAATGTCGATGAAGGCGTTGGCGATCACCTCATTGTAGCGCCGCACTTCTTCCTGCATCCTGATGGCCTCATCGGTGTCTTCGTACGCGACGTTCTCCAAGGTGAGGTCGGTCACACATTCCTTCAGAGCCATGGCCTCGGATCGCAGATCCTTCACCTCAGGCGAAGTTGCCTGACGCGCTGTGTCGCCGGAAAGACGACGCTTTCCAGCCTCAAGTAATTCCTTCGACCAAGTGTAATCCGGGCTGTCAGAGATACCCTCACGACGACAGAATACCGAGATGCTTTCCTCCCCGCGCAATCCGGCCAAAACAATGCGGTTCTCCTCCGCCGCCGAGTAGGTCTGGCGCGTCTTGCGGCGGATGCTTTCGACCAGTTTGTCAGCTGCGTCTTTCGATGTTCCGGGCTTCTTGTTCATCTTCGCTCCTTAAAGGCTACGATGAACCAGAAACCCTCCGTTGTTCAAATCCTCAGATCTGTTCCAAAGGGGCTGACGTCAGACAGGTTGGTGGAATACGTGCTGACCCGGAAGCTAGCCTAGAAACACCCTCGTCTGGCTTCGTGCTGGCCGGGGGCGACCACTTTTCTTTTTTTCTTCGAGTTCAAAGACGTGTTAGACAAACAGGAAATTGTCGCTGTCTGCTATTTCACTAACAGTCATATCCTCGACAGTAATCTCAACATTGCGGAAACTTACTAGAACGTCGTCACCTTGCTGCTCAAAGTCTAGCTGACGCAGCCTCGATGCACCTCGTCCGATTTGAATGTGATCGATGCCGACCGCAAAGTCCGTGATCGTGTCGTGTCCGTCGCCGCGATTGAACACGAAAGCATCGCGACCAGATCCACCTGTGAGTACATCACTGCCTTTTTGGCCCTGCAGTACATCACGGCCGCCACCGCCGTTCAGCAGATCGCTGCCCTTTCCCCCAAACACCTTGTCACTCCCATTGCCGCCAAACACCTTGTCATTCCCATTGCCGCCTTTCAGAGTGTCACCTCCGCTACCGCCAAAGAGTTTGTCCCGACCGGAATTGCCAGATATCGTGTCGTTCCCGACATGTCCCTTCAGTGTGTCGCGGCCTGCGCCGCCACCCAATTTGTTGTCAAATTCATTTCCGGAAATGCGATTATTCTGTTCATTACCGATGCCCGCGATGGCAGCGTTTTCCCCAACCAATAGTTCCAGGTTTTCGATATTTGAATTTAGAGCGTTGATAGAGACGGAGGACCGCACCAAATCGGTACCTGCGTCAGTGTGTTCGAATGCTATGTCACCGCCGTCAATCATATAGGTGTCATCGCCTAATCCGCCGGACATAGAATCATTGCCACCCCGGCCGTCTAGAAAGTCGTCACCGTCACGCCCAAACAAGAAATCGGTTAATGATGTTCCAACGATGGTATCGTTAAGATCGCTGCCGGTAACTTCGATAACATCTGTGAAGTTTTCCCAGCCGATGAACGAAAACCCGGACAGATCGGCGCTCCCGTCAGTAACCTGCACGATCAGGAACTCTCTGGACCCCGTCGGAACTAGGGATTCGAACACTGCGTCTGGGGAAAAGCCAGCAGAATTGATCTGGCTTGAGTCCAGGCGAACGGTTGTTCGGCCCGAAATATCGCCCATTCGCACCCCTTCAACCGAGGTAAGGTCTACACTTGTGAAGTCATAGTCCCCCTGAAAGAAGATAACAAATTCATCGGTGCCTTCACCGCCGTCATAGATTTCACCGGCCACCAATTCAGATGGGTCGACCAAGAGGAAAAAATCGTCTCCACCTTCTCCAAACTGCCTGTCCAGCCCTGCGCCGCCTTCTAGGTCGTCATCGCCGCCGCCGCCCCTGAGCGTGTCGTCCCCCAAACCGCCAAACAGCCTGTCATTGCCGCCGTTGGCAGTCCCTATGCCGTCAATGATGCGCTGATCACCGAACAGTTGATCATTGCCTGCACCGCCAATCAAACTGTCATCACCGCCAAATAGCACCGCGCCATCCTCGACCGTGCCAACGTCGCCAACCAAGACATCGTTGAGGTCAGTGCCTGTAATTGTGTCGTTACCACCTGTTGCAGTCGTGGCGTTCGATACCGCATCGCCAAACGCGGTCACAGCCCGCGTACTGGTGGAGAAGTCCATAATGTCATTGCCACCAGTCAGCGTTCCGATGGCCCGCTCAACATCACCAGACGCAAGGTTTTTTGGTGCCAACCCCGAAATGCTGTCGTTGCCGCCCTGCAAGGTGGCAGAAAAACCAACGGTGAAAAAATCTCCGAAGTACTGCGTACTGCTATATTCGAAGCTGCCATCAGTCGTGTTCAGAGGCGGTTGAGGCTCAGATTCAAATAGGCGCATGACATCATTGCCACCTGTCACATTGCCTGAATTCAGGTCTCGTCCGTCACCGGCAACTTCGTTGTCTACGCGCTGATTAAGCGTGAAATCGTCGTCCCCATCAAAAATGAGCGACCAAAGCTCGTCTGTATCGAGGCCTGGAAGTGAGGCCACATCGAGATCTAGATCACTGATTGTGAGGCTGGATTCACGGGTCTCAACACCTACCGGGCGGCGTACGCGCACCCCCCATTCCGTTCCAACAATGAGCGTGTTGATGTTCCCGGCCGTTGGGAAAACCAGGTCACCGACATCTTCGCCATAAACAAACCCGCTCCCCTGAAAATGAGCCACAGTTTCTACACTTCGGGCCGTGAGGACGCCTTTGAAGGCTGTCAGCCTGAGCTGGATGGTGGCCTGAAATTCGGTCTCGTTGGCGATTTCGCGCACGTCATCCCCGGTCGCGCCCTCCGGTATCGTTCCATTGATCGCGAGAGGATCGTTGTAGAACATCGATTGGCCAGGTGCCAATGATTGGGAAATGACGGTGGCCATTGGAAGAATCCTCTTCTTGCGCTACTAGTTAACACTTCACGTTGCTTTGGCAGGGCGAACCTTGTCGGCTGAAAACTCATAGGTTCCCCCCATGTACTGGAACCCCATTTTCGACAGAAAACGATGCGTTTGCTTCAACCGAAACCCAGACGTCACCTGCACGCCAATCTTTTTTGCACCGCCATTCACTGCGCGGCGCATCAGCGATCGCAATAGCATGAAACTAGCTACGGTATGTCGGGCTTCGGGCTGGACATAGAGCGCCTGACAGGACACCATGATATCTTCAGAAAAAAAGTCTTCCACAGCAATGGAGTACAAAAAACCAGCAAGGTGTTCGTCCGCGCCTTGTCTGCGCGAGGCAACCAGACTGAGATCGCCATTTTTGCCTGTCAGAGCGTGTTCAAAACCGCGATCAAACTTACTTTGTTTCAGGTGTTTTTCGGGACCAGAGATTTCAGCGTAGGCTGATCGGCATAACCTTAGGATCTCCGCGCGATCCCTTTCTTCGAGTTTGCGAATTTCGATATTTGAGTTTCCGAGAACACGTCGAGCTTGGCTGCGAGCAGAGTATTCCAACTAGAAGTTCTCCATCAAAAGTACCTACCCCCTTCAGGGGTGTTCGAAACAAGTTGGCTGATAAAATTTTGATGAAGCCTAGGGCGAGCTCGAAAAATAGTCCACCAAAATGGTCTAGTGAATCGCTCCGAGTTTGTCGGAGACCATCAATTAAAGTAAGCATGATGGTTCTGACAAAAAGCAAAATGGCAAATCGCCACTCGCCTGAGGTCCGCGTCCGCGCGGCCCATATGGTGTCTGAGCATCAAGGCTCCTATGAAACGCAGGCGGGTCCGATCGCCGCCATTGCACCCTAGATCGGCTGTATTCCCCAGACCTTGAGTGGATGGGGTAAGCAGGCCGAGACAGACAGTGGCATACGCGACGGTGTCACGACCGCGGAACGTGATCGCATCAAGACCCTGGAACGACAGAACCGTGAACTGCGCCAGGCGAATGAAATTCTCCGCAAGGCGTCAGCGTTTCACCTCCCACTCGAACCCGTGGCGTGACGGGTTCGACTTTGCGCAGGCGGAACTCGACCGCTCACTGAAGCGAGGATCGCCTTCATTCACTGCCCGGCAGGTCATTGCGCAGCAATCTCTCGAGAGGGAACATTCCATCACCGCCTGGCATGCCTCGCTGATCCGTCCAAAGCTTTGGCGCGGCATCAGCGTGACACGGAGCTGCGGCCTGAGATCAAAAGGGTCGCCACGGGCAATATCTATCCATTCGCCATACCGAGCGTTTGGCCGAAGCAGGCATTGAACCATCGGTCGGCAGCGTCGGGGATTCTTACGACAACGCCCTCGCTGAGACGAAAAATGGTCTCTACAAAACCGAACTGGTCCACTGCCAGAGGCCATGGCGCAACATGCAGGATCTGGAAATGGCCACTCTCGGCTGGGTCGATTTGGACCTGTCACGGTTTGATGCCGCTCCTTTGATAGCAATTACTGCAACAAAGCGCCCCACATACTGGTGGACGTTTGTTTTGAGCGCCATCGAGACACCGTGACGCGCGGCTAGTTCGGGATCCAGTTGGGTGGGTTCGCTGACGACAGGCAAAAGCTCCACCGCCCCGTAAACAAGCGCGGTGGAGGCCTTTTGACCCTGGCTCAGGTCAAGTCATGCGACGCCCAGATGTTCGGCGAACCATGCACATTGCGCCGGGGCCGAGATATCGAACGGCGCATCGGTATAGGCCTCGAAATGTGCGCAGTCGAGGATCAAGAGTTTCTTAGGCTCCATGGCATTTTCATAGGCCCGCAAGGTCAGATCCGCTGGCGTCAAATGATCATGACGGCCCGCGACCAGCATCAAGGGCGTGGGCGCGATGCGCGACACCCAGTTTCCGGGCTCATATTCGGTAAACAGCTCCATCGACCGCAGGGTGATGTCGTTTTCCCATGCGCCGCGGTCCTGGTCGCTCAAGCCAAAGAAAAACTCCCGGCTGTCATCTGTCGGCAAGGCGCAAGGGTCGCCTTCTTTCTCGCCAACGACCGGCAGGCGGAGCGGCGCGTCGCCGTTCAACCGCCCGGTGCGATCTGCTGCAAATCCGGCACGCAGGCCCGCCCAGTGATCGGAACGCACAAGGCGCTGCGCATTCTCCAGACCATAGACAAGCGGCACCTGGCTGACGACGCATTTGACCCTTCGATCCTTGGCCGCGATCACCAGAACATGTCCGCCAGAGTAGCTGGACCCCCAAATGCCGATCTGCTCGGCATCGACCGAATCCAGTTGCTGCGCATAGGTAATCGCGTCGCGATAGTCCGCAATCTGCTGGTCAGGGTCGATCTCGCCGCGCGGCTGTCCGCCGCTGCTGCCGAGGTTGCGGTTGTCGTAAACCAGCACGTTCATACCAGCATTCTGGAACGTCTCGGCAAAGCCTGACAGGTGCATTTCCTTGGTCGCCGAGAACCCGTGCGCCATGATGATACAGGGCGCCAGGGTCGCTTCGGTTTGGTAGAACCAGCCGACAAGCTCGGTGCCGTCTTCGGTCTTGAAGCTTACATCTTTTCTCATGAAATCCTCCCATTTCAGATGAAGCAGTGTGCATGCGATGGACGCCCTGTTCTTGACTGCCAGCGCATTATTGTTTGATCGTGGGTGCAAGTCGGGAGGAAGATTGATGGCCATAGAGCGCTGGACCAACGCCCTGGAAGACAAGGCGCACCAGTTTGATGCGTGGAGTGAAGGGTTGAATGCCTCGCATCAGACCTGGTCTTTGGGCGCGCACCGGGGGCGCCGCGCGGATGGGTTCAAGGCGACTGTCTCGTCGCGTGTTGGGTCCGGGTTTTCGATTATCGAATGCGGTTGTGATCCGTGTCATGGCACCCGTGGGCACCGGGAAATCGGGAACAGCGATGACGCGTATTTTGGGCTGCTTGGACTGAGGTCTGGTCGTGAACACGTGGTTCAGGAGGATCAGGCGGTGACGCTTTCGGCGGGCGATATGATGGTCTGGGATGCCTCCTTGCCGTGCCATTTCAAAACCGAAGGGCCGATTAACAAGACCACGCTGTTCATCAGCCGGAAACTGCTTCGCGATATCACGGGATCTGACGCCTTGACGGTTGGTCGCTTGGATGTGTCCGGCGGATGGGGCGCGCTGTTGCGGGACAGGATCCTGTCGCTGCCGCCCGTGCTGAGCGACATGGATCAGGCTGCATTCTCGCGGCTCGGGCGAACCTTGATCGAAGAGGTCGGTTTGCTGGCACAAGGCAATCGCGACGTAACCGCGCCAAGGGACGCTCTTATGGCACGGGTCGACAGCGCAATTGGCAAACACTTGCACGACCCCGATCTGAGCCCCGCTGACATCGCGGCCAGCGTTGGGATATCGGTCCGTTACCTGCACCACCTCTTCGTCGATGAGCCTGATACCTTTCGGGCGAGGCTGATCGCAAAGAGACTTGATGCGATCTCAAGGGTGCTGCGCCAAAGCCCAGAGCGGTCGTCATCTTTGACTCAGGTTGCCTTTGCGCACGGCTTTTCAAGCTCCGCCCATTTTAGCCGCGCCTTCAAACGCCGCTTTGGTGTCAGCCCGAGAGACTGTCGCCACGCGAACTAAGCGTGTCGCACACTATGAGCGAGCTTCTGGGGAATAAGTCGCTAAACTACTGCCCCGCAATGGGTAGGCGTCAAAACGGGCGATGTGTGCTAGCGGGCAGCTGAATTCCTCGCTGGATCCCTAACGTCCAACCATAGCTTTCCTGCCCTATCCCCCCTGAAACAAGTACCCAGGCTCGCTAACCTCATGATCCTGTTCTGCCCAGTCACGATATCGGTCATTCGTCACGACCCTAGGCTATCCCCGTTCCACACACTCCGCCTATGGTTCCCGTTTCAATTCAGACTGAACAGATCGACGATGACGCTTGCGTTGCGGCGTTGACCGGTTCCCACGAAAAGGGTGCGGTTGACCCAGTTGTAGCGCTCGTCTCCGGTTTCCAGCAGGGCGTGGGTGCGCATGTAATAGCTGTCGTGCGGCACGTCCTCGCCTCGGGCAATTGCTGCGATCACCTCGGGCGGGCCATGGCGAAAGCCATAGTTGCGGATCTCGATAGTCGCACCGTCATCGGTTTCCATCGCGTAGCGGGTGTCCAGCTCGGCGGTGCCGTCCCCGAAGATGGTTTGCCAGTCGGCACCAAGGTTCAGGATCGTCCCGTTGACCTTCGGGCCGCTGACCGTACCGCCGATGATCGGGATGATCCGGCGATGACCAGCCCGCCCGGGGCCCATTTCGCGGATCGGACCAAGCTTCACTTCGAGGCGGAAGGCGAATTCAAGTAGGGGCGGGTTCATTTGACCTCCGAGACAGAATAATATGCAGACTGATCAGCGACAGCCCGGCGACAATGCCGACCCACATGACGGGATCGGTCTTCCACATGATGAGCACCGCAAGGAGCAGCCTGCAGGCGATTTCCCAGGCGCGCATCGGGCCACGGTCAAACCGCGCCAGCGCCGACGCCACGAGGTACAGCGCCAGGATCAGCCGCAGCGACAAAAGCCCAAGGGCAGCCAGTTCGACCTCGCCGCTATACCCTTCGATCAGGGTCTTGGCGCCGCTTTCGTCGGTGATCATCACCGCCTCGGGGATCAGCAAAAGCTCGGGGTACCAGGCAAAGATGAAGGGGATCGTGAACATGACGATTCCCACGCGGACGGCGGCAAAGCCGGTGCGCATCGGCTCGGCCCCGGTGATCGAGGCTGCGGCAAAAGCGGCGACGGCGACGGGCGGCGTGATTGCTGATGCGACCGCGAAGTAGAAGACGAACATATGGGCGGTGAAGAAGCTGACGCCAAGGTTGGTGAGCAGCGGCCCCAGCAGCAGGGCCACGTTCACATAGGCCGGAACCGTGGGCATCCCCATGCCCAGCAGGATCGCGCAGAACATGGCGCAGGTCAGCGCCAGCATCAGGTAGACGCCACCGACGATCGGTACTTCTAAGCCAAAGATCCGCAGCACCTGCGCCTTCTCCAGCCAGGAGGTTACGGCGCGCGTCAGCTCTCCGGTCAGGCCGCTTTCGTTCAGGAAGGCCGATATGATCGACACCGCGAACAAGAGCAGGAACAGGCGCGAGATCAGCAGCCCGCCATCAGCCAAGGAGGCAAGGATCTTTGATGGCTTAGCCCGCGTCTCGGGGTCCAGCAACAGCAGCGGGATCAGGACGGCGACCGCCCACCAGCCCGCTGACACGGCGTCGCCAGTCGAATTGGTTATCGTACGGAGGGCCGCGTCCGGCAGGATGGCGGCGAGCAGGCCGCCGCCGATGGCGTCCTTGCTGCCCAGAAGCAGAAACAGGATCGTCGCGATCGGCACGATGATGATGATCAGGTTGTACCAATCCTGCCGGACCATGATCAGGTCGTCGGGGACCTCGCGCATGGCCTCGACCTTCTCGCGCCGGGCCTGGAACATGACGGCCAGGAAGATCGAGAAGAAGAAGAACATCGCGGGCAGGAAGGCGGCGGTGATGACCTTGGTGTAGGGCACCGCCGTCAAAGCCACCAAGACGAAGGCCGCGACCCCCATGACCGGCGGCATGATCTGCCCGCCGGACGAGGCTGCGGCCTCGACCCCGCCGGCGAACTGCGGTGAAAACCCGTTACGGCGCATCATCGGGATTGTCAGGCGACCGGTGGACAGCACGTTGGTCACTGGACCGCCGGTAATGGTGCCGAACATGGCAGAGGATACGATGGCCGCATGCGCGGGCCCGCCGCGCAGGTTGCGCGTGGCCCGCACCGCCAGCTTGATCAGAGATGTGCCGCCCGCCGAGGTGCCGAACAGAGCACCAAGCACCACATAGGGAAAGACCTGGTTCACGACGATGTCCATGAACCGGCCCATGAAGCCGTCAGGGGTCACGAAGACGTTCGTCGCTTTCTGAATCGCGGCGGCAGTCGGATCGCCACCCTCGGCGCCCAGCTTGGTCAGCAGGAAGTTGTTATCCGACAGATCGAAAACCCAGATCAGCGCCGTGCCCACAGTGTACAGCACGACGATGCTGGCCACCGCCACAAGCGGCAGGCCCCAGATGCGAATGTTGTAGAGGAAGAACAGCGTGATGATCGTGAACAGCAGCGGCAGAATCCAGATCCCGAAACGGGCCTGACAGGCGGGCACCTCGGCCTCGAACGAGATGCCGGGGATCGCCCCTGCTGAGCGTTCCGCCGCGTCCTGGATCAGCCGCGCGCGTTCACCGGTGATCTGGTCGATCAGGCAGATGGAATCGATTTCGACCAGAAAGCCGAAGGCGGCAAGAAAGGCCGCGATCACCAGGCCGACATCCAGCATCAGCCCAAACCAGGCGAATTGAGGTTTGTCCAGCTTCCACGCCCGGTAGACGCTGGCATCCAGCGCCACGATCACCATCATCAGCATGAAGACGGGGGGGTAGAAATACTCGGGCGGGAAGTTCGACACCCGGAAGAACGGCCGCCCTGTGACATCCCGCGCCCAATCCTGCAGGCCGGGAATTTCGGGCATGGTGTTGGCCATGCCGACAAAGACCAGCACCAGCGCCAGAAGTATCGCGATGCGCCGGCCAAGCGGCAGGATGATGGATGTCTGAGATGTCATTGCGCACAAGTCCCCAAGGGAGAGGCCGAAAACCAGCCCCTCCATGTTGTTCAGGCAAGTTCAGGCGTTATGGACGCAGGCAATCGGCGACCGTATGGCCCGCCTCTTCAAAGGCGCGGATCGCGCCGGCGTGCATCTTGACCTGCACAGCTCCGCAGGCGCCTTGCGACACGCCGTCGATGTCCCCGAAACTGAGCCGCGAGAACGGACCGCGCGGCGATCCTTCGATGAATCGGCGTTCCCCGTCCAGGTAGGCTTTGGTGATCCGGTAGGCCAGATCCTCGTCCATCGAGGCGTTGACGATCTGCCCGAATGCGGTGGCGTAGGTGTCGAAGGTATCGTCGTCGGTCACGACGGTGATGTCGTTGCCGGCATAGGCGTTGCGGAAATCCTCGACCGGCAGCGAATAGGGTGCGTGGCCGGGCGCCGCAACGATCTGCTGGCCCAGCGTGCTGGCCAGAAGATCGGAGGGGATATCATGCATAGTGATTCCGCCCGCGGCCGCGATGGCGATCTGTCGGCCCGAGGGCAGCCCCTCGGGTGAGGTCCAGGCATCGGCGCCGCCACCGGTGATGGTCGATACCGCGTCGGGCCAGGGGGTCTGGATGCCCTCATAGCCCTCGCCGTCCTTCAATCCTGACAAGAGCTGAACCATGGCCCGGCCCGAGGTCAGCGCGGCGCCGCGCGGCGGGCCGTTCCAGATCCGCAGGCCGTCCAGGGCACGGATGTCCTCGACCGGGTTGTTGTTGTAGTAGGCGAAGATCTGCGCCGACCCTGAATTCCAGAAGATCACCCGCAGGTTTTCGGCCAGCCTAGCGCCATCTTCGGCACCGATACCGCTATAAGGGCCAATGCCGCGGGATAGCAGGAATGGCAGGATCAGCGGCGCGGGGGCCATGTCAAGCTGGCCCTCGGCAACGGCCTGCACCGAATTGGTTAGCGTTGCGCCTTCGGTGATCTGAAGCGTCGCAACGCCCGCACTGTCGAGGATCCCGGCCAGAGTGGTGTCGATGTAATGCGGGGTCGACCCCGGCGTGGTGGTTTCCGCTGTCAGCGTCGCCTGTGCGGTCGCCGCTATGGGCGCGATTGCTAGCGCGGCCCCGATTATCACTGTCTTGATCATACTGTCCTCCCTTGAACCCGTGCCTTCCTCCAAAGGCACGCAGGCCCGGTTTCCCGGAGCCCCACACAAAGGCTTGCAGAAATTATATGACTTGTCACGCAAAATCTTTTTCTCCATGATTTGCCAGATGACCAGATGAGAGGAGAAGCCGTGACCGAACAGGGAAAGATAGACGCCGACCAGGTGCGCGCCCGGATGGAGCGTGAAGGCCTGAACATCTTTTCGCGCCTGCCGGCCGTCTACGCCGCGTCGCGGACCCAGGGCCGCAAGTTCCTCGACCTCGCCGGGGGGCTGTCGATCGTCGAGTGGCGGACACTGTGGGATCTTGTCGAAGCCGGGCCGATGACCATCCGCGATCTTGCCGCGATCCAGCGCGCGGATCATTCGCTGCTCAGCCGCGCCCTGCCGGACATGCGGAAAAAGGGCTACGTCGCCATGCAGCGCAGCAGCCAAGACGCGCGGCAGACCATGGTAGAGATCACGTCGCAAGGGCGTGCCGCCTATGATCGGGCGGCCCCGGTCATGGCCCACCGCCGCGCTGCCCTAAGGGATGTCTTCACGGAAGAGGAAATAGCTGACTTCGCCGGCTACCTCGACCGGCTGGAACAGTTCCTGCGCATTCCGGTCGAACAGCTTGTTGCGGACGGGATTGCACGCAAGGACCCCACAAAGTGACCAAATGCCCCAACGCCCTGTGGATCATGGCGGACTCAGGAGAGTTGTTTCGGACAGATCACCCGCTAGCCTTTCAGCGAGAGCTACGAACCCTCGAAGCCTGACGGACAGTTCTTGGAGCCTATCAGTGGGAAATTGAAACCTACCCTGTTCTAAATGACCGATTCCAGCAGCGGCTGCTGTTTCAGCATCTTCTAGGAGAAGGTCCTGGTTGCCGATCGAATATGCGCAGGTTAGCCCGGACGAAAGCGATGCGGCTCTGCGCAAGCTCAATCGAGCAAAATTACTGTCTCAAGACACAAAAATGTAAACGCCCCTGTAAACGCGGGGGCCCAAACACGGCAAGGAGTGATGTAAGTAATTGTTTTTAAATGGAGGCGAGTACCGGAATCGAACCGGTGTACGCGGATTTGCAAGACTAGGTATCTGTCTGAAAATAAGTGGAATTATGTTTAGATATAAGGCTGAAATGCGGGGAACATTGCGTGAATGTTTAGATCGAAACTTCCCTCTTTCGTAATCCTTCAAGGTGCTGCTTGGCTGCCAAGGAGAACGGATACGTCTTCTGACGTAAGGGCTATGAAATAGCCGCAGGTATTGATCGGGTGCTCGATCTGTCGCACAGTCAGAGGTTGTGATTTCTCTATTCATTCAAAGTGCTTCGTGATGATCAAATTTATCTGGCGTCTTCTCTTTCAAAGCCAAAGAGTGGCCAAACGTCCACCTATAAGGGACTTCGTTCCGCCGCGTGCTGTTCCCGTAAAATCGGCTGCTCCTATTGCGACCCCGACAGACCTTCCAGAGCCTACGCATGAGACGACGCTTTCCGGAAAATGCTATGTTGTTGACGGGGATACAATCAGGATTGGCAAGGTGAGTTTACGCTTGGCTGGGATTGATGCGCCAGAAATGGAACACCCATGGGGCAAGAAAGCCAAGTGGGAGCTTGTTCAGCTTTGTAGAGGGCAGGTGATCACAGCAGAGATCGAACCAGAGCTCTCTTACGATCGTCTGGTCGCAACCTGTTTCCTACCAGACGGGCGCGACTTGAGCGCAGAAATGGTGCGCTTAGGGCTAGCTTTGGACTGGCCAAAGTTTTCAGGCGGAAA
The DNA here is from genome assembly GCA_025163595.1 of Phaeobacter sp. G2. Lineage (NCBI taxonomy): Bacteria > Pseudomonadati > Pseudomonadota > Alphaproteobacteria > Rhodobacterales > Roseobacteraceae > Phaeobacter > Phaeobacter sp. G2. The sequence goes on from CP104100.1 coordinate 1,515,267, forward strand.
ATACGCCCATCTTGAGCCCGAAGGCGTGCGTAAAAAACACTGGAAGGCGGCGGCACGCCAAAGAGGGCATATGCAGGTATTCAATAAGTAGGTATTGGCGGCAGTCAGCCCTTTCACGACATTCGTGCTTTGCGTAGCTTCGTCTATACAGAGAGGCCAACGAAACTGGCCTAACTTCCCGAATCTGCCATTCAAAGGGTAATAGCTGTCCAAACAAATGCCGCACCTCCAACCAATGGCCGCGATATGCAGTAACCGCTCTTTGTGAATTCAAATCGTAGCGGCAATGGTCTGCTACGGAACCCCGATTTCAGTTTTTGTCTCTGCCCTAAGCAGCAGCGCTGCTAGGCGTCACCGAAGTTTGTTGATCCAATTCAAACCGTGCCATCAAGCCCGAGAGTTTGGTTGCATCAGCCTGCAACATGTGGCCAGCGGCAGTCGCCTGTTCCACCATTGCGGCGTTTTGTTGGGTCACATTGTCCAGCTGGCTAACACCGGTGTTGATTTCCCCTAGGCCCGTTGATTGCTCAACCGCGCCATTGGCAATGTCTGAAATCAGTTTTGAAATTTCGTTCACCCTTCTGACAATGGTGCCGATGGATTTTCCGGCATCGCCAACCAGGGTAACGCCCTGCTCAACTTGCTTCGAACTCTCGGTGATTAGCACCTTAATCTCAGTCGCTGCATCGGCAGACCGCTGCGCCAATCCGCGTACTTCGGAAGCAACAACCGCAAACCCTTTGCCTGCTTCCCCAGCACGCGCAGCTTCAACACCAGCGTTCAAGGCCAGAAGGTTGGTCTGGAAAGCGATATCATCAATAACACTAATGATCTGCGCAATCTGATCAGAGGAACTCTCAATTGTTGACATCGCTGCAACCGCCTTGGTGACAATTTCACCGCTGCTTTCGGCTTCCTTGCGAGCCTCATCCATGGTGTTTTCAACATTGCGGGCACCATCTGCAGCAGATTTCACCGAGACTGTCATTTCTTCCAAGGCTGCGGCCGTCTCTTCCAGCGTGGCGGCCTGACTTTCGGTCCGATGCGACAGATCATCCGAGGCTTGGCTGACTTCAGTGGCCCCGTTTTTAATGCTCTCACTTGCCCCAACCACCTGTTTCATAGTGTCTTTCAGCGAGACCACCGCTGTGTTGAAGTTCGTGCGTAGCTCTTCGTATTCACCCGGGAAACTCCCACTGATCGTGCAATCCAACCGGCCACGTGCCATCTCACCCAGATGTGACCCTACAGTTTTCACCACATGTTCAGCATCTTGCTGGCTTTTGGTGGCCTTTGCCTGCGCTTCTTCAGCAACAAGGGTCTGCGCGCTTGCTTCTTCTTGCTGGTGTTTAAGCTCAGTATCGGCCGCGATACTTTTGAGCATGCTAAGCAACAAAACGCCCGCTTCCAGCAAAACAATACCTGCGTGCAAAACGGTGCGCTGCAGGTTCGCCATCAAATCACCACTGGGGTACACCATCTTGGGCAACAGAACGCTAAAGGAAATATGGTGCAGCGCGATCAAGACAGTTGCAAAGATCAATGCCCTAGGGTTTGCTAAGGTTGAGACAATGGCAAGAGCCGCAAAGAACATCATATGGGCATCTAGCTGCCAAGCGTGGCCACTCAGCGATGCTGTCAGCAAGATACAGTGGGCCACAAAGCTGAAACTCAACAAGTAGTCTCTTGTTGAGGGAGGCAGGGCCTTTGACACATAGGTAAGAACACCTAGCACCATGCTGAAACCCGCAAAGACCCACCAATTGCCATTGCCATTAAGGTAGAGTGCGGCAACTGCCGGGCCTGGCACCAAGAGCCAACTGGTGATTTGCTGAATGCTACGTTCGTTTGCAAAGATCCCGCTGACGGAACTCGATTTATCCCCGGAGGGTTTCATATTGCGCATATTTCTAAGACTCTTTCACCATCAATAACCAGCCAAGCACCATGCGCGTAAAGCTGGGAAACGCTTTCAGGACTTTCCAGAGCAACCAGAACACCCAAGGGCGCGCGCTCTGGTGCCACTTCTTGCACGCCGGCCTTGTTAGCAATCCATGCGGCATCTCCCCAAGGAGACGCAACAACCAATGCGATGTCTCCAACTTGTGGGCGTGCCTGCATAAACAGCGGCAAGATTGGTGAACAGATCACAATGGCCGTGGCGATCATCATGAGTGCTGCATCTGAAACGGTAACTTTCATCTTGAGAGCTTTGCAGCAAAATCCCTTATCGAATCTAAAGACCCAAGGAACTGCCCTGACAAAAAAACCGACAATCTTAATAGGTCGAAAAGAAAAGGTCACATTTTTGAGAACTGCTGTCTGTGTCGGACTGGGAGAAGTCATTGCGGCTCAGTTCTTTAAGTGTAGCAATGTCCGCCTAGACACAGTCCGACCAGTGAATTTGCGACATGGAGTTCACAATGTCCGCTTTCATACGGTAGCGCAGCGGTCACAGGCTATATTCCTAGGTCGAAAGGCAGATTTTGCAAAGGTCGCTATCTGCGCATTGCTGACCTCCTGCGGTTTTCGGCTCCTTCGGTGGGAGAAGAGTCTTCGCAGCCATAGGGGCGCTTAGACGCTAGCAAGGAGGGCCCCTATGGCTTTGCTGCAGGAGTGGGGCGCCAAAGAGTGGACGCGGCGCCTTGAGCGTTCCATTTTGCCCGCGTGCCTGCTATTCTTTCGCCTCAAGCCCTTTTCTTCCGGAGACTTCAAGTATCGGAGGAAGAGAAGGGCGAGCCACAAACACCTCCCCCCCTTGTTCCTGTATACATTTACTGACACCCCGAAATTGTAACATTTGGCCAGATTTTGGTGCGGGTCACGTCAAGTTTTTTCTTGATCGGGGTTTCGTTTTTTTTCAAAGTGGATGCTTTGTGGAGAACAAAGCACGTTTCGTTGTATACGTTTACTGACACCCCCTGACTGAAATATTTCCGTTTTCCGGTCTGCTCGGTTGTCAGCGAATCAGCTGACGAGTATTTTTTCCGTAGTGAGCTTGCATGGGTCTAACAGCCCATTCAGCCGAAAGGATGCGCAAGCGCACTTTTATGGAAAGACTGCAAGGTAAGTGAGATGGCACGGACAACGATTGAGGAAAGGGCATTGAGAGCGCTTGCAGCGTTCGAGAGGGCTGGAAAGTCCGTTAGCCGTGTCACTTTGGACGGACGCAAGATCGAACTTGTGCTTAAATCGTCCGACGAGCTGGACGAATTTGAGAGGATAGAAATGCGTCATGGCAAAGCGTGAACTTCCCAAGCACGTCTATCGCCAGCGAAACGGGCTATACTTTCAGCGTCGCGGCTGGCCGTCTAGAAAGTTCCAGCACGACTTTGGGTCGCCGGAGTTCTGGAAGGAATATGCCGACATTCTTGCGGGCAGGGCGGAGCCCAAGCGGGTCAATGTTAGGAGCTTCTCGGCTTTGATTAGCGATTACCGAAAGTCGCCTCGCTATACGCGGCTCAAGCCAAGAACTGCGCTCGATTATGACAAGTATCTGGAATTCTTCCTGTCAATCATGGCTGGCGCCAATCCAGTCAACATGAAGCGCAAAGACGTCATCCGGTTGCGGGACGCGAATGCGGACAAAATTTACTTTGCGAATTACTCCCTGCGTGTGCTGCGGGTCCTTATGGAGCATTGTGTGGATCTCGGCTGGTGCGATAGCAACCCGGCGAAGGGCGTGTCAGAGATTAAATCCGAAAAGCAACAGCGCGATCCTTGGCCCCAAGAGCTTCTTGAAGCTTATCGCGGTGCATGCGCCTTCGGCACTCGGGAGCGGCTGCTGATGGAGCTGTGTCTCGGTACGGGGCAGAGGATCGGAGACGTGTTGGAAATGCGCTGGTCTGATATTCAGGATGGTGGCTTTGTTATTCGCCAGAACAAAACCGGCAAGGAACTCTGGATTCCTATCCTTTCCGAACTTCAAGCGGCGCTGAATGGCGCCAGTCGGCATTCGATGTTTATCTTGACCAATGAGCGCGGAACCAATCGTTGGTCATATCGTGGGGCGTCACAGGCTGTTAGAAACGTCAGGGAGCGCATTGGTGCCATTCGCTATGATATCCATAGCTGGCGCTACAACGCTGCCTGTGAGCTTGTGGAAGCAGGCTGTAGTGACGATCTGGTCGCCTCGGTCACAGGGCAAAGTCCGGCGATGGTTCTGCATTACACGAAAAAAGTTCGTCAGAGGGTGCGGGCACTTCAAGCGCAAGAAAAGCGTGCTAGCCAAGGCAATGTGTCCTAGTCTGAACTGGAAGGGTGGTTATCGCGCGTCGCAATTCTAACCAGAAGGCCGAATGCGATGCCGGTTGCTATATAGAGCAGGCCCTTATCGATTGCCTCGCCGGAAGTTGAGCCGCCAAGATAGCGCCTCGACGCGGCCTCGAAGGCCGCGGCGTCTTCAGAAGTAGAAGCGACGATAAAGCCCATTACCACGCGTAGTACACCTAAGCCCATCATGGCCCATGCAATGATGCGACCTGCAATAACAAAAAACACTGCAACAACTCCTATGCCCGCATGTGCTGCTATGGTTGAGCTTGTTTTATGCTGCTTGCAAGCCTCGCGTGTCATCTTTCCTGAGAGTTCGTCGCGGCGTAGGAGTAAAATTCCAGTCTAGAATTGGCGTGGTTGTGGAACAGAACAAAAACAGAATGTTTAGACATTTGTTTAGACGCCGATGGCGTCAACTGTCAAAATCTGACTAAGTACTTGATTTTGTTTGGAGGCGAGTACCGGAATCGAACCGGTGTACGCGGATTTGCAATCCGCTGCGTCACCACTCCGCCAACTCGCCTTTTACAGGACTTAACCGTGGCACGTGGTGTCCTGCCACACAGTCTGCGACACCTTCTATTTCTGTTCCCTTTTATTCGCAAGGGGCAAAACGACAATTAGGCGCGAAAATCAATGGGCTGCTGGGCAGATGTGTTTTGACGAACAAGCCGGGTGGAATGGGGGCTATGTTGGCGCATTTTACAGGGGTGTGCAGCGATGGTTTCACCCTTGTCATTGGCCCGAAAACGCTCGGCAGTGGTGGCGTGGCAGGCCGCAGATATGCCCCAGGTCATGGCCCCATTCCCGTCCCGATCTGCTGCACAGCGGCAGAGCCACCGTAGTCTGATCTGTGGGGCGTTGCTCGCAGCCCCGCCGGAATGAATACGAACGGATCACATAATCAGTCCTTGGGATCAAACACGGGGCTGGACTAGCGGTTTGGGCCGTCGCTGCGCAGAGCTGCCAGCGCTTCTGCGTGGAGTGTGGTGCTGGCGGCTGCGATGACTTTTCCCTCGGAGGCCAGCGTCAACGGCTGTCCATCCCAGTCGGTAATCACGCCGCCTGCGCCTTCTATGACCGGGATAAGGGCCATGTAGTCATAGGGTTGCAGGTTCATCTCGAACAGGAGGTCCACATGCCCCGAAGCCAGCAGGCCGTAGCCATAGCAATCGCCGCCAAACCGCCGCAGAGCAGCGCGTTTGGACAGGGTCTCAAACTGTGCCAAACCCGCGGCGTCAAAGCTGTCGGGGCTGGTGGTATACAGGATCGCATCGGCAAGCTGCGCCTTGGCGCTGGTCTTGCAGGCTCTGCCGTTGAGCAGGGTGGGCTTGCCACGCTGACCGACCCAGCGTTCGCTGGTGGGCGGGATTGAAACAACCCCCAGATCGGGCCTGCCATCGGTCATGCAGGCGATCAGCGTTCCAAAGGTTGGCATGCCGGACAGAAAACTCTTTGTGCCGTCGATTGGGTCAATGACCCACAAATGGGAGGCCTCTAACCGTATGGATTCCTGTTCTTCTCCGAGAATCCCATGGGTTGGAAAGGTCTCCGTGATCTGCCGCCTCATTTCTTCTTCGATGGCGCGGTCCGCCTGGGTAACGGGCGAATCGTCCGCTTTTGACTCGATGTCCAGCGGGTTGCGGAAATAGCTCATGGCCATTGTATCGGTGGTATTGGCCAATCGATCAGCAAACTGGGCCAGCATCTCCGGTTCAGAAAGAGTCGTCATCATCTGCATAAAAATTCCTCAATTGCGCGGGTTGGCGGGCTGTGGGCATCGGTGTTGGGAATTTGTTGTAGACAAATGCCACAAAAACGCAAGACTACACAAATAACCCCAAGTTTAAAAACAGAGCGGGGCAATCAGAACGGGTCATCACAAGGACCCGCAGCTTTCCGGATACAGGTCCGGGCCAACAGATATGGACCAACAAGGAGATCACGATGAAAACCTGGATGCAGACCACCGCACTCTCGCTGGCAGCCCTTGGCTTTGCCGCACCCACCCTTGCCGATGACCTGACGGTTTACACCGCGCTGGAAGAAGAAGAGATCGCCGCATATGTTGCCGCAGCGCAGGCCGCTATGCCCGATACCAAGATCAACGTTCTGCGTCTTTCCACCGGCAAGCTCGGCGCGCGGCTTCTGGCCGAAGCGGGCAATCCGCAGGCAGATGTGATCTGGGGCTGGGCGGTCAGCGCCATGATGGACCCACAGATCCTTGAGATGCTGGAAGCCTATCAGGCCGCGGGTGTCGAGGTGCTGCCCGACACGTTCCGAGGCGAAAATGGCAAATGGTTCGCCCCGATTGGCTACATGGGCGCCTTCTGCGTCAATACTGCGCGGCTGGAGGAGAAGGGGCTAACGATGCCAACCAGCTGGACGGATCTGCAAGATCCGGCCTTCAAAGGTGAGGTGGTGATGCCTGATCCAAACTCTTCCGGCACCGGCTACCTGCATGTAAACGCTGTCTTACAGGGCATGGGAGAAGAGGCGGGCTGGGCCCAGCTTGAAGCTGTTGATCCAAACATGGCGCAGTATACCTCCTCTGGGTCGAAGCCGTGCAAAGCGGCCCGCGTGGGGGAATACACCGTCGGGATCTCGCTGGCCTTTACCGCGATGCAGTCGATCGAGGAAGGCTATCCGCTGGCCATGGTCTTTCCCGAAGGTGGCGTTGGGTATGAGCTGGAAGCCTCAGGCCTGATGGCAAGTTCGGACAACAAGGAGGCCGCAAAGGCGTTCCTGGATTGGACCATGTCGGATGAGGCCATCGGGCTGTATCAGACCTACAAAGCCCTGATCACAGTGCCGGGTGTTGATGCCTCCAAAGCCGCAGAGGCGGCTGGCCTGCCTGCCGATATCTCAACGATCCTCGCGGATGTGGATTTTGTTAAGGCCTCGACGCAGCAGTCTTCGGTGAAGGCACTATGGAAAGAGAAGTTCGGCCGCTAAGCCAAACACTGGGGCGGCCAGGGTCGCCCCACGTCTACCCGGGCCGGTACCCAGCCGCCCGTACGCCAGGAAAGATCCCCTATGTATTTAACCGTCCGTGACGCCACAAAAACCTATGGTACCTTCACCGCGCTTGATCGCGTCTCGATCGAGATCGAGAAGGGCGAATTTGTCTGCCTTCTGGGCCCTTCTGGATGCGGCAAGACCACCCTGCTGCGTCTGATCGCTGGATTGGCTGATCTGGATGGCGGAGAAATCACCCTGGAGGGGGCGGCGCTGTCCGACCTGCCTGCACGCAAGCGTGGCTTTGGTATCGTTTTTCAGTCTTATTCGCTGTTTCCAAACATGAGCGTGGCAGAAAACATCGGCTATGGTCTGAAGATCCGCGATATTCCCGCCGCTGAAATTGCGGAACGGGTGACGGAGCTTTTGGATCTGGTGAAACTGCCACAGGTGGCTGACAAGCTACCCGGCCAGCTGTCTGGCGGGCAGCAACAACGGATCGCATTGGCGCGGGCGATTGCCGTCGATCCACGGGTGCTGTTGCTGGACGAACCACTTTCGGCGCTGGATGCAAAGGTCCGCGCCACCCTGCGTGACGAGATCCGCCAGGTGCAGCGGTCCCTGGAAATTCCAACGCTTATGGTGACCCATGATCAAGAAGAGGCCCTTGCGCTTGCCGACAAGATCATCTGTATGAACCACGGCATCGTCGTGCAGGCAGGCACGCCGGAAGATCTGTACCACCGTCCTGCCACGCGGTTTGTGGCGGAGTTCATGGGCAGCAGCAACTTGTTGTCGACCCAAGAGGTGAGACAGCATTTCCCGGAACTGATGTCCACCTGTCCCGCCGATAACAAGACATATCTCGCCTGTATCCGTCCCGAGCAGATCGTCCTGACACCTGATCAGAACGGCAACGCCACAGTACGAAGTATCAGTTTTCTGGGCAATTTGCAGCGCCTGGAAGTGGACAGCCCGGCCGGCCCTCTCCTGGTCGAAACACACGGCAGGGCCCCCTGTGGTACTGGAGACTCCGTAGATCTGAGCATCGCCTCACAGGCCTGTACCTGGGTTCTTGATGACGTGGATCAGCCAAAGACCGTTACAGCATGAACACCACCGACCAGACCTCCCGCCCCGCATTGCACCGTCACTTTGACGGCGATCGCCTTTTGACACTTGCCTGCGTAGGCCTGCCGTTGCTTGGGTTGATCTTGTTTTTTGCCTACCCGATGGTGATCGTCTTCCTGCGCTCCATCACCGTCGCAGACAGCTATGGTATCGGCAACTATACCGAGGTCCTCGGCTCTGCCGGTTTCTGGCGGGCGACGCGGCATTCGTTGGCGATGGGGGGCGCCACCACGGTGCTCAGTGTCTTTCTGGGCTTTATCATTGCCCATGGGCTATACCGCTGTGCCTTCAGGGGCAAATGGCTGATCCGCAGCGTGATCGTGCTGCCATTGCTGGCGCCGTCTCTGGTGCAGGCGCTGGGGCTTATCTTTTTGCTGGGGCGCAATGGCGTCATCAGCCGGGCGCTTGGGGTTGAGATCGAGATCTATGGGTTTTGGGGGCTACTGATCGCCAATACGCTTTATGCACTGCCGCAGGCGGTGATGATCATTGGCGCGGCTTTGGTCCTGTTGGATGCCCGCACCTATGAGGCGGCAGAGGTCATGGGGGCGTCGCCCTGGCGGCAGTTTCGCGATCTGACCCTGCCAGCCGCGCGATTTGGGGTGCTGAATGCAGCGTTTGTCTGCTTTACCATCACAATCACCGACTTTGGCAATGCTGCGGTGATCGGCGGCGATTATTCCGTATTGGCCACAGAGATCTACAGCCAGGTCGTTGGTCAGAGGAACTTTAACATGGGCGCCGTGGTTGGCATCATGTTGCTGCTGCCCACGGTCATTTCCTACAGTATCGAACGCCAAGCGATGAAGCGGCAGCAGGCCGGACAGACCACCGGGCAGGTCGCATACCAGCCCAGCTTTGCACCGCTGCGCGACCTGAGCATGGCTGCTGTCTCGCTGGTGATTTGTTCAGCCATTGTCGCGGTGATCGGGATCGTGGTCTATGCCAGCTTTGTGAAGCTGTGGCCCTACAACATGTCATTGTCGTTTAAACACTACAACATCACCCTGGCAGGGGGGTATTCGTCACTTTGGATGACGATCCTTGTCTCTTTGGCAGCTGCCGTCGGCGGCACCATTGCGGTGTTCATGCTGGGTCTCGGCCTGCGCCGCCTGCCACAGAGCCTTGCCCAGCCGATCCAGATCCTTGCGGCGATGCCTGCCGCCGTGCCGGGCATGGTGCTGGGGCTGGCCTATATCCTGACTTTTAACTCCACTGCGACGCCGCTTTACCTGCTGTATGGCACCGCTGCGCTGATCGCCATCGTCAACTTTTACCACTACCACACACAGGGGTTCCTGACAGTGATGACAGGGTTTCGCCAATTGCCCGCGGCGCTGGAAGAAGCCGCCGGAAGCCTCGGCGCTGGGCTGGGCCGCACTGCGCGCGACATCGTGGCGCCCTTTATTGCGCCGATGCTGGTTTCTGTCTTTTTCTTCCTCTTCATGCGCTCCATGGTGACGCTTTCGGCTGTGGTTTTCCTGACCACGCCAAACCTGAGCGTCGCCGCCGTGACGATCATGCGCCTGGACGATGCCGGGCTGACGTCACAGGCCGCAGCCTTCTCCACTTGCGTGATGGCGGTGGTCTGTGTAGCGGTCTTGTCAATGAAGGCAACCTTGGCGCTGATGGGGCGTCGCAGTCGGAGCAAAGGGACGGTCTGATGTGGGCAAAGGAGCGTCATCAGCGGATTGTGTCGATGCTTACGGCCAACCGGCAGGTCAGCGCCAATGATCTGGCCGGGATGCTGGGCGTTTCGCGCGAAACCGTGCGCCGTGATCTGCTCGACCTGGAAGAGATCGGCAAAGTTGTACGCGTCCACGGCGGTGCCATCCTGCCAGAGGCCCGCTCCGAGGATCCTTTTCACCAACGGATGACGACCCAGATCCGGGCAAAATCCGAAATGGCAAAAAAGGCCGTCGGCCTGATCCAGCCCGGTCAGACGATCATGGTGGATGCCGGATCAACCACCGCTGTCTTCGCCCGCGAACTGGTGAAGGTTCCGGGGGTTTCCGTCATCACCAATTCGCTGGACATTGCTACCACCTTGCAGGCTGGCGGAATGGATGTGATCCTGCTGGGGGGGCGGATCGCCGCAGATGTGCCCGCAACAGTGGGCGAGCTTACCCTGTCAGAAATCCGGCGTTTTGAGGTCGATCTGTGCTTTTCCGCCCCGGTTGCCCTGCACCCGGAAAAAGGCTCATATTTCTATGACCTGCAGGAGGCCGAAATCTCCATCGCGATGGCAGCGCAGGCGCGGCGGACAGTGGCGTTGGCTGACCACACAAAACTGGGCACCACCAATCGCGTGCGTGCTTGGGACGTGGCAGAGATCTCAACGGTGATCACCAACCACACCGCCGCCACAGCCCTGCTTGACCAGTTCCGAACCATCGATATCGAAGTTCTTTAGTCTGTTTTGATGGCTGGTCTCCGGGCGCGGTCAGACTGGTAAAATCGCGGGGAGCTGGAATAGCAGTGCTCGCCGATCCAGTCTGGGGGCGGGCCCTGGGTATTGCAACAGTTGGGCGACATGCCCTTGCTTAGCCGACCATAAAAACATCATATCGCGTTGTTTTGCCGCGAATTTGGTGGGTGCATTTCTGAACCCCAGCTATCGGATCTGCTTTTGCAGGCCACTTGAGAACCACCCGTTTTTGCGCGTGTTCAATCGCTATGCGAACCAAATCTGCCGCGTCATCGTCAGTGCCGACCAGCTCTCGAACCTGACGCAAATCCTGTTTCACCAGCGCTGACTTTTTCCGTTCAGGGTGCATCGGGTCTATTAATATTGCGTCGCAGGATAACGCGGGGATCAAATCTTTGGAGTCGCCCTTTAACAGGGTCATGCGGCTGATAATTTCGCGAAACTGACCGCCTTCTTGCTCGGCGCGTTGCATACCCTGCGCCAGTAAGGCGTGCATTTTTTCTGATCGCTCTATCAAGGTCACTTGCGCACCCAGAGAGGCCAGGAGAAATGAATCGCGGCCCAGCCCGGCAGTTGCATCAACAATCGTTGGCGTTTTTCCCGCCCGCAGCCCCATAGCCTTTGCCAAGTCTTGACCACGGCCGCCACCGAACCGCAGGCGGTGCGCGACTGACCCGCTGACAAAATCGACCTTTAGTTCTGCCACAGCCTGTTTCACACTCTACTCATTTCCGAACCCAGAAGAGCACCGCTCTCCATGGTTTTCAGTTTGTACTGTTTTCTTTATTGACCACAGCCCGCAAATTCAACGGCTGAAACGAAGGGGCTTTCTCCGTAAAGTTCTGATCCAATGCTGTCCGGGGAACTCGGGAATGACGGGCTGCACTGCAGAGCTTGCAACGCCACCTTTCCCAATGGTCCGGCCTGCTGGGACCACTTCAGCCCGTGATTAAACTTATCGCAAGGTAACAAGGCCTACTGTGATCTGAAACCTCAGAAATTTAATAGCTAACCGCTTTGAAGGCCAGACATGTTATCGGACAAGATTAGAAAGTCCGCCCTCAAAAAGGCGCGGTCGCCTGAGCAATTGGACGCGATGTTGACCGTGGTGCCGCCGCTTGGTTGGCTGGCCTCGCTGCTGCTTGTGGCAAGCGTTTTTGCTTTTCTGCTTTGGGCGCTGGTTGCGACAGCCCCGGTCAAGGTTGTTGGCAGCGGCATTCTTTTGACAGAGGGGGAGATCGTCACAGCGCGCGCCCAGGGGGCTGGTATCGTGGTCGGGCAACTGGCCGAGGTCGGAAACCGGGTGCAGGAGGGGGATTTACTGACGCGCCTGGAAAATTTCCAGATGCAAGAAGCCATTGCGCAGGGCAAGGCTGCTTTGGCCCGGCGCGAAACCATGCTGGCGCAAACGCGCAAGGCACACCAGAAATTTGTGACATCGCTCCGGACGGAGCTTGCGGATGCTGCGGCCTTTCACCAGGATCAGGCCAGTAATTTGCGCGATCGAATTGCGCGATTGGCCAAACTCAACCAAGAGCGACAGGTGCTTTTTGACAAGGGCTTGATTGTCGAACAGAAACTTCTTGAGACCCTGCAGAGCCTGGAAGATGCCCGTCAAAGCCTCAGCGCCGCGCAATACGATTTTTCGTCCACCCGCACGACAGTTCTGGCAGATATCCATAAATCGACAGCCGATGTCACCGCGCAAGAAAACCAAGCCGAAATAGAGCGTGAAAGACTGAAAGACCTGCAGGCGGATTATCAGCGCAGTGTCGAGATCCGCGCCCTGGCGGCAGGCATTGTGACGGAAAGCACCAAAAGCATCGGTGATCAGGTCAGCGCCAATGAAATTCTCTTTGAAATCCTGCCGGACGCGGCTCCCGTCGCTAGCGACCAGCCAGAGGCACCGGCTTTGCTGGCCGTGCTCTATGTGGATGCCAGCCAGGCAGCAAGGCTGGAAACCGGGGCAGCGGTTCAGGTGGTGCCTGCATCCGTTGAACTGGAACGCGATGGGTTTATTCAGGGTCAGATCATTGAGGCCTCGGTCCTGCCAGCGACGCAGGCGCAATTGCTAAAGCGTGTGCAGAACCCAGAATTGGTTACGGCGCTATTGGCCAATGGGCCGGTTCGCGAAGTGTTGGTGCGCCTTCAACCTGACCCAAGCACGGCCAGCGGGCTTGCCTGGTCCAGCGGCGAAGGGCCCGCCTTCGTGATCCATCCCGGCACTTTGACAGAGGCCAGTTTTGTGGTTGACCGAAAGCGGATCGCCAGCTTTGTGTTCCCCAAACTGGATGAGATCCTGCCCGCCGTGGACAGTATCGCTCCGACCCCGGTGGTTGCCGCGCCGCCGCAGCCCATGTCTCGGCTTGAGGGCTGAGCCATGAAAGGGGTCAAAACACCCACAATCCTGCAAATCGAAGCCGAGGAATGTGGCGCAGCCTCGCTTGCCATGGTTTTGGCCTATCATGGCCGTCACATTCCGCTTGAGGATTTGCGGATTGAATGTGGCGTCTCCCGGGATGGGGCCACGGCGGCCAATGTGCTGAAGGGGGCGCGCCGCCATGGCCTGACGGCCAGCGCCAAACGGCTTGAACTGCCGCGCCTGGCCGAAATTCCCCTGCCTGCGATCATCTTTGTGAATATGAACCATTTTGTGGTTCTGGAAGCGGTCTCGGCGCGGCGGTATCGCATCAATGATCCCGCTGCCGGGCGGCGCATTGTCGACCATGACGCCTTTGATGAGATGTTCACGGGCATCACTCTCTTGCTTGAACCGGGGGAGGCGTTTGAACGCAAGGCAGGCCCGCCAGGCAAGCTGTCTTCGCTGATCGGCTATCTGCAATGGGATCGCACAGCCAGCCAGCTTATTCTGCTCTGTGGGATGACATTGATTGTGCCCGGTCTGGCTATTCCCGCCTTCAGCAAGGCCTTTGTCGACGATATTTTGATGGGTGGGCAGGACGACTGGCTGTTCTGGTTTGCGGTTATGATGCTGGCGGTGATTGCGCTTCAGTCCGGGCTGATGGCCCTGCGCAGTTTGCTGAGCGCCAAGCTGGAAGCAAAACTGGCCCTGTCGTTGAACGCCAAGCTTGCCTGGCGTTTGCTGCGGTTGCCGCTTCCATTCTTTCAGCAACGGTTTTCCGGGGCGCTGGCCGGGCGGGGGCAGATGGCCGCACGGATTGCGCAACTGGCTGGCAAAACTCTGCTTTCGACCGCGCTGGAGGGAACCACCCTGATCTTTTTCCTCGCAGTGATGGCGCTTTATAGCCTTCAGATGGCGGCGGTGGTGGGCCTGTTGGTTCTGGGCAGTGGGCTGCTGATCTGGGTGGTGCAGCAGCGTATGGATCAGCTTTCGATCAAGACGATGATCGAGTTTATGAAACTCACCGGCAAGACCATGGTCGGGGTGCAGACCATCGAAAGCATCAAGTCCTCGGGCACCGAAGCCAAATATTTTGAAGGCTGGGCCGGCACCCACGCCAATGTAGTGAACGGACAGGCTGAGCTGACCCTTCGGCAATCGGTGCTGCAGGTCACGCCGGGATTTGTGTCCTTCTTTGGCAAGGCCCTGACACTGGTGATCGGCGGGCTTGAGGTCATGGCCGGGGAGCTGACAGTGGGGTCGCTGGTGGCGTTTCAGGCCTTGCTTGCGGCGATGGACAGGCCCTTTCAGGGGCTGATGAGCAACGTGCAGGAGCTGCAGCAATTGCAGGGACCGTTGAACCAGCTCAGGGATATTACCGACCACCCGGAGGCCAGTGAATTTTCCCAGCGGCGCAACCCGGCGGAGCCTGCGGGCGCATCGCGGTTAAACGGCGCGATTTCATTGTCGGATGTCAGTTTTGGCTACAGCCGCTTGTCCCCGCCTTTGATCGAAAACCTCGATCTTGCGGTGGCGCCGGGACAACGTGTTGCCCTTGTCGGCGGCTCCGGCAGTGGAAAATCGACCTTGGCCAAACTGATTACCGGCGCCTATTCAACCTGGTCCGGCCGCATCGACTTTGACGGGACATCAATCGAAGATCTGCCGCGCGCGGTCTTGCGAAACTCTCTGGCCGTTGTTGACCAGAACATCGTGTTGTTTGAAGGCAGCTTTCGCGACAACATCCGCCTGTGGGATGAAACCATTTCCGACGATCAGGTGACTGCAGCGGCCCAGGCGGCTGAAATCCATGATTTCATTGCCGGCACGGAAAGCGGCTATGACACGCAGGTGGAAGAAGGCGGGCGCAACATGAGCGGCGGCCAACGCCAGCGGCTTGAGATCGCCCGGGCGCTGGCGCGGGATGGATCCATCCTGGTTCTGGATGAGGCCACAAGTGCGCTCGATCCCATTGTCGAGGCAAAGGTAATGCAGAATATTGCCCGGCTGGGGATCACCTGTGTGATCGTGGCCCACAGGTTGTCGACCATTCGTGATTGCGATCAGATACTGGTGATGGATCATGGCAGCGTTGTGCAACGGGGCACCCACCAAGGTCTGCGCGATGTGGAGGGTCCCTATCAGAGGATGATCGCCGCATGAGCACGCAGCCCAACCCCGCTGCACAGCGCTTATTGCAGGCGGATGATCAGGATATGGTGGCCTACGGCGACGGCGCGCAGATCTCTTTGCAGGGGGCAAACCGGTGTTTCCTGATCGAAAGCGGGCGCCTGGATGTCTATATTGGCTGCGGAGACCAGTCACAGGCCATAGCGGAGCTGGTTGAGGGCGAGGTTATTCTCGGTCTGGACGGCAGCAGGGAGCGCCTGTTTGGCCGGGCGCGCGGCGATCTGCAGCTGTGCCGGATAGAACTGCCTGCCTATTGCGCCCCGGATGCGGATGCCGAGCAAAGACTGCTGCACGCGCTGAACCTTGATATCTGGTTGGCGCGTCTCAACGCGATTGCACCGGGCTACGCCCAGCAGGGCACGCAGCCAGATCACCCTGCGATGACGCAGGGCATTACATGGGTCAAAGACATTGATTGCGCAGAGGCGCTGCCGAGACCGCATTTCCCACAAGATGGCACCCCGGACCAGGATGGCAATTCCTTCACTGTGTTCGTCCGTGATACCGAGGCACTCTTGGCACAGCCGATGGCTGCTGCCACCATTGCAGCGGCCAATGGGCACCTTGCCCAGACCATTGCTGACGGGATGCAAAGCAGAGCGGAGGCCCAGGTCCAGCGGCGGGTGCTGCAGGCTACTCAGGATACGGCGCGTCTGGATCGTGCTTTTGGGCGGCTGACCGCGTCCTTGTCGGCCAAATCTCCCACAGTTCAGCAGGGACACAGCCCTGCCCAGATGGCGGCTGGCTTTGCCCAGATCGCGCATTTGGCCCGGCGGGCAGGGCATGACCTGACTGCGTTTGAGCCTGGCAAAGATCTGGCCGGGCGGGGTTATATCTGCGCCCTGTGCGATGCCAACAATATCCGCTACCGCACAATCACGCTGACGGGACACTGGTGGCGCAAGGATTCCGGTGACTTTGTTGTCTTTGATGAGGCTGGCCAGGTTTTCACCCTCATGCGCGAAAACAGATCCTATGTGGTGATGGATGCCAATGGTGACAAACGGCAGTTTCGTCCCGAGATGGCAGCCCAATGGGAGGGGCAGGGGTTGTTCCTCTATTGGCCGCTTCCAGATCAGCCGGTCAATGGCTGGGGCTTGATCGGGCGGGTGTTTCGCATCTGCGCCTCGGATCTTTGGACTGTCTTTGGGGTGAGCCTGGCCATGAGCCTGCTGGCGCTTGTTCTGCCAATTGGTGCGGGCATTCTGGTTGGGCAAATCATCCCGCAGCAAAGTCAGGCTCTTTTGGTGCAGCTTGGCGTGATCCTTGCGCTGGTGGCGATGGTGCAATTTGCCATCGGCATTATCTCCCAGATTGCAGCTGCCAGGATTGAAACCCGTGCGACGCTTTGGATCCAGGGATCGGTCATGGACCGGATTTTGCGCCTGCCCACGGGGTTCTTTCGCAGGTACGCATCGGGTGAGCTGACCCAGCGCGCCCTGGCGATCAGCCGATTGGAGCGTCTGGTGACCAATGGCATGATCACCGGTGTCCTGTCGGGCTTGTTTTCGTTTCTGAGCTTTGGCCTGATGTTTCATTTTGCCCCCGGACTTGTCCTGCCCGCGCTCGGAGCGGCGGCGGTTTTTATCGTCATTGCCGCCTTGCTGGGCCGGGCCGAGACAGCCGCCGCCCGCAGTCAGATCCTGACCAGTGGCCCGGTTATTGCGCGCATGATGGATATTGCGCAGGGCATTGAAAAACTGCGTTTTTCTGCTGCCGAGGCGCCGGCGTTTGAGCGCTGGACACAGGCTTTTCAGCTGCAACAATCGGCGGCCTACCGGGAAAAACGCATGGCGGCGCTGATGGAAACCTTTAGCGGATCGTTCCTGGCAACGGCTACATTGACGGTTTTTGTGGTGATTGGACAACGCGGGAGTGACAGTGCGCTCTCTACCGCCAGTCTGGTCAGTTTTCTGACATGTTTTGCCAGCTTTATGACGGGCTTAGGCCAGTTGACCCGCACGGCGACGCAGCTTGCCAGCTTTAAACCGATCTATGATTTTGCAGCCCCCATTCTGCAGGAGATCCCAGAAAACAGTCAGGGCGGCACCGACCCCGGCGCGCTGCAGGGGGCGTTTTCGCTCACCAATGTGCGCTTTGCCTACAAAGACCAGGGTCCGATGATCCTGGATGGGCTGAGCCTGACAATCAAGGCGGGTGATTATGTGGCGCTGGTTGGGGACTCGGGCTGCGGAAAATCGACCCTGCTGCGGTTGCTCATGGGGTTTGAGACGCCAAAGTCGGGATCTGTCAGCCTGGACCAAATCGATTTGCGAGTGATCGACAAACGCCTGATGCGCCGCCAGTTTGGGGTGGTCATGCAGGATGCCAAACTGCTGCCGGGCTCGATCTATGACAATATTGTCGGCACCAATTTTGGCATGCCGATGGAGCAGGTGAGCCGGGCCATTCGTCAGGTAGGACTGGCAGACGACATTCAGCAGATGCCCATGGGGCTGCAAACCGGGGTTGTTGAATCCTCCGGTGGTCTGTCTGGTGGCCAGGTGCAGCGCATCATGCTGGCGCGGGCCATCGCAGCCAATCCCAAGGTTTTGTTGTTGGATGAAGCGACAAGTGCTTTGGACAACCGGACACAGGCCATTGTGACAGAAACGCTGGACGGGATGACGGCGACGCGCATTGTTGTGGCGCATCGGCTGTCCACGGTGGTGAAAGCCGACAAGATCATCGTGCTGGATCATGGCAAGGTGGTCGAGGTTGGCGACTATGACAGCCTGATGGCGCAGGATGGCAAATTTGCTGCCCTGGCACAGCGCCAGCTTGTCTGATTTTGGCGGCCTGCAGGAACTAACACTGCGGCAGCCCTTAAAAAGCAGGCATTGCAATGGCGCCTTTGAAACTAATTAACCCTTTTCATTTTATCGTCTCCCCACAATACAACCGCGCCTTTTGCTCCAGTGGGCATATTTGTCATGCCGCCTTAGGGCAGGGGTCTTTTTTAAACTTCACGTAAGGAACGTATTATGTCGACTTGGACCGAAGAAGACCAACACACTGCCATTTCCGCTTTGTTGGAGCGCTGCGCAAGCGATGCGAACTTTTATCAAAGCGCCCTTGCAGATCCTGCTGCGGCAATCAAAACCGTGTCCGGCAAGGCGCTGCCTGAAGGCTTTAATCTGCGTCTGGTGGCAAATGAGGGGGCTGATCTGACCCTGGTCCTGCCCGACCCGGTGAGCGAAGATCTGTCCGATGCGGATCTGGAAGCTGTCGCCGGTGGTGGTCGCAGCTGTACCGTCACCATTATGTAATCCGCGACTGATCAAGCGCTCCGGCTGGCCGCGTCAGCGCCCGGCCGGATCACGCGCCGCGCCTCTTGCTGAGGCCCGGCCCAGATTTTTCCTGAGGGTCGTTCTGTGACAGTCCCGTTTTCCACGCCTGCAGTGTCGCCCTGTCCGCCCTATTGTATTCAACCCATGGATCCGTGGCTGGCCCAATCGGCGGCTTCGGTGGTTTTTCCGCATTATAGAAATCACCTGAACGGGACAGATCCAGCACGCATCCGATTGGCGGCTGTGGCGCAGGGTGACAGTGCAACGCGGCGGGTTCTGGGCGCCATTCTGGTTGAGATCGATCAGCCCAACGCCACGGTTTTGTCGCTGGCTGTAGCCCCCGAGTTTCGCCGCAGGGGCATCGCCAGGGCGCTTCTGGAACGGGCTCTGAAACAAGCCGAAATACAGGGGGCCAAACGGGCTTGCCTGTCGTTTGTGTCCCGGATGCCCCAGGTTACAGCATTAAAAGCCTTGCTGCGCAGTACAGGCTGGTCGGAGCCGGCACCCCGAATACTGTTTGCAGAAACGGCGCCGCAGCAGGTGTTGCAACAGGCCTGGGCGCAGCGGGTGCTGAGCCGGGGACCGCGCAATGCTACCGCCTTTGACTGGAGCGACCTGACGCCAGCGGACCGCGCCTTTGTCGAGGCTGAAATAGCAGCTGGGCGCTACCCGCAGGATGTCTCCCCGTTCTGGGATGAGGGCAATATCGCCCCGGTCAGTCTGGGCCTGCGTGCGGCAGATGGGCGCGTTGTGGGCTGGCTGGTCTGCCATTTTGTACCTCAGCGGCCAGGCAGCATCCGGTTTAGCCGCAGTTTCTGCCATGCCGAGACCGCTTTTCGGGGCAATGGCGCCTGGATCATGGCAGCGGCCCTGGAGCGTCACGTCAACAGCAGCCTGCACCAAAGCCATCCGACGGTTCTTTTTGATGTGGATGAGCGCAACACGGCCATGATGACTGTCTACAGGCGTCGGATCGCGCCCTATATCGACAGCTCCTATCAAAGCTATCTTGTGGCAAAGGATCTATGCTGACCATGGCGCACCATACGACACCTTTACAGCAGACAGACAGGCCCCCCACGATCCCGGTGATCGGGTTTGAAGAGCACAACGAGGCCCTGATTGCGCTGGCCTGGGCGCGCGAGAATTCCCTGCTGGGCAACGCACCTGCGCGCCTTTTGCATGTGGATCAACATCAGGATCTGGTGGTGCCCCAGCTCAGACGAACGATTGGCGGCACGCCGCTGACGGTTGCGGCTATCAAAGACCTGGTGGAGACCGAAATCTCCATCGCCAGCTTTATCTGGGCCGGGGTTTATCTGGGGCTTCTGGATGAGATGTTCTGGCTTGCGCCCAAGGCTGCCATTGCCGGGGGACGACCTCATTCAGCCCTGCCCAGTAAGTACCTGTGGATCGCCACCATGGATGAGCAACGGCGCGAGATGATCACCCTGGCGCAGCGCCCTGAGGCCAGTGAGGTGGGCAATGACGACCGCAAGTCGATGACGTTGCATTTTGTTGATACCGAGGCCCAGATGCCCGACCGGCCGGGCCCGGAGGCCGCCCCCTGGGTGTTGGGCATTGATCTGGATTACTTCTCTTGCAACAGCATGCCGGACAATGGCTTTCGCATCAGTGTCACCCGGGACACCTACGAACAGGTCTCCACCAACCGCCACCACCCGCTGCGCCTGTCGCCCTCGCACCGGGTTGAGGCCCGTCACGATGAACAGGGCTACTGGCTGGAATATGACATGCTGCCGCCCCGGAGCTCTGATCCGCTGGTGCGCAACACCGCAGAGATTGAGGTCGAGATCGACAGGCTGGGGGCGATGTTGTCACGCCAGACACAGGCCCCGGCCCTGATCCTGATCGCCCGTTCACAGATCAGCGGATTTACCCCCCGCGACCAATGCGAATTCATCGAGGCCCGGGTAAAGGACATGCTGGCCTCGGTTTATCCCTGCACACTTCTGGAAGGATCTGACCTATGGTGAGTGCCGCTTTACCCAGCCCGCAGGCGCCAGAGGCAGGCGCGCAGGGAGCAACGATCGCGCGTCGCACGCGGGTATTGGCCTCTGAATTGAACCGCGCCTTCCTCAGCCAGGGCAGCACCCAGCCTGTACTGCTGACGGGGTTGACCGATGGCTGGCCCGCGATGGATCGCTGGAGCTTTGACCATTTTGCAAAAACCTATGGCGATGAGCGGGTCATAGTGACTGATTACCTGGGCTCAAAGAACCTCCACAAGGTCGGCTTTGGCCGCTATCTGGACTACGTGCGCGACCCTTCGGTGGATCTTTTACCAGGGCAGCAGGCCGAAACCCCGTGGTATTCCCCCTATTGGTCGCCTTTTGTGGATCATCCGGAGTTATCCGCCGATTTTGATGTCTCTGAGACGGTTGAGAACTGGATGCCGGAGGCCAGCGGGATTGACGCCGCTGAGGGTTCCAGCGAAGCGCTGATGGCGCAGTGGGCGCTGCGCGGGTTTTCCTGGCTGTTCATCGGCCCGGCCGGGACCTATACGCCCCGGCATCTGGACACGCTGAATACCCATGCCTGGAACACCCAGATTTGTGGGCGCAAACGGTTTGATCTGTGGACGCCGGGCCATTCGGCGCAGGGGGATGCACCGGATTTTCAGGTGGTGCTTGAACCGGGCGAGACACTCATTATTCCAATGGGGTGGGCTCATGCGGTGGTGGCTCTTGAGGCCTCGATCAGCCTCACCGGGAACTTTTTCAACGCCACCAACAGCGCTGCATTTTTCCGTACCATCTATACTCAGCCAGATGTCTGGCAGGCAAAGGCGCGTCTTGTTCCGGCGCTAAAGGCGCAGCTGACCCCATGACCACAGCCCAGCCTGCAGCGGTTTGCGACAGGGCTGTGGACCTGGTGCAGCAGGTGGCAATAATCGCCGCCCGCGCCCAGACCCTGGAAGAGCGGTTGGCAAACCCTGTAGCGCTGGACCAGCACTGGCCACAGCACCAGCAGGCCGAAATGGTCCAGAACTGGCGGCAGATCTGTGGTCAGGGCGATCCGGCAGACTTCGACAAACGTCTCGCGTGGTCAGGGCTTACTCCGGCGCGGCTGGAGACCTATCTGGGCGATCCTCCAGCCATGCCGCGCAGTCAGTGGCCGGAGTGGGCGGAGTGGTTGCTTAATGTGTTGGCTAATCCCCGCCCTGATGCAGGGGCCAGCCCAGCCCCTGCTGCTCATTCGTCCCATCCTTTTGCCGAGGTTCTGGCAGGATTTTCCGACTACGCGACGCAGCATTTACAAACCGTCTATGAGGATATCTCCAAGGCGCTGGGCTGCGACACCCCTGCGGTGCTGCAGGACGCCTTGCTCAGCCGTCTATGCGATGTGTCTGTGCAGGTCTTGACGGCGGAATTTCAAATCTTTCGCCACCCGCGGTTGGCTGGGACCATGGTGCTGCCGGGCGCGCATCACGCCTATGACGCCTTTGTCGGCTCCCTTCAGGACGGGGCGGGTTTGCTGGGGCTTTTTCAGAAATACCCCGTGCTTGCGCGGCTTCTGGCTACGGTTCTGCAACATGGGATCGCATTTACCCGCACATTGCGTGACCGTCTGGTGGCCGACCTGCCACTGCTGAAGCAGGCGTTTGGATTTGTTGGGCCCGCCCGGTTGGAATTGGCGGGCTCTGATCCGCATCTGGGTGGCCAGGTCTGTGTGAAACTGGTGCCGCAGGCCGGACCGGCGGTGTTCTATAAACCAAAATCGCTGCAGCCAGAGCTGGTGTTTGAAGCCTTCCAGGTACATTTGGCCGGGCTGCTTGGCCTTCCCGCGCCCACCACTGGGGAAAATCTGGATCGTGGTCTATATGGCTGGAGCAGGGAAACCATATCTGCAGCCTGCGGTGATGCGGCAGAGGTTGCGTCTTTCTTTCGCGCCAGCGGGCATCTGTTGTTTGGCCAGTACCTGTTGGGCGGCGCAGACATTCACCGTGATAACCTGATTGCAGCGGGGCCGGTGCCGGTCATCATTGATCAGGAATGTCTGATGACCAATTGGCCAGCGCCCAGCGTTGATCAGACCCCGGCAGGTGTTGCCGCTGTGCGTGCCATGGTATTTGAGACCGTTTTGCGGAGCTCGATGCTGCCGGAGTGGAATGACGCCTTTGAGGGCCAGCGGGTCGACATCAGTGCTTTGGGGGGGGCAGGCGGTCCCGAAAAACAAACGCCAGACCTGGTGGTTTTGCACCCGAATTCGGACCTGATGCGGCTGGTGCGCAAGATCACACCGGTTGAGCGGCGCATGGAAAATCTGGTGCGCCATGATGGCAGGATTGTGCAGTCTGCAGATCATGTTGATGATATCTTGCAAGGGTTTTCAGATGCTTACCACGCGCTGCGCAGCGCGCCGGAGCTGCCTGATGCGCTGGTTCAAAAGCTACAGTCCCTGCGCGCCCGGGTGGTGTTGCGGCAGAGCCGTGCCTATAGCGAGCGGCTGACCCGCCTGTGTGCGCCGGCCAATCTGCGCAATGGCATTGCCGCGCAGCTGTCCATGGAGAGCCTGTTTCAATCGCTTTTGCAGGACCCGGCGACGGCGGATAGCCTGGTTCCCGTTGTCAAAAGCGAGCTTGCCCAACTGATGAATATGGACGTGCCGGTGCTGCACGCCGGCGCCAATGGCCGCGCCATCCAGCTGCCAAGTAAAACTGAGGTTCGCGATGTGTTTCCAACCTCCGCCATGGAGAACTTAAAGGCGCGGATTGCCCGGCTGGGTGACAAAGACTTGGCGCTGCAAAGGCAACAGATCCTCACAAGTTTTGCCTGTCAGCAACGGACGGGGCCGGAGTGTTCTGCCTGGGCGCAACATAGGCCGCAACAGAGCGTCGAAACCAACAGGCCGGTTGCTGCTAATCCATCTTTGGGCGTGGTGCTGGGCCGCCTGGGCGATGATCTTTTGGCGCAGGCCATTCGCGGCACGCAGGGGTCGCTTGCCTGGCATGCGCCAGTGTATAAGGAAAGCATCGGCGCCTGGCGTCTGTCCCCCCTGCGCGAGCGGGTGTTTGATGGCGCGCTTGGCATTGCCTTGTTCCTGGCGGCGCTGACCCGGCAAAGCGGCAACAATGACTATTTGCAGGCGGGGCTCAGCGGGATTTCAAACCTGCTTGAGAGCGCAGGCAGGGCGGCGACGGTGCGTATGCTGATGGCACCGGGGCTGGGGTGCGGCACCGGGGTGGGGTCGGCGATCTATGGTCTGGTGCAGCTTGCGCGGATCAGCGGTCAAGATAATCTGGCCGATGTGGCACGGGATATCTTCTATAGGGTTGAGGCCCACCGCAGCAGCGGTACACACAGCACCACCAAAGCGGACTACGGTCTCTCTGCCGGCCTGTCGGGATATGTGAACGCATGTTTGGCGCTGGACCAGCATTACCCCGGCGATGCCCGGGTGCAGCGCACGCTTGAAGATTGTGCGGCGCGGATTGTCACGGCGGCGGTTCCTGATCAGGCGGGCGGGGTCTATTGGCCGTCGCCCTATGGCCCCGGGGTGTATGGTTTTGCCCATGGCAGCGCAGGGGTCGCAACAGTTCTCATGCGCGCAGCACGCCACCTGCAGGATACGCAGCTTTGGGACTATGGCCGTCGCGGTCTCAGTTTTGCTTTACGTCAGGATCAGGCCCTGCAGGAGGATCTAGGCTGGAAAACCGGCCGCATAGGGCTTTGCATTGCCGTGCAAGAAGCGCTGACCGTCCCTGGTGCAGAGGATTTGGATTTGCGCAGCTGGCTTGAACGGCAGATGGTGGCGCTCGGCAGTCACTCTGGGCTCGCGCTGGATGATCTGTGTTTTGGAGAGGCAGCCCGGGTTTCTATCCTGCAGCGCAGCGCCGACGTCTGCGGACGCCCGGAGTGGGCTGCGGATGCCGCTTGTGCCAGTCGCCGGTTATGGGGCCGGGCGGCCAGCGGTGATTTGGAGTTTGGCTGGCCCCGGGGGGGAGCATTGCCTGGCTTTTTCCAAGGCACCGCCGGAATTGGCTACCAACTGCTGCGTTGCGAGGTTGATCAAGGGTTGCCCGATATATTTGCCTATTTTTAGGGGCGCTGAGCGTCTTGAAATTATGTTGATTTCCCAGTGCTCCACCGCATCCCTGCCGTTTCGCGAAGGGTGCGCGTAGATCCCGGCCTTGGTTTTCGCTGTGAAACAGGGTGCAGGCCGGGACCCTTGCCAGGGCGTGGTTACGAGATCTGACGTTGCTTTCCTTGCCAGTAGGGTTTGCGCAACTCGGTTTTCAGCACTTTGTTTGCACCAGACAGGGGAAAGGGCTCTGTTCGGTATTCGATGCTACGCGGGCATTTGTATCCGGCGATCAGCTGGTGACAGTGGGCCTGCAACTCTTCGGTGGTGACGGTTGCGTCAGGGTGCAGGATGACAAGAGCATGCACGCTTTCACCCCATTGATCGCTGGGAATGCCGATGACCGCACTGGTGGCGACGGCGGGGTGCTGGCCCAGAGCATTCTCGACTTCGGCAGAATAGACGTTTTCGCCGCCTGAGACGATCATATCCTTCACCCGGTCCACCAAAAAAACAAAGCCGTCTTCGTCCATATAGCCAGCATCCCCGGTCATGACCCAGCCATCAATGATGGTTTCTGCGGTCACCTCTGGCTTGTTCCAATAGCCGAGCATGGTGGTCGGCCCCTTGACCGCAATCTGACCAACATCGCCGCGCGCGACCTCTTGGTTGTGATCATCCACAATGCGGATCTCGCACACCCGCGTGGCACGACCAGCAGAGCGCAGCTTACCTGCTTTGGGGCCGTCCAGCACATGGTATTCGGCGGGCAAAATGGTCGCGACCGGGCTCAGCTCGGTTTGGCCAAAGGCCTGCAAAAACGAAACATTGGGGAATTTCACAAAGGCGTCTTTCAGGACCGCCTCGGTAATGGGAGAGGCGCCATAGGCGATCTGGCGCAAAGAGGAGATATCCGTCTGCGCCAGCTTGTCGCTTTGCAGAACCATCTGCAACATCACCGGCACCAGCAGGGTCTGGTCTGGGCGGTGTTGTTCAATCGCTTTCAGAGTACCCTCAGGGGTGAACATGGGGATGATGACATGGGTCCCCGCCATCAGGGTGATGGCACTGAACCACAGCAGATCGGCGATGTGGAACATCGGGGCAGCATGCAGATAGACCGTCCTGTCGTGCATGTTGATGTCATGGGCGTTTGCAACTGCCGCCACATAGAAATTTGTATGGGACAGCATCACGCCTTTGGGGAAACCGGTTGTGCCGCCGGTGTAAAAAACACCGGCCAGATCATCACCGCTGCGTTCTGTATCAGCAGCAGGCGCGGCGGCTGCGATCAGGTCTTCGTAGTTTTCCATGCCCTCTGGCGTGGCGTCGTCTCCGGCATAGATCAGCGTCTTTAGCCCGGCCACTTGCGGTTTCACCTCGGCGGCGAGATCCTTGAAAGTTGCGTCGCAGATCAGGATTTCGGCCCCGGCGTCGTTCAGGGCATAGGCACATTCGGCGGCGCTCCAGCGAATGTTCATTGGCATCATGGCGCCGCCACCCCAGACCACGGCAAAATAATATTCGATGAACCGGTCCGAGTTCAGCGAGACCAAAGCCACCCGGTCGCCAGGTTTCATGCCAAGGCCCTGCAGGGCGCCAGCCAGGCGGGCAACGCGGTCCAGCATTTGGCTCCAGCTTTGCTGACGGTCCTGGAATATTGTGGCAATCCCGTTGGGATTGATCTGGGCGGCGCGTTTGATCATCGAAGTGATCTGCATGGTGCGACCTCTCAGGTTGCTGTGAATTGAAAGGGCGGAACCCGGGGTTTCAGCCAGAGTTGATCATCAGATCCTCGCAAGTCAACGCTTTTGGCTGATTGGATAATCCTGATTTTGATGTGACGGAACGTCCTTTGCACAGGGCGCCGGAACTGGCGCATGCTGAGGCGGAACCCTGGCAAGGAGCAGTGAGGGGCAAAGCCGAAGCGGCCAATCTAAAGAGGACAGACGTGAAAACCATCAAAGCTGAAAACCCGGCCATCGTCTCTGAAATTCGCGTAGGGCTTGGGGATGAGATTGCCGCAGGCACTGTTTTGCTTGTGACGGAGCTGATGAAAATGCAGCACGAGATCCGCGCGGATGAAAGTGGCGTGGTCACGGCCCTGCATGTGTCACCGGGGGATGAGCTGCGCGGTGGCGAACCGCTGGTGAGCCTGGAGCCGGGCGAGGTTTCTTTGCAGGTGAAGCAGCAAGAGCAAGGGCTGCGGCTGGAGTTTTCCGAGTTTGAGGCGCGCATGGCGGGGCTTGCGGATAGCAGCAGATCACAGGCGGTTGCCAAGCGTCAGAAAAATGGCGGCCGTACAGCGCGCGAAAATATCGATGATCTGTTCGATCCAGGGTCCTTTACTGAATACGGAGCCCTGGCCGTGGCTGCACAGCGTACAAAACGCCCCCTGGCGGATTTGCAATCGCGCACCCAGGGGGATGGGATCATTTGCGGCACAGGCACGGTGAACGGGCGCGCTGTTGCGGCAATGGCGGTTGATTACATGGTGCTTGCTGGTACCCAGGGCTACAATCACCACCGCAAGATGGACCGCTTGATTGAACGCGCTGGGCGGGACGATCTGCCTATCGTGCTCTTTGCAGAAGGTGGCGGCGGGCGTCCCAATGACTACGATGTGGCGCCGCTGGTGGTGGCCGGGTTGAACGTGCCCTCCTTTCGCAACTTTGCCGCCCATCGGGGCCCCAAGATCGGCATCGCCGCCGGGATGTGCTTTGCCGGGAATGCAGCAATGTTTGGCCTGTGTAATGTCCGAATTGCCACCGACAACAGTTGGATCGGCATGGGTGGCCCGGCGATGATCGAAGGCGGCGGTTTGGGCAGTGTAAAGCCTCAGGAGATTGGTCCCTCCGAAACGCAAAAGGCCAATGGTGTCATCGACCTGTTGCGCCAGGACGAGGCCGGGGCGGTCGCCGCCGCAAAGGCGCTATTGGGGTTGTCAGCTGCAAAAATCTGCCCGCAAGAAACCGTGCCGGTCATCCCCCTGCGCAGCGTTGTGCCCGCCGATCGCAGCCGCGCCTATGACATGCGCCAGGCCATTGAGGCGCTGGCCGATGCGGACAGTTTCCTGGAACTGCGCCGGGATTTTGGTCAGGGCATGATCACCGGGTTTGTGCGTATCAAGGGGCACGCCTATGGGATTTTGGCAAATAATCCGCTGCATCTTGGCGGCGCCATTGATGCGCCCGCAGGGGACAAGGGCGCGCGGTTCTTGCAACTTTGCGACGCTTGGGGGCTGCCGGTTGTGACGCTCTGCGACACACCGGGCTTTATGGTGGGGCCAGCGATCGAAGAGACCGGGCAGGTGGCGCATATCTCGCGCCTGTTCCTTGCTGGCGCACATTTTGGCCAACCCCTGGTGACCGTCATTCTGCGCAAGGCTTACGGCCTGGGGGCGATGGCGATGGCGGGCGGCGGCTTTGACCGGCCGCATTATTGTTGCGCCTGGCCCACGGGCGAGGTGGGCGCCATGGGGTTGGAGGGCGCGGTAAAGCTGGGCCACCGCGACCACCTGGCCGCAATTTCGGATCCGGTGGCGCGCGAGGCAGAATACCAGCGCCTGGTTGCCGAGCTGTACAAAAACGGTTCAGCCCTGAACGCTGCGAGCCTGCTGGAATTCGACGCGGTGATTGATCCTGCCCTGACGCGTGAGGAAATCGCGCGGGTTATCGCGGCGTCAGGTCCCACCATCCCCAGTGATCGCTATGTCGATGCCTGGTAAGGCACGATGATACCACGCGCGACTTCGCGCAAAAGCTGAAACAGCTGGGCGGCATCGGGCTCTTTGCTTTCTGGCCAGCGCCGCCCTCTGATCAGCCGACTTCCCCAAACCCCAGATCGCCCCTGCTGAGGGCAGACATGTCCCGGCCAAAATGGGCGGCGCAGGGGCCAGAGCTTTTGCAATGGGGGGAGGTGTGTTATCCCTCAAAACGTGTGCGAAAATATTTGACTAACTCTACCTCAGGTGGAACTGTGCACCCATTGCACAACGTCGTGCGCGGCGCAGCCGTCAGAGCCAACTCATTGTTTGATAAATTGGGGCACCCAAATGGATGTAGATGCGAGTTTGAAACACGTGCAGGACATGCACGAAGCGTTTGATTTGTCGCAGGCAGAGGTCATGATGGTTGCCATCATCAATGCAGGGGTGCTGGGGGATAAGGACACGCTAAAGGCGCGGTTGATCGCGGACCTGCAGGCCGCCATCCAGGTCGAACTGGCAACTATTCCGCTGTATTTGTACACCTATTACTCGATCAATCGGACCAAGCTACAGGGCAAAGACCTGGAGGCCGCGCAGATTTTTGCCAATGAGGCGGGCGGCGTCATCATGTCGGTTGCTGTCGAAGAAATGCTGCACATGTCTTTGTCCAGCAACATTTATTTTGCTTTGACAGGCCAGCCGCCGCAGCTTTACCAGGCGGCACCGCAAAGCTATCCTGCGCTGTTGCCGCATCATAATCCGGTGGTGCCAGAAGGCCCGGACCCACAGTCCAAGGGCGGGATCCCGCTGCGGCCTTTCTGCTCGGCTCAGCTGTGGCATTTCCTGCAGATCGAATATCCCCATAACCCGTTCTTTAGTGAAATCCCGGCCGAGGCTTTGCCGGATCTGGTGCGGGAGCTGTCCCAGATGCCCGGCAAGGAGGCCCTGGCGTTTTTGAATGAACACGGCTGGCCGATGGATCAGAACTGGAATTCGATTGGCCAGTTCTATTCCTTTATCCGCTGCATTGTGGCCTCTTCCTATTTTGACGATGGGGATTTTCAGGCCGGAGATCCCAAGCAGCAAATCCAGCCCTATAACTACGCCCCGAACAATATCGACACCATCTATCCCAAACAGGCCTTTGATCCTTCCAAACCGGCGCCGACTGCTCCGGGGGGCGGCTCGGGCTGTCCAGCGGGGCTGCCCGGTGCCGCAGAGGTCACTGTCTATGCCGACGCGGCGGATAGTTCTGATGCGCCGGTGCGCCCGGTTGAGGACCACAAGGGGCATAAGGTTTCTGGCGCTTTTGAGCTGATGACGATTTCCAGTCGCCAGGATGTCATGCTGGCGCTGGAAACAATTTGTGAGCAGGGCGAGGGATATTCCGCCAAACCCGGCGGTAGCGAGGCAAACTGGGATGACCCGGCCTCGCAGGCAGAGCAGAGCCATTTTGACAAGTTTCTTGAGTTGCAGATGCAGTTTGAGGACTTTTCGCACAGCCTGGAAAGCCTGCCGCCCTGGATGGAAGAACAGATCGACCTGCAGTGGCTGTCGGAAGCGGTGCAGGGCAAGGCGAATAAATGGAGCGCGGAGGGGCTCAAAGCCAAAGAACTGCTGTTTGACTACCCGGCCAATCCGACGCGCGCGGACTATGCCCATGATCCGATCGCAACGGCGCTGAATGATTTTTGTAGTGGCTTGTTCCAGTACATGCTGATCCTGTCCGAAACCATCTACAAGATCGAACCGAACTATGTCGCGCCGGACCAGCCGGGGGCTGACAAGGTTTCAAAAGATGGCACTGTTCCCCATCAAAAGTACTTTTTCAACATCGCGTTGCATCGCTCGATGATCTGGATTCTGGATAAATTCATCGCCCTGATGCGTGGCTATGAGGTGACCTTGACGGATGGCCGGACCGTCGCATTGGCGCCCAGTTTTGATAACCTTGGCTTTGGCCCGGCGGGGCAGGGGCTGGGCGCACGTCAGGAGGCCTTTGCCAATCTGGCGCAGCTTGGCGCCGAGGCGCTGCTTGCGACGGCGGGCAATAGTGCGCTCAACGGGTCTGTGGCGCCGCTGGTGGCCCTGACCATCAACAAAACATCCGCTGATGGCGAGGGTATGCACCTGCCTGATGTCAGCGCCTATTGGCCACAGACCTAGGTCGCAATCTGCACCTGCAGTTCAGGTCTGTTCCGGCCTGAAAAGCTGCAAATGAACTGGCCGTTACGCCACTTAAAGATGCCGAAAGGACAAACCCATGTCTGAGACCAAGCACAGCAACGCCAAGACAACGCAGACAGATCTGCCAGCTGTGGTGCCCCCGCCCTTTAACTGGAAAGACACTCCCTATGGTAAGGCAGGGGCGCCGCTGGAATTGCCGGAAGGTGCAGAACTGCACGCCTGTCTGGGGCTGAATTCCTGCAAGGGGCAGGATCGCTACGGCATTCATGGGCCCAATGGCAATAATCCAAACAGCTGTGCCGGGCAGGGGTTTTGCGCCACCACCGAAATCCATTCCTGCCATACCAATAACAACTGCGCCAATCAGGGCGGCTGCGGGCTGTATGGTTGGGGGCCCGATATGGACCAGCCCGGCCAGAACGACTGCCGCTCGATGGGGTCATGTGCGGCCCCGATCAATGCCGAACGCTTTATCACCGAAGGTGACCACAAGGGGATGAGCGTCTGGACCCGGGCCCGCCAGGTGTTTGAGGAAGCCTATGCGCAAAAGCAATCGGGTGAAAAGCTCGGGGCGGCACCAGCGCCGTTTAGCGACACCGGCCCGACGGAATCCTGGATCACGGAAAACTGCAACAGCTTTGCCGCCTGTGGCGCCAGCGGGCTGTCGGGGGGAGGCAGCTGTTCGTGACACCACCGCCAACAGAGATCGCAAAACTGCCCAGGCTTGGCCTGGGGCTGGGGCTGCGCAACACCCATTTTGACCATATCCTGACCACTTGGCCGGAGGTCGACTGGTTCGAGGCCATCTCGGAGAACTTTATGGATTCCGGTGGGCGTCCGCGTCAGGTGATCCGCAAAGTGGCAGAGCGCTATCCGGTGGTGCTGCATGGGGTGTCGCTGTCAATTGGCAGCAGTGATCCTTTGAACATGGACTACCTCCAGCGGCTAAAGCACCTGGCCCAAGAGGTGCAGCCGCAGTGGATCAGTGATCACCTATGCTGGACCGGTGTCATGGGATTGAACTCGCATGATTTGCTGCCGGTTCCGCTGACCGAGGCAACGCTGGACCATATCGCCGCCCGTGTGCACCGTGTGCAAGAGGTGCTGGGGCGTCCATTGATCCTGGAAAACCCCTCTACCTATCTGAATTTCCGCGAAAATACTCTGTCCGAGCCTGAATTCCTGCGTGCCCTCTGTGACCGCACCGACTGCGGATTGCTTTTGGACGTCAACAACGTCTTTGTGAGCTGCTTCAACGCCGAAAGCGACCCGGTGGACTATTTTGACAGCTTCCCCTGGGCCCGTGTGGTGCAGATGCACCTGGCGGGGCATACGGATTGTGGCAGCCATTTGATTGATACCCATGACCAACCAGTGCGCCCGGAGGTCTGGGCGCTGTTTGCCTTGGCCTGGCAGCGCAGCAATGGGGCCTCTACCTTGTTGGAGTGGGACGGCAATATTCCCGCCTTTGAGGTCTGCCATGGAGAGTTGCTCAAGGCCAAAGCCTATATGAATGGCGGTTTTGCGTCTCTGACCGGCGCGCCTGCTCCGCTGGCTGAAACCCGGGCGGTATCCAACCCAGTCAGTTTCCTGGTGCCGGATGTTATGGCCGGAGCAGTAGAGCTGGAAAAGGGGTGAGCGCCCCGCCTGAGCTGCTGGACCTGCAAAAGTGGATGCAGGGGGCGTTGCTACAGCCGCAACAGACGCCGCCCCAGGAAATTGAAGACCGGGTGCAGTCCACATCCAGGCTGTCGGCTGCGGCGGGCCTGGAGATCTATCAAAACAGTTACAACCTGCGGATCGCGGCCTGTATGCGCGATCAGTTTCCGGCGCTGTGCTATGCCTTGGGGGAGGGGTTGTTCAATGATTTTGTTGCGGAATACATTCGCCAGGACCCGCCCGAAAGCTATACTCTGTATGATCTAGGTCGCCGGTTTGCAGGGTTTTTGCAGGCCAATCGCCCCGATCTTGGCGCCGCCGTGCCCGAACTTTGGGTGGATTTCATTATCGACCTCACCCGGTTTGAGCGGCAGGTTTTTTCCACCTTTGACTGCGCCGGAGCAGAGGATCTGCACCTGGCAGAGCTGGCGACGCCAGACGCCGCGCTTGTGGTGCAACCCAGCCTGTCGGTCGCGTCCTATGGGTTTCCTGTCGGGACGTATTATCACGCGGTTCGTCAGGGGCGCGCGCCGCCGCCGCCGCAGCGGGAGCAGGTTTATCTAGCGGTTCTGCGCAAGGATTATGTCACCCATACCATCCCGGTGAGCTTTGGCCATTTTGTGTTCTTGCACGCGATGTGCCAGGGCGGAACGGTGCAGACTGCTCTGGCGACAGTGGCGCAGCAGCTTGGGCAGCCCCCGGACAGGGTTGAACAGGCGTGGAAAGACGCCGCCGAGATACGCGATGGCTGGATCACAGCGGGGTTTTTCCTGGATCGCAGATGGGCCTAGGGGTTGCCCCTCCCGGTTAGTCCGCCGGGATCAGGCTCAGATATTCCACGGTATAGCCGTTCACATAGTCCAAACTGACCGCGCCATTGCCCCGGCGTCCAACCCCTGGATAGCCCGCCAGCGGGTCGTCCGGGTATTTTCCAAAATCGCCATTCCAGCTGTTGCGGAAAATGAACCAGCCGCCTCCTAGCTCTTCTGGTCCGGGCTGAAACCCGGTCACACAGACGCAATGGCCTGAAACCCGCACCTCACGGTCCACCAGGTCCGGGCGGGCCACCGGGTCAAATACAATGCCAGAGTTCAATGCGCCGTTGTAGGTCCAGTTGTTTTTGTGGGAGTTCTTCAGCTTGAACACCGGCAGGCCCAGCGCCACCGGGCGCCCTTGGCTCAGCTCTTGCAGGATACTGTCTGCTGTGGTTTCAGCAACAGGGCCGTTTTCAAAATCCTCATATTTTACCGTGCAAAACCGCCGGGTTGCGGCATCCGCTTCGGCGGCCTCAGGGGGGGCGTGTTTAGAAAACAGCCCGTTCTGCAGGTCGCTGGTCTGGTAGGGGGTCAGGGCCTCGGTACATATTCCACGGGCGGCGAGCACCTTATGCGCCTGCTTCAATTTGGTGGCGCCCCTGGCATAGTCCGGCAGAACTGCGGCTTCCTCGGCGGTAATGGCCGCACGCATGTGCCAATAAAGATATTCCGGCGAATGCAGGACCGGTTGTTCCCCCCGCCGGGCCTGCAGGATATCGACACAGGCTGCGACGGCAAAGGCGGTGCAGGTCCCGCGCGGGCGCTGATCCCGAGGATCCCAGTGGGGTGACATACCTGCTTCGAGATCAATCACCTGCGCCCGCAGGGCGCTTTCAGCGCTGCTTGCTCCAAGGTGGGCACAGCGATGGACCCATTCGGCATATCCAGGCGCGCGAAACAGCTGGTCCAGAGACTCAGGGGGGGTGAACCCAGCAAAAAAGCGTCCCAAGGGCGTTGGAAAATCAGGCATGGCAGCCTCCATGAGCGGGGGAACGGGGAGAGGATCGGGGGCAAAGCAGGCCGAGCCGGGCCATGGCTGGGATCAAGGGGATTTCTTTTTCTGGTCCTTGAATGACTTGTCTGGGCGTTCCGCTTTTTTAGCCTCGCAGTCGCTGTTCAGGGCTGCTGCAATCAGATCGGGCAGGTCATTGGCCAGCCTTCTGGCCACAGCGTTGGATACCCTGCGGCTCAAAGAGGTGCCGCCCTCCAGATCCGGAAGGGTCGCAGGGTCAGGGGCAAAGCTGCAGGTGATCCCGGACCACTCTGCGCGGGCCTCGGCGAGCAGGGCTTTGACCTCCGGCATCTCCTTGAGGAAACCGTGAAAAGTGTCCTTTGCCAATTGCTGCCCAGCCCGGGTATCGCTGCGAAAATGCACTCCGGCGATTTCGCGGTTTTCGGAAATGCGCTGCGCCAGTGCAGCGGCATAGCGGGCCATGGCATGCGCTTCGCCGTCGTCAAACAGAGCGGCAATCATCGTCGCAATCAGGGTCATCTGGGTGGCGTGGCCGCTGGGATAGGAGGCATGCGGCGGGGTTGGTACCAGGGGCATCAGCGCTGGGCAGACCTGCACCGGGCGGGCGCGGCCAATCTTATGTTTGAAATGAAGCGCAACCATCTGTCCGGCCTGCATTGCCAGCATGATCAATTTCTGTGTCGCGGGCCGGTTGCCTGCCCCCATCATCAACATGTTTGACCAATAGGCCTCGCTATTGGCGACCTGCGCTACGATCTCTGCGGCGCGATGGGACCTGTGGTTGTTGCGCATGGCAATCAGATCATGCACTTCGCGGCGCAAGGCCAGATCGCCGTCATCAGGGTTATCCACCTGAATGGCACTATCGCCTTCGTCCCAGCCAGTTTTGGCAAACCGCTGCAGGATCAGCTTGACTTCGAGCTGCGGCGACCAGGCATCGGCGGGAAATTCCTGACCGCCGAGATAGCTAAAAGGCACGCCACCTTTGCGCCCCAAAGGCTCGTTAAAGGGCAGCCCGGCAGCTTTTCCTGCAGAGCGATAAGGGGCGTAAGATCCGGCGGCAACAGCGCCATCTACCGCCCCGTCAACGGCCCCATCCACTGCGCCGTCTACGGCCCCGTCAACTGCGCCATCGCGATATCCATGTGTCATGTAACCCTCCACTCCGGCCCCTGGTTCTAGAATAGAACGCCCGACCAGATTAACTCTGGAAAGCACTGCGTTAGCCTGGCGTGAAGAGCCCGTGAGATCGGTTAGTCTTGTAGGCCAATCTCGCGCAGGCGGGCGGCGTATCTCTGGCCGGTGGCTTGATCCTGGAAAGGTTGCTTTTTCAGGAATTGGCCAATGCGAAAGCCGGGATCCAACCGTTTGATCTCAGACGCAATCTTGCCGGCCTCCGCCAGATCTCCGGTTTCGGCCAGGGCCACAGCGGTCATGCGCAGGTTGGAGGTATAATTGGGGTTCAGCCTTTGGGCACGCCGCCCTGCGGCCACGGCCTCGGCGTAGTTGCCGGCGGCAAAATGGGCGATGCTGAGAAAATGCTCTGATCTGAACAGATAGGGGTCACAGGGCGACAGGTGAATGGCGGTGCGGGCGTTGTTGATACCCTGCTCTGGCTGACCAGAAAAGGTCAGCGTCGGGGAGGACCACAAAAGCGCCTCGGCATCATTGGGGGCGTTGCGCAAAGCCTTACCACAGATCTCGATCGCCTGTTCCGCATAGCCAAACAACACCGTCTGATTATGGGCATAGCGGGCC
Source organism: Phaeobacter sp. G2 (assembly GCA_025163595.1). Taxonomy (NCBI): domain Bacteria; kingdom Pseudomonadati; phylum Pseudomonadota; class Alphaproteobacteria; order Rhodobacterales; family Roseobacteraceae; genus Phaeobacter; species Phaeobacter sp. G2. Next base: position 1,551,047 of record CP104100.1, read on the forward strand.
AGCGCACGGCCACTTTCACCGCTGAGCCGCACCGCTTCTTCGGTCGCATTTTGCAGAGCTTTGCCATCGGCTTTCGGGTCCTTGGACCAGCCTTGACCAAGCAAAACAGAGTGCCAATCGGTCAGGGCAACCCGGCTTATGCCATAGCGGGGATCGCGGGCGCAGGCCTCTTCCAGCAGGGATTTGGCGGTGGTGAAGGTGGCCGGATCAAGATGAAAGGCGATGTCGCGCCCCCGGATCATCAGATGATAGGCCGACAGGTCTTCGGGCAGGCTGCCTTCGGTGCGCCGCAGTTCCGCCGCCGAGACCGAGGGCAGCAGTTGATGGGTCAGGTTGATGGCAATATCGGTCTGCATTTCAAACAGTTCCGAGGCATGGGCGGCATAGGTATTGGCCCATTCAACCAGCCCCGTACGGGTATCTACCAGCTGTACCGTGATGCGAAACCGATCACCTGCGCCGCGAACGCTGCCGGTCACCACATAGTCGGCGTCCAGTTCTGGCGGCTGGCTGCCGGGGGCGCCGGGCAGTCCCTGGAATTGCCGGGTGGTATTGCTGGAATAGACCTGCAATTCGCGCAGCTGTGCCAGCAGTGACACGGTATCCTCCAGGATCCCATGGAGGAAATAGCTCTCAACGGGGACAGGCCCCAGATCGACAAAGGGAAAAATCGCCAGTTTTGGCGGACCCTCCCGGTTGGGCGCGATGGATGACGCCGCAGAGAACACACCGCGCGGCTGTGGCGGTGGGGGCTTCGGCTTGGCGTGCTGCAGATCACCGTTTTTGATCGCAACCGCCAGCGCCTGGGTCTCTGCTGAGGGATCCATTGCCAGGGCCTCGTCGAGGCGGTCATAAAGCTGGCCATAGATCTGCAAAGAGGCCCCGGTTTCGCCGCGCTCAGCCAAGCTGCGCATGGCAAAACGGCTGGCTTCCTCGTTCAGGGGGTCGAGACGGCAGATGATACGGGCGGCGCGCAGGGCTTCGGCGGCGCGGGTCTGGGGGGCCTCCATCAGATCAAACAAGCGCGCAATCAGTTGCGTTTCGCAGCTTTGGCAGCACTCGCGCGCCCAGTTTTCAAAGCCCTGACCAATATGGCCAAATCCCATCAGGAAAAGATCGCTAAACTCGGCGCCAGCTTCCAGATGCTGTCCCGGAATTTTCTGCGCCAGCGCCGCAATCAGATCGCCAATATCTGACGAAACAAAATCCGCCCGCAGCGCAATGTCTGTTGTGTTGACCTCAAGTGCGGTCGCCATCAGGTCAGGCGCTTCGCGTCTGATTTCTGACAGGCATTGGCGCAGCGAGGAGCGCGCGCGGCCCTCTTCGCTGCCTTCCCAGAGCAATTCGGCCAGCTTTGATCGCAGGGCGCGCTGTTCCGGCTGCAGAGCTAAGTACACCAATAACGCGGTGGCCTTTTTCTTTCCCTGAAACACTGGCTCGCCAGCCCAGCTGACACCGGGACTGCCAAGTGTCCGAATATAAAGGCCTGACTTGGTCTGCTGCATTGTGGTCTTCCCCCAAGGAGAAAGTTAATCACAGGTTCTTTCAGCAGACAACACGGGGAAGACCAACAGGACCAGCGCGGAAAAGTGACGGGCTATGGCTGGCTTGGTGGCGGCAGACCTTCTCAAGAAAATCCACCGCGGATCTGCTATGAACTTGCGGAGTTGGTGCGGCCTGCCAGTTGACGCGCCTTGGCGCCTTTCAGGTTTTTAAGTGGCCGTCAGTTCATCAAAACAGGTCAGCGCCTTGGCCGCGTACATCATCGCGGGCCCGCCGCCCATCTGGATCGACATTGCCAGCACATCAGAGACTTCTTCGCGGCTGGCGCCGGCTTTGATCAGGGCTTCCACATGCAGGCCAATGCAATCGTCACAGCGCACCGCGACGGCGATCCCCAGGGCGACAAACTCTTTGTGTTTGAATTCCAGAACGCCGCCCTGTTTCACGGATTTTCCAAGCGCACCAAAGGCCTGCGCAGTGTCCGGAATGGATTTGTTCAGATTGCGCAGCCCTTGGCGGGTGCTTTCCAGTTTGTTTGACCAGCTCATGGCATGTCCTTCGAAAAATATTCAACTTGTCGAAGGTGTAGGCGGCTCTGGTCAGCGCAACCTTGATCTAGGTCATGGGGAAAATCAGCAAAGCCGCCGTGTCAGGCGGTACCTTTGGCAAAGACCAGTGCCAGATTATTGGCGGGCATTTCAATGACCTCAACCGGGCTCAACCAAACCTCTTCTGCCCAGTCCAGAAGATCAAAATCATCCTTGTATCCGATCTCGGGGTCATGGGCCTTGAGCGAGCTGTGAAACTGCGCGTCGCCGGGGCTGGTGAGCTCGCCCGCGCGCAAAAACGGCCCGTAGATCACCAGACGGCCCCCGGGGGTGAGGGTGTTTGCCGCCTCGCGGAGCAGGCAGCGGGCCTCGGGCGTGCTGATGAGGTGCATCAGGTTTGACAGCACAATCAGGTCCTGTGGCTCCTGCGTAGCGCTCCAGCCTGCGGCGGTGGCATCCAGCGCCTTGGCATCCCGCACATTGTCCAGCGCGGCCTCAGCTATGTAGGCATCAATGCTGTGCAAACGGCTGGGGTCAGCCTCGGTGGGGTGCCAGGTATATTGCGGCAGGCGGGTGGCATAGCCGACCACATGCTGGCCGGTGCCGCTGGCCAGCTCCAGGGCGGTGCGACCCGAGGGCGGCGCGACCTGTTCCAGCAGGTCAGCCAGCACATCCAGGTTGCGCGCCGCTGACGGGGCAAACAGCTTGCCGCCCTCGGGATTGGCAACCGAGGCAGTGCCGGGAGTGGATCGAACGGGCATCAGCGGAGCCTTTCTGGGGAGAGGGCTGCACGGGTTGCGGCGTCCAGCTCTGAGGTGGTGCCGCCCAGCAGGTCCGCCAGCAAGCGCGAGGCCGCAGGGGCGGTTTGAAAGCCATATCCGCCCTGGGCCGCGCACCAGATAAAATCGGGGTGGTCCGGGTCCGGCCCCAATACCAATGTGCCATCGGGGGAAAAACTGCGCAGCCCGGCCCAGTTGCTTTCGACCCGGGTCACCGGGGTGGTGACCCTTTCTTCATAGCGGGCCAGCCCTTCGGCCAGCACCATGTCGTCGGCATAGGCATCATGTGGCGCAACCTGATCTGCATCCGCCGGCGAGACCAGCAGCTTGCCCGCGTCGGGCTTGGCGTACCAGGTTTCGCCAACGCCCATCAGCATCGGCCATTTGGTCACGTCATGGCCCCCGGGCGCCGGCAGCCGCGCCATCGAGCGACGGCGCGGGGCAATGCCAATGGGGGCGACACCGGCTATGGCTGCAATTTCATCCACCCAGGCACCTGCCGCGTTGACCAGCTGTTTGGCCGTATAGTTTTCGCCGCTTGCCTCGACCTGCCAGCCCACTGCGCTGCGGCTGATACTGGTGACCTTGGCGCGGGTGATGACCTTGCCGCCATTGCTGCGGGCTGCCTTGGCAAAGTCCTGGACCATACGATCGGTGTCCAGATCCTGCGCCGCCTCGTGCAACCCGGCATGGGTGACGGTCTTTGGGTTCAGGATTGGCACGCGGGCCTGTGCCTCGGCAAAACTGATCTCATCGAGGTGGAGCTGCTGGATGTCAGAGGCAAACTGCTGCTCCTGACCGGGGCCAGAGACCAACATAAAGCCGCGCGGGGTGAGATAGCCGCCATTGGCCGTGTGGTGATAACTGGCGCTGGCCGTGTTCAAAGCCACCACAGAGGCGGGGCCATAGTTTTCCTCAAACATGGCGGCCGAGCGCCCGGAGGCATGGTAGCCGAGAGCGTCTTCCATCTCCAGCAGCACCACATGGCCCAGCTCTGACAGACGGGCAGCGGCGCTGCTGCCCGCGATACCGCCGCCAATGATCAGGAAATCACATTTCATGCACCCAACTCCTGCTCTTCCAACCGGTCTGTCGCCGGGGCGGGACGCGGGCTGAGCGCTTCGATCTGGTCATACAGCGCGGCGTCGATTTGAAAATCCATGGCGGCAAGCGAGGGCGCAATCTGTTCAGCGGTGCGCCCTGAAATGATCGGCATCGGTACCGATGGGTGGGCCGCCGCCCAGGCCACCGCCAGTGTGGCAGGGGAGACATCAAGACTGTCAGCCAGCGCGCTGAGCCCCTCGGCAGCCTGATGCATCCAAGCCTGCCCATAACGGCTGTTGTAGCGGGCATCCTCGCTCAGGCGTCCCTGACCGCCACTGGCATACTTCCCGGTCAGCAAGCCGCCACCCAGGGGGGAATAGGGGGCAATGGCGATGTTCTGGTCTGTGCACATGGGCAGGATTTCCACCTCTGCCTGGCGTTTGACCAGCGAATACATCGGTTGCAGGATATCCGTCGCAAAGCCCAGGTCAGCCCCCAGCATCTGCGCCTTCATCACCTGCCAGGCGGCAAAGTTCGACAGGCCGGTATAGCGGATATCCCCGGCCTCTTTGCGGGCGCCAAACCAGCCAAGGGTTTCACGCAGATCAGTTTGTTCATCAAACCGGTGCAGATAGAGGATATCAATGCAGTCCAGCCCTAGCCGTTTGCGGCTGGAGTCAAACTGCGCCTGCATGTTTTCAGCCCCGGCGCCGCCCGTATAGCCAACCTTGCTGGCAATGATCAGCTGATCCCGTTCTGCCCGAATGAGGTCCCCCAGGATCTCTTCGCTGCGGCCGTCTGTGTAGACCCAGGCAGTATCAAAATGGGTGATGCCAGCGGCGCGGCAGGCGGTGTAGATTTCGCCAGATTGTGCTGCATCCGCACGGCCACCAAACTGCATGGTGCCAAAGGCAAAACGGCTGGCAGGGGTTCCATCGGGGGAGATCAGTATTTGTGTCATGCGGGCAACCTGCCACGTCCTTGGTACGGGGAAAAGAGCCAAGGTTCTGTCGCAAGATCTTTTGGGGGTGAACTTGCTATTGGCACCAAACACGCCGCATGGGCATTGGGGCGGTACTGGTGCAATACCGGGAGGCGCCCTGTGATGTGGCACGGCGGCCAAGGTTTGAGAAAAGCCACCATTGCAAGGGCCGCTTGCAAACAGAAGGGCTTTGTTGCACGAATCGGGGTCTGAGCGCATTTCCCCTTTCCCTGGACGGATTTACCCTACGGGCTCTGTGACGGGTATGCCAAGAGCGGTGTAGCGGTTTAGGACCGCGATGCGGACTTGGATTTCCGCTACCTGCCGGTCGAAGTCCCAGGCCATCAGCGATTGGCCGAGCAGCTTCACACAGTGCATCTTGGTTTCAACGCGGCTTCGGCGGTGGTATCCGCTCCATCGTCGCCACAGCGCGCGCCCTAGGTATCGTGAGGCATTGACCGCTTCGTTTCTTGCGATGGCTCCGGCGCTTGTGGGTTTCCACGGTTTGGCGTTCTTGCGCGGCGGAATGACTGCATGAGCGCCCCGTGCTGCAATCACGTCATGGCATCTGCGCGTGTCGTAGGCACCATCGGCGGTCACTGACCCAAGGTCCTGATCTGGTGGGATTTGGTTGAGCAGTTCAGGCAACATGGGCGCATCACCGATGTTGCTGGTGGTGACCTCTACCGCGCGAACCTCCAGCGTTTCCTCATCAATCCCGATATGTATCTTGCGCCAAATACGTCGCTTGGGGCCGCCATGCTTGCGGGCGTTCCATTCACCTTCGCCCTCTGCCTTGATGCCTGTGCTATCGATCAGAAGGTTCAGTGGGCCAGTCCCACCGAAATACGGCAAGCTCACGTTCAGCGTCTTCTGGCGGCGCCACAGCGTACTGAAATCGGGCACGGACCAATCCAGTCCGACCAGCCGCAACAGACTCTCAACGAACCCAGCCGTCTGCCTCAGTGGCATACCGAAAAGGACTTTCATGGTCAGACAGGTCTGGATCGCGGCATCGCTGAACTTGCATTGACGACCGCGCCTGCCGGTCGGTGGCGGTGTCCAAACCATCTCGGGATCAAACCAGATCGCCAACGATCCACGCTGCTTCAGCGCGTCATTGGAAGACGACCAATTCGTGGTCTTATACTTCGTAGGGGCCCAACTGCTCATGCATCCCAGCTATCACGCTGGATTCATACAGTGAATCCCCGTCACGATTTGTGCAACAAAGCCCCTTGGAACCGTCATGTTAAACCGTGGATTTGTTGCTGCACAGGCCGCGAAGGATCGCTGGGGGCCGTCGTTGCCTCCGGTCTCACATAGGCTGCTCTGTCCCGCCCAAGGCGATTACGGTGGTGTTGATCAAAAGGTCTAACCCAGCCTTAACAGGGGCTTTACCAATAGTAGGTGAGGTGGCGTCTTAACAAAAAGGCCCGCCTGTTAGGGCGGGCCGTCTTAGTTGTAATGCTACAAAGGCTTACTGTGGGATATCGCCTTCGATGCCTTCAACATAGAAGTTCATACCAGCCAGGGTGCCGTCATCGGCGGTTTCACCCTCTGCCAACCAGGCAGAACCGTCCTGTTTGTTCAGCGGGCCGGTGAAGGCGTGATAGGAGCCATCCGCCAGGGAGGCTTTCATTGCCAGGGCGGCAGCTTTCACGTCAGCAGGAACCGCGTCGGAGATTTCACCGATGCCAACCATGCCGGCGCCGATCCCATCCCAGGTGCTCTTGCTTTCCCAGGTGCCATCCATAACGGCCTGTGTCCGGGCGATGTAGTAAGGCGCCCAGTCGTCGATGATGGAGGAGACGCGGGGTTTTGGACCGTATTCGGCCATATCGGAGGCCTGACCAAAGGTGATGACGTTGCCAGCAGCCTGGGCCGCAGCCTGAGGCGCAGTAGAATCGGTGTGCTGCAGGATCACGTCGGCGCCCTGTTCGATCAGAACCTTGGCGGCGTCGGCTTCTTTGGCGGGGTCAAACCAGGTAAAGGCCCAGACGATCTTGAAGGTGACGTCAGGGTTTACTTTCTTGGCGTGGATATAGGCCGAGTTGATGCCGCGGATGACTTCGGGGATCGGGTAGGATCCGATGTAGCCCACGATGTTGCTTTCGGTCATGTGGCCCGCAATGGTGCCCTGAACCGCGCGACCCTCATAGAAACGGGCGGAATAGGTCGAAACATTATCCGCGTTTTTATAGCCGGTGGCGTGCTCGAATTTTACATCCGGGAATTTGGCCGCAACATTGATGGTGGGGTCCATGTAGCCAAAAGAGGTGGTAAAGATCAGGTCAGCGCCCTGCAGCGCCATCTGGGTGATCACGCGCTCGGCATCGGGGCCTTCGGCAACGTTTTCAACATAGACTGTTTCGACCTTGTCGCCGAACTCGGCCTCAACCGCCTTGCGGCCCTGGTTATGCTCGTAGGTCCAGCCGCCGTCACCGACAGGGCCGACGTAGACAAAGCCGACTTTGGTCGGGTCGTCAGCCAGGGCTGCGGTTGCAAGACCAAAGGCCACTGCGGCGCTGGTCATAAGATTGGTCAGTTTCATCAAAGGGATCCCCCGTTTTGGTTTTAGTTGTGCCCAGGGGCGTAGCCCGGGCAAGTCGTAGGCTGCCCGCCAATAAATCAGCGCGCAGCGTGGAAATTGCGACCCAAAGCAGCGGGTGCGCTGCTCTTATCGGCCGATAGGATAACGAGCACCAGAATGGTGATCAGATAGGGCGACATTGCCAGATACTCTACCGGGATGGCAACGCCGGCAGCCTGAAGATTAAGCTGAACAACGGTTACACCGCCAAAAAGATAGGCACCCAGCAACACACGCCAGGGTTTCCAGCTGGCAAAGACCACCAAAGCCAGGGCGATCCAGCCGATTCCTGCGGTCATGCCCTCGGTCCATTGCGGCACCCGGATCAGGCTGATGTAGGCACCGCCAAGCCCCGCACAGGCGCCCCCAAACAGGATCGCCATGATGCGGATGCGCACCACCTTGTATCCCAGGGCATGGGCGGCATCATGGTTTTCCCCCACCGCACGCAGCACCAGACCAATCCGGCTGAATTTGATTACGGCCCAAACAGCGGCAATCAAGACCAGCGCCACATATAGCATGAGGTCATGGCCAAACAGGATCGGGCCGACAACCGGCAGATCGCTGAGCACCGGAATGTCCAGCTTTTCCATCTGAGGCGGTTTCACCCCCACATAGGACTGCCCCAACAGGGCAGACATGCCGAGGCCAAACAGCGTCAGCGACAGGCCAGAAGCCACCTGATTGGCCTGGGCGTATTGAGTGAGAATAGCAAACAGCACAGACAGGGTCGCGCCAGCCCCAGCAGCGGCGACAAACCCCAGCAGCGGTGAACCTGTTTCCACAGCCGTGGCAAAGCCCGCCACCGCGCCAATGATCATCATCCCCTCAACGCCGAGGTTCAGCACCCCGGATTTCTCCACCACCAGCTCACCAATAGCGGCAAACAACAGAGGTGTGGCTGCCACCATCAGCGAGGCAATGAGCAGGACGGGATTAATTGCAGAAAGATCCATTACGCGACCTCCGGTTTGCCAAGCGAGATGCGGAAATTGGTCAACAGATCAAAGGCCAGCAGGAAAAACAGCAACATGCCCTGAAACACCTGAATGGCAGCAGAGGGCAGCTGCAGGTTCGACTGGGCGATATCGCCACCAATGTAAGTCAGCGCCATCAGCCCCCCAGCGAGCAGGATGCCCACGGGGTGCAGACGCCCCAGAAAGGCGACGATAATGGCGGTGAACCCGTAGCCGACGTTAAAATCAATACTGACCTGCCCCGACGGGCCGGAGACCTCAAACATGCCTGCCAGACCAGCCAACATGCCGGAGGTGCCAAGGCAGAACAGGATCAACCGGCTTGGATTGACCCCGGCAAAGCGTGCTGCGCGGGGGGCCTCGCCGGTCAGGCGGATGTGGTAGCCGGTAATATGGCGGTTCAGCAGCACATAGGCAAAGATCACCGCAATCAGCGCTGCCACCACGCCCCAGTGCATGCCAGAGCCAGCAATCAGGTCAGCGTTATAGGCGCTGTCATATTGTTGCAGGTTGCGCGACCCGGGAAATCCATGACCTTCGGGGTTTTTCAACAACCCCAATGACATAGAGGCCAGGAATTGCTCCGCTACATAGACCAGCATCAGGGAGACAAGGATTTCATTGGTGCCAAAGCGGACCTTTAGAAAGGCTGGGATCATTGCCCAGACCCAACCGCCAAAGCCCCCTGCGATGACCATCAGCGGAAAGATGTACCAGGCCTCTGTTGGATAAAAGGCAAGACCCGCACCGGCGCCAAACAGGGCGCCCATGATATACTGCCCCTCGGCGCCGATGTTCCAGATACCGGCCTTGAACCCTAGCGACAGACCGATGGCGATCAGCACCAAAGGCGCGCCTTTGACCAAAAGCTGCGGGCGGTAATAAAAGGCAAACTCGCCAAACAGCGGCTCCCAGAAAATGGTGCGAATAGCCTCTACCGGGTCTTTGCCGAGGATCCCAAATAACAAGCCCCCGGCAATCATGGTTGCCAGAACCGCCAACAGCGGCGTGGCCAGTGACCAGGCCCGTGACGGCTGCGGTCGTTTCTCTAGCCGGATCATTGCGCGGCCCCCTGTTTTATCTTTCCCCAAATATTCCCGCCAAAGGCGATCTCACGGCATAGGGTGTCAAACATGTGCCACCTCCATGCCATGGGCGCCGCCCATCATCAGGCCGATTTCTTCCACGCTTAACCCCGCAGCAGGACGCGGCGCAGACAGGCGGCCCTCATTCAGGGCGGCAAAGCTGTCAGAGATTTCCATGAGTTCATCCAGATCCTGGCTGATGCAGATGACGGCGCAGCCGCCTGCGGCCAGGTCCAGCAGCGATTGGCGAATGGCAGCCGCCGCCGAGGCATCAACCCCCCAGGTGGGCTGGTTCACCACCAGAACCTCGGGGCGTTGCAACACCTCGCGGCCAATGACAAATTTCTGCAGGTTACCACCCGACAGGGAACGGGCAGCATTCTCCGGCCCCGGCGTGCGCACGTCAAAGTCCTTGATCACTCGCTTGGCAAAGTCCCTGGCAGCTCCCCATTTGAGAAAGCCGTTCTTTACCAGCCCCTCACGGGTGGCTCCGGTGAGCATGGCATTCTCGGTCAGGCTCATATCAGGGGCGGCAGCATGGCCCAGGCGTTCTTCGGGCGCGGTTAACAGGCCAAGCGCGCGCCGCGCAACCGGCCCAAGCTGTCCAATGGGATCGGTGCCCAGCTTGACCGCATCAGCCTCAGTCTGGACCTCGCCAGAGAGCACCGACAGCAGCTCGTCCTGGCCATTGCCAGCCACACCGCCAATACCAAGGATCTCGCCACGGCGCACGGTCAGATGCACATTGCGCAGCGCGGTGCCAAAAGCCGTGGGGGACGGCACCGACAGTCCGGAAATGTCCAGCGCCACAGCCCCAAAATCGCGGTCTCCACGCTCTGGCGGAGTCAGCGCCGATCCCACCATCAGTTCCGCCATTTCACTGGCCGAGGTTTCGGCGGGAACACATTCGCCGACGTTTTTGCCCAGCCGCAAAATGGTGGCGTGATCACAGAGCCTGCGGATTTCCTCCAGCTTATGGCTGATATAAAGGATGGAGGTGCCCTCAGCCCGCAGTTTTTCCAGCGTCAGAAACAGGATTTCGACCTCTTGCGGGGTCAACACGCTGGTGGGTTCATCCATGATCAGCAGCTTTGGGTCCTGCAACAGGCAACGAATGATCTCCACTCGCTGGCGCTCCCCGGCGGACAGATCGCCAACGGTGCGATAGGGATCCAACGGCAGGCCATAGGCCTCTGAGACCTGGCGGATCTTGGTGGCCAGATCGCGCAGCGCAGGCGGGTTTTCCATCCCCAGCGCGATGTTTTCTGCAACGTTGAGCGCATCAAACAAGGAAAAGTGCTGAAACACCATGGCAATGCCATCGGCGCGGGCCTGACGCGGCTCACCGGGGGCAAAGGGCGCACCACGCAGGGTCATCTCGCCGCTGTCGGGTTTCACCAGCCCATAGATCATTTTGACCAGGGTGGATTTCCCAGCGCCGTTTTCTCCCAGCAGGGCATGCACTTCGCCCGCGCCGATATCAAAGGAGACAGCGTCATTGGCCACCACACCGGGGTAGGCCTTGGTCAGACCTTTCAGGCTTAAGAGTACCTCAGTCACGCGCGCTGCTCCTCTTTTATCTCTCTGCGTGCCGCCCGCGCCAGCAGCTCTGCCGCGACGCCGACCGCAATCATCTGCGGGTGTTTGCCCAGGGCAGGGGTGCCAATTGGGCAGGTTATGCGGGCGATCTCGGCCGGGCTGTGACCCAGGGCTGCCAATCGGCTGCGAAACCGCGCCCATTTGGTGGCCGAGCCGATAAGCCCCGCAAAGGAAAACCCATGCAATAGCAGACCGTGGCATAGCGCCAGATCCAGCTCATGGGAATAGGTGAGAACCAGATGCTGTGCATTTACCGGTGCATGACGCAGCAGGAGGCTCGGGTCCTGGCCTGGAAGAATGGTCACGCCCGCTGGAACATGCGCCGGAAACCGCGTCGTTGCCGTATCCACCCAGGTGATTGCCAGATCCGGCAGGGGCGCCAGCACATCAACCAAGGCGCGCCCCACATGACCGGCGCCCCAAATCCACAGATCTTGCTGTGGCTTGTGTACCGGCTCCAGCATCCAGTGATCAATCAGTTGTGTCTGCTGGCGTTGTCCCTGCGCCCGCAGCTGCGCCAGCTGGCGCTTCACGGCCAGTGGCGGGCTTGTAGCGGCCTCCGGCGTGACGGGGCGCAAAATGACCTCCGTGTCCAGTCGCGCAAAATCCTCCATGTCATAGATCTCGCTGACCAGAGTAACCGATCCGCCGCAGCACTGGCCCAGATCCGGTCCCAGGGCATGGGTGCTGAGACGGGTTTTCCTGTCTTGCCTGCGTGCCGTCTCCGCCGCTTCAAACTCCAGCGCGCCGCCGCCGATGGTGCCGCTTTGTCCCTTGTCCCAAACCAGCATGGCTGCCCCCACTTCCCGCGGCGATGAGCCACGAATGGCGGCAATCACAACCCGGCACACCCGGCCATGTTGCAAAAGGGCGGCACGAAGCGCGTCCAGATCAAACCCCATCGCGCTGCCTCCGGGCCTGGCGCCAGACTTCTTCCGCCGTCGCCGGGGCCGCCAGCGCCGGGTAGCTGTTGCCAAACTGCGCCACCGCATCGCTGATCGCCAACCAGGCCGAAATCCCCAACATAAAGGGCGGCTCACCGACCGCTTTAGAGCGGTAAATACTGTCCTCACGGTTCTCGCCGGCATACAGCGCCACATTGAACACATCCGGTCGATCGGAACAGGCCGGGATCTTGTAGGTCGAGGGCGCATGGGTGCGCAAGGCGCCCCGCTGGTCCCAGACCAACTCCTCTGTGGTGAGCCAGCCCGCGCCCTGCACATAGCCGCCTTCCACCTGACCTATGTCCAGATCCGGGTTCAGCGAGGCGCCTGCATCATGTAGGATATCGCAGCGCAGGATGCGGTTTTCGCCACTGCGACGATCCACCACCACCTCAGTCAGCGCGGCCCCATAGGCAAAGTAGAAAAACGGCCGCCCCTGGCCTTTGATCCGGTCCCATTGCAGGCTGGGTGTTTTATAAAATCCAGTTGCCGAAAGGCTGATCCGCCCCTCATAACAGCGCTTTGCGGCCTCATCAAAGGTGATCTCCTCGCTGCCAACGCGAACCAGATTGCCTGAGAAAACGACGTCCTCCACAGCTATCTGATGCCGTTCAGCCAAAAATGCAGCCATGCGCATGCGGATGGTATCACAGGCGGCTTTTACCGCCATGCCATTCAGATCGGAGCCAGAAGAAGCAGCCGTCGCCGAGGTATTGGGCACCTTGGCGGTATCGGTGGCGGTGATTTTCACCTTATCCACGGAAATCCCAAAACCGCTGGCAGCCACCTGCGCCACCTTCTGAAACAGCCCCTGGCCCATTTCGGTGCCGCCGTGGTTCAGATGTACCGACCCATCCTGATAGACATGCACCAAGGCGCCCGCCTGGTTGAGATGCGTGAGGGTAAAGGAAATGCCAAATTTCACCGGCGAAAAGGCAAGCCCGCGTTTCAGATCGGTCTGCCCCTTGTTCCACTCGGCAATCTCAGCCCGCCGCGCCGCGTAATCAGCGCTTTCCAGGAGCTGATCTGTCAAAGTGTGTAATTCAAAATCGCGGACTTCCATCCCATAGGGCGTGGTATTGTCGCGTGTATTCATCTTGCCTGAAATACCTCGGGGGGCGGTCGCAGACCGGGGGGCAGCGCCCCCCTCTGGCTTTTCGTCGGGCGCGTCATAGTAGTTGCACCGCCGTATTGCGACAGGATCCGCGCCCAACGCATAAGAGATGTGATCCATCACCCGCTCGATCCCCACCATGCCCTGTGGCCCGCCAAAGCCGCGATAGGCGGTGGCGCTTTGCAGGTTGGTCTTCAACCGGTGGCTTTCGATGCGGATGGCGGGAATGGCGTAGGCATTGTCACTGTGCAGCATGGCGCGATCTGCCACTGGTAGCGACAGATCCTGGGCCCAACCGCAGTTGACCAGATGGGTGAACTCGACCCCATGCAGGCGGCCCGTCTCGTCATAACCAGCCCGATAACTGATCCGAAAGGCGTGACGCTTGCCGGTGATCACCATGTCATCATCCCGGTCATAGCGCATTTTGCAGGGCTTGCCGGTCTGGCGCGCGGCGACAGCGCAGGCCACGGCAAGGGCATTGCCCTGGCTTTCCTTGCCGCCAAAACCACCGCCCATCCGGCGGATCTCGACCCGCACTGCATGCATGGGCAGGCCAATGGCCTCGGCCACCTTGTGCTGGATCTCGGTTGGGTGCTGGGTTGAGGAATTCACCAGCATGCCACCATCTTCCTGTGGCAGCGCCAGGGCGGCCTGACCTTCCAGATAAAAATGCTCCTGCCCACCCAGCTCAAACGTGCCTTCAACCTGATGCGGCGCCTGGGCGATGGCCGCTGCAGCATCGCCTTTTTGATAGATCCGTGGGCCTTCCTCAAAGCGGCTGTTGGCGGCCAGGGCGGCATCCAGGGTCAGCAGCGCCTCTTCTTCGCTATAAGAAACCGTCCCCCGACGCGCAGCAACGCGGGCGGCGCGATGGCTTGTGGCCACCACCAAAAACAGCGGCTGACCCAGATAATGTACCGTGCCGTCCGACAGCAGTGGTTCGTCATGGATCGAGGGGGAGACATCATTGCTAAAGGGCAGATCCGGCGCCGTCAGCACCGCCACCACACCGGGGCTGGATTTGACCGCTGCCAGATCCATTTTGTCGATGCGCCCCTTGGCAATTGTCGACAGCCCAAAGGCCAGATGCAGCGCACCGCGCGGCAGGGGGGTGTCATCCACATAGCGGGCCTTGCCGGTCACATGTAGTTTTGCCGCGTCATGGGGCAGGGGTTTTGCAACGCTCATGCCTGCACCTCCAGAACTGAGTGGCTGTTGCCGTTGATGTCATCGAAATAGCGCGCAAGCATGTTCTTTGCGGTCTCCAGCCTGTACTCCGCCGAGGCCCGCATATCGCTGAGTGGGGTGAAATCCTGCGCCAGCGCGGCCATAGCCGTTGTGACACTGGTTTCATTCCAGGGCTGGCCAGTCAGCGCCGCCTCCAGAGCGTTGGCGCGCTTTGGGGTGGCGGCAAGCCCGCCAAAGGCGATGCGGGCGGCGGTCACCAGACCACCTGATACAGTGACATTAAACGCCCCCAGCACGGCTGAGATATCCTGGTCAAATCGCTTGGAAAGCTTATAGACCCGCAACCGGTCTGGCTGACGCGGAATGCTAACGGCTTCGACGAACTCACCGGGGCGGCGGTCCTGTTTGCCGTAGTCGATAAAGAAGTCCTCAATGGCGATGTCGCGGCGGCTGTCGCCCTGGCGCAGATGCAGGCGCGCCCCCAGGGCAATCAGCGCAGGTGGGTTGTCCCCAATGGGCGAGCCATTGGCGATATTGCCACCAAGGGTGGCGGCGGCGCGCACCTGTTGGCTGGCAAAGCGGCGGATCATTTCCCCATAAGAGGGGTGCAGCGGCGCAATCGCCTCGCGCATACGGTTCATGTCCACCATGGCACCCAAGCGGATCTCCTGGTCGGTCAGCGTGATCTGTTTCAGGTCGTCACAGCCATCGAGAAAGATCATCTCTCCCAGATCGCGCAGCCCCTTGGTGACCCAAAGGCCCAGATCGGTGGCCCCAGCCACCAGCCGGGCTTCGGGCTTGGCCGCGTAAAGCTGTGCCAATGCATCCGACGATTGCGGAATATTGGCCGCCTCGGTGGCTTGGGGCAGGGGTTCCTTGGTGATCCACTGAGGCACCGGCTGATTGGCAGCTGCCTCGGCGGCGCGGACGATCGGCGCGTAGCCGGTGCAGCGACACAGGTTGCCGGCCAGCTGCACATCATGATCCGTCGCACCGTTTTTATGCGCGGTGACCATCGACATGACAAAACCGGGGGTGCAAAAGCCGCACTGGCTGCCGTGATGGCTGATCATCGCCTCTTGTACCGGGTGCAGTGTGCCATCGGCATCCGCGGCACCTTCTACAGTGCGAATGGATTTACCGTTGAGCTGCGGCAGGAACAGGATGCAGGAATTCAACGGCTTGGAGCCCGACCTATCCGTTACCATCACGGTGCAGGCGCCGCAGTCGCCCTCGTTGCAGCCCTCTTTGGTCCCTGTCAGTCCGCGCTCTTCGCGTAAAAAATCAAGCAGAGTGGCCGAGGGATCAAGATCCTCGAGCACAACCTCTTCACCGTTCAAATGAAAGGTGATTGTCATCGTGTGAAACCCGTCGCCTTACGTGAACCACCCCAAATGCCATGCTTTCGATGCGACGTAGAAAGTCTGGCGGGCCTTTGCATATGCTTGCTGCGATTAACCTACGAAGCAGCAGCTCGTTCTGGCAAGAAAAAGTGACTCTGTTCTGTTACATTTGGTCGCGCAAGATTATTACTCCTTTTAGGGGCATGCTGTTATTTTTAAAGCACTTCCTACGGAAAACCCCCGAAAAACGGTCTCAGGGTGGGGGAGTTCGAGTAGGACTTTCAAACTTGATTTGATAATACCCTCAATTTTTCAGGGTGTCTTGGGTGCAATAAGCATCACATTGCGACTTGTTTGACCAAATTCACGCCGCTTTATTAACGCGTCAGCAGCCTGTGCCCCAGATATTTTTGCGCAATAACAGCTCTTATCCTTGCGCCGGGGATCGGATAGCTTGGCCCCCATGACAAATGCTCCACGATTCATTCACCTGCGTAGCCATACGGAATATTCCCTGCTTGAAGGTGCCCTGCGCCTGAAAAAGCTGCCGGATCTGTGCAAAAAGCACGAGATGCCGGCCATCGCGGTGACCGATAGCAACAACCTGTTCTCGGCTTTGGAGTTCTCGGTCTCTGCCAGCAATGCGGGGGTGCAGCCGATCATTGGCTGTCAGGTGGATCTGCGCTTTGTCGACCCTGCTCCGGGGGAGCGGCCGCAGCCGCCGGCGCCGCTGGTGCTGCTGGCCCAGAGCGAGACCGGCTATGAGCATCTGATGAAGCTGAACTCCTGTCTCTACCTGCGCCAGGGCAGCGAACTGCCCTATGTGACGCTGGAGGAGCTGGCGACAAACGCGGGCGATGTAATCTGCCTGAGCGGCGGACCGGATGGACCGGTGGGGCGGCTGCTGCGCCAGGGGCAGCGCCCGGCGGCAGAAGAGCTGATGCAGCGGCTCAAGGCGATTTTTGCAGATCGGCTTTATGTGGAACTGCAACGCCATCCCGGTGAAGACGGCCAGCCCGAGGCAGAAAAGCTGAGTGAGCGCGGCCATGTGGAAATGGCCTATGCCATGGACCTGCCGCTGGTGGCCACCAATGATGTCTATTTCCCCAATACAGAAATGTATGAGGCCCATGACGCGATGATCTGCATCGCCGAGGGCGCCTATGTGGACCAATCCGAACCCCGTCGCCGCCTGACCGCGCAGCATTACTTCAAAAGCCAGGAGGAAATGGTCACGCTGTTTGCGGACCTGCCCGAGGCCATTGAAAACACCGTTGAAATCGCCAAGCGCTGCGCCTTCAAAGCCTATCTGCGCGACCCGATCCTGCCCAAGTTTGCCGATGACGAGGTGGCTGAGTTGCGCCGCATCGCCAATGAAGGCCTGCAACAACGTCTGTCGGTGATCCCCCATGCGGTCACCGTTGAGGAATATCAGGCGCGGCTCGACTTCGAGCTTAATATCATCGAGGGCATGGGCTTCCCCGGCTACTTTCTGATCGTTGCCGATTTTATCCAATGGGCCAAGGATCACAATATCCCGGTGGGGCCGGGGCGGGGGTCTGGTGCGGGCTCTTTGGTGGCCTATGCGCTGACAATTACCGACCTGGACCCGCTGCGCTATTCGCTGCTGTTTGAGCGGTTCTTGAACCCGGAACGGGTGTCGATGCCCGACTTCGACATCGACTTTTGTATGGATCGCCGCGAAGAGGTGATCAAATACGTGCAAGAAAAATACGGCCGCGACAAGGTTGGCCAGATCATCACCTTTGGTGCGCTTTTGTCCAAGGCGGCAGTGCGTGACATGGGTCGCGTCTTGCAGATGCCCTATGGCCAGGTCGATCGCCTGTCGAAACTGATCCCTGTCGAAGGCGTCAAGCCGATGTCCATTGTGGACAGTCTGAAAGAAGAACCACGCCTGGCCGAAGAGGCCAAGAACGAACCGGTGGTAGACCGGCTATTGAAATACGGCATGCAGGTCGAGGGGCTGTTGCGCTCGGCCGGGACCCACGCGGCGGGGGTGGTGATTGGCGACCGGCCGCTGGATGCCTTGGTGCCGCTCTACCGCGATCCGCGATCAGACATGCCTGCAACTCAGTTCAACATGAAATGGGTGGAACAAGCCGGGCTGGTGAAATTCGACTTTCTGGGCCTGAAAACCCTGACGGTTATCCAAAACGCGGTGGATCTGATCATACAGTCGGGGCGTGATCTGCACACCGCAGCCGACGGCACCCCGCTTTATGAACCGCCCGAGGGCGCGGTGAACGAGATCAACGCCATCCCGCTGGATGATGAACCCACCTACAAGCTGTATTCCTCGGCCAAGACCGTGGCGGTGTTCCAGGTGGAATCCACCGGCATGATGGACGCGCTGAAACGGATGAAGCCAACCTGTATCGAGGACATCGTGGCGCTGGTGGCGCTCTATCGTCCCGGTCCGATGGAGAACATCCCCACCTATTGTGAGGTGAAAAACGGCCTCAAAAAGATCGAATCCGTGCATCCCCTGATCGACCATATCCTGGAGGAAACTCAGGGTATTATTGTTTACCAGGAACAGGTTATGCAGATTGCCCAGGTGATGGCGGGCTATAGCCTGGGGGGCGCTGACCTGTTGCGCCGCGCCATGGGTAAAAAGATCAAGGAGGCGATGGACGCCGAACGGCCCAAATTTGAAAAGGGTGCGGGCGAAAACGGTGTGCCTGCCAAAAAAGCCTCGGAAGTTTTTGACCTTCTGGAGAAATTCGCCAACTACGGTTTCAACAAGTCCCACGCGGCGGCCTATGCGGTGGTCTCGTATCAGACCGGCTGGCTGAAGGCGAACCACCCGGTTGAATTCATGGCCGGCGTGATGAATTGTGATATCCATCTGACGGATAAGCTGGCGATCTATTTTGAAGAGGTCAAAAAGGGCCTTGGTCTGCCCTATGTGCCGCCCTGTGTGAACCGCTCGCTGGCGACGTTCAATGTGGTCAACGGCGAGCTGGTCTATGCGCTGGGCGCGCTGAAAAACGTTGGTGCCGATGTGATGCGGCTGGTGGCGGAGGCCCGCATTGAGGACGGGATTGAGCGCCCCTTTGTCAATCTGTTCGACTTTGCCCGCCGGGTGAACCTGAAAAAGATCGGCAAACGCCCGCTGGAGATGCTGGCCCGCGCCGGTGCCTTTGATCAGCTGGACCGCAACCGTCGCCGGGTCTTTGACAGCCTCGAAGGCTTGGTGAACTATTCAAACGCGATCCATGAACAGAAGAACTCCAACCAGGTGTCCCTGTTTGGGGAGGCCGGCGATGACCTGCCGGAACCGCGTCTGGCCAATACCCCCGATTGGCTGCCAGCTGAGCGATTGTCTGAAGAGTTCAAGGCCATTGGTTTTTATCTGTCTGGCCATCCGCTGGACGACTATATGCCGGCCCTGAAACGCAAGGATGTGATGACCCTGGATGAGGTCATGGTCAAGGCTGCGCGCGGACCTTTCATGGCCAAAATGGCCGGGGTGGTTGCAGGGCGGCAAGAGCGCAAATCGGCCCGCGGTAATCGCTTTGCCTTTGCTCAGCTGTCGGATACCACCGGCGGCTATGAGGTAACGATCTTCTCGGATGTGCTGGAAAAGGCGCGCGAATTTCTCGAAACCGGCTCCAAGGTGGTGATCACCGCCGAGGCCACGATGGAGAGCGACCAGCTGAAACTCCTGATGCGTTCTGCCGGGCCGGTGGACGCGGCCATTGCCGATGCCGGGCGGTCCTCGCTGCGGATCTATCTGGACGATGCGAATGCGATCACAACCGTCGCCACCGTGTTGGAAGACGCCAAATCCGCCGCCCGCAACGCCAGCCCGGGGGCGATCTACCTCTATCTACAGGACCCTGGCCTGCCCGGGGATGTGGAGATGGACCTGGGCCAGCCCTTCCCGATCAACCCGCAGATCAAAGGCGCGTTGAAATCACTGGAAGGGGTGATGGAGGTTGAGGAGATTTAGGGTGCCGCCTGCGGTGCCTGCTTCACCGTCCTCCCGGCACTGGTAACCGGCTGCCGCTTTCCTAGTAGTGCGGTGGGCGCTCGTCGCCGAACACATGGGCGCCGCCGCTGCCCTGCTCGCGTCCAGCTTCGCGCTCCATCAGCATCCGTACCCGTTTGGACAGGCGATCAATCTCGGTTTGTTGGCTGGCGACCACGTCGCTCAGCTCTTCGACGGTGCGGGTCAGGTGGGCGATCTTTTCTTCCAAGGCTTGCATGTGTTTCTCCATAGCTGCGCAACGTCATAAGCACCTTCCTCTTGCCGGTCCATGGGGAAGACGCGCAGGCTCAGCTCAAAGAGAGATGCCAATGAGCTGCAAGGGACATAACCATGGCTGCAACTGAAGATGAAATGCCACCAGTAGACATCAGCCAGCGCGACGGCGTGATGACAATTGCCATCTGCCGTCCGGAAATCCGCAATGCGGTGGGGCCCGCCACAGCGCGCGCGCTTTATGCGGCCTTTCTGCGCTTTGAGGCCGAAGAAACGGCTAAGGTGGCGGTCCTGACTGGTCGGGGCGGCTACTTCTGTGCCGGCTTTGATCTCAAATCCGCAGGGGGGGGCGCATCGGATGAGTGGCTGGCCGCACTGGATATCGAGGCGGATTGGCGTGATCCCGTTGTTGATCCCCGACCCGGTCCCATGGGGCCGTCGCGGCTGATGCTGTCAAAACCGGTGATCGCCGCCATTGAAGGTCCGGCTGTGGCGGGCGGTATGGAGCTGGCGGCCTGGTGCGATATGCGGGTCATGGCGGAGGATGCCTTTGCCGGGGTGTATTGTCGCCGCTGGGGAGTGCCGCTGATTGACGGCGGCACCGTGCGCTTGCCGCGGCTTTTGGGGCAGGGCCGCGCCAATGATCTTATCCTGACGGGCCGCACCTTGCCCGCCGAGGAGGCCCACCGGATTGGCTTTGCCGACCGGCTTGCCCCAACGGGGGAAGCCTTGGATATGGCGCAGGCCCTGGCGCAGGAGCTCACCCGGTTTCCGCAGGCCTGCATGCGGGCAGATCACCTGTCGGCGCGGTTGCCCTCGCAGGAGCTGGTGGCGGCGCTGCGGCGGGAGTGGCGGTCAGCCAAGGCCTTTTTGACAGAGGGACGCGACGGGGCGCAGCGCTTTGCCTCTGGGCTGGGGCGGTCCGGCGATTTTTCTCAGATTTGATCTTTGTTGCCCGTACCTGGTGCGGCGCAGGGGCTGTCGCATTCCTGTCATGCTGAAAAGCTAGGCAGCGCCAGATCGCTTGGGCTTGACCCGGTGTGGTCGAACCTGTTGCCTTGCTCACAGGCACGGCTTGGGCTAGACCGCGCGGCGAGTAAATGACCCAAACCCACCCGTGAGGAGGCCTTTTCATGGCCAAGATCAAGAAACAGCCCCGTCCCAAGGCGGTAACGCCCAAGGGATTTCGTGACTATTTCGGCGAAGAGGTGACACAGCGTTCTGAAATGCTGCGTGCCATCGCGGGTGTCTATCATCATTACGGGTTCGAGGCGCTGGAGAGCGCGGCGGTGGAAACCGTCGAAGCGCTGGGCAAGTTTCTGCCCGATGTTGAACGCCCCAACGCTGGTGTTTTTGCCTGGCAGGAGGTCGATGAAAACGATCCCGACAGCAACAAGGGCGACTGGATGGCGCTGCGCTATGACCTGACAGCGCCGCTGGCGCGGGTCTATGCCCAGCACCGTAATGATCTGCCCAGCCCCTATCGCCGCTATGCGATGGGGCCGGTCTGGCGCAATGAAAAACCCGGTCCCGGCCGCTATCGTCAGTTCTATCAGTGCGATGCCGATACCGTGGGCACGGCGTCTATGGCGGCAGATGCCGAAATCTGCATGATGCTGTCTGATACGCTGGAAACCGTCGGCATCCCGCGTGGTGACTATCTGGTACGGGTCAACAACCGCAAGGTGATGAACGGCGTGCTGGAGGTCATGGGGCTGGGCGATGACCAGCTGGCCCGCGACAACGTGCTGCGCACCATCGACAAATTTGACAAGGTGGGCGAGGCCGGCGTGCGTGAGCTGCTGACCAAGGGCCGTCTGGATGCCTCTGGTGCCTATATTGACGGGGTTGGTCTCAGCGCCGATCAGGCAGAGCCGGTGATTGCATTCCTCACCTCCAAGGCTGATACGGCCGCCAAGACCTTTGAGAACCTGCGCGCCGCCGTTGGTGCCTCAAAAGTGGGGGCCGAAGGCATTGGCGAGCTGGAACAGATCGGTGATCTGATGGCCGCCGGCGGCTATGGCGCTGACCGGATTGAAATTGATCCCTCGATTGTGCGGGGCCTGGGATATTACACCGGCCCGGTCTACGAGGCCGAGCTGACCTTTGAGATCTTTGACGACAAGGGGCGCAAACGGCAGTTTGGCTCTGTTGCCGGGGGCGGGCGCTACGATGATCTGGTGAAACGTTTCACCGGTCAGGAAGTGCCAGCAACGGGTATGTCCATTGGCGTTGATCGCCTGCTCGCTGCGCTGCGCGAAAAGGGCCGCCTCAGTGCCACGCCCACGGGGCCTGTTGTGGTCACAGTGATGGATAAAGCCCGCATGGCGGATTATCAGGCGATGGTGGCCGAGCTGCGCAATGCTGGCATTCGTGCCGAAGTCTACCTGGGTAATCCCAAGAATTTTGGCAATCAGCTGAAATATGCGGATAAGCGTAATTCCCCCATCGCGGTAATCGAAGGCGGCGACGAAAAGGAAAATGGCGTCATTCAGATCAAGGATCTGATCCTGGGCGCCAAGATCTCTGAAAGCGCCACGCTGGAAGAGTGGAAAGAGCGTCCCAGCCAGTTTGAAGTGCCGCGCGGCGAACTGGTCGCCAAGGTGCGCGAAATTCTAGAGAGCCAGGGCTAGACCATGATGGATCGCTCAAAAACACTGGCGCGGGCCGCACGGCTGCGCATGAACTTTGAGGCCGCTGGGGCGCAGGTGGTGGAGCCACCTCTGTTGCAGCCGGCCGGCACCCTGCTGGATCTCTATGGTGAGGACATTCGGGCCCGGGCCTATGTGACCTCGGACGCGGTGCGTGGCGAACAGATGCTGCGCCCGGATTTCACCCTGCCCGTGGTGCAGATGCATATGCGGGAGGGGGCCGAGCCCGCGCGCTATACCTATGCGGGCGAAGTGTTTCGCCGCCAGGAACATGATCCGGATCGCGCCAGCGAATACCTACAGGTGGGCTATGAGGTGTTTGAACGCGATGACCCTGCTGCCGCCGACGCCGAGGTCTTTGCGCTGATTGCCTTGCAACTGCGTGGCTTGCCCCTGCGGGCGGCAACCGGCGATATTGGTATTCTGATGGCTGCGGTTGAGGGGTTGAACACCACGCAGATCCGTAAATCTGCCCTGATGCGCCATATCTGGCGTCCCCGGCGGTTTCGCTCTTTGCTGGACCGCTATGCCGGCCGCAGTGCGGTACCGGAAAGCCGGTTGAAACTGCTGTCCTCGGAAAGCGGGTTGACGGGTGAGACGACGGTTCTGGGCAAGCGCAGCGAAGCGGAAGTGGAGGCGCGCATTGCGCTGCTGCGGGCCGATGCTGCGGCGCCGCCCATTGCGGAAAACGAGTTGCTGGCGCTTGAGGCGCTGATGGCGGTACGCGAAACCGTACCCTTTGCCATTGAACAGATGCGCGATATCGCGGTGGACCTGCCTGCAATCAACCCGGCCCTGGATCGTCTGGACGGGCGGATTGCGGCGCTCAAGGCGCGGGGCATTGATATTGACAGTCTGGATTTTGAGGCCTCCTACGGGCGCACCTCGATGGAATATTATGACGGGTTTGTCTTTGGGTTCTATGCCGAAGTGCGGCCGGATTTGCCTCCCATTGCCAGTGGCGGGCGCTATGATGCGCTGACGCGGCAATTGGGGAATGGCGGTGAAATCCCCGCTGTTGGGGGCGTGCTGCGCCCGGATCTGATGCTGATGCTCGAGGAGGGTCAGTCATGAGCCTGAAACTGGGTGTGCCGTCCAAGGGGCGGCTGATGGATAAGACCTTTGATTGGTTTGCCAAACGGGGCGTGACCCTGGCGCGGACCGGGTCGGAACGGGAATATGCCGGTGCCATCGAAGGGGTTGAAGGCATGGAGCTGGTGCTGCTCTCGGCGGGGGAAATCCCGCGGGAGCTGGCGGCAGGCCGCATTCACCTGGGCGTGACCGGCACCGATCTGGTGCAGGAAAAACTGCCGCTCTGGGAGCAACAGCTTGAAGAGCTGGAGCCACTTGGCTTTGGCCATGCGGATTTGATCTTGGCGGTGCCGCAGTGCTGGATCGATGTGGATACGCTGGATGACCTGGATGCGGTTGCGGCGGCTTTTCGCAAAACCCATGGTCACCGCCTGCGGATTGCCACCAAATACCACCGCCTGGTGCGTGAGTTCCTCACCGAGGCCGGAGTGGCAGATTACCAGCTGGTCGACAGCCAGGGTGCCACTGAAGGCACGGTGAAGAATGAAACCGCAGAGATGGTGGCCGATATTACTTCCACCGGCGAGACCCTGCGGGCCAATCACCTCAAACTGCTGTCGGATGGTTTGGTATTGCAAAGCCAGGCGACCCTGTGGCGCAGCCGTGTGGCCTCCTATTCGGAAGCGGAACGCGTCGCGCTGAAGGCGCTGTCAGAGTTGATCCACGGCTGAGCTGGGGGTGACCGGGGAATGACCAGGGAACGCTGAGTTAGAAGGCCAAAAGGGGGGCTCCCGCCCGTCGCCCATGCACTAAAGTGCACCGGGCTCCCGTTGGGCCCGGCGCCGCGCTATCGCGCGGCGCTTTTTCGTGCTGAGACAGGTTTTGCGCAGATCGAGAGCAATGCATACCCTTGCGACCGCACGGCTAAACCCTGTTGCGCAGGGCGGTGCGGTGGTGCGTGCCGCAAAATCCGGACACCAGAGAGGCCACTGTGGCTTTCTGCCGATTAGAGGACGCCGATTTCGGCCAGAGCCTGGGAGAGCTCCAGAGGCAGAGGCTCTTCTGTGCTGCGCCCTTCTGGCAGGTCGGCGGGGCTGTCTTCGGGCTTGAGGTAGCGCCAGCCCTGAAAGGGGCGCTTGGTGGCGGTCTGGGTGCGGTGAAGTTTGGCGTCAAGGATAATGGCGCAGCGGCGAATACCATCCTCGCCGATCACCTCATCCATGCGCAGGATGCGCTGGCGGCACTGGATCTGTCCCTTGATGACCCAATAGATTGATCCACCAGCAAGAATCTCTGCCTCGCGTTTGGGCCACATGCGGGTGACGTGACGCGGCAGTCCTTCGGGCAGTCGCAGCCCGGTCAAGTCCTGCCAGTCCTGCAGGTTTTCAACGCTTTCTGTGCCAACAGAGAGCTTCACCAGATTGACATAGTTATCCACAGCTTCCCCACAGAGTCGTCCAGAGCCCAACCCTTATATAGTGTTTTGAAATTTGGTGCGAGCAAGATATTGTGGTACACTCAGTAATTATTTCTCAACGATCTGTGATTTCACCGTTGAGGATTTCTATCCGCCTGTAGTATCGAAGCCGCCACTCACCTCCGATCACCGACCAATAGGGAATCACTATATGAGCCGCTTTGCTGCCCCCATCGCCGCACAAATCTGGGATATGAAGTATCGTTTCAAGGAAGCGGACGGCACCCCCATCGATGTGACCGTGGAGGATAGCTGGCGTCGTATTGCTCGTGATCTCGCCCGCGCCGAGGACAAGCCCGCCGTCTGGGAAGAGAAGTTCTACGAGGCGCTGGAAGACTTTAAATATCTGCCCGCAGGCCGGATTACCGCTGGGGCTGGCACCGCGCGTCAGGTGACCCTGTTCAACTGCTTTGTAATGGGGACCGTACCCGACAGCATGGCGGGTATTTTTGACATGTTGAAAGAGGCGGCGCTGACCATGCAGCAGGGGGGCGGCATCGGGTATGACTTTTCGACCATTCGCCCGCGCGGCGCGGATGTCAAAGGCGTGGCGGCAGATGCTTCGGGGCCGTTGTCGTTCATGGATGTCTGGGATGCCATGTGCCGTACCATCATGTCCGCAGGCTCGCGCCGCGGCGCGATGATGGCCACCATGCGCTGCGACCATCCGGATGTTGAGGCCTTTATCACCGCAAAATCCGACGCGGCCCGTCTGCGGATGTTTAACATGTCGGTGCTGATCACCGATGATTTCATGGAAGCCGTCAAGGCGGATGGCCCCTGGGAGCTGCAGTTCGACGGTAAAATCTACCACACCGTTCAGGCGCGGGATCTGTGGAACAAGATCATGCAGGCGACTTATGAATATGCCGAGCCCGGCGTGATCTTTATTGACCGGATCAACAAGGCCAATAACCTCAGCTATATTGAAAACATCTGCGCCACCAACCCTTGCGGCGAGCAGCCGCTGCCGCCCTATGGCGCCTGCTTGCTGGGCTCGATCAATATGGCGCGCCTGGTTTCCAACCCTTTTGAAGCCTCTGCCGAGCTGAACCAAAGCGCCATGCAGGAGCTGGTCGCCACCGCCGTACGTATGATGGACAATGTGGTGGATGTATCGAAATTCCCATTGGAGGCCCAGGCCGCCGAGGCCCAGGCGAAACGCCGGATTGGCCTGGGCGTGACGGGGCTGGCCGATGCGCTGTTGATGCTGGGGCTGGAATATGGCTCGGACGAAGCGGCGCGTCAGACCGACCGCTGGCTGCATGCGATCGCCCGCGCCGCCTATCTGGCCTCGGTGGATTTGGCCAAGGAAAAGGGCGCCTTCCCGCTGTTTGATGCCGAAGCCTATCTGGCCTCGGGCAATATGATGAACATGGATGAGGACGTGCGCGAGGCTATCCGCGAACACGGTATCCGCAACGCGCTGTTGACCTCGATTGCGCCCACCGGAACCATCAGCCTCTATGCGGGTAATGTATCTTCGGGGATCGAACCGGTCTTTGCCTATGCCTATAGCCGCAAGGTTTTGCAGAAAGACGGCAGCCGCACCGAAGAAGAGGTCGTCGATTACGCAGTACAGATGTACCGGGAAAAATTTGGCACCGATGCCGCACTGCCCGACTATTTTGTCAACGCCCAGACGCTGCCACCTGCGGCCCATGTCAAGATGCAGGCCGCAGCACAGAAATGGATCGACAGCTCGATCTCCAAGACCATCAACTGCCCCGAAGACATCTCCTTTGACGACTTCAAGGATGTTTACATGCAGGCCTGGGATCAGGGCTGCAAAGGCTGCACCACCTATCGCCCCAACGATGTGACCGGGTCAGTTCTGTCTGTGTCTGAAAGCGCTGATACCGCTCCTGGTGAAACCGCAGATGCTCCCCATGCCAGCGCGCAGGGAGAGACCGGTGCCGAAGTGGTCTACATGTCGGAGCCACTGGATCGTCCACAGTCGCTGGAAGGGCACACCTATAAGCTGAAATGGCCGGATTCGGAACATGCGATCTATCTGACCATCAACGACATTATCATCAGCGATCACCGTCGGCCGTTTGAAGTCTTCATCAATTCCAAGAACATGGAGCACTATGCCTGGACCTTGGCGCTCACCCGGATGATCTCTGCGGTGTTCCGGCGCGGTGGCGATGTCTCCTTTGTGGTGGAGGAGCTGAAGGCAGTATTTGATCCACGCGGAGGGGCCTGGGTACAGGGCAAATACATTCCCTCGATTTTGGCGGCCATTGGTGGGGTGATCGAGACCCATATGGTCAAGACGGGCTTTCTTGAGGGCGAAGGCATGGGGTTGAAGTCCGACCCGCAGGCAGAGGTGGTGAACCTGAATGCCCCCCGCGGTAAGGCCTGCCCAAGCTGTGGCCAATTCGACATGCAGATGATCGAAGGCTGCATGACCTGCCGCAGCTGTGGCCACTCGAAATGTGGCTGACTGAGAAGAAAGCCTCTTATTCTTGTTCTGGCTACCAATTCATGGCCACCGGCCGGGTTAGAATGGTCATTTTGCAAGCATAAGAAGTCTATCGGGCGGAAACGCCCGATTTTCTTGTTTTTGGCCCCTGAAGCATAATGCCAGAGGTTCGACTCTGTCCCAAGGGATACCCTTCAAGCTTTTTGACTCGCTTCAATCCATCAAAACCTCGACCAACCCATCCAAATGATGCTTGGCTTTTCACCAATCCCCTGCATGTGCGTCGATCAGGTTCCAGAAGGCAGGGCTGTGATCGTGGTGCTTTAGGTGCGCCAGTTCATCAATGAGCACATAGTCGACACACTGCCGCGGCGCTTTGACCAAGTGACGATTGATGATGATCTCGCCGGACGGGGAGCAGCTTCCCCATTGGCGTGCCATCTCCAGTAGTCGAAAGGGTGGCGGTGCATCCACCCAGGGGAGGATTTTTGCCAACGCATCAATGCGACGGCTCAGGCAGTCACGACCTCTCACGAGGTTCCAGGCACGAAGACGGCCTTCGATGACATCTTCCATACTCACCAAACCAAAATACTTTGAACCAACATGTAACAGTTTGCTATCTCGCCCTCTCTTCATATGTATCCGCCGCACTTTCGCGACGGGAAACTTGGAGATCAAAATGAAAAATTTCGACGTACAATCTATCGGCCTTACTGTTTCCGCAAACGTGGCGTTTGACTACATTTCGCAGCCGTCCAACTTGCCGAAATGGACCAATGCGTTTTCACGCGCAGATGCCACAACGGCTGACCTTGTTACGCCAAATGGTGAAGTTCCAATCAAGTTGCAAACTGTGGTGTCACGGGACGCGGGTAGTGTCGATTGGTTAATGACTTTTCCCGATGGTTCAACGGGTGCAGCGTATTCACGGATCACGCCAAACGGCGACGATGAAGCCATCTATTCCTTCGTGCTGATGGCTCCGCCTGTTCCGCTCGAAGCATTGGAAGGTGCGCTTGAAGCCCAAAAAGGCATTCTCTCGACCGAGCTGGAAGAACTGAAAGGAATCCTTGCCGCATGATCATCTTTGATCCTTTACAAGTGGAGGCCGCGCGACAGGGAAGTCGCGCGGCCTTAGACGCGCTCATTCACGCGGCAAAAGGCCCCATTTTCAACGTCGCGATGCGGATGCTTGCCCATCGCGAGGACGCCGAAGACGCGACGCAGGAAATTCTGATCAAGATCATCACCCACCTTGGTGATGTGCGTGACGTCAATTTGGCTGGCGCGTGGGCTTTTCGTGTCGCGACCCGCCATCTGAGTGAAACCGCGCGGCTGGGTCGGGTCGAAAAGATACGGATGACTTTTGATGATTTCGCTGAAGATCTGCATCACGATCAAGGTGACGCCGCACATCTTGGATTGACCGAAATTGAACATCAGCTTGCGTTAAAGGAAGTGAAGGTCGGTTGTACGTTGGCAATGTTGGTGTGCCTGTCACGGCCACTGCGCATGGCCTATATTCTGGGTGATATCTTCGAGATGACAGATACAGAAGCCAGTAGCGTTCTAGAAATCCCAGCCGGCACATACCGCCAAAGGCTGCGGCGAGCGCGATCTACAGTCAGCGGGTTCATGCAAAAGAATTGCGGCATCCAATCTGAACAGGCGCAGTGCCGCTGTGACAACCGTATCGCACCCGCCCTCAAGAAGGGACGTATCGCGAAGGGCTTCACACATCTGGACGGCGATCAGGTTGGGCACAGGGCTCCGGATGTCATCACGCAAGATGTAGCAGTATTGGAGGATGTACAACGCACAGTCGCGATCATGCGATCGAACCCGCAATTCGCGGCCTCGGTTCCGTCATTGGTCGGGCAACTGCTGGACCAGATTTCGTAAAGATCCCCCGAAGACCAAGAGGCCTTCGGGGGAGCAGGCGATATTGCGATACCAATTCGACAGAACGCTCAATCGCGGCCTTTTGGTCCCCAAGCGGGTCACCTGTCAAAAGAGAGGGCTGGAAACGGACGTCCCTAAATTCAGAAACACCGATAAATTCGAGCCACCAAGACAGATAGCTTGACTGATAATCAGACCCGTATTTCGCCGGCGCACCGGGCGCATAAACACCCGCTGTGTAAAAGACACGCGCCACTTTGTTTTCCAGCAACCCACTATATCCGGCCTCTGGGTCAAACCCAAAAAGCAATCCAGGTTGGGTAATGATATCGATGTATTGCTTTAGCTTGTAGTTGACACCGCAGTTCCACATCGGAACCGAGAAGACATATTCATCCGCATCGGTAAATCGTTGTGTGATCGTGGCAATCTGATCCCACGCTGATTGGGTTTCATTGTTCATTTCGCCTAGGCCAAAGAATGTCATCTTGGCCGCAGCTTTATCGCCGTCGAATTCAGGCCGATCTTCTTGCCACAGATCAAGAGCATCAATTTGCACGCTGGGCTGACGAGCCTTGCGTTCGGCAAGATACGCATTTGCCAATTTTGAGGATTGTGAGTTATCGCCGCGAGGCGACGCTAGCGAACAGCAGTGCGAACGCCGCAGTCCAGTGTCGCGCACTGCTCAGCCCCTTAGTCTGCGCCTTGCCACCCAAAGCGCAGGGGCGTGCAGAGGGTCAGCAGAGGGTCAAAGGTGTATCAGGTGTCGTCTTTCATCAGACTTTGGAATGCGACCCGGCGGTGGCTTTCGATTGGCGCCGGACGGTGGGTTTTGCGATTGACATAGACATGGACAAAAAAACCCTCGGCGGTGGCGGTGGTCTCGTCATTGCGGAATAGGGCGACTTCGTATTTGATTGAGCTGGAGCCCAGCCGGGCCACCCGCAGACCGGCTGTTACCTTATCGGGAAACCCCATTTCTGAATAGTACTTACAGCCTGTTTCAACCACCAGGCCATAGGTTTCAGAATTGCGCGGGTCCAACAGACCGCGTTCGATGAGCCATCCATTCACCGCAGTGTCAAAGAGAGAATAATGGACCACATTGTTCATGTGGCCATAGACGTCATTATCCATCCAGCGGGTTTGCAGCGGATAGAACGCGGGGTAATCCGCGCGGGTGGTGATCGGTGCCTTGTCTCCCATCACCAGGCTGCCTCGTAGATGTTGTATGCGTCCCTTTCGGTGACCTCGCGGGGGTTATTGACCAGAAGACGCTGCTGGACCATCGAATCCGATGCCATTTTGGCGATGGCCTCTTTGGGGATATCCACGTCCCGCAGGCGGGTTTTCATGCCCAGATGTTTGGACAGATCTGCCAGCGCGTCAATGAAGGCGGCACAGCGTGCCTGGCTGCCTTCGATCGCGGCGATCTGTGGAAAGGCGTCTGCGGCAATCTCAGCATAGAGCATATGGGCGTCGGGCGCGTTAAAGCGCAGCACATGGGGCAGAACCAGGGCGTTCGACAACCCATGCGGGATGTGGAAGGTGCCGCCGATGGGGTAGGCCAGCGCGTGTACCGCAGCCACCGGCGAGTTGGCAAAGGCCTGACCTGCCAGCATCGAGCCCAGCAACATGGCGCCGCGTGCATCTTTGTCCTGACCATTGAATACGGCGGTTTCGATGTTGGCGCCAAGCAGGCGCAGGGCTTCGCGCGCCAGCATTTTGGACAGAGGGTTGTTGTTGGCCGATTTTGACGCATAGGCTTCGATCGCGTGTACCATCGCGTCGACACCGGTGGCGGCGGTAATATGGGCGGGCAGACCCACAGTCAGGTCTGCATCCAGCACCGCAATATCCGGCAGGATGACCGGTGAAGAGACGCCGCGCTTTTCCTCTGCCCCCACCGTGATGATCGAGACCGGGGTAACCTCGGACCCGGTTCCAGCGGTGGTGGGCACCAGAACCAGCGGTAGGCGTGGGCCCTTGGCCTGGGCAACCCCCCAGGCTTCGTCCAGATCCTCACCCGACCCCAGCAACAGCGCCACCAGTTTCGCCACATCAAGGGATGAACCACCGCCAAAGCCCAAGACACCGGTCGCCCCGGCTTCGCGTCCAAACTCCACCGCCTGCAGTAGCGTGTCACGCGACGGGTCGGCCTCTACTTTATCAAAAACCGCAACGCTGTGTCCGGCGGCTTCAAGTGAGGCG
The DNA here is from genome assembly GCA_025163595.1 of Phaeobacter sp. G2. NCBI lineage: Bacteria > Pseudomonadati > Pseudomonadota > Alphaproteobacteria > Rhodobacterales > Roseobacteraceae > Phaeobacter > Phaeobacter sp. G2. Next base: position 1,582,684 of record CP104100.1, read on the forward strand.
ATGGCGGGATCCGCAAGCCCCAGCTGGCGCAGTCCGGGATCTGTCACCAGCAAGACCGATTTACCCAGCGTTTGTCCTGCCACCTCAGAAAGGCGTGCCGATGCGCCGGTTTCAAAAACCAGAGATTTGGTGGTGTTGAAAATGAATGGTGTCATTTTGGTGTCCTTGAGTGCTGTGTCACGCCTCTTCCTTGTCGCTATCACGCCGTTTGAGCCGCATGACCTTGCCCGCCCCCCTGGGCAGAATTACTGGGACTGTTCGTATTACAGTTATAGGTTTTTAGGAGCAAAGCCGGTCTCCACAATAGGCACGAATTGCTCCAAGATCGGGTTACGTTCCGTCATCTGATAGCACAAAGGCCACTGGGACGCCTGCTGGCGCTGCATCTGCGCGATGGGTTGCCTCCCCCGCGAACGCGCCCACTTGCTGAAGCGCCGCGTTTGGAAAAGTGCTCAACTTCGGCTTCGCTGGTTTAGTATAGGCTATTAAATGCCTAGCCCAAAGGTCGTGCTTTGGGGGATGGATGCATAAATGACCCCATTCGTGAGGCCAGGAAACAGGCGCGTTCCCTTGGCTCTTGATCCAAAGGAACGACACTTGGTCCCCAAGCCCCCTCGCAGCCCAAGCTGAGTGCCCGAGCCCCGCGCGAGGAGTGCACCGCAAGAAAACCACTGGCCGTGGCGTGATTGTCATTCGCGATGGTACCAAAGCGACGTAAGGAGGGTGACTAGCAACTGTATTTCTCAGTCGGTGAAGACCATGCGGAAGGTGAAGCTGTAATTTCCTGGAGAAATCGCTTTGGGAGAACGCGGTAAGCGGGCTTTTCGAACCGCCCCCAATGCTGCCTGGTCTATTGCAGCGTGGCCAGAGCTTTGGGCGAGGGAAACCGCAATCAGACGCCCCTTGGTTGAAACCGAGATATTTAAGCGGACTGTGCCCCGTCCGCCCCCGCGCGGAGGGCGTTTCTGCCGCTGAATGCGTGCAATGATGGCAGCCCCCCAGCGGTTTTTTAGATTGGCGGCCGCGCGGCTCGGATCACCGGTTGTGGTGGCCTGCGTTCCTGCATCTCCCTTGATCTCTTGCTGCTGTTTGCCTGTAGCTTGCTCTTGCTGGCGGGCCGCTGAAGCTGTGACCGTAGGTTTTTCTGGCGCGACGGGCTTTGCTGGCGGCGATGGAGACGCCGGAGACGCCGGGCTTGCATCTGCGAAGGGCGTTGCCGGACGCGGGGTCGAAGGGGGCGCAAGATGGGAAGCGGGAAAGGGCGCTTGGGGGCGCGCAGGGGGCGTTGTAAACTGGGGTTGGTTTGCCACTTCAGGAGTGGTAATTGCCGGGGAAACATCCGGGACATCCGGCGGGCGGTTCCACTGCTTGGCTTGTTGCACGAGTTGCTGAGAGGCGGCAGCCAATGTGACCTGACCACTGCCGCCACTCCCAGAACCCGTCGCTCTTGAGCCGCCGTTGTTCAGCACCAGAAAGGGCAAAATATGCAGCGCCAAGGCTGTGCCCAGGCAAATGGGAAACAGGGCCGGTCGACTCATGGCCTGGTCCCTCTGAGAGTAACAGATCGGATGCCGGCGTCGCGCAACTTGGAGATCAGGAGGACCACCTCTCTGGCCGGCACTTTGGCATCAGCGCGGAGGGATAGGGTCTCCAGTTCCGAAGCCTGCGCCAAAACAGCGGTCATGGCGTCTTCGGCTTGCGCACCGGAAAAATGTAGGCGACCATCCGCTGCCATGAACAGCAAGGCTTCTGAGCCAGAGGGCTGACCAGTTTCCAGCCTCGGTGGCGCCACCACAAAGGGCGCGCGTGGGGCGATCTGTGACGACAGCAGGAAAAAGATCAGCAGCAGAAAGACCACATTGATCATCGGCAGGATCGGCTCGCCAGTTTGCCGCTTTTGGGGGCGCGAGAAATCCATCGCCCTTACTCCATGACCACGAGCTGGGAAAACCCGGCCCCGGTCAGCGCTTCGGCCGCATCCATCAGCTGCTGCAGCGAGGCGCTGGCGTCTGGTTGCAGGAGGATTGCATCCGATTTCTCACGGGTGAGCTTGGACATCTGTTCTACCAAGGCTTCGGTTTGCACCGGAATTCCGTTCAGCCGAAGCCCGTCAGCTGTCACCAGAACCAGACGCGGCGGGCCGGAATAGGCGGCGCTCCCGCCCGCCATTGCCAGCGGCACCGCTCGGTCGTGGCCGAACTGCGAGGCCAGCATGAAAAACACCAAGAGCAGGAAAACCACGTCGATCATCGGCGCAAGACTCAGGCGTCTTTTGGCCGGGGGTGTTCCAAAAACCAGTGTCATTCAGCAGCCTGATGCAGGATCGGTCGGGTGGCCGAACCGGTGAAAACACGGGTCGCAATGTCTTCCATGGCGGCCTGTTCGCGCTCTGTCAGAGCCTCAACCCAGGACACGAGCGCCGAAGCGGGAATGGCCACGGCCATGCCGGCAGCGGTGGTCAATAGCGCCTCCCAGATCCCGCCGGCCAGCACCGATGGGTCGGCACCGTTGCCGCTGTCCTGTAGAGCCTGGAAGGCTCCGATCATGCCCAAAACAGTCCCGAGCAAGCCGACCAGAGGCGCAATGGTGGCGATCAATTCCAATGGGCGCAGCCCCCGGCGCAGGACGGCCAGTTCCCCCTTGGCAATGCGTGTGATTTCCTTTTCCGCCATTTCGGTGCTGAACGCCGGCGTCAGCACGGCATGCATCGCAGCCTGCGTCAGCCGATCCCGTGGCGTGCGCGCGGCGCTGTTTGGGGCTGCGTTGCCCCTGCGCCAAAGGTCGAGCCAGGCTTCTGCCTGTGATCTGCGCCAAAGGCCTGCTTGCATCAGCTCTGCCACCCGCCACAGCAAGAGGGAAAGGGTGAGGACCGAGAGAGCCGCGATCACCCAAAGGGCAGGGCCACCGCGCGCCATGAATTCAAAAAGAGGGGCAAAGGACATCGTGCTCTCCGTAAGTGACCAGGGTTAGTGACCTAGTTTAGTGACCTGGGTTTTCCGGGTCAGTCTGATCGGCACCCCGGTCAAACTGTGCGGCATAGTCCTCTGTCAGGCTGTTGGCCCCCTGCAGCACGCGCCACTGACGGATCCCATTGCGCCAGCCAGCCCGGCCTTCGCGGCTTTGTGGCTCTTGGGCGCGGTCAGCAGGGGTTCCTGACTGCAGCAACTGCCAAACCGCAGCCTTCCCCTGACAGTAATCTTGGGCGCCCCAGTCGCCCAGCAGCTGTTGAAACGCGTCAAAGGCGGTACGGTTAAAAGGCTTGTCCTCGCCAAGGCGCCCAATGACCGGGTTTTCGGGATGTACGCCGCAGCAGGGCACCCAGCCTTCGGGGATGGGCGTGTTGGCGGAATGGGTGCGATCCGCTTTCAGGAGCTTGGGCAGCACATGTGTGTGTGGCCCTTCAGGAGATTTGCCGCCGGTGTCGGGGCCGCCGATCATCTGATAGACTTCGACGCGACCGATCTGGGTCAGCACCACGCGATGTGGATGGGCTTTCAGAATGGCCCCCATCGCCGGATTGCCCTGTTCAAAAAGCGACCGCCCCGCGTTTTGGTTCAGCACTGCCAAAAGCTCGGGGTCGGCAGTACGGATACAAAAATCAGCCTGATACTGGCCCAGCCCCATATCAAAGAGCTCGGCACTGCGATCCTCCATGCGCAGGGCGTCGGTGTCTGGGCCAAGCGCTGTCAACACGTCGCGCTGGTGCATTGCCGCATCCTCTGTGGGCAGGCACAGCGAGACCGCCTGGGTCCAGCGATGGGGCTTGGGGCTGAGGGTTTCATAGGCCACCGGGCGCACCCCCTCCAGTCTGTCAATACGGACGCCGCCGCGACTGGTGAGCTGCATCAGCCCGGCATGGTCGGCTGGCGCCGGATCGCCATAGACATGGTGGAATTCGCCAATGGCCCCAAAGGCCCCCATGTTCCAGCCGCAGTCTTCTTGCGTCAGTGCGGTTTTCAAGATCTGTTGAAGCTCAGGCATGTTCTGCTCTCCTGCTGTTGGTTGATTTCCAGTCCAGCGCGCCGCGATGGACGGCCTGGTAGACGGCCTTTCCGACCGCTTCGCCAATGGCGGTGTGAAGCCCGGCATAGGGGGTCGCTCCGGCCGGGGCTGCGACGGCGAGACAATCGGTGCCGGTGCCCGTTGCGGTTCCGCTGGGCAGGTCAATAGCGGCCTCCATCACGGCGGCGGTGCGGGCTTGAACGGCAATGCTCATGGCTTCGATCAGCCCGGTTTGGCTCAGCCCTTCAGACAGGTGCAATGCCACATTGATGGTGCCCCAGTTGCGGCCAGAGTAGTCCACCCGGCTGCCCACACGTTCGGCATTGGAAAGGCCAACGGTAGCAACGGCATGGGCAGATATGCCTTCCACCTCCGCCATGGCCTCACAATAGTGGCGCACATCGCGCGAGGTCAGAAAGGCGACCGCGTCTTGGCTGCCGCGCGCGGACAGCTCGCTTGCGAACCACTCCTCAACTTCCAGCTCGGGAGGCAGATCGCGGTTGCGGACCTCACGCCAGAGAATGTGGCGGGCAGTGGCAAAACCCGGACGGTTTACCGCCCAGCTCAGCACCTGCATGTCAGCGCCTAGATCAAACTCGATCCAGGGGCGTTGCAGTGTGACGCGGCCCATCACAGGACTTCCAGCGGCTGAAACACGGGGCCTTCGGCAGTGTTTTGATGCCAGACGGAAATGCCAAAAGCGCGGGCCATCAGATCCGGCGTCAGCACCTGGGCGGGCGTGCCATCAGCTAGAATGCCCCCTTCTGCCAGCAGGATCAGCCGGGTACAGTGGCGGGCGGCCAATCCCAGATCATGCAGGGACACCAGGGCCGAGCGGCCTTCGTCGGCAAGCGCGGCAAAGACCTCCATGGTGGAAATCTGATGCGCCGGGTCCAGCCCGGCGGCGGGCTCATCCGCCATCAACAGCGGTGTATCCTGGGCCAGGGCGCGGGCAATCAGGGCGCGCGCCTGTTCGCCACCGGACAGCCGCGAGGCGGCGCGCTGGCGGAAGCACTCCAGCCCCATCCGACTGATCGCCTGATCGATTAGTGCCTGGTCGGCGGCGGGCAGTCGCAGCCCTTGGGGGAGATGTGGCAAGCGGCCAAGGGCGACCAGCTTTTCCACCGGGATCGGCCAGGCAATCTCGCGCGATTGCGGCATCCAGGACACTGCCCTGGCACGCTCTGAGGCGCTCATCTTGGCGAGTGAGCTGTGCCCGGTTGCGGCGAGCAACCCAAGGGCGGCGCGCATCAGGCTGGTCTTGCCGGTGCCATTGGGGCCAAGCAGGCCCACAAACTCACCCGGTTTGATATCGAAGGACACATCCTGAAGCACCGGGCGGTTGCGCAATGTCACAGACAGGTTCTGAACGGATAACAAGCTCATGCCAGGCCCTTCCGGGTCTTGTAGATCAGATGCAGAAACAACGGCGCACCAACCAAAGCGGTGACCACGCCGAGTTTCAGGTCGCGCGCGGGCAGAATTACCCGCACGGCGATATCCGCCAGCTGCAGCATGACCGCGCCGCTTAGGCCCGAGGCCCAGAGCAGCCGTGAGGGTTGCCCCCCCACAAAGGGGCGCAGGATATGCGGCACCACCAGACCGATAAAGCCGATGGCCCCGGCAACCGCCGTAGCGCCACCAATAATGCTGGCGGTGCCGATGACCAGCAAGAGCCGCAGCCGGTTCAGGTTCATTCCCAGCGTCTGCGCCGCGTCCTCACCCAGCGTCAGCGCATCCAGGCCGCGCGCCAATGTCAGCAGGATCGCGATGCCAACACCCACGAAGGGCAGCACCAGCCAGACATGCACCATCGAGCGGTCGGCCAGGGATCCCATCATCCAGAACACGATCTCATTTGCAGCAAAGGGATTGGGCGACAGGTTCAGCACCAGCGCCGTGAGCGCGCCTGCCAGGGCTGAAATCGCAATACCAGCCAGGATCAGCGACAGCGACCCGCCCTGTGGTCCGGCCAGGGACATAACCAGAAAGACACCCGCGAGGGCACCCGCCAGGGCCGCCAGCGGCAGACCCAGGGGCAGCGCTGCCGCCAACCCGGTGTTTATCGCCAGCACCGCGCCCAGGGCCGCCGAGGAGGAGACACCGATCAGACCAGGTTCCGCCAGTGGATTGCGCAGATAGCCTTGCATTGCGGCTCCGGCCAGGCCAAGTCCAGCACCAATGACAACAGCCAGAATGGCGCGGGGCAGGCGGATTTCCTGCATCACCAAGGTCAAGGGGCCGTAGCTGTCGTCGAACAACGCAGCCAGGCTTTCGCCCAGGCTCACATCGGCAGGCCCCAAGGAAAGTGACACCAGGAACAAGGCCACAACAGCAGTCAAAAGCGACAGTATCAATCGTGTCATTGCAGGGTTTCCTTTTCCAGCAAATGGCGGCGTTCCTGAGCCAGCTTTTCGATGGCGCGCAGCACATGCGGCGTGCCGCAGACCCAATCCGCATCACGCATCTGTCCAGAGGCACTTTGGGCGATCAGTTGCCGCACCACGGGGTGGGCTAGGTTTTCTTCACTGCGCGAGGCCCGCGGATAGGGGGAGGTCGTCACCAGCAGATCGGGTTGCGCCATGGCCAGCACTTCCAGGGGGAGCTTTCCAGAGCGCTCATAGCCAAGTTCGGCAGCAATATTGCCGAGCCCTGCGGATGCCAGGATTTGTCCGGCCAGGGTTTTGGGCCCAGAGGTGTAGCTGTTGGCAGCATAGAGCGCGGCACGCGGCTGCTGCCCGGGCCCGGGCAGCAGGTCTGTTAGCTGCTTATCGAACTCCGACAGCAGGTCTGCGGCGGCCTCCTGTCGCTGCAAGACCTCGCCCATTTCGCGGATGCGATTGCGTACATCCTGTAGGGAGTTGGCGGGTTGGAAGACCTCAACGCGCACGCCAAGACGTTGCAGCATGTCGGTTGTTGCCCGTGTTGAATAGGCACCGGCGATGACCAGATCCGGCTTGATCAGGTAGATTTCTTCTGCCTGGCCATGATTGACCGGATAGGCCATGGCTGTGTCCGCCATGGCCGAGGCACGCTTGTCGCGCGCGATATAGGAAACCGAGGCCAGCTGCCCGGGGGCCGCCAGCAGCATGGCCAGCTGATCCGTGCAGAGGTTCATTGAAACCACGCGCGCGGGCCCGGCAAAGGCGCCAGTGGCGGCCCAAAACAGGGCCAGTGCTATTCCGGGCAGTTTGCGCATGGATCAGAACGAGGCCTTTACGCCGAAATAGGCGGCACGGCCCCGTTTGGCATAGCCCCAGACATCCGTGTAATCCTCGTCAAACAGGTTGGTGACACGGCCTGTCAAAACCACGTTGTTTGTTAGCTCATACTGGGCCGATAGATCCACGGTGGTGTAGTCTGGTAGTTGGGCGGTGGCATAGGAGCCAAAGAACTGGCTGTCCCAATTGCCGGCCACATGGCGGAGGTCAGCCGTTACGGAGCCACGGCCATTAAAGGCCTGCAGGGTGGCGCTCAGCAGCAGCTCATGTTCCGGGCGGCGCACTTCAACTGAGCCATCGGGATTGCTGGCGTCCAGATAGGTGTAGGTCAGACGCAAGTCGAGGGTGTCTGTGGCGTCGAGACTGGCGGCGAGCTCAACGCCCTTTCGGTCACTGTCACCTGCCTGGTTGCGGTAGGATCTGGTGGTGGGGTTTACCACATAGTTTTCGATCTCACCGGTCAGGGTCTCGTCAAAGTAGGTCACGTCAACCAGCCCGCGTCCCTGCAGGAATGGGACCTCGACACCGATGTCGAAACTGCGGTTTTCTTCCGGTTTCAGGTTCGGATTGCCGAGATAGGTGGTTGTGCCATACGTCACATTGGCAAAGAGTTCGAAATAGGAGGGGTTAACCACGCCTGTCCCCGCCGAGCCATGCAGGCGGATGCCACTGCCCGCAAAAGTATATGAGGCGCTGGCGGTCCAGCTGGTTGCATCCTCAAAGGCGCTGTTATTGTCGCGTCGCACGCCAAGTTGCAGATCCAGGCCATTGGCAAAGCTGCCACGGTACTCCAAGGCGAATGAGTTGGTGCGGCGCGCATAAAGCGGGTTGCTGCTGCTGGAATCCTCGTCCCATTCCAGCATCGCGTTCAGCTGGTGATTGGCCTGATCAACAGGCTGCCCATCCAGACCAAAGCTCAGCAGATATTTGGCTGCTTCTGTCGTGGTCTCGGTTGGGGTGCCACCATTGCTGGCGCTGTCAAAATCGGTGCGCTCCAAAGACAGGCGATGCTTCAAACGCCCCCCCAAGGTGTCCAACTCGGCATAGATCTGCGCCAGGCTCTCGTCCCGCTCACTGAATTGGGTTGGATCGTCCACCACATAACCGGCCGCATCGGTTGCGATGGCGGAGGTGCTGTCGCTGTCGTAGTGTTCGTCCGAGGAGCGCAGGTTGAAGCCGAGTTTCAATCGTTCCGTGACTAGGTAGTCGCCTTTCAGCTGAAGCGTCGTGCGACGAATGCCATCTTCTTCGCCGCCATCGCCGGAGATGTCGTAGCCATCGTCTTGGTCATGGGCCAGGCTGAAAGAGATGCCACCACGCTCAGAGCGTGTGGAGACCCGTGCAGAGGCGCGGTAGCCGTCAGATCCAACCTCGGCGCTGCCACCGTATTCGGTGCCGATGCCGCCGGTCTTGGTAATGATGTTGATCACCCCGGCCGAGGCGTTGGAGCCATAAAACACCGATTGTGGACCCCGCAGGACCTCAATGCGTTCGATATTGGCGGTGTCCAGACCGGACAGGATGTATTCGCTATCGCCGCCGGAGGCTTCAACGCCATCAATCAGTATCAGGGTGTGGTTGGCTTCGCCGCCGCGAATGCGGATTTGAGTGAAACTGTCACCGGAGCCATTGACCATCAGGCCGGGCACTGCCCGCAGTGCATCCTGGACGGTGGTGATGCCGCGTTCCTGGATCTCTTCGCTGGTGAGAACCGAGGCTGAGCGGCCGTATCTTTGGGCCTCAATAGGCGTGAAGCCACCAGAAATGATGATCTCGCCCAGGTCGGTAACCTCAGAGTCTTGGGCCAATGCAATAGCGGGGGTCGCGGCCAGAGCCGCAGCCAAGGACAGGCGTGCCTTGCGCATAATTCAATTCCTCCCGGCCTGGTGTCAAAGCACAGGCCAAGCAGCTGCCCATAGCGGACAGCTCGTTCAAAATGAGAGCCTTTGAGAGGACGTGCCTCCGCAGACGGTGAAAACGCCACCACTACGGAAAACCGTTATCTACAGCGCGCCCCGCACCGGGATAGGGTGATCATTCTGGCAGGTCTCCTGACTTGCGGGTCGAGGCTTTGCTGCGCCTTCCCGCCCTATTGGGGCAGTGGCATTTTGCAGCATTGCTCTCCGCTCACAGTTGCGGGGGCAGTCACGGATTAGGCGCCTATTGGCTACACCTCACCGTGTTCCCTATTATCCGGGTGGTCTCCCAGCCGGACCAGAATGCTCACGACTTAGTCCGGCATTGTCCGCTCTGTCAAGAAGCGAGTTCACAGCGGATCGCTTGAGAACAGTCGCATGGTGAGGTTTGGGTGCGCAGCACTGCAGGTGGCGGACTGGGCGACTTTGTTGCACCAGAGCAGGGTTATTGATGCGCCCATTTGTTCCCTTTATGTTCACGTGCATGCGAGTCGAGTTTCATAATGTTTTTCCCCTGCGCCGTGCCCGCGTCCATGAGGTCTGCGGGGCCGGAGCCATGGGGTTTGCGGTGCTGGCCGCACGGGGGCCTGTGCTTTGGATTCGGCAAGCGTGGCTGTCCGAGACCCTGACGCCACAGGGGATGCTGCCGCTCTTTGATCCGGCGCAGATGTTGCTGGCCCGCCCCAAGGATCAGCTGGACGCGCTTGCGGTGGCCGAAGAGGGTCTCAAAGATGGGGCGCTGCCCCATGTGGTGCTCGAAATAACCCGTCCGCTTGATCTGCGCGAGGGGCGGCGGTTGCAATTGGCGGCCAAGGCGGGGGGCACGACGGGGCTGTGCATTATCCCGGAAGGCATGGGATCGAATGCTGCGGAAACCCGCTGGCACGCCCGTCCGGTTTTTGATTTTGAACAAGAAGACTCGACTCTGAAGCGCTGGGAAATTACCAAGAACAAATCAGGAACATTGGGAGCCTGGCATGTGCGATGGGATCAGCAAACGAGTCGTCTCGATGTGGTTTCCCCGGTTGGCGAGCGACCGGGTTCTGCGGGCGCGCCCGGTTGACGGGGCTTTTGCGCTGACGCTGAAGGCCAAGAATACCGAACGAATTTATTGCCTCAACCGGGCGGCGGAACAGGCCGGCCTGGGCCGCGGGATGAGCTTTGCTGATGCGCGCGCCTTTTGCCCCGATCTGATCAGCCAGCCCGCCCGCCCTGATCTCGACAGGGCTTTCCTTGCCAGCCTGCGCCGCTGGGCGACGCGCTATTGTCCCTGGGTGGGCTATGAGGGGATGGATGGTCTGGTGCTTGATGTCAGTGGCGCGACCCATCTTTGGGGCGGTGAGCCTATGATGCTGGCTGATATGCGGGCGCGGGCCAGCCGTGCGGGATTGGAGCTGCGCCTTGGGCTGGGGGAGAGCCGTGGCGCGGCCTGGGCGCGGGCACATTACGGCGAGGCACAGAGCACGCTCACCGATTTGCCCGTTGCTGCGTTGCGGATTGACGATCAGATGGTCACGGCGCTGCAACGTCTTGGTCTGCGTTGTATCGGCGATCTCACTGTGGCGGCCCGTGCTCCGCTGGCCCGTCGGTTTGGCCCCGACCTGATGCTGCGGCTGGATCAGGCGATGGGGCATGTCTCTGAGCCGATCATGCCCGAAAGCGTGGCGCCGCAGTTTGCCACACGGATGAGCCTGCCTGACCCGATTGGCCTGACCGAGGACGTGATGGGCATCACCGCACGGCTGCTCAGACCGCTGTGCGACAAGCTCAAAGCCCAGGAAATGGGCGCGCGCCGCTTGTGTCTTACCCTGCGGCGGGTTGATCAGGGGCATCAGCAGGTCGAGCTGCGCCTGGCCGCGCCAATGCGCGACCCGAGCCGTATTTTGCCGCTGTTTGAGCGCGGCGTGGGCGAGGTCGACGCCGGGTTCGGGATCGACCAAATGCGGATTGAGGCGACGCTGATCGAGCCGCTCCCCGCCCAACAGATTGGCAGCGGCCAGAGCTCTCCCGACCAACTCAACGATCTGATCACCCGCATCGGCACCCGGATTGGGTTGGAGAATATCCAGCGCTTCCTGCCCGCCGACAGCCATATCCCCGAACGCGCCTTTTCCATTGCGCCCGCTGCCTTTAGCAAGCCCGAGACTGGTTGGGTCGCACCGCGTCCGCGCCCGCTGTGCCTGTTCCCCCCCGAGCCGATCGCGGCCCGTGGACCACAGCCCCCGGTTCAGTTTCGCTGGCGGCGGATGCGGCTCACAACGGGCCGTGCCATCGGCCCCGAACGGATCGCGCCGGAATGGTGGCTCTCGGATGACACCTGGCGTACGGGCCTGCGTGATTATTGGCAGGTGGACACCCGCGAAGGGCGGCGGCTCTGGCTGTTTTATACCCCGCAGAACCCGGGCTGGTTTGCACAGGGTGAATTCACATGACCCAGGGGGGGCGTGACAAGGGGCAGGAGGAGGCCCGCCGCTTTGACCCCATGCTCTGGCACCGTGACAAGGCGGGCTATGCGGAGCTGTGTGTGACAACAAATTTCACCTTTCTCACCGGTGCCTCACATCCGGAGGAATTGGTGCTGCGCGCGGCGGAGCTGGGTCTGGAAGCCATCGCCATCACTGACCGCAACACGCTGGCTGGCGTGGTGCGGGCCTATTCAGCGTTGAAAACCCTGCGCGACGAGGCGAGTCAGAGCTTGCGGGTGCGCTCGTCGCATCAGGTGGATGCCTGTTCGCGCCAACAGGTCGGACAGCCGCAGGATTTGCCCTTGCCTCAGGTGCCCCATACATCCCAAGCGCCGCATCTGCCGAAACTGATCGTCGGCAGCCGTCTGGTGTTGCGGGATTGCCCGGTGGACTGGCTGGCTCTGCCCACAGACCGTGCCGCCTACCGCCGCCTGTCGCGGCTTTTGACCCTTGGCAAGCGGCGGGCCGACAAGGCGGAGTGTCATCTGGATCTGCAAGACTTGGAGGCGGGCTGCCTGGGGATGATCCTCATTGCCCTGCCGCCTGCGGATCTGAGCCGCGCGCAGGAACCGGTGCAGCGACTGGGGCGGCGGTTTCCCGGCGCGGTCTTTTTTGCTGCGCCGCCGCGCTATGACGGCTCCGATCAGGCCTGGTTCGATGCTTGTGCTGCCATGGCGCTACGCTGTTCTGCGCCGATGGTGGCGGTGGGGGATGTGCTGATGCATCACGGCAAACGCCGACAGCTCGCGGATGTGCTCACCTGCCTGCGCGACGGCGTCCCGATTGACCAGATCGGCACCAAGGCCCTGCCCAATGCCGAGCGCCGTCTCAAAGGTGCTGGCGACATGGCGCGGCTCTATCAGCGGCATCCGGCGGCGCTGAAGCGGACGCTGGAAATTGCCGCGCGCTGTGGGTTTGATTTGTCGGACCTGAGCTATGAATACCCCGACGAGATGTCCGAAGGAGAATCCGCGCAGGCCCGGCTCACCCGCCTGGCCCAGGAAGGGCTGCGCCGGCGCTATCCGGAGGGTACCTCGGCGCGGGTGCATCAGTTGATGCAAAAGGAGCTGTCGGTGATTGGTGAGCTGGGGTATGCGCCCTATTTCCTGACGGTGCATGATATCGTGCAGGAAGCCCGCGCGCGTGGCATTTTGTGTCAGGGTCGGGGCTCGGCGGCCAATTCCATTATTTGTTACCTGCTGGGCATCACCGATGTCAGCCCGGACATGATCGGTATGGTGTTTGAACGCTTCATCTCCCGATACCGCGGCGAGCCGCCCGACATCGACGTGGATTTCGAACATGAGCGCCGCGAAGAGGTGATCCAGTGGATCTATGAGAAATACGGCCGACACCGTGCGGGGCTTTGTGCCACGGTGATCCACTTTCGCACCCGCGCTGCAATCCGCGAGGTGGGCAAGGTCATGGGCCTGTCTCAGGACCTGACGGCGCGGCTGTCGGGCGATATCTGGGGCATGACCAATGCGGGGGTGGACATGGACCGGGTCAGAGCGCTGGGTCTGGACCCGACGGATCTGCGGCTGGCGCAGACGCTCAAACTCATTGGCGAGATCATCGGTTTTCCGCGTCACCTGTCCCAGCATGTCGGCGGGTTCATCATCACCCATGAGCGGCTCGACGCGCTATGCCCCATCGAGAATGCCGCGATGGAGGATCGCACCGTGATTGAGTGGGACAAGGATGACATTGATGCGCTTGGCATCCTGAAGATCGATGTGCTCTCTCTCGGGATGCTCACCTGCCTGCATAAATGTTTTGATCTTTTGGCGGAGTTCGAGGGGCGGCAGCTGGCTCTTGACACCGTGCCGCAGGAGGATCGTGCCACCTATGAGATGCTGCAGCGGGCGGATGCGGTGGGGGTGTTTCAGGTGGAAAGCCGGGCGCAGATGAATTTTTTGCCCCGGATGAAACCCGCGACATTTTATGATCTGGTGATTGAGGTCGCCATTGTGCGCCCCGGCCCGATCCAGGGGGGCATGGTCAAACCCTATATCCGCAGGCGGCAGGGGCTAGAGGCCCCCGAACCCTTTGGTCCCGCACTTGCAGAGGTGACCCGCAAAACTCTTGGGGTGCCGCTGTTTCAGGAACAAGCCATGCAGATCGCGGTGGTCGGCGCGGGCTACACGGCGGAAGAGGCCGACAAACTGCGCCGCTCTTTGGCGTCGTTTCGGCGTATGGGCACCATCGGTGAGCATCGCGACCGGTTTGTGCAGGGCATGTTGGACAACGGCTATCCGCAAGAGGTGGCCGAGGCCTGTTTTACGCAGATCGAGGGTTTTGCTGACTACGGATTTCCCGAAAGCCACGCGGCTGCGTTTGCCATGCTGACCTATGTCTCCTCGTGGTTCAAATGCCATCATCCGGCGGTGTTTGCCTGCGCGCTGCTGAATTCCCAACCGATGGGGTTTTATGCACCCGCCCAGATCGTGCGTGATCTGCGCGATCATGGCGTCGAGGTGCGACCGGTCTGCGTCAATTACTCCGAGTGGGACAACAGTCTGGAACGGCGCGCCGATGGGGCGCTGGCGCTGCGCCTTGGGTTTCGCCAGATCAAAGGGTTTCGCAAGGAGGATGCGGGGTGGATCAGGGCGGCGCGGGGCAACGGCTATCAGGACCCCGAAAGCGTCTGGCTGCGTGCGGGGGTTGCGCCCTCGGTATTGGAACGGCTGGCAGAGGCGGATGGGTTTATCGGCATGGGGCTGACACGGCGTGATGCCCTGTGGCAGGTTCGGGCGATCCGCGCCGCCAAACCACTGCCGCTTTTTGCCAATCCAATGGACGGAGAGGGCATTCACGAACCCCTGGTGCATCTGCCCAACATGCATCTGGGAGAAGAAGTTGTCGAAGACTATGTCTCCATGCGGCTCACATTACGCGCCCACCCGATGGAGCTGTTGCGCCCGATGATCCCCGATCTGACGCCCCATGACCGTTTGCCCGAGGCCCCCCTGAAACGCACCAGTGTTTGCGGCCTCGTCATTACACGCCAACGCCCCGGCACCGCGTCTGGCGTGATTTTCCTGACCCTTGAGGATGAAACTGGCGTCTCCAATGTGGTGGTCTGGTCCAAGGTCTATAAACGCTTTCGGCGGGTGGTCATGGGGGGGCGGCTTTTGCGGGTGACAGGCCGGTTGGAGCGTGAAGGCATCGTTGTGCATCTCATCGCCGATCATATCGAGGACCTCTCCCACCGGCTTTCTGAGTTGGGTCATCCTCTTGATGACGCGGTGGGCATCACCCAGCCCCAGGCGGACGGCGCCCCCAGAGGAGGCTACAAAACCTCCGCCCGTCACCCGCGCGAGCAGGCAAAGCGGTTGTTCCCAAGCCGGGATTTCCACTGAGAACAGGCATGTATCCAATGGCACCAAACGATGTGCGCAAAGCTGCGACAGGGCTGCGGGGCTCATTTTACGCCCAGGAGAGGAGAAATCTGGAGCGGAGAAATCTGGGGCGGCTAGATCAGGCCGCGTGGCTACGCACGTTCTTGGCGTCCACCTTCAGGTGATAGGCTTGGCAGGTTTCGCCACCGACTTCGAGACGCGGGCCTGCCGGCGAAATTGTGAGACCCGTGCGGCGCATGAGCAAGCCTGCAGCGACAGAGGTCAGGCAGATATAGGAGTCAAACTTCCAGGTCTCTGCCAAACGGGCGAGAGCCAAGCCGATTTCACTTCTCACCCGCATTCGGTCCCGGCTGCTCAGGGTGTCGGTCACAAAAACTCTGCTGACCTCCCATGTGCCGGGATCCTGTGGTGCAGGCTCGTCAAGAAGGTTCGTCGGCATATCCGGTAACAGGCCAAGCTGCGCATCGCGCAGCATGTAGCTGGCGTTGATGTTATGGGCGGTAGTGGGCGTCACCCGCAGGCCGCCATAAACGGTCAGCCCATCATGTATTGTACAATAGATGCTTTCCGGGGTGTCATACTGGTCAAATTCGAGCCCGCGCGTATTGGGGAGTTTCCAACCGCGCGTTTCGATGAAGTGATGATACCGTGCGCGCAGAAGCGCCGTGAATAATGTACCGGTTTCACCCAAGTTATCAAAGGTGATCTCTGTCGATTGCATTTGGGTGCCTACCCATTTGTTAGAATCTCTCAAGACTCAGTCTTGGGGATTTGCTAAAATTTAAAACAACTTTTACAGGAAATCGTAAATATTACATTAACTTACATAGGGTCATTTTAGGGTTTGTGAGGCCCCGAGGCGGGATGTCTGCGGTTTAAAGCGCGGTTTTTGCCTCATGGCTGACGGCTGAAACGCTGCGGATCTCAGACAACAGGACCGATTTCTTTACGGGCTTGGCGATATAGCCCAAGGCCC
Organism: Phaeobacter sp. G2; assembly: GCA_025163595.1. Lineage (NCBI taxonomy): Bacteria > Pseudomonadati > Pseudomonadota > Alphaproteobacteria > Rhodobacterales > Roseobacteraceae > Phaeobacter > Phaeobacter sp. G2. The sequence goes on from CP104100.1 coordinate 1,598,626, forward strand.
CAAGCGCAAGGAACCGTTGGCGATCTTCGGTTGCGGCATTGGCCGTGAGCATGATCACCGGCGTTGCAGCAATTCGGCCGCCGCGCCGCGCCATTTCCAACAAGGTTTCTTCACCATCCATGATTGGCATTTTCATGTCCAGCAAAACAAGGTCCACAGGGCGCTGTTCGAGGCATTTCAATGCTTTGGCGCCATCTTCGGCCTCGATAATCTCGACATTGCTCTTTTTCAGAAAGGAGCGCACAACCATGCGATTGGATTGGGTGTCATCGACAAGCAATATGGATTTGACGCCTAGATCGTGGTCAAGCGCTTGCGGGTTGTCTGTGACGTGTTTGGCGTTGGGAAACTCCGGCGGGGATTGTGGCTCTTCCAGGATTTTGAGCTGACTGGTGAAAGAAAAACAGCTTCCCGCCTTGAGAACAGAACGAACTGAAATGTCTCCCCCCATCATCCGGGCGAACCGACGTGCAATCGAAAGCCCAAGGCCGGTGCCCGGGACCGTTGGCGCGTTTTTATCCACGGCCCGATAAAACTCAGCAAAAAGATGAGGGATCTGATTTGCGGCGATCCCACGCCCGGTATCCGAAACCTGGACGGTCAGAACGCAGGTCGCATCAACCTGCTGCGATGACACCTGAACCTTGATATGCCCTGTCTCGGTAAATTTGACTGCATTGGACACCAGGTTCCCAATCACTTGCCGTAGTCTCAAGGCATCAAACTCAGCGTAGCGTGGCAGATCCTCGCTAAAATTCAGGCTGAACTGCAGGCCCTTGGCCCGGGCAGGGGCCCGAAACATCTCTACCGCACTGGTGATTTCAACCTGGGGCGAGGCAGCGGTGACATTGATTTCGATATGACCGGATTCCACTTTGGCATGGTCAAGAACATCGTTCAAAATACCAGTAAGCGCCTGGGCGGATTGCCGCAGCAACAGGCTGCGCTCCTGTTTTGTTTTTGGATCTGTGTCCTCTTCGTCGATGAGTTCTGCCATGCCGCAAATCGCGTTCAGCGGAGTGCGGATCTCATGGCTCATGGCGGCGAGAAAGCTGCTCTTGGCACGGCTTCCGGCTTCAGCGGCGCTCAGGGCTTGGCGCAGACGATCGGTCATTTTGTTAAGCGCTCGCATGCTATGGGCGACATAGCCGGCCCCCAACACCAGAATGACAACGGCTATGCCAATCTCAACCGGACTGGCAAAGGAGTGAAGAAAACTGACAATCATATAGCCGACAGCGCAAATGATTGGCAAAGCGGTCAGCAGGCCAAAGAACATCCACTCAGAGCGGGCCACCACGCTGTGATTGAGCGCGATCACCAATAGCATGGCCCCGGCGAGCTTGGGAAAGGCGTCGGGTTCCAGGAAAAGCAGGATCGGGATGGCATTGAAAAGCAAGATGCCAACGAAGGCTGAGAGGGAAAAAATAACAACCCCGGCGAGAGTCACCTTGTGCCTTAGCTTGTTATACACATACAATCCGACAAGTTCGATGAGGGCGATGGCGACATAGAAAAAGCAAACCGTCTGAAACGGAAGGTAGTAGAGCGACAAGAGCGAAATGACGGTGATCGAAGCAAACCGAGACGGCATGTCTTCGCGGACCAGCTGGTTTTGGGCGCACACCGAAGCCTTAAGGTCTGGTGATAATTTCAACATTCGCATTGTCCTTGCGGTGTCCTTCACATCGTTCCTTGTTTGGCAAACCAAGCGCCGGTAGCAACCGTTAACAACCCCTTAAAATAGACACGAACTCCTGCGCGCAGCGTAGGATTAAAAGGTGAGCGGTCCCTTAATCGGCACAGGGTGGTAGAAATACCTCGCACCGAAAGCAGGACCGTGTTTCCATCTTTCGTTAAGTGTTGCCCTTTGGGTGCCCCATGATCAAGCCCGTCAATCGCAACCACGCGCTTTGTTGAGGATCCTGATGGGGGCGCACCTCGTGCAAAAAGCATCAATGGGCAGTGCAGCAAGGCTGCGGGTAAAGTGGTAATTGAATAAAACCAAAGGAAAAATTTTTCCACGCGACGGTTTGTGGTGGCCGCGCAGAAATGTTTGCGCAGTGCAGATCGGTTCCGTTTGACCAGATGCGCGGTAGACAGCGACCTGCTGGGAACACTCGCAGGGAGGCTAAATCTGTTGCACGACAGGCTGGTACACCGGGGGCAAATTGATTTAGCCGCAAGACCCTGCAGGAGGGGGCCGTGTTCTGCACGGCGGCTGGGCTGACCCTGCGCCTGACCCGCCGCGCTGGGTTTGCCCGGTTCAGCTCTTCGTGTTCATTCCAGGCTTTGTGTTCAAATTATAGGCGCGGGTGAGGGGGCGAAACCTGCCAGAGCCGTTAGATCGTTTGGCGGTGCCAGTGACACAGAGCGCATCGGCGTTGGGGATGATTGGGCAAACCGGATCAGCAGAATCTAAAGCGCCGGGTCAGCTGACCGCCTAAGGGATTGGTTGCAACTTTTGCGAGTGCTGGCGCAAATTAGCCAAACGCAGGGTCAGAGTGCACGGTAGTGCAGTCTCCCGGATTCCGGGGACTGCTGTGGCCAGAGATGAAAGGCAGGAAGCCGAGCCCCAAGCAGGCCCGGCACACCAGGGCTTGGAGCTCAGAAACAATCGGTCCTGACCCTAGGCAAAGGCGTAGGCGCCGCCTTTTTCAAGCGCCCGCTGATAGGCCGGCCGCGCCTGCATACTGGCCACAAAGCCCGCAAGTTTTGGCAGGTTTTTCCCCTGGCCCTGGGCGATGGCGATTTCGGCGGGAAAGCTCAGCATGATATCTGCGGCGGACAGCTCATCCTGAACAAAATGCCCCGAGGGACGCAGCAGGCTCTCCATATAAACAAAGTGGCTTTCCAGTTGTTGGGTGATACGCGGTGCCAGCGGCGCGCCTGCTTCGCCCAGTTTGCCCACATAAAGCTGCAACAGGATGGGCGTCATCGCAGAGCCTTCGGCAAAATGCATCAGCTCCAGATGGCTGATATAGGCGTCGGTGTCGCGGTCGGGCACCAGTTGCGGCCCAAAGCCGGCGCAGAGATAGTCAACAATTGCGCCGCTTTCGGTGATGATCCGCCCGTCTACCTCCAGCATGGGGGATTTCCCCAAGGGGTGTTTGGCGAGCAGGGCAGGGGGCGCCAGATTGGTCACGCTATCGCGCTGATAGTGTTCAATCTCATAGGGCAGCCCCAGTTCCTCCAGCAGCCAAAGAACCCGCTGCGAACGTGAGTTGTTGAGATGATGTACGGTAAACATGCTGGCCTCCTGACCCAGTGGTGCTGTGTCCTGTCTCACAGGCTGACCTCCTTTGTCGCCCAGCACCAGTGTCACGTTGGGTCAGCTGCGCATATGGCGGGGGCTACGCCGCCGAGGGCAGGCCGCCAATGTTGCGGATCTCTTGCCAGACCTCATCGACACCGACGCGGGCCTTCAGGTTGGTGAAATAGGTCGGCAACCCCTGGCGCATGCGCGCAGCGTCGCGCTCCATCACCTCCAGGCTGGCGCCCACATGGGGGGCCAGATCGGTCTTGTTGATCACCAGAATGTCCGAACGGGTCACCGCCGGGCCGCCCTTGCGGGGGATTTCTTCGCCCGCGGCCACGTCGATCACATAGATGGTCAGATCCGCCAGCTCGGGGCTGAAGGTGGCCGACAGGTTATCACCGCCGCTTTCGATCAGCACGACCTCGACCTCCGGGTGGCGGTCGACCATTTCAGCCACCGCCGCCAGATTGATCGAGGCATCTTCGCGGATCGCGGTGTGCGGACAGCCGCCGGTTTCCACCCCGATGATCCGGTCCGAGGGCAGCACCTGCATGCGCACCAGCGCCTCGGCGTCTTCCTGCGTGTAGATATCATTGGTGATCACACCAATGGAAAGCTTGTCCCGCAGGGTTTCGGCCAGGGCTGCGGTCAGCGTGGTCTTGCCGGCGCCAACCGGTCCGCCGATGCCAATACGAAGAGGGCCATTGGGGCTCGTCATGTGCGAAATATCCTTGATCGTTGAGTTTCGTGTTTCATCGCGGCGATATCGGCCAGAAAGGCGGTGGCTGACAGCTGGCTCAGATCGCCATCGCGGGTCTGGTCCGCAATGGTGGGCAGGCGGCAGCTGAGTCGCTGCAGGATCTGCTGCCCCTGGGTCTGGCCCACCGGCAGCAGCCGCTGGCCCGCCGCGACCAGATTGGACAAGAACCCCTGCAGATACATCACCTGGGTCAGCTCCAGCGGCAGGCGCTCAGCCGCCGCCGCCGCCCCCAGTGCCACCGGATAGGTGAGCCCGGCAAGCTGCGCACCCCAGATCGCCTCGGTCACAAGGCCAAAACTGCGGCCTTGCTGGCGGGTTTCCAACAGCCGTTCCTGTGACGCTGCAAAGGCACAGGCGGTGGCGTCGATCGCGGCCAGTTCAGCGACCAGATCAGCGGCCGCATTCGCGCGCCAGGCGGCGGCCAGAAACAGCGCATCCGAACGCCCGGCACCATGCTCCAGCACCTCTTGTAGCCAGGTCTCCAGATCGCTGCCATCGCGGAGCCAGCCCTGGTCCACAGCCGCTTCCAAGCCGTGACTGTAGGCAAAGGCGCCTACCGGATAGGCCGGTGACAGCCATTGGCTGAGGGTGAGGATCTGGGCGCTAGTGGCTGTGACCATGGGTGCGTCCGTGGCCATAGGCCCCGCCTTCGGGGGTAAAGGGTGCCTCGACCTCGCGCAGATCAGCGCCCAGTTTTTCCAGCATATCGCGCAGCACATGGTCCATCTGGATCAGCAGCCTGTTGTCTTCGACCTGGCAGGGGGTATGGCGGTTGCCGATATGCCAGGCAAGCCGGGGCAGATCGCCGGTGACTTCCAGCAGGGTTTCAGTGGCGGGGATGACCTCAATCAGCCGCCCGTCAGAGAGCTTGAACGCATCCCCGCCACCCACAGAGGACGTCTGCGCCAGATCCACCAGGAACTGCGCCCCAGAGGTGGCGGTCAAAACCTTGCGGCGCAAAAACCGTGCATCATAGGTGAGCGTCACCTGGTCGTCGCCATGGTGGCTGTGGATCACTTCGCGGGCGGTTGGCAGGTCCATTGTGGCCTCCTCAGAACATGAAATAGCGTTGTGCCATGGGCAGCACTTCGGCGGGCTGGCAGGTCAGCAGCTCCCCATCGGCGCGCACCTCATAGGTTTCGGGGTTCACCTCCATCACCGGGGTGGCAGTGTTCAGCAGCAGATCTTTCTTGCCGATGTTGCGGGTGTTTTGCACCGCCACTGTTTGTTTCGCCAACCCCAGGTTCTGGCCGATGCCAGCGTCCTGCGCGGCCGCCGAGACAAAGGTGACAGCCGCGTTTTCCACGGCGCGGCCAAAGGCGCCAAACATCGGCCGGGAATAGACCGGCTGTGGCGTCGGGATCGAGGCATTGGGATCGCCCATCTGCGCCATCACGATAGAGCCCCCCAGCAGCACCATTTCGGGTTTGACGCCAAAAAACGCTGGGTTCCACAGCACCAGATCGGCGCGTTTGCCCTCTTCCAGGCTGCCGATTTCATGGGATATCCCATGGGCAATGGCCGGGTTGATGGTGTATTTGGCGATGTAGCGTCGCACCCGGTAATTGTCGTTGTCGCCGGTTTCCTCGGCCAGGCGGCCACGCTGTTTCTTCATCTTATCAGCGGTTTGCCAGGTGCGGATCAGCACTTCACCGACCCGGCCCATGGCCTGGCTGTCGGAGGCGATGATGCTGAACGCGCCCATGTCGTGCAGGATGTCTTCGGCGGCGATGGTTTCGCGGCGGATGCGGCTTTCGGCAAATGCGACGTCTTCGGGGATGGATTTGTCCAGATGGTGGCAGACCATCAGCATGTCCAGATGTTCCTCCAGCGTGTTCACGGTGAAAGGGCGCGTCGGGTTGGTCGAGGAGGGCAGCACATGCTCTTCGCCGCAGATCTTGATGATATCCGGCGCATGGCCGCCACCTGCGCCTTCGGTGTGAAAGGCATGGATGGTGCGGCCCTTGATGGCGTCGACGGTATGTTCGACAAAGCCGCTTTCATTCAGGGTATCTGTATGGATCATCACCTGCACGTCCCAGGCGTCGGCCACCGACAGACAGCAGTCGATGGCGGCGGGGGTCGAGCCCCAGTCCTCATGTAGTTTCAGCGCGCAGGCGCCGCCCAGAACCTGCTCTTCCAGGGCGGCGGGCAGCGCGGCGTTGCCCTTGCCGGCAAAGGCCAGATTCATGGGAAAGGCATCGGCTGATTGCAACATGCGGCCAATGTGCCAGGGGCCGGGGGTACAGGTGGTGGCCAGGGTGCCATGAGCCGGGCCGGTGCCACCGCCCAGCATGGTGGTGAGGCCGGAATGCAGCGCGTCTTCGATCTGTTGCGGGCAGATGAAATGGATATGGCTGTCAAATCCCCCTGCGGTCAAAATGCGCCCCTCGCCAGCGATCACCTCGGTGCCGGGACCAACGATCACATCCACTCCGGGCTGGGTGTCAGGGTTGCCTGCCTTGCCGATCTTGGCAATGCGCCCGCCCTTTAGGCCCACGTCGGCCTTGTAGATTCCGGTGTGGTCGATGATCAGCGCATTGGTGATCACCGTGTCCACCGCGCCAGCGGCGCGGGTCACCTGGGATTGCCCCATGCCATCGCGGATCACCTTGCCGCCGCCAAATTTGACCTCCTCGCCATAGAGCGGCGCATTTCCTGAGCCCGAGGCGCGCTCGGCGGTCATGTCGCGCTCGACCTCGATGATCAGGTCCGTATCGGCAAGGCGCAGCTTGTCGCCGGTGGTCGGGCCAAACATGGCGGCGTAATCGGCGCGGGAAATCTGGGTGGGCATGGGGTTGAAACCTCAGCAAAACAGTTTGGTGTAGGGCGCAGTGGCACGCGCCTGAGAGGGGGCAGCAGCGGTCAGAGCGCGCCCATGATCTTTTGGTTGAAGCCAAAGACCCGCCGGGCACCGGAAAAGGGCACCAGCTGCACCTCGCGGCGCTGGCCGGGTTCAAACCGCACGGCGGTGCCCGCAGCAATGTCCAGGCGATGGCCATGGGCGGTCTCGCGGTCGAACTCCAGCGCCGGGTTGGCTTCGGCAAAATGGTAGTGCGAGCCAACCTGCACCGGGCGGTCGCCGGTGTTCGCCACCATCAGCGATACCGCCTCACGGTCTGCATTCAGGGTCAGATCGCCTGCGGCGGGGATGATTTCTCCGGGGATCATGGCTTTTTCCCTCCTCAGCCTGCAATCATCAGTGTGGTGCCTGCTGCGGCGACCAATCCGCCCAGAAGGCGGGTGGCCAGCGGTGCCCGCTGTGCGAGGCCAAGCCCGCCCAGAACACCCACAGCATGCAGCAGCGCGGTTGCGATGGCGAAACCCGCCAGATAGGGCAGCGCCTCAGCGCTTCCCAGTTCGGCCCCATGGGCGTGACCGTGAAACATGCCAAAAAGCGCGGTCACGCCAACAGCGCCTGTCAGCGGCAGGCGCAGGGCCAGTGCGCAGAGACCGCCAAGGACCAACACAGAGGCGAGGATCACCGGCTCCACGAAAGGCAGGCCAACACCCGCCATTGCCAGCAGAAAGCCCGCAGCCATCGCAGCGACAAAGGCGACCGGCAGCGCTGCCAAGGCGCGACGGTCATCTGACCTGTCGGCCAGCATCACCGCCCACAGTCCAACGGCGACCATGGCCAGGATATGGTCTGCGCCAAACACCGGGTGGCTCATGCCCGCAACAAATGAGCCATGCTCGGTCGGATCTAGATGGGCCAATGCAGGACCAGCGGTGAGGGTGAGGGCTGGGGTGAGAGCAAGCAGTCGTTTCATCTTGGGCTTCTCCAAATGGGACATTAGCGAATGGGGTTGTGAACGGTCACCAGCTTGGTGCCGTCGGGAAAGGTGGCTTCGACCTGCACGTCATGGATCATCTCGGCGATGCCCTCCATGCATTGGTCGCGGCTGATGACCTCGGCGCCGGCCTCCATCATGTCAGCGACGGAACGGCCGTCACGGGCGCCCTCGACCACCGCATCGGTGATCAGGGCGATGGCCTCGGGATGGTTCAGTTTGACGCCGCGCGCCAGGCGGCGGCGGGCCACCTCTGCGGCCATGGCGATCAGCAGTTTGTCTTTTTCTCGGGGGGTCAGGTTCATGTCAGATCATCCAGCATCGGGGAAGGGTGCCCTGTGTCAGGCGGTTCAGGATCGGGATCAGGCTGCGGCGCAGCTCATAGGCGTCAGCGGCGAGAATGCGCAGCAGCAACAGGTCATCCCCAATCACCGAGGCCCCGGCCTGGGGCGGCAACATGGCCCGCAAGGGGGCCAGCTGGCCGCGGGCATCCGGCGCCACATAGATCACCGAGACCAGCGCCCGGGCCCCGGCGGCCACATGCGGGCGGTCCAGCTGTGCCTGCATGTCACCGTCAAAGCGAATGGCGTCGCGGTAGAGCTCGGTGCCATTACGGCGCAGCAAAATCCGGTCATGAAAGCGCCCCTGTGTCACCGTTTCTCCCATGGCCAGGCGGCCAAAGACCAGCGGCTCCACCAGCAGGGCGGTGGCATCGGCGGCGAGATCCACATCGAGCCGACGCGACAGGGCGCAGCTTTGGAACAGAATGGTTTCCTGCGGCAGCCAGCTCACATGGCCCCCTGCGGCGACGTTCAGTTTGGTTTGCAGCTGCCCCACTTCACCGGGCTGGGCGCGATAGGCGCGTTCAGCCGTCTGGGTGGTCAGGGTCAAGGCAGCACCGGCCCCGACACCGGCAGTGATCCGCATGTCATCGCCGCCGGTGATGCCACCGGCCGTATTGATCAGCACCGCCTCGAGGCTTGTGGTTTTTATTCGTGGAAACAAGCACCTGAACGAGCCAGACTGCCGCAGCCCCCGCAGCACCGACCCCCGCGACGTCTGCTTGACCGTAAGGTCAACAGCGCCCTGCGCCCGTGGTTGGCTGGGGCGGGCAGGGGGCACAGGCCGGGCGGCTTGCTGCGATATGTCGGCGGTCAGAGTAATGCCGGTCTCCTTTATCGGGTCAGATCCTTTGGCCAGATCTTCAGGCCGGATCTTTCGGGCGACAGCAGCATGTCAGCCGCAAGTCGGTTGCCTTTTTTTTCGGCAGTTCCGATCGGAGGCTCCACAAAAACTTGCAAAATTCCGCTTTTGAAAAACGCATTGCCTGTTTTTTAGCGCGCAGAGCGCCGTACAGCCCAATTTTTGATCATTTTGCAGTATGGCGCGGGAAAACTCGGCGCCGCACGTTGCTTCAATTGCTGCGATGCAGAAGCACTGTATGTGCCTGCCAGGAGCAATTGTTTTTGAAGGGTGTGTGACGACCAGACGAATTGCAGCTCTGACCGGCCGCCACACGGGTGCAACAAAGGTTGCGGGGACTGGGTACGGAAAGAGGCGCGTTGACGCAAGCACCCCCGACCCCCTCCGCCGGGAGATAAACATGATCAATCTAAAAACCACTTTGGCAGCCACAGCTGCTGTCGCCGCCCTCAGCACGCCAGCTCTGGCAGCGGATTGCACGTATAAAGTGGGCGTGCTGCATTCTCTGTCCGGAACCATGGCGATTTCCGAGACCACGCTGAAAGACACCATGTTGATGCTGATTGACCAGCAGAACGCTGCCGGCGGTGTCATGGGCTGTGAGCTGGAAGCCGTTGTTGTCGATCCGGCCTCCGACTGGCCGCTGTTTGCCGAAAAGGCGCGCGAGTTGCTGACGGTGCATGATGTGGATGTGATCTTTGGCAACTGGACCAGCGTCAGCCGCAAATCGGTTCTGCCGGTGATCGAAGAGCTGAACGGATTGCTGTTCTACCCGGTGCAGTATGAGGGCGAAGAAAGCTCCAAGAACGTGTTCTACACTGGTGCGGCGCCCAACCAGCAGGCGATCCCGGCGACGGATTACTTCCTCGAAGAGCTGGGTGTTGAAAAATTTGCCCTGCTGGGGACCGACTATGTCTACCCCCGCACCACCAACAACATTCTGGAAAGCTATCTGCAGTCCAAGGGCATCGCCAGCGAAGATATCTTTGTGAACTACACCCCCTTTGGTCACTCTGACTGGTCCAAGATCGTTGCAGATGTTGTGGCGCTGGCCGCAGACGGCAAAAAGGTTGGGGTGATTTCCACCATCAATGGCGACGCCAACATCGGTTTCTACAAAGAACTGGCCGCTGCCGGTATTTCGGCGGATGACATCCCCGTGGTTGCCTTCTCGGTTGGCGAAGAAGAGCTGTCGGGTCTGGATACCTCGAACCTGGTAGGCCACCTGGCGGCCTGGAACTACTTCCAGTCGGCTGAAAGCGAGGCCAACACCGCCTTTATCGACTCCTGGAAAACCACCATGGGCGACGAGCGCGTCACCAATGACCCGATGGAAGCCCATTACATTGGCTTCAACATGTGGGTGAATGCGGTGGAAGCGGCAAAAACCGCCGATGTGGATGCGGTGCGGACGGCCATGTATGGGCAGGAATTCCCCAACCTGACCGGCGGCACTGCTGTGATGTTGCCCAACCACCACCTGGCCAAGCCAGTGCTGATTGGTGAAATCCAGGAAGACGGCCAGTTTGACATCATCAGCCAGACCACCGAAGTCCCCGGCGATGCCTGGACCGACTTCCTGCCTGACAGTGCGGTTTTGATGTCTGATTGGAAAGACATCGGTTGCGGCATGTATAACACCGAAACCAAAACCTGCGTTCAGCTGAACTCGAACTACTGATCGTAACAGTCCCGCAGGGCCCCTCGGCTCTGCGGGACATTGAAGGCACCAGCATCATGAGAACTTCCTTTTTGGCGGGCCTTCTGGTCCTTCTATCGAGCCTTGCTGCCCTGGCGCAGCAGGTCTCCCCCCAGACAAATTTGACGCAACCGGCAGCAATGCAGAGCCTCTTACAAGAGCAAAGCGCGCTGATCCTTAAAAGCTCACGCAAGACCATTGCCCCGGCGATTGCAGCGATCGCTGACAGCGGGCTGCCCCAGGCGCAGGCGGTGCTGCAGGCCTGGCAGGTCAAGGCCCTGTGGATGCGCAAGTCTGACGGGCTGTTCTTTCGCGGCGAAAAGCTGGAAAGCAAAAGCTATCGCCTGTTTGATTTTGATACCGGAGAGGCCATCGGGGATGCGGCCAAATCGGATCTGAAACAGATCAAACCCAACAGCGGCATTCGGGCCCTGATCGCCACCGCCTTGGTGCAGTTTCAGCTGTCGGACCCGGATCCTTCCCGCCGCCAGGAAGCATTGCTGGCCATTGAGCGCGCCCCCGCTGGCGCGCTGCTTGCGCCGCTGCGCGCCTCGATCCCCGGCGAGACAGATCCGGTTCTGAAAGCGCGAAAAACCCGCATTGAGCAGCTTTTGACCATTGCCTATGACACGGATGAGACCCGTCGCGTCGCCACTATTCAATCCCTGTCCGGGGATCTGGGGCTGGATGTGCGGGCGACGCTGAACCCGCTGGTTTCGACCCAGCTGCGCGCCTTTGCCGGGGATATCCCTGCGGGCTTGAATGTCGCGCGCCGGGTGGAACCGGGGCAGGACGCGCTGACACAGGATGCGGCCTACGACCTGTTGGTTGCGGCCAAACTGGCCCCGGCCCGTGTTTCAAGTGATGAGATCCGCACCACGCTGGCAGCCCATATCGAGGGCGGCCGGGTCGGCGGGGTGCCGTTGGCGCAGTTGAGCCAAGAGGACGCACGGACCCGTGCCTACGGGGCGCTGGTTGCAGCCAAACTGGCCCCGGCGCTGGTCAGTGCTGAACAAATCACCCAGAGCCTGAACGCGCATGTGTTTGCCGAAATCTACGATGAACCTGCGGCGGCTATTATCAGTGCAGCCAGCGAAGCGCTCAAAAGCATTTCCACCCAGGTGGCGATTGGTCAGACGGTGGACCTGACGCTGGATGCGCTGTCGCTGGCCTCGATCTATTTCCTCGCCGCCATTGGTCTGGCCATTACCTTTGGGGTGATGGGGGTGATCAATATGGCCCATGGGGAATTCATCATGATGGGCGCCTATACCGGCTATGTGGTGCAGCAGGTGATCCCCAACCATACGGTGTCGATCCTGGTGGCGGTGCCGCTGGCCTTTGCGGTGACCTTTGCCGCCGGGGTGGCGATGGAGCGGCTGGTTATTCGCTGGCTCTACAATCGCCCGCTAGAGACCCTGCTGGCCACCTTTGGCATCTCGATTGCGCTGCAGCAGCTGGCCAAGAATATCTTTGGCACCCAGGCGCGCCCGCTGACCGCGCCGGGCTGGCTGGATGGTGCCTGGATCATCAACGATGTGGTGTCGATCAGCTATATTCGCATCGCCATCTTCATGCTGGCCCTGATCTTTCTGGCAGTGTTCCTGTTCATCATGCGGCGCACCCGGCTGGGGCTGGAAACCCGTGCGGTGACGCAGAACCGGGCCATGGCCGGGTCCATGGGGATCAACCCGGAGCGGGTGAATATGCTCACCTTTGGGCTGGGGTCCGGCATTGCCGGCATCGCGGGCGTCGCCATCGGGCTGTTTGCCAAGGTCACCTCAGAGCTCGGCTCGGACTACATCGTGCAAAGCTTTATGACCGTGGTTGTTGGCGGCGTTGGCAACATCTGGGGCACCCTGGCAGGGGCCACCATGATTGGTTTCTTCCAAAAGGGCGTCGAGTGGCTGAACCCGTCAAACACCCTGGCCGCACAGACCTATATGATCGTCTTTATCATCGTCTTCATTCAATTTCGCCCACGAGGGATCATCGCCCTCAAAGGCCGGGCGGCGGGAGATTAAGCGATGTCCGACACTTTCTTCAAACGTAACCCCTCGACACTGGTGTTTCTGGCTGTGCTGGCCCTGTTCGTGCTGGGCGTGACCCTGTTGGCCGAAGGGGCAGGGGCCGGGGTGATCTCCACCAGCTTTGTCAAAACCCTGGGCAAGACGCTGTGTCTGGCCCTGGTGGCGGTGGCGATGGATCTGGTCTGGGGCTACACGGGTATCCTGTCGCTGGGCCATTTTGCCTTCTTTGGCCTGGGCGGCTACATGATCGGCATGTGGCTGATGTATGCCCGCACCCAAGCGATTGTTGTCTCGTCGCTGGCCGAGGCCCCGATCCCCGCCACCGAGAGCGAGGTTGTCGATGCCATTGGCAATCAGATCTTCGGCGTGGTGGGATCCAGCGAGTTCCCTCTGATCTGGATGTTTGCTGACAGTCTGCTGCTGCAGCTTGTGCTGGTGGTGGCGGTGCCGGGTGTGCTGGCGCTGGTCTTTGGCTGGCTGGCCTTCCGCTCGCGCGTCACCGGTGTGTATCTGTCGATCCTGACCCAGGCGATGACCCTGGGGCTGGCGCTGTATCTGTTTCAAAACGACAGCGGCTTGCGCGGCAACAATGGGCTGTCAGGCCTGCAAAACCTGCCGGGGCTGGATCATGTGCCACAGGCCACCATGTCGATCTGGTTTTTCTGGGCCTCGGCGGCGGCCCTGGCGTTGGGCTATCTGTTTGCCGCCTGGATTGTTTCGGGCAAGTTTGGCTCGGTGCTGCGTGGCATTCGCGACAACGAGGCGCGGGTGCGCTTTCTTGGTTACTCGGTTGAGGGCTACAAGCTGTTCATCTTTACCGTCACCGCCATTATCGCAGGTGTCGCCGGGGCGCTGTATTATCCGCAGGCGGGGATTATCAACCCGGCGGAAATTGCCCCTGTTGCCTCGATCTATCTGGCGGTCTGGGTGGCCATTGGTGGCCGAGGCCGGCTGTACGGTGCGGTGATCGGCGCCATATTTGTCAGCCTGGTGTCGTCCTGGTTTACCGGCGGTCAGGCGCCGGATGTGAATCTTGGCTTTTACACACTGAAATGGGTCGATTGGTGGCTCATTGTGCTGGGGCTCAGCTTTGTTCTGGTGACGCTGTTTGCGCCGCGCGGCATTGGTGGGCTGGTTGATTTGTGGAGCGAGCGGCGTCGACCCGACCGTCACGGTGCCGATCTGGGACCGGGCGCCGGCGCCCTGCGCGAAAAGGAGGCGAATGAATGAGCATGCTTCTGGAAGTCTCTGGTGTCTCCGTCAGCTTTGATGGGTTCAAGGCAATCAACAACCTGAGCTTTGCCATTGGCCAGGCAGAGATGCGGGCTATCATCGGTCCCAATGGGGCGGGCAAAACCACCTTCATGGATATCGTCACCGGCAAGACCAAACCAGACGAGGGCAGGGTGACCTGGGGCGAGCGCAATATCTCGCTTTTGGGGATGAGCGAGGCCCGCATTGCCCGCGAGGGCGTTGGGCGCAAGTTCCAGAAACCCACGGTGTTTGAGGACCAGACAGTGCTGGAAAATCTGCTGATGGCGCTGCGCTCCAACCGTAGCCCTTTTGCGGTGATGTTTTATCGTGCCACCGCTGCCGACCTGGCGCGGGTTGATGAGCTGGCCACTGAGATTGGCCTGTCAGAGGCGCTGGGGCGTAAATCCGGCGAGCTGAGCCACGGGCAGAAACAGTGGTTGGAAATTGGCATGTTGCTGGCGCAAGAGCCGCGCCTGTTGCTGGTGGATGAACCGGCCGCTGGCATGACCCCGGCTGAGCGCGAGCAAACCACTGCCATTCTGGTGGAGGCCGCCAAAACCCGCGCCGTGGTGGTGGTGGAACACGACATGGAGTTTGTGCGCAGGCTGGATTGCCGCGTCACGGTCTTGCACGAGGGGGCGGTTCTGGCGGAAGGCTCTTTGGATCACGTGACCGCAAACAGCCAGGTCATTGATGTATATTTGGGGCGCTGAGAAATGCTGACACTCGACGATTTCACCCTGCATTATGGTCACTCCCAAATCCTGCATGGGGTCTCGCTAGAGGCCAAGGCGGGTGCGGTGACCTGTGTGATGGGCACCAATGGGGTGGGCAAGACCAGCCTGATCCGGGCGATCTGTGGCCAGCATCAGCGCTCGGGCGGGCGCATGGTTCTGGATGGCGAAGAACTGCCACCGATGCCCGCGCATAAATTGGCGCAAAAGGGCGTCGCTGTGGTGCCGCAGGGGCGCGAGATCTTTCCGCAGCTCACGGTGCGCGAAAACATGGAAACCGGGTTTTCCTGTCTGCCCAAATCCGACCATCACATCCCGGATGAGCTGTTTGATTTGTTCCCGATCCTGAAGGATTTCATTGATCGGCGCGGTGGCGATTTGTCCGGTGGGCAACAGCAGCAACTGGCCATTGCACGGGCGCTGATCACCCGGCCCAAACTCTTGCTGCTGGATGAGCCAACCGAGGGCATTCAGCCCAATGTGATCCAGCAGATCGGCGAAGTGATCCGGCTGCTGCGCGATCGCGGCGACATGGCCATTGTACTGGTGGAGCAGTATTTTGATTTTGCCTATGAGCTGGCAGATCACATCGTGGTGCTGCGCCGGGGCGAGGTGATCTTTGACGGCGACAAGGCCAGCACCAGCCGCGAAGAGGTGCTGCCGAAAGTCTCAGTCTAGCGGTGGATCGGCCAGCGCAGACGCCGGGGGCAGGCAGGGGGCACATCGTCCTGATTGGAGTATAGCCTATTCAGAACAGCGCTTTGCATCGTTGCATGCAGGGCGCTGTTTGCTGTTTGGCGCCTGCGCGATATGCGCTCTATTCCGGATTTGCATGGGTGATTTGAAATTGGCATTGGCCCCTGTTGGGCGCCATGGCTTAGGTATCTCTCACTGTTTCAGGAGGCCAACCAAGGCGTCCGACATGGAGGGAAGAATGAACCAATTTATCCGCATCGCTGCGGCTGGTGTGATGTCGCTCGCCTTTGGCGCCGTGGCTCAGGCCGAAGTCACAGTCAAAGTCGCCTATGACGCCGATCCGGTGTCACTGGACCCACATGAGCAACTGTCCGGGGGCACGCTGCAGTTCTCGCATATGTCTTTTGACCCGCTGGTCCGCTGGACCCAGGACCTGCAGTTTGAGCCCCGCCTGGCAACCAGCTGGGAGCAGATCGACGAAAACACCACGCGGTTTCACCTGCGCGAAGGTGTAAAGTTCCACTCTGGCAACATGCTGACCGCAGCGGATGTCGACTGGACCTTTGACCGCCTGAAAGAAAGCCCCGACTTCAAGGGGATCTTCAGCCTGTTCACCGATGTGAAAGTGATCGACGATAATACCTTTGATCTGATCACCTCGGAGCCCTATCCGCTGGTGCTGCACACGGTGACCTATATCTTCCCGATGGACAGCAAGTTCTATTCGGGCACCACTGACGACGGCAAGGATCGCGCTGAGCTGGTCAAGCACGGCGACAGCTTCGCCTCGCGCAATGTCTCCGGCACCGGCCCCTTTGTGGTCACCTCGCGGGAGCAGGGCGTAAAGATGGTCTTTGACCGTTTTGAAGGCTACTGGGATACCGAAACCGCTGGCAACGTGGATCAGATCATCCTGACCCCGATCAAGGAAAGCCCCACCCGTGTGGCCGCCCTGTTGTCGGGCGATGTTGATTTCATCGCGCCGGTTCCGCCCACCGATCTGGCCCGTGTTGACGAAAACGAAGGCACCAATCTGATCACCATGCCCGGCACCCGGATCATCACCTTCCAGATGAACCAGGACCGTGTCGAAGCGCTGAAAGATGCCCGCGTCCGTAAGGCCATCGACTATGCCGTCAACAATGCTGGTATCGTCGATCGCATCATGCGTGGCTTTGGCACCGTTGGCGCCCAGGCAAGCCCCGCTGGCTATCTGGGTCACAATGCTGATCTGACCCCACGTTTTGACGTTGCCAAGGCCAAGGAACTGATGGCCGAAGCAGGCTATGCCGACGGGTTTGAGCTGACCATGATGGCGCCCAACAACCGCTATGTGAACGACGACAAGATCGCTCAGGCGGTTGCCTCGATGCTGGCAAAGATCAACATCAAGGTTGACCTGCAGACCATGCCAAAGGCCCAGTACTGGCCCGCCTTTGACGAGCGCGCAGCAGATATGATGATGATCGGCTGGCACTCGGATACCGAAGACTCGGCCAACTTCCACCAGTTCCTGAGCCATTGCTTCAATGAAGAAACCGGCAATGGGCAGTATAACTCGGGCAACTACTGCAACGAAGAAGCTGACATGCTGATGGCCAAGGCCAATTCGGAAACCGATTCTGAAAAACGCGCTGAGCTGCTGCAGCAGATGGAAACCATCCTCTATGACGAGGCCGCTTTCATCCCGCTGCACTGGCAGAACCTCGCTTGGGGTGCGCGCAAAGGTGTTCACGCTGAATCCATCGTGAACGCGCTGAACTTCCCTTACTTTGGTGACCTTGTCGTCGATTAAGGAACGTTCCAACTTTCAGCCGGGGCGGGTCACGGTGACCTGTTCCGGCTTCTTTCCAAGACAGATTGCCAAGGGTATGCTTCCTGACTGCACAGGGAGGCGAGGTTTGATGCCCTTTGCCATTTGTCTCAGGCCCTCTTCTTCGTTCCAGGCCGAACGACCCCACTACCAATTGCCCCAGGAAGGTGCCAAAGCATGTTTGCTTACCTTGTGAAACGCGTGTTCCAGGCCATCGCGGTGATGTTTGTCATCTCGCTGATCGGTTTTGCCATTCAGGATAACCTTGGTGATCCGCTGCGAGAGCTTGTCGGACAATCCGTCAGCGAAGAGGTTCGCCAGGAGCTGCGCGACGAGTTGGGGCTGAACGACAGTTTCCTCACCCAATATCTGCGCTTTGCCGGCAATGCGCTGCAGGGTGATCTGGGCACCAGTTATTTCTTCAAAGAGCCGGCGCTGGATGTGATCCTGAAAAAGCTGCCCGCCACCATGGAGCTGGTCCTGGGCGCCGCTGTCATCATCATCGGCCTGTCGATCCCGGTGGGCGTCTACACCGCCATCTATCCCAATACGATCATCAGCCGTCTGGTTATGGGGATTTCGATCATTGGTATTTCGATCCCGGTGTTTTTGACGGCGATCCTGATGATCTATGTGTTTTCAGTCGAATACGGCTGGTTTCCCTCTTATGGGCGCGGGGACGTGGTGCATGTCTTTGGCTCTTGGGACACCAATTTTGCCACGGTGGATGGCTGGATGCATATCCTGCTGCCCTCGATCGCGCTGGCCTCTATCATGTTGCCGCTGTTTGTCCGCCTGATCCGGGCCGAAATGATGGAAGTGCTGCAGAGCGAATATGTGAAATACGCCAAAGCCAAGGGCATCCGGCCCTGGCGGATCTATTTTGTGCACGCGCTGAAGAACACCTTGCTGCCGGTGATCACCGTCGGCGGGGTGCAGATCGGCACCATGGTGGCCTATACCATCCTGACCGAGACAGTGTTTCAGTGGCCGGGCATGGGCTTCATGTTCCTGGAGGCGGTGAACCGTGTCGATACCCCGCTGATCGTCGCCTATCTCATCGTTGTTGGCTTTATCTTTGTTGTCACCAATACAATCGTTGACCTGATCTACGGGCTGGTCAATCCCACCGTCAATCTTGCGAGGATGGGCGCATGAGCAGCCTGAATACCACCGTCGAACCATCGCGCTGGGCGCAGATCTGGAACTCCAACATCGGCTATAGCTTCCGGCGCAATCCGGTTGCCATGGTGTCGCTGGCCGTCTTTATGGTGATTGCGGTGATGTCGTTTTGCGCGCCGCTGATTGCGCCCTTTGATCCCTATGATCCGGGTCAGATTGACATCATGAACAGCGAATACCCCCCGGTTTGGGTGGATGGGGCTGATGCGCAGTTCATGCTGGGCACCGATGATCAGGGCCGCGATCTATGGTCGACCATCCTCTATGGTACGCGCCTGTCGCTGTTGATTGGCATCTGTGCGGTGGGGCTGCAGGCTTTTCTTGGTATCTCGATCGGGTTGATTGCCGGCTATGTGGGCGGGCGGATCGACAGCCTGCTGATGCGGTTGGCCGATATCCAGCTGTCGTTTTCCACCCTGATGGTGGCGATCATCTTTCTGGCGGTGACCCAGGCGATGTTTGGCTCTGAGACCTTCAACCAGTATGCGATCTATTTCCTGATTGCGGTGATTGGCGTGGCGGAGTGGCCGCAATATGCCCGTACCGTGCGGGCCACCGTTCTGGCCGAGAAGAAAAAGGAATATGTCGACAGCGCCCGGGTGCTGGGCTTTGGCCCGCTGCGCATCATGGTGCGCCATATCCTGCCCAACTCGCTGTCGCCGATCTTTGTGATCTCCACCGTGCAGGTGGCCAATGCGATCATTTCCGAGGCGTCCTTGTCCTTCCTGGGGCTGGGCATGCCGCCCAGCCAGCCGTCGCTGGGATCGCTGATCTCTTCCGGCTTTGACTATATCTTTTCGGGAAGCTGGTGGATCACCGCCATTCCCGGCATCGTGCTGGTGGTTCTGGTGCTGGTGATCAATCTGTTGGGCGACTGGCTACGGGATGCCCTGAACCCCAAACTGTATAAGGGATAAGCGCAATGTCCTTGCTTTCCGTGCGCGACCTGAGCGTTAAATTCGCCATGCGCGACAATACCGTAACCGCTCTCAATCAGATCAGTTTTGATCTGGCCAAGGGCGAACGCCTGGGCATCGTCGGTGAATCCGGCGCGGGCAAATCCATCACCGGTTTTGCCCTGATGAACCTGCTCAGCCGCCCTGGCTTTATTGACAGTGGCCAGATCCTGTTTCAGGGCGACGACATCGCCGAGATGTCCGAGGCCAAGATGCGCGGCATTCGCGGCAATCAGATGGCGATGATCTTTCAGGATCCGATGGTGACGCTGAACCCGGTGCTGACCATTGGCCAGCAGATGGTGGAAACCCTGATGGCGCACCGCAAGCTCAGCAAGGCGGAGGCGGAACAGATCGCCATCGTGAAGCTGCGGGAGGTCTATATCCCGTCGCCAGAGGAGCGTCTGGACCAATACCCGCACGAGCTGTCGGGGGGCATGCGCCAGCGGATCATCATCGCCATTGCCCTGCTGCTGGATCCGCAGCTGATCATCGCCGATGAGCCGACAACGGCGCTGGATGTGACCATTCAGGCCGACATCATGGAGCTGTTGCTGGAGCTGTGCGACTCCAACAAGGTAGGCCTGATCCTGATTACCCATGATCTGGGCGTGGTTAGCCAGATGACCGAACGCACCCTGGTGATGTATGCCGGGCGCATCATCGAAGCTGGCCGTACCCGCGAGATCATCAACGACCCACAGCACCCCTATACCCAGGGGCTGATCAACGCGCTGCCGCAGCAGACCAAACCCGGCCAACGGTTGAAACAGATCCCGGGCAATATGCCCTCGCTGACCTCAATCCCCAAGGGCTGCCCCTTTAGTCCGCGCTGCGAATATGTGCAGGATCACTGCCGCACCGAGGCGCCAAAGCCGGTGCAATACACCCATGTTCAGGTGGCCTGCCATGAGGTCAACCGGTTGCACAGCGACAAAGCTGAGGAGATGAACTGATGACGACGCCTCAGCCCCTGTTGAAGATCGACAACCTGGAAAAGCGCTTTGAGCTGGACCGTGGCTTTCTGGAAACCCTGAAATTCAAGGGCGGCAAGCTGGTTCAGGAAAAGCGCGAAGTCCATGCCGTCAACAATATCTCGCTGGAAGTCGCCGCCGGAGAGGCGCTCTGTGTGGTGGGGGAAAGCGGCTGTGGTAAATCCACCGTTGCCCGGTTGATTGCAGGCCTGCTGACGCCCAGCGGTGGTGAGATCCACTATGCGGGGGAACGCATTGATAATCGCTCGCGCCGGGCAATGATGCCGCTGCGCAAAAAGATGCAGATGATCTTTCAAAACCCCTATGCATCGCTGAACCCGCGCATGACCATCCAGCAGGCGCTGGAGGAACCCGTGCGCTATCACAATCCTGCCCTGTCCAGGGGCGAGGTGCGCGACAAGGTGGCGGAGGTGATGCGCTCGGTGGGTGTGGACCCCAGTTGGGCTGGGCGTTACCCCCATGAATTCTCTGGCGGGCAGCGCCAGCGGATCGCCATTGCGCGGGCTTTGACGGTGGATCCTGAATTCATTATCGCCGATGAACCCATTTCGGCGCTGGATGTGTCGATCCAGGCGCAGGTGCTGAACCTGATGCTCGAGGCCAAGGACCAGCGCGGCCTCACCTATCTGTTCATCACCCATGATCTGAGCGTGGTGCAGCACTTTGGCACCAAGGTTGCGGTGCTTTATCTGGGGTCGGTTTGCGAGCTGTCGGACACGGCGACGCTGTTTGAGAACCCCAAGCACCCCTATACCCGTGCTTTGCTTTCGGCGGTTCCGCAGTTAAAAGACGACCATCCCAACCACATCCGATTGCGTGGCGAAATTCCGACACCGATCAATCTGCCACAGGGATGCCCGTTTGAAAGTCGCTGTGCCCATGCCAATAGCCGGTGCCAGAATGAAAAACCTCGTCCCCAGCTGCAGCCAGACGGCGCCCTGGTGGCCTGCCATGCCGTCGAAGAAGACCGGCTGGACGGCTAGGGTCAAAACGGCGCAGAACGGAATGACACAGTGGACATAGCCTGGCTCAGAGACTTTGAGGCTTTGGTCGCGCAGAAGAATTTCTCGCGCGCGGCGGAAGAGCGCAATGTCAGCCAACCGGCCTTCTCTCGGCGCATTCGGGCGCTGGAGGAGGAGTTTGGCGTCAAACTGATCAATCGCCAAACCCTGCCGCTGTCGCTGACCCCGGCGGGGGAGGTGTTTCTCGCCCAGTCGCGGGTGATGCTGCGCACCTATGACGAGACGCTGGAGCGCTGCCAGATCATTGATGCGGCTGGCGAAAATGTCATCCGCTTCGCCACCTCCCAGTCGCTTTACATGACCCATTACAAAACCCACATCGCCCCGATGGTCGATGAGGGGGGCTTGGAGATTGATTTGAACTCCACCGGCTGGGCGGCGGATCAGTTTGTATCCGCCCTGCAGCAGCGCTATTGCGATGTGATCCTGACCTATTGGCAC
Source organism: Phaeobacter sp. G2 (assembly GCA_025163595.1). Lineage (NCBI taxonomy): Bacteria > Pseudomonadati > Pseudomonadota > Alphaproteobacteria > Rhodobacterales > Roseobacteraceae > Phaeobacter > Phaeobacter sp. G2. Next base: position 1,620,464 of record CP104100.1, read on the forward strand.
CCGTCCATGGATGCGCTGGCGCCACTGGCGCTGGGGAATTGTGACTATATCACCTTGACCAAAGACAGCTTTGTGCCGGTGTCCAAAACCGGGCCGGATGGGCCGCTGCACCATTTTGACGCCCCCCCCAAGAAACCAGTGTCGCTGTTGTCCTACGGCACGGTTTCGGCGCTGCGCTCGGTGGTGGAACACGCCCTGCGGCAAAATGCTGACGGCCCCAAGATGCTGGTGGTGAACCAAAGCGCGCTGGCCAATTCTGTCAAGGCGATGGTGCTCGAGGGCTTTGGCCTGGGGTGGCTGCCACGGGAGCTGTGCAAGGAAGAGCTGGCAGAGGGGCGGATGCAGATCGTTGGTGGCCCGCAACACTGCCACGCGCTGGAGATCCGGCTTTACCGGGACAAGGAGAACAGCAAACCGACGCTGAACCGCCTGTGGCGCGACATGCAGGCGCTTTCCCCTGATGCCGCAACCCTCCAAAATAGCCCCTGCCCAGATAGCCCCGACCCAGACGCTCCCGACGACCTAGGCACTCCCAACCCAGACACCCCCGACGCGGCGTCCTAGGCTATAGGCTGGGCGCCCGTGGGCTAGCGCGACGCGGTCTCGGCGATATAGGGCTGTAGGCTTTCCAAAAAGGTATCGACAAAGTCCAGCGACAGCAGCGACCTGCTGCCAGAGACAGGCCGCAAAATGGACAGCCAGTGAGAGATCTCTGGGTCAAAGGGTCTGGACTGGACGTTTTTTGATTTGAACTGATCGGCGTCCAGGGCGCTGACAACGGAAACCCCCTGACCTTCGGCCACCATCAGGCAAGCGGTTGAGAACTGGCGGACCTCGACCCAGGAATTCAACAAGACACCATGGTCGGCAAAGGCCTGCGACAGGCTGTTGAAAAACGGGCTGCCTTTGCGGGCGTGGATGATTTTTTCATCCGCCAGATCCATCGGCGAGATCTGCTCCAGCTTGGCCAGCCGGTGACCGCGTGGAAAAATACAGACCGTTTTGATCGCAATATCAATGTGCTCAACGGCTGGATGGCCCGTGAACCCATCTGTTATGCCACAGTCATATTGTTCGCCTATGATCCACTCAAGGATCCGCTCCGGGCGGTCCGGCTCAAGCGTGAGATTCACCCCCGGACGTTGCTGCAGAAACTTGGCGAGCAGTTTGGGAAGATGGGAGCTGGCAAAGCCCGGCAGGCAGGCGATCCGCAGATGCCCGGCCGTTCGATCCGTCAAGTCACGGTTGAGTTCTTCGAGATGGCGCAGACTGTCAAAGACCCGGCCAACTTCGGACAACAGATAGCGCGCTTCGCTGGTGGGAATCAGCATGCCGTCCTTGCGCTGGAACAGCTCGATCGCGACCGAGTTGGAAAAGTCTGACAACAGCCGACTGGTGGCGGGTTGTGAGATGCCCAAAGTTTTTGCAGCACGGGTGACCGACCCGGTCTGCGCAACGGCCTGAAAAGCCTCCAACTGCCTCAGCTTGAATTTCAATGGCTTAGCCTCAAATTTGCGGAATATCTGAGGCTATTCATAACATTGTGTTATGCCTGATGTCAAAAAACTTTCACTTGCATTATGCCTGTTTCTGCTCACTCTTTGGGCATCAGATGAACGGGGAGATCTCATATGTCTATCAAATCACTTCTTTGCACGTCGGCCATCCTGGCCTCGACCGCTGGTGTTGCCTTTGCTGAAACCGAGGTTCAGTGGTGGCACGCCATGGGCGGTGCCAATGGCGAACGCGTCAACAAAATTGCCGAAGATTTCAACGCCACGCAGAGCGACTACAAGGTCGTTCCTGTCTACAAGGGCAACTATACCGAAACCATGACTGCCGCGATTGCGGCCTTCCGTGCCAAAGAACACCCGCAGATCGTGCAGGTTTTTGAAGTCGGCACCGCCACGATGATGGCTGCCAAGGGCGCGATCTATCCTGTCGAGCAGCTGATGAAAGACGCCGGCGAGCCCTTTGATGGCGACGCCTTCCTGCCTGCGGTTGTGTCCTACTATGAGACCCCCGAAGGCGAGCTGCTGTCGATGCCTTTCAACAGCTCCACCCCGGTCATGTGGTACAACAAAGACGCGCTGGACGCGGCGGGTGCATCGGTTCCAGAAACCTGGGATGATGTGAAGGTTGCGGCGCAAAAACTGGTCGACAACGGCATGGAATGCGGTGTCTCCTTTGGCTGGCAGTCCTGGGTGATGATCGAGAACTTCTCGGCTTGGCACAACATGGAAATGGGTACCAAGGAAAACGGCTTTGCCGGTTTCGACACCGAGTTCAACTTCAACAACCCTGCGGTTGCTGCCCGTCTGGACGACATTGCCTCGATGACCGAAGGCAACCTGTTCAAATACGGTGGCCGTCGCGGCGACAGCCTGCCGATGTTCACCAATGGTGAATGCGGCATGTGGATGAACTCCTCTGCCTATTATGGCTCGATGAAAAGCCAGGCCGGTTTTGAATTTGGTCAGACCATGCTGCCGCTGGACACCAACCTGGCGGATGCACCGCAGAACTCTGTTATCGGTGGCGCAACCCTGTGGGTTCTGGCCGGTCACGAGGACGAAGAGTATAAAGGCACTGCCAAGTTCCTGACCTACCTGTCTTCGCCAGAAGTGCAGGCCTGGTGGCACCAGGAAACCGGCTATGTGCCGATCACCACAGCCGCCTATGAGCTGTCCAAAGAGCAGGGGTTCTATGAAGCCAACCCCGGCACCGACATCGCCATCAAACAGCTGAGCCTGAACACACCAACCCCGAACAGCCGCGGCCTGCGCTTTGGCAACTTTGTTCAGGTGCGTGACGTGATCAACGAAGAGCTGGAAGCCCTTTGGGCAGGCGACAAGTCTGCAACCGACGCGCTGAATGCAGCGGCCGAGCGTGGCAACACCCTGCTGCGCAAGTTCGAACGCTCCGCGAAATAAGCACTGCGTGATGATCTGAGCCATGCCGCCCCTCGGGCGGCATGGTCTCGTTTTGCGCGCCGCCGCAAGCGGCGCATCTCTACCGGGCACCACTCTCTACCGGGTACTACACGGGGCACTCCATGCTGAAACGCGTCCATTTTCCTTCTTCGCCACTGCCCTATCTGCTGGTGGCACCGCAGCTGGCGATTACGCTGGTTTTCTTTATCTGGCCCGCCAGCCAGGCGATGTATCAGTCGTTTCTCATCGAGGATGCCTTTGGCCTGGGGTCCGAATTTGTCTGGTTTGAGAACTTCCAGGCTCTTTGGGGGGACCAGCATTATCTGGATGCCTTTTGGCGGACGGCCATTTTCTCGCTCTTGGTGGCGGCGCTGTCCATGGGGGTGGCGCTGATCCTGGCAGGATTTGCCCAGCGGGTGGTGCGCGGCGCCATGATGTACCGCACCCTGCTGATCTGGCCCTATGCGGTTGCGCCGGTTCTGGCCGGGGCGCTGTGGGTGTTTATGTTCAACCCGACACTGGGGATTTTCCCCTATTTTCTGGACTTTTTCGGCATCGACTGGAACCACTACCTGAATGGCAATCAGGCCATGGCGCTGGTGGTCATGGCTGCCGCCTGGAAACAGGTGGCCTATAACTTTTTGTTCTATCTCGCCGCCATGCAATCGATCCCGAACAGTGTCATCGAGGCCGCCGCCATTGATGGCGCCGGGCCGGGGCGCAGGTTCTTTTCTATCATCCTGCCGCTGATCTCGCCCACCACGTTTTTCCTGCTGGTCATCAACATGGTCTACGCCTTCTTTGAAACCTTCGGCATCATCCATGCCGTGACCCAAGGCGGGCCTGGCTCCTCTACCACGATCCTTGTCTACAAGGTCTTCAACGATGGCTTTGTGGGTCTTGATCTCGGCGGTTCTGCGGCGCAGTCGGTGATCCTGATGGTGCTGGTCATTGCCATGACCGTTGTCCAATTCCGCTATGTTGAAAGAAAGGTGGAATACTGATGGTTGAAAATCGTCCACTTACCGCATTGCTCACCCATTTTGTGCTGGTGCTTGGCGTCATCGCCATTGCCTTGCCGATCTGGATCACCTTTGTCGCCGCCACCCATGATCAGTTCCGCATGAACCAGGTGCCGCTGCCCCTGTGGCCGGGAACGCATTTGTGGGACAATCTGAAACAGACGCTGTTTGGCTCTGGGCTGAGCGGCAGCGAAGGCGCGCCGGTCTGGCTGATGTTGTTCAACAGCCTGGCCATGGCGATGATGATTGCGCTGGGCAAGATCGCCATCTCGCTGCTTTCGGCCTTTGCCATCGTCTATTTCCGCTTTCCCTTCCGTATGACCTGTTTCTGGATGATCTTCATCACCCTGATGCTGCCGGTTGAGGTGCGGATCCTGCCCACCTTTGAGGTGGTGGCCAACCTTGGCATGCTGAACAGCTATTGGGGGCTGTCGATCCCGCTGATTGCCTCTGCGACGGCAACATTCATGTTCCGTCAGGTGTTCCTGACGGTGCCGGATGAGATGCTGGAAAGTGCGCGCATTGATGGGGCAGGGCCGATGCGGTTCTTCTGGGATATCCTGCTGCCGCTGTCGCGCACCAATATCGCGGCGCTGTTTGTGATCCTCTTCATCTTTGGCTGGAACCAGTACCTTTGGCCGCTGCTGATCACCACGGATACCTCGATGACCACCATCGTCATGTCGATCAAACAGATGCTGGAGGCGGCCGAGCAAAGCCCGCAATGGAATATCATCATGACGACCGCCCTTTTGGCGATGATCCCACCGATCTTTGTCGTCATCTCGATGCAAAAGCTCTTTGTGCAGGGCTTGACGGAAACCGATAAATAGGACGCCCCTCAATGGCTGAAATTAAACTGACCGACCTGACCAAATCCTATGGTCCCACCGAAGTGCTGCACCATGTTGAGGGCGAGATCAAAGATGGCGAATTCATCGTCATCGTTGGCCCCTCGGGCTGCGACAAATCCACCCTGCTGCGCATGGTGGCGGGGCTGGAGACTGTTACCTCTGGCGAGATCGCAATTGCGGGGCGTCGGGTGAATGAGCTGGAGCCATCAAAGCGCGATATCGCCATGGTGTTTCAGAACTACGCGCTTTATCCGCATATGAGCGTGCGTGAAAACATGGCTTACGGGCTGAAGATCCGCAAACTCTCCAAGGCTGAGATCAATCAGCGTGTTGAAGAGGCTGCCGATATTCTGGAAATCCGTCAGTATCTGGACCGCAAACCCCGGCAATTGTCCGGTGGCCAGCGTCAGCGGGTTGCCATGGGGCGGGCCATCGTGCGCGATCCGCAGGTGTTCCTGTTTGACGAACCCCTGTCGAACCTGGATGCCAAACTGCGGGTGCAGATGCGGCTGGAGATCCGCAAGCTGCAGCAGCGCCTGGGGGTGACCTCGATCTATGTGACCCATGATCAGGTTGAGGCCATGACCCTTGGCGATCGTCTGATGGTTCTGAACGGAGGCTATGTTGAGCAGTTCGGCACCCCGATTGAGCTGTATGACCGCCCGGCGTCGGTCTTTGTGGCCGGTTTCATTGGCAGTCCGGCGATGAACTTTATCCCCGTCACGGTAGCGGCCGACGGCATGGGGCTGCCAAATGGCGCCAAACTTGCGGCGCCGCAGCTGTCTGAGGCACAGGCGCAGGCGGGGTCGGTTTTGTTGGGCATTCGCCCCGAACATCTGGTGGCGGATGAAAACGGCCCCATTGCCATTGATGTGGATATGGTGGAACAACTGGGCGCCAACACACTGTTGCATGGCATGCTCAGCGGCACCACTCACGCCATGGTGGCCTCGGTTTCGGGGCATGTGTCTACCCAGGCCGGTGCGCAGCATCGGTTTTCTGCCGCACCAGAGCTGCTGCACCTGTTCGACGCCAAGACCGAAAAACGGCTGGAGGCGTGATGCAGTTCCCCCAGCTGGCGGCCTTTACCGGTGGCGATGGTCTGATCCGGGTGATCGGGCATCGCGGTGCGCGCGGTGTGATGCCGGAAAACACCATGGAGGGCTTTGCCTTTACCCTGAACTGTGGGGTGCGCCTGTTGGAATTCGACGTGGTGATGAGCCGCGACGGGGTGCCGGTGATCACCCATAATCACAGCCTGACGGGCTCGATCGTGCGGGACGGGGCCGGCAACTGGCTGCAGGGGGCAGAGCCCAGGGTGTCAGATCTGGATTGGGCCTATCTGGCCGAGATGGATGTGGGCGGGTTGGATGGTCGCAGCGAATACGGCCAGCGCTTTCCCGATCAGGCTTTTCTCTATGGCGCTCGCATTCCACGTCTCAGCGATCTCTGTGCCTTGATTGCCCAGCCGGGTTATCAGGATGTGCATCTGATGCTTGAGATCAAATCCGACCCTGAGACACTACAGGATGCCTCGGCCCGCGCCGCCGTTGTGGCGGCGGTGGTGGCGGACGTTCGCGCCCTGGGACTGACGCAGCGCACCTTGATGCACAGCTTTGACTGGGCGCTTTTGGCGGAATGTGCCCGCCAGGCGCCCGAAATGCCGACCTCTTTTCTCACGCAGATGCCGCAAAATGCAGCGGATATCGGCGAAGATCACGCCACCCCTGCGATTCCCGGTCTGACTGAGGCCGACGCCAGCCCGCCTGACCTGGTGGCACAGGCAGGTGGCGCGCTGTGGTGCCCCTATTACCTGGATGTGACCGCAGCGCAGGTCGCGCGGGCACATGCCCTGGGCCTGCGGGTTGCGGTCTGGACGGTGAATGAGATGGCAGATATCGACCGGATGATTGCTTTGGGCGTTGATGGCATTGTCACCGACTACCCAGGCCGGGTGCAGCGCAGGTTGCTGGCGCTGGACCATGTTTGGACGGAACAGGCGGCAATGGCCGTTTAGGCGCGGGTTCTTGCACAGGCTCTGGCACTGACACTGGCGCGCTGTATGGGGCCGGGTGCCTGGCCCTAGGATCTAAATCCCGCCTCGCAAAAGGCCAACAAGTGCGCGGTGAGATCCGCAGCCAGGTCCCCGGCTGCATCCTGCGGGGGGTCGCTGTCTGCGAGGCCTGCAATACGCCAGCGCGAGGTGCAAAGGGACAGCATTGCAGAGACCATAAAGACAAAATGGGTGCTGATCTTTTGCTGCGAGCTCTCGGGCAGGATTGCTGCAATCTCCGCCAGAAAGACCCTGACGGTTGGGTCAAAACAGATCTGCGCAATATGCTGCCAGCGCACATCCGACGAGACATGGGCGATCAGCCGACCATAGGCCGACCAGGCGGCGCCGCCGTTCAGGGTCTTGTCGATGAAAGGCGCAATAAAGCAGGTCAGAATCCGGCGCAGGGTGAGCGGACCTTCAGCCTTTGCCTGCGCCAGGGCATCTTGTCTGAGCCGGGCCAGTTCCTGCGCCCGCCGGGTGACCACAGTGGCAAACAGCGCCTCTTTGCTGCCGCCGTGATGATTGACCAGCGCCCCCTGCACATCGGCGGCGCGGGCGATGTCACGAATCGAAGCCCCTTCAAACCCACGCTCTGAAAACAGCTGCTCTGCGGCATCAAAAATGCGCTCACGAGTCGCCAAAGAGCGCTTGCTCGGCGCACGTTGTCGTTGATTTTCTTTCACTTTTTCGGTCATGGCAGAAATATCTTGCCCTATTTTTAACAGTCGTTCAATTTAAAAGAGCGCCTGATGGCGCACCAGGGAGGAAAAATGATGACGGCACAGACAAACGCGGCGCAAGAGAGCGTCGCGGCGGATAGGTTTGCACTGATTGGGGCGGGGCCCATGGGGCTGGCCATGGCAAAACTGTTGAAAGAACAGGGCATTCCCTTTCAGGGGTTCGAGCTGCATTCGGACGTGGGGGGGCTGTGGGACATCGATGCGCCGCAATCGACCATGTATGAAACCGCGCATTTGATTTCGTCCAAAAAGATGACTCAATTTCACGACTTTCCAATGGCCGAAGAGGTTGCCGAATACCCCTCGCACTGGGAAATGCGCCGCTATTTTTGCGATTTTGCCCGTCACTATGATCTCTACAAAGACTACGCTTTTAACTGTCAGGTGCTGTCCTGTGATCCCCTGGGGGGCAGCGGCGATGGCTGGCGCGTGACCTGGCGCGATGGCGAGGGGCAGGAGCACAGCGCGGTCTTTGCCGGTGTATTGATCGCCAATGGCACTCTGGCAGAGCCCAATCTACCCAGCTTCAAAGGTCACTTTGACGGCGAGCAGATCCATTCGGCCCAGTACCGCGACCCGCGCCAGTTTGCCGACAAGCGGGTGTTGATTGTCGGGGCGGGGAATTCCGGTTGCGACATTGCCGTGGATGCCATTCATCACGGGGTGAGCTGCGATATCTCGATGCGGCGCGGATACTATTTTGTGCCCAAATACGTCTTTGGCAAACCGGCGGATACCATGGGCGGTGCCATTCGCCTGCCGATGTGGCTAAAGCGCCGGGTCGATGGGATGATCCTGAAATGGTTTGTTGGCGACCCGCAAAAATACGGCTTTCCCAAACCGGATTATGCGCTCTATGAGAGCCACCCGGTGGTGAACTCGCTGATCCTGTTTCATGCGGGCCATGGCGACCTGACTGTGCGCCCGGATATCGACCATATCGACGGCAAAACGGTGCATTTTACCGATGGCTCACAGGCGGATTATGACATGATCCTGACCGCCACCGGCTATTTGCTGCACTACCCCTTTATCGACAAAGAGCTGCTGAACTGGCAAGGCGCGGCACCACATCTCTACCTCAATTGCATGCATCCCAAACGCGACGACCTGTTTGTGCTGGGCATGGTCGAGGCCTCGGGGCTGGGCTGGCAGGGGCGCCATGAACAGGCGGAAATGGTGGCGCGCTATATCAAGGGGCTGCGGGATGGCTCTGCGGGGGCGGCGCAGCTGAAACGGGAAAAATCCGCAGGGTTTGAGCGGGCAACCGGCGGTATGAACTACCTGAAACTGGCGCGTATGGCCTATTACGTGGACAAGGCAACCTACCGCAAGGCCGTTACCGGCTGGATCGCGGCCCTGACCGGGGGGCGGGCATGACCGATCTTGATACAGTTGTTCTGAACTTCAGCGGTGCCAGCTTGATGGTGATGAACGCCATTCTTGCCATCGTGATGTTTTCCATCGCGCTGGATCTCAAGCCCAGCGACTTTGCCCGACTGGCACGGGCTCCCAAACCTGTAGTGACCGGGTTGATTTCGCAGTTTATCGTGCTGCCCGCGCTGAGCTTTTTGCTGGTGCTTATAGTGGAGCCTCGGGCCTCTATTGCGCTGGGGCTGATCCTGGTTGCCGCCTGTCCGGGTGGCAATATCTCAAACTTCATCACCCATCGGGCCGGGGGTAACGCGGCGCTGTCGGTGTCGATGACCGCCTTTGCCACCGTTGGGGCGATCCTGATCACCCCGTTCAACATCGCCTTTTGGGGCCAGCTTTACGCGCCGACGCGAGAGATTTTGAACCGGGTCGCGATCGACCCGGTGCAGATTGCGGTAACGGTGTCGCTGATGTTGGTGCTGCCGCTGGTGCTGGGGATTTTTCTCAACAGTCGCCGCCCGGCATTGGCCGACCGGGTGCGGCGGCCAATGCAGAACCTGTCGATGCTGATCTTTCTGGCCTTTGTGGTGCTGGCGCTTGCGGCGAATTGGGCCTTCTTTCTGCAGTTTGCGCCTTTTGTGGGCGGGCTGGTGGTGCTGCATAACGCCATCGCGCTGGCTGCGGGCTATGGCACCGCTTCGCTGGCGGGGCTGAGCGACTATGATCGGCGCGCCATCACCATCGAGACCGGCATTCAGAACTCGGGCCTGGGGCTGGTGCTGATCTTTGGCTTTTTTAACGGTCTGGGCGGCATGGCCGTGGTGGCGGCACTTTGGGGGATTTGGCACGCGGTGTCCGGTCTCTGCCTGGCCCAAATCATGTCCCGGCGGGAGGCAAGACGATGACAAAGGTTCTGATCACTGGTGCTGCAGGGGATGTTGGCTCAGCCCTGCTGCACGCGTTGGCGCAGGACGCGGGCAGCCCCTATGAGGTGGTGGCGACGGATATACGGTCGCCGGCAGTTCTGCCTGCGGGGATCCGGTTTGTGCCACTTGACGTGCGCGGCGATGATCCTGATCGGCTGATCGGGCAAGAGCGCCCGGATGTGGTGATCCATCTGGCCTCCATTGTTGCGCCAACGACGCGTGATTTTGCCCACGCGGTGGATGTTGTTGGCTCGCGCAATGTGCTTGCGGCCTGTGTGAGCCACGGGGTCAAACGTCTGGTGGTGACCTCTTCCGGGGCGGCCTATGGCTATCATGCGGACAATGCGCAGCCACTGACTGAGAGCGATCCCGTCCGGGGCAACCGCGAGTTCGCCTATTCGGACCATAAGCGCCAGGTCGAAGAAATGCTGGCGACAGCCCGCGCCGATACCCCTGCGTTGGAGCAGGTGGTGCTGCGGGTTGGGACCGTGCTGGGGGCGGGGCTGGAGAACCAAATCACCGCGCTGTTTCACAAACCACGCCTGTTGGCCATTGCGGGCTGTGACAGCCCCTTTGTCTTTATCTGGACCCGCGATCTGGCACGGATTCTGAAACGGGCAGTGGCAGAGGGGCCGCCGGGAATTTTCAACGTGGCCGGTGACGGGGCGCTGGGGGTTTCGGATCTGGCGCGGGCGATGAATAAACCAGTGCTGCGCCTGCCGGCCTGGGGGCTTAAGGTGGCGCTGGCCATCGCTCATCCTTTGAAACTGTCGCGCTATGGTCCGGCTCAGGTGCGGTTCCTGCAATATCGTCCGGTGCTGGATAACAGCGCCCTGAAGACGCGGTTTGGCTATGTGCCTGACCTTACCAGCGCCGAGGTTTTTTCGCTTTGGCAAAAGGCGGCGGGGCTGTGATGACAAACGGGAACCACAACAAAACGGCTATTATCACCGGCGGAGCAGGGGGGCTGGGCCTGGCCCTGGATGCGGGGTTGCGCCAGGCGGGCTGGTCTACAGTCTTGATCGACTTGCCGGGACCTGCGCTTGCGGCTCTGCCTGCAGTGAAGGGGCGGCAAGTCATTGGCTGTGATCTGACGGATGCCGCCGCCATGGGCACGCTGTGTGAGCAGATCCGTGACGATCAGGGCTCAATTGATCTGGTGGTCTATAATGCGGGCATCACCTGGATTGGCGCCTGCGCCGATCTGAGCCCAGAGGCGCATCGAAAGGTTTTTGATATCAATTACTTTGCGGCAACGGAAATGGCCCAGGCCCTGCTCGGGGACCTGCGCCGGGCCAAGGGCACCCATCTGGCGATCTCATCGGTTGCCGGGTTTAGCCCGCTGTTGCACCGCACCGCCTATGCCGCCAGCAAACACGCGCTGGAGGGGTTCTTCAAATCCCTGCGATCTGAGGAAAAGCAATACGGGGTCCGGGTGGCGATTGCCGCGCCCAGTTTTGTGGCGACCAATATTGGCCGATCCGAGGCCAAAACCAATGGCATTGCCCGCCCAGGGGCGGCGGTGGACGGGGTGGATTACATGACCCCCGAAGAGGCTGCGGCAGAGATCCTTAAGGGGCTGAAGCGGGGCAAAAGCGTCATTCCCGTGGGGCGGGTGGCGCGATTGTCCTGGATCATCAACCGAGTGTCGCCGGGACTTTTTGAATGGCTGATGCAGCGAAAGATCGGCGCAGGTCTTGCAAAGGAACAGTAGATCAACTGGCGCAATGATGACCATCCCGGCCCAGTTGTTAACCAAAGTTAACGCAAAACGCGGGTTTAGGAACGGATCTTTTGATCTTTCATGGTACGGCGAATAGGAGACTTTTATTCAATCGATTTCGTCGTCCTGCGGCATTGCATCGTTAAATTTGGGGGGCTGTGGTACATTTGGAGGACAATTGTGCGCTGGCCCGTCATGCTGCGCTTGGGTTTCTGGCCTGCCTGCACGCCCATGCGGCGGCGCCTTTGAACCCAAACTATACCACCGAAGAATTTCTTTTTATCTCAAGGATCTAAAGCCGTGGTTGGGCTGGTGGGAGAGGGCGCCTGCGCCGCAGCCTATGCCGCAGTTGCCGCTGTGGGTGTTGCCAGCCTGACGCTTGATGATGCGCTGTTTCAATCCCCCGGCCGGGGCACGATTTGCCAGCCATGTCTGAGCCCAGCGCAGCGGGGCTTATCCTGCATACCTCAGGCACCACGGCGCGCCCCAAGATGGTGCAGCTGAGCCAGCAGAACTTGGCGATCTCCTGCGGCAATATCGCCCAGTCGGTGGAGCTGAACGATCTGGATATCTCGCTCTGCTCCATGCCGCTGTTTCATATCCATGGATGGATGGCTGGTCAGTGGGGAAGTTCTGCAAGGAGCTGGGGCAGCTCTATGGGCAGTCTTCCTGTGCAAAAGCCGGTGCAAATACTGGTGCAAATCTCTGCGGGAAAGCGGATCGCCGCCTGAATGATTTTGCCGATTACGCCAGAGATCTGGAACAGCAGCCCCAGGGGGCGGCTGTCGCGCAGAACCCGGCCTCATTCGCACCACTGCCCTTTGACTTTGCCCCGCCGGCACAGCCTTCTTATGGTGGCAAAAGCACGCCGCTGCAGATTGGCGCGCAGACCTGGTCTGCCCTTGAGGCGATGGCGAAATTCCTGCATGTATCGCCCATATCTGTGCTGCTTTGGAGCAGACACTGGAGCAGGCTCTGGCGCTGGGCATCCCCCAGGTCAGCGCCCAGGAGGGGCGCTCGCGGGTGCTTTCCTGTGATGTCGTCGCCCCAAGCCCGCCGGTGGGAGAGCTGTTGGCCCGGGCCTTTGATCACTATGGGGACCAACCCGCCTGCGCTCTGGTGATCGGCTGCTGTCGACCAGCGCCGTGATCCCTGGCATATTGTTGAGTGCCTGCGCGATACCGCGCCGCATCATTTCTTTGCCACACCCTCTTTGTGGGGAATGCTATTGCAGGCAAATCGGTCCTCGGCCTGGGTTCCAGCACTGGTGGCCCAGTGTGATGCGCTGCCTCTGACCCCCTCGGGTAAACTGGACCGCAGAGCGCTGCCGCGTCGTAGCAAGGCGCTCTTTGCGACTCGTTTTACATCCCGGAATGCGGCATATGACCCAGAATTTAACCCCGCACCCCGCTTGCATGGCGGTGCAGAAGGGGACATCGGGGCGGATCTGGCTCCGGCTATTTTGCAAGGATGGCACCAAGCCCTGGTCTGCACCAAAGCAGGCAGTGGACCTGACCCGCTTGTCTTTCTGCCCGGCCTGGTGCCGACAGGGCCAAATCTGACGGATATAATGGCCCAGGCGCCCCAGGATCTGAACTGCTATTTAATGCAAAGACCTGTGGCTGCGGCCTTGGCCACCCCGCGCAGCTTTGCGGATCACACGCGCTGTTATGCAAGGGTTCTGGATCACAGCTATCCAGAGGCCAAACTGCATCTGACCGGGTTTTCCTATGGCGGTGCCGAGGCATTTGAAACCGCGCGCCAGCTTGCAGCGTTGGGGTCTGCGCCTGCCGGCCTGACGGTTATCGATCATGGGCCGGTGTTTCGAAGACAGTGGCCGGTGGATCCGACCTGGGGCCGGGAGGCTATTCGGGCTGAAAAACGGCGGCGCACCCATGTTTTTTCCACCCTGGGCGGCCTTGGTTGCCGATCAGCTGGCCTTGGATATGGGGAAAGAGTGCACTGATATGCTGGCGGATTGGATCGAGACTGCCGACCTGCTGCCACCCAAGGGGGTTCCTGCCCTGGCCTGGCACGGGGCTGCGCTTGCAGAACCCGCAGGCGGCGCTGGCAGAGGTCGAGATAGCGCGCGCCAGCGCCAGCGCTCATTTGGCCGGTAAGCGGATACGTGAGCTTGAGGTGATCTATGCGGACCTTCTGCAACAAACAGACCGCATGGAGGAGGCAACGGCGGTGTTGGTGCACGCCAATAAACTTGGTGCGACCCGATCGGATATCTCGATTGCCTTGGGGATTTGCCTGGCCAAGCAAGGGAAGTTTCACAGGGCCTTGTCTTTGTTGGCACCTGCAAAAGACACCAAAGACTGCACCCCCGACCTGTTGTTCTGGCTGGCGCAGGCAGAGCAGGGGCACAGGCAGAGCAAGGGGCACAGGCAGGGCAAGGGGCACAGGCAGAGCAGGCGGCAGGGGAGTTGGCAGCGGTGTAGCGGCACCCCGGCTGGTTTGCGCAGGTCAGGAGGCCAGAGATCACCGGTTTGGCAGCGCAACCCCGGCGCAGCCTTTCAAGGCGGCCCCGTCATCAAGGATGCAAAACACCGGGGCGGTCAGCTCCGGGAACTGGGGATCTGGCCGCCCATAGGCCTGTAAAAAGGCGGATTTGGCGGGGCTCGTCAGCAGATTACGGGCCAGGGTTCCGGCAAAATACAGCCCGCCACGGGGCAAAAACCCCTTGATGAGGTTGCGGCTTAGCAGTGCCAGGAGTTCTGCGTAGAACCCGGTAAAGGCCGCGACGCTATCATTGTGAGAAGAGGCTGCCATGATCGCAGCGGCATTGTGCAGCGGCGGGGCATCCGGTGCCCAGGCCGCATAGAGCGCCGCAAAGCCACGGCCGGAAAAGCAGCGCTCTATGGTGGTGAAATCAGTGGCTTTGGCGCCGATCTGCGCCTGCAGCGCCTGATACAGATCCAGCGGCAAGGCGACATGGCCAAATTCAGATTTCAGACTGACAACGCCGTGATCCGCAGCAATCACCGGGCTGACATTAAACCCGGTGCCGATCCCGATGACCAGCTTTTGCCCCTGAGGATCTGCCGTGCCTAGTGGCTGGATCTCAGCGAGGTCGTGTTCCGACAGCTCAGCGAGACTATGCCCCAATGCGCTGAGATCATTTAGCAAACAGACCGCAATATTGCCCATGTCCTGGGACAGATCCCGCGCCGAGAGATCCCAGCCGCGATTGGTTACCTGGGCATGTTGGTCCCCCGCAGATCCATTGACCGGACCGGCAACCGCAATCACCATCTCGGTAATCGCGGTCTGCTCTGTATCCCTGAGATAGCGCTCCAGCAGATCTGAAAAGCTGGCAAAATCTTCGTTCCGGTAGCTCTGCACCGCCTGCAATGGCTGGCCTGCTGCCGTGCTCCGCGCCAGACGGCAATTGGTGCCGCCAAGATCTGCAACCAGACGCCGCATCTAGTTCAACCGCTCGCCGGTATCCGGCGCAAAGAAGGACACCTTACCGAGATCAAAGGCCAGATCCAGCAGGGTGCCAGGCTGGGCTTTGGTTTCGGCATGCAGCCGTGCGGTGACCTGTTTGCCCCCCAGTTCCGAGACCACATAGGTGTCGGCGCCGGCCGGTTCCACCAGATCAATGCGGCACTGGGCGGCCTGAACCGATGCACCGCTGCGGAACCCGGCTTCGGCGATATCTTCGGGGCGCAGGCCCAGGATGACATCCTCAGGCAGGTCTTGCGAATGCGGGCTTTGCAGCACCATCGGGGTGCCCTCGGGGCGGGCGATTTCGATCTGGATGCCACTGCCTGCCCGTTGGGTGCGCGCCGGGATCAGGTTCATCGCGGGCGAGCCCATGAAATCGGCGACAAACAGATTGGCCGGGTGGTTGTAGATCTCGGCTGGGGTGCCGATCTGTTGCACCACGCCGCCCTTCATCACCACAATTTTGGTGGCCAGGGTCATCGCCTCGATCTGGTCATGGGTGACATAGACCATGGTGGCGCCCAGGTTCTGGTGCAGTTTCTTGATTTCTGATCGCATACTGACCCGCAGCTTGGCATCCAGGTTCGACAGCGGCTCGTCAAACAGGAACAGTTTTGGATCGCGCACCAGGGCGCGGCCCATGGCCACCCTTTGCCGTTGGCCGCCTGACAGCTGGCCGGGGCGACGATCCAGCAGCGGCTCAATCTGCAACTGCTGCGCCACCTCGGCCAGTTTGCGGGCCTGGGTGGCAGCATCTATGCCGCGCACCTTCATGCCAAAGGTGATGTTTTTGGCCACCGTCATGGTGGGGTAGAGCGCATAGGACTGAAACACCATGGCGATATCGCGGTCCTTGGGGCTGACCTGGGTCATGTCGCGTCCGCCAATGCGGATCGACCCGCCTGAGATCGGCTCCAGCCCGGCGATGCAATTGAGCAGGGTGGATTTGCCGCAGCCCGAGGGGCCGACAAGCACCAGAAAATCGCCGGGGTTGATGGCGACATTGACCTCCTTGAGGATTTCCACCGCGCCGTAGTTTTTGCTGAGGGACTGGATGTCCAGGATCGGGGTCATAGCATTAGCCTTTTACAGAGCCGGCGGTGAGGCCGCGAATAAAGTATTTTCCTGCAACCACATAGACCAACAGGGTGGGGAGACCGGCAATGATCGCGGCGGCCATGTCGACGTTGTATTCTTTGACGCCAGTGGTGGAGTTGACGATATTGTTCAGCGCCACAGTCACCGGCTGGGTGCCCGCCTGGCTAAAGCTAACGCCAAACAGGAAATCATTCCAGATCTGGGTGAACTGCCAGATCACTGTGACGACGATAATCGGCAGGCTCAGCGGCAGGAATATCGACCAGAAGATGCGAAAGAACCCGGCGCCGTCAACCTTGGCCGCTTTCACCAGATCACCGGGGATGGTGACGTAGAAGTTGCGGAAAAACAGTGTGGTAAAGCCGATACCGTAGACCACATGGGCAAAGATCAGCCCCGGAATTGTCCCCGCCAGCCCCATCAGCCCCAGCATCCGGGCCATGGGCAGCAGCACCACCTGAAAGGGGATGAAGCAGCCAAACAACATCGCTGAGAAGATCAGATTGGCGCCGCGAAAATTCCACTGGGCAATGATATAGCCGTTGGCGGCGCCCAGAAAGGTGGAGATCAACACAGCTGGCACCGCCAGCAGTACCGAGTTCCAGAAATAGGGGCGCAGTCCTTCGCATTGAATGCCGGTGCAGGCCTCGGACCAGGCGGTGCGCCAGGCGTCAAACGTGACCTCGCGGGGCAGCGCCACCAGGCTGCCACTGCGGATTTCCTCCAGGCTTTTGAGCGAGGTGGTGAGCATGACAAAAAGCGGCATCAGGTAGAACAGCGCAAACAGGCCCAGCAGGGAAAACAGCAGCCAGCGCAGGGCAATTTGCCCCGGGCGCAGGGGCGGTGACACGGCAGGAGCGGCAGAAAAATCAGACATGTTTCGCCCTCAGTTCGGAATAGAGATAGGGAACAACAATGGCAAAGACCACGCCCATCATCACCATGGCGGAACTCGCCGCCTGACCAATGTCACCGCGCGAAAAGGCCATGGCATACATATAGGTTGCGGGCAGATCGGTGGCATAGCCAGGGCCGCCCCCGGTGAGGGCGACCACCAGATCAAAGCTCTTGATCGCCAGATGGGCCAGCACGATAAAGGCGGACAGGAAAATCGGCGCCATTGAGGGCAGGATAATGGCCGAATAGATCCGCCAGCCGGGAATGCCATCAATCTGCGCCGCCTTGATGATCTCACCATCGACGCTGCGCAGCCCGGCCAGAAACAGCGCCATGACAAAGCCAGAGGCCTGCCAGACGCCGGCAATCACCACCGCATAGATCGCCATGTCGGGGTCAATTACCCAGTTGAAGCGAAAGCTGTCATAGCCCCAGTTCCGCACCATGGCCTCGATCCCCAGGCCGGGGTTCATGATCCATTTCCAGGCGGTGCCGGTGACGATCATCGACAGGGCCATGGGGTACAGATAGATGGTGCGCAGCACGCCTTCGACGCGGATGCGCTGGTCCAGCAGGATTGCCAACAGCAGTCCCAGTGCCATGGAAATGCAGATGAATAGCGCGCCAAACAGGAACAGGTTGTCCATGGCGGTGTCCCAGCGCGGTGCTGCAAACAGCCGCTTATACTGGATGACCCCATAGAGATCGTATTTGGGCAGTAGTTTTGAACGGGTCAGAGAGATCCAGGCTGTCCAGGCGATGAAGCCATAAACAAAGATGAGGATCGCCACAAACGAAGGGGCCAGTACCATCTTGGGGATCTGGCGTTCCAGCCATGCGCGCATTGGATCGTGCCTTTATGTTTTGTCCCGCCCTGGCAAAATTGCCCGGGCGGAACAGCTCATGTGAGTGGAGCGGGTCGTTTGGTCGGGTGATATTACAGCGAGTTTTCCACTGCGGCGACCAGCATTTCAACCGCCTCAGCCGAGGACATGTCGGAATTGAAATGCGCGGTGACCACATCGGTGATCGCCCCGGACTGGGCGCCGCGCATCGCCATGCCATGGGCATAGCTGGGCAGCAGGGAACCGTCTTTGGAGCTGGTGGTCATCTCTGCCGATGACAGGTGCGCACAGGAGTCAAAATCGTCCATGGCAACATCAACCCGCGCCGGGATCGAGCCCTTGTTGAGGTTAAAGACCTTCTGGAAGTTCTGGCCGACGATCAGCTTGGCCAGTAGCGCCTGACCCTGCTGTTTGTCGTCGCCGCTGACATCAAACATGGCAAAGCTGTCAACATTATAGAGAAAGCCTTCCCCCGGTGCCGAGGCGCAGAGGAAATCCTCACCCGGCACCTTGCCAGCAGCAAGGAATTCGCCCTTGGCCCAATCGCCCATGATCTGAAACGCCGCTTCGCCGTTCATCACCATCGAGGTGGCAAGGTTCCAGTCGCGACCGGGGAAATTGCTGTCCACATAACCGCGCATTTTGCGCATCTGGTCAAAAACCGCGACCATCTTGTCCGACCCCAGCATTTCAGGGTCCAGATCGACAAAGGCCTTGTGGAACCCATCCGGGCCCAGAAGGCCAAGGGCGACAACTTCAAATACCGTGGCATCCTGCCAGGCCTGACCACCATGAGCCAGCGGGATCACCCCGGCCGCCATCAGTTTATCTGCGGCGGCGTTAAAGTCGTCCCAGCTGGTTGGCATCGCAATGTCATTGGCCGCGAGGATTTCGGCATTGGCCCAGAGCCAGTCCACCCGGTGCACATTCACCGGCGCGGCGCACCACTGGCCTTCGCATTTCATATGGGCCGCAATGGAGGCTGGCAGCACCTTGTCCCAGCCCTCGGCCTCGGCCACGGCCGAGATATCAGCGAGAACGCCTTCTTCGTACCATTCCTGAATGGCGGGGCCTTTCAGCTGCACCGCAGTGGGGGCATTGCCGGACAGAACCCGCGCTCGCAGCGCCGTCATGGCGGCATCGCCGCCACCGCCTGCCACTGGCATATCGGTCCAGGTGCCGCCATTGGCGGAAAATTCCTGCTGCAATACGGCGACGGATTTGGCTTCCCCGCCCGAGGTCCACCAATGCAGCACCTCTGCCTCTGGGCCGGCCTGGGCCATGGATACTGCGGATGCAGCGACAACCGCCAGCGTGGACGCGGCCGTAAATACGGATCTTTTCATTTTGTCTTCCTCCCTAAAGTCGTCAAGAGCTCAACCAGCCCCTTTGAACTACACCACCTCTTCCTCCAAGATGCAGTGGCGCAGATGCCGCCACTGAAGGCGACGGTATTGCCCTAGCCTGCGCTGACGGAGGGGGCTGTCGCAATGGTTGAGCCGACCACTGCAGTGGTCAGAGAGCAGAAATCCGTCACTTCCGTTACAACTTGTTACCTAGCTGTACCTTTGGCCGCAAAAATGGGGCAGTCTGGCAGGCAAAGGCAGAGAGAGTAAGAGGCAGTAAGAGGCTATGACGATACCCCGGCTTATGGTGGTGGATGATGATGCGGAGACCCGCGCCATGCTGACCCAGTTTTTGCAGCAAAACGGCTTTATCGCCCATGCCGCCGAAAATGAGGCGGAGATCCGGGCGCTGATGCAGGCGGGGCGGGTGGATCTGATCCTGTTGGATGTGATGCTGGGATCGGAAAGCGGCGTCGAGATCTGTGCCCGCTTGCGCCGCGAACAGGATGTTCCGATCATTCTGGTCTCGGCGCTGTCTCAGGATCACCAGCGCATGGCGGGTTATGAGGTCGGGGCGGATGACTATGTGGCAAAGCCTTTTAACCCGGAGCTGCTGCTGGCGCGGGTGCGGGCGGTTTTGCAGCGGGCCAACCGCAGTGCCTCGCTGGTTCATCGGCGGCGGCTGGCGCTGTTCCGCTTTGCCGGTTGGACCTATGACGGCAAACGCGATGAGGTGCTCTCGCCGCAGGGGTTTCAGGTGGCGCTGTCGCAGCGGGAGACCAGCCTGCTCAAGGTGTTTTTGGCCAACCCGCATATTCCGTTGAAGCGCGAGGAAATCCAGGCGGGCCTGCTGGAAGGTTTTGCCAGTGGCAGCAGTGGCAGCAGTGCAGAGCCCGACGGCTCCGGGCGGGCAATCGACATGTTGGTGGGGCGGCTGCGCTCCAAGATCGAAAGCGACCCCAAAGATCCGCAGATGCTGCGCACCGCGCGCGGCATTGGCTATGTCCTGGCCGTGGATGTGGCGGAAGAGCAGACCGCGTGAGCCGCATCTGGGATCTGAAAACCCAGGCGCGCCTGTGGATCTTTGGCGGCTTTGCCATTGGTCTGGGGGCGGCCTTCCTGTGGCTGCAATCATCCCGCGCCTGGGAGCAGCATCTGGCCCGCAGCCAGATGGCGGGGGTGTTGCTGTATCAGGCCCTGCAGGGCAATGCGCCTGCGCCCGCAGGTCTGCAGATCCAGGCTCTGTCGCTGCAGTCAGACGTGGCCAACGACCATCCGCGCGGTCAACGCCCCGAGGTGCCGGGCGGCGGTTTTGTTACCGAGATCTCGATCTTGGGGGAAACAGGGCGGGCGTTGGGGTTGGGGTCAGGTTTTGGGCCTGGCATGGGGGTACGCACCGGCACGGTGTTGCGGTTGATGATTGTGTCAGATCGCCTGCGCTACGGGGTTGCCGATCTGCAAACCGCGCCCCGGCAAACGGCGGCGCAGCAGCTGGGGGCGGTCACCCGCCTGTTGGCACGCCATTGCAGCGATCCGCTGGTCTTTGCCCAATATGGCGACAGGGGCTGGCGGCAGGTCGAGGGGGCTTCCTACTGGGGCTGTCAGGCGGCGCCGACGGATCTGCGCCTGCTGGCGGTGATTCTTGCGGCGGTGGGGCTGGCGATTGTGCTCAGCCAAAGTGGCGAGATCTCGGCGCGGTTTGGTGCCTTCGCCCGGCTGCTGCGTCAGCCGCGGGTGCTGGGGGGGCCGGATAGCTACTCCGCCCCCGGCCCGGCAGAGCTGCAGGAGATTGTCGCGGCGGTGAATGATCATCTGGCCGGGGCACGGGCGCAGATCGAAAAACGCGCCACGGTTCTGTCGGCGGTCAGCCATGATCTGGGCACGCCGGCCACCCGCTTGCGCCTGCGGGCGGCACTGATCCAGGACCAGACCCTGCGCCGCAAGCTGGAGGCGGATATCGACAGTATGACCGGCATGATCGAAAGCGTGCTGACCTATACCCGCTCGGAACTCAGCCTGGAAGTGCCGCGCCAGATCTCGCTCACCGCGCTGGTGGAGGCTCTGGTGGCGGATTATCAGGATCTGGACAAGCCAGTGAGCTATGTGCGGATGCAGCCCGAGGTGGTTCAGGGGGCGCAGTCGCTGTTTTCAGCCCGCGCGGGGCAGGGCGCCTTGCCGGATGCGCGCCGGGTGCTTGTGACGGCGCGGCCGATCCTGTTGCAGCGCGCCCTGACCAATCTGGTGGACAATGCCCTGAAATACGGCCGCCGTGCCGTGGTGCGGCTGGAGGCGAGCGCGGAGCGGGCGGTGATCACGGTTGAGGACGAGGGATCTGAATTGACCGTGGCCGAGATCCAGGAGGTTCTGGCCCCGTTTCAGCGCGGTGCCAACAGCTCTGCTATTGACGGGTTTGGCCTGGGGTTGACCATCGTTGCCACCGTCGCAGAACAGCATGGCGGCACGCTGCAGTTCGATCAGGGCAGCCAGGGGCTGCGCGCCAGCCTGGACATCCAGCGCCACTAGGGGCCGGTCGGGGCAATGACTGCAGGGGGTGGTGGTGATGAATTCATCTGATAAACGCTCTGCTTTTTGTGACATGTAAATGTTACGGTAGGATTAGGTCTGTAAAGAACGTCGTTGAATGGAAGCGTTTTTAAGCAGATATGAACATCTGTGCGGCAGCTTGCATGACGAACGATAGATAATGGTGAATTGGTTTGGTCTTTTCTATGAAGGGCCAAAATGGGTAAGGTTGAGTGGTGTCTGTTCCGTGAGAGGTTCTTCTGCAAAACCCATTGGCGGGCTAGTGCGACGCGCCCATATCCCGGTTCTGGTCGCCCTCGTTATGGTTCTGGCTGCGGGCTATTATTCAGAACAACAAAACGACATCATCCATAATCAGGCGCTGCGGGCCGATGTGCGCCGCGAAGTAAACCAGCTGCAGGTCAGTCTTGAAGGGGCGCTCAATGCCGATCTTCAGCTGGTGCGCGGGCTGGTTGCGGTGTTGTCCACCGAGCCGGACATGTCACAGGAGCGGTTCACCCAGCTGGGGGAAATGGTGCTGGGCAGACAATCGGGCATTAGCCATGTTGCAGCGGCGCCGGACCTTGTGGTTTCGATGATCTACCCGCTGCACGGCAACGAGGCGGCCTTGGGACTGGATTACAACCAAAACGCCGCCCAGCGAGAGGCTGCCTACAAAGTCCGCGATAAGGGCGCAGTGGTTCTGGCAGGTCCGGTCCAGCTGGTGCAGGGCGATGAGGCCTTTATTGGCCGCTTTCCGGTCTTTGTCGGAACAGGGGAAAATCGCCGGTTTTGGGGGATTTTATCCTCGGTCATGAAGGCTGAACCTCTGTACGAGTCGCATGGGTTCAACTCTCCCGACCTGGGCATCGAGGTTGGAATACGGGGACAGGACGGTATGGGGGCCGAGGGCGTACAGTTCTTTGGCGACCCATCCGTTTTTACCGATAACCCGGTTCTCCTGGACATCCCGCTCCCGGTTGGGTCCTGGCAAATTGCAGCGCGCCCCAAGGGCGGGTGGTCGGCCAGCAGGGCCAATCCCTGGCCCTGGCGTCTGTTGGTTTTTATTGCCGGCGGATTTATTGTTGTGCCGATCTATATGATCAGTCGCCTGTCGGCGGCACGGCGCGATGCAATTCGAACCTTGAAGCGGCGCGAACGGCAGTTGGAGACCCTGTCGCGGCGGCTTGAGATCGCGGTGGATATTTCAAAGATCGGCATTTGGGAGCTGAATACCAAGAACAGTACAACCGTCTGGGATCCAAACCTGCGCGAAATCTATGGGTTCAAGCTCAATGATCCGCTGTCGATTGACACCTGGGAGAGTTGCCTGCACCCCGATGATCATAAGAAGACGGTTCTTGAATTCCGCAATGCCTGTCACGTCGGGGGCAGCTACAGATCGGAATACCGCATCATTTTGCCCAGCCGGGAGGTGCGCCATATCCGCAGTATGGGAACCGCCTATGCGGATAGCGATGGCTGGCTGCGGATGGTCGGGGTCAATCTGGATGTGACCCAGGACGTGCAACTGCGTGAAAAGCTGATCGAGGCAAATACGGCGCTGTTGCAGCGCAACAATGATCTGAATGATGCCAAGATCGCGGCTGAAAGTGCCGATCGCGCCAAATCGGAATTTCTGGCCAACATGTCCCATGAGATCCGCACGCCGATGAATGGCATTCTGGGCATGGCGGAGCTGATGTCGGAGTTCGATCTGGGCCCGGAGGAAAGACAATATCTGAGCACCATTCAGGATTCCTCCAACGCGCTGCTTAAAATCATCAACGATATTCTTGACCTGTCGCGTCTCGAAGCGGGGCGCCTGGCGATCAGCCCGATTGATTTTGATCTGCAAAACTGTGTGGCTGGCGCGGTCAATCTGTTGCGGCCCAAAGCTCGGGAAAAAGGCCTTTGGGTGTCGGTGAGTTTTGCGGACAACCTGCCGGAACGGGTGCATGGTGACGATGGTCGCTTGCGGCAAATTCTGGTGAACCTTATCGGCAATGCGGTGAAATTCACCTCTGAGGGCGGCGTGGACATCAGCGTCAGCTGCCGCGCAGACGACCCCTACAATCTGGTGATTGCGGTGGATGATACCGGCATTGGTATCTCAGACCACCAGGCCGAATATATTTTTGATCGCTTCAAGCAGGCGGATGCGGCCACCACGCGGGCCTTTGGCGGCACCGGGCTGGGATTGACGATTTCCAGCATCCTGGCAAAGCGCATGGGAGGCGGCATTGATCTGTGTCGTCTCAAGGAAAAGGGCTCGTGCTTTCGCTTGAAAGTTCAACTGGCCAAGGCGGTTAATTCCAGCGGCGCCTCTCGGGTTGAGACCATGATGGACACTGCAGCTTTGGCAGGCTGCCGGGTTTTGCTGGCAGAGGACAACAGGACCAACCGTTTGCTGGTCCGCAAGTATCTGGCCGATCTGGGCATCACCCTGAGCGAAGCCCATAATGGCCGACAGGCGGTCACCCTGTGTCAGGAGGAAATGGCGCCGGATATCATTTTGATGGATATGTCCATGCCCGAGCTGGACGGGCTTGCGGCAACGCGGGAAATTCGCGCTCTTGAGATCGAGCAGCCAGTGATTGTTGCGCTGACCGCCAATGCCTTTGAATCCGACCGCGAGGCCTGTCTGGCTGCGGGGATGGATTATTTTCTGCAAAAACCTATCAGTAAATCGGTTTTGTTGCGCACCCTGACCATGCTGCGCATTGGCCAGGATGAAAATAACGGCCAATCCGGCTGATCCTGGGATTTTGCCGCGATAACAGGGTTTATGGCTTAATCTGGATTGCTCAACCAAAGGGTCATCTGTGCCTTGGCCTGGGCGCAGGCTTCTGCCACAGATGCGCCCTGCGCCAGCGCACAGGCGAGAGCGGTTGCCAGGCTGCAGCCGGTGCCGCGCTTGCTTATGGGCAGACGTGGGGCTGAAAACATCTGATGGCTGTCAGCGGTAAACAAATGATCCGTGCTGTGGGTGCCCTGGCCATGTCCACCCTTGATCAATACCGCAGCAACGCCCGTCGCCAAAATGATCTGCGCCCGCATTTTCAATTCTGCCAGTTCTGGCGGCTCCTGGGGGTGGTGGCAGGTGCCGGCAAGCCGGGCGCTTTCCTCCAGATTGGGGGTCAACAGCGTCACTTTTGGCAGCAGGGGGCTCAGGGCTTCCAAAGACATCAGGTCGCCGCCAGAGGAGCTTCTTAGGACGGGATCCAGCACAATCGGCACCTGGGCGGCCAGCGCTTGTGCCAGGCTCCGGGCGGCTTCTGGGGTGCCGATCATGCCAATCTTGATGGCGCGTGGGATCTGCCCCGCCGGATCAAAAGCGGCTGTGACCTGATCTGCGATAATCTGCGGTGGGATTGGCTGGGTGGCAATCAGCGCCGAGTTGGTCTGCACCGTGACGGCAGTCACCACCGGTGCAACCGAACAGCCCAGGCTTTGGGCCATGGCCACATCGCGGCTCAGGCCGGCACCGCCGCTGCTGTCGGTGCCGGCCACCACCAGAATGCGGCTCATGCGGGGTCACCAACGGCGAGAATTTCAATCTGGTTAAAACCCTGTGCCTGTAGCGCGCGCCCCGTGCGCCAAGCCCGGACGCCGGATCGGCAACACAGAACTGTTGGCAGCCCGGGCTCAAGCCTGGCAGGGGCCGGGGCCGCGGCGATGCTATTTGCAGCAATCAGGTCATCGGGCAGGCAGCGTCGCGCCCCGGTGACAGCAGGCTGGGGTGCTTCTTCAACGGGGCGCAGATCTATCACTTGGGCCTGCGCCGGGATCAGCTCGGGGCTGGTGAATCGCAGGGGATCTGCGGGTTCGCAGGCAGAGCTAAAGTCAAAACTGCTCAGGGTCAGATCCGCCATGTCTATCTGCATTACCCGGCCCAGCGGCGTGGGGCTGTGGCCCAGCAGGGTCTTAAGCGCCATCTGTGCCTGCAGCGCGCCAATGGCACCCACTACCGGTCCCATCACCCCGGCACTGGCGCAGCTTGCGGTACTCTCTGGCAGCTCTGGAAACAGGGCGCGCAGCGAGGGCGCCGCGCCACAAAAGCCACCGACATAGCCCCGTTGCGCCAGCACCGAGGCCGAGATCAGCGGCAATCCCCGCGCCAGACAGGCATCCGACAGGATATAGGAAGTGGCAAAACTATCCGCCGCATCCACCACCAGATCCACCGCGCCCAGATCCCCGTTGCTCAGATTCCGCGCCACATTTGCCGCGCTCAGGGCCTCGGCGAGGGGGTGCACTGTCAGGCCTGGGTTTCTGGCCATCAGATGCGCCTGCGCCGCGGTGACTTTGGGCTGGCCGATATCGGCCATGGTAAACAGCACCTGTCGGTGCAGATTGCTCTCCTCCACCCGGTCTGGATCCAGCAGGGTGAGCTGCCCGACACCGGCACCGGCAAGATACTGCAACACCGGCGCGCCCAGCCCGCCGACACCCACCACCAGCACATGGGCGCGTGCCAGTCGCGCCTGACCGGCGGCACCGACCTCGGGCAGGGCCATTTGGCGGGCGTAGCGCGACATCAGGCGCAGGCCTCGGCCCATTGGCGGCAGCGCGCCTCGGGGTCCGGTGCCTGTTGAATATCCGTCACCACCGCGGCGCTATCTGCGCCGGCGGCAAAAACACCGGGCAGGCGCGCGGGCGTTAGGCCGCCGATGGCCACCAGCGGGGTTTGCCCCGCGATCTGTTTCCAGCGGCTGACGCGGTCCAGCCCCTGCGGCCCCCATTTCATTTTCTTCAACAGGGTCGGATAGACCGGCCCCAGCGCCACATATGCCGGATCATGGCGCAGCGCCCGCTCCAGTTCTGCTTCGTCATGGGTCGACAGCCCATAGCGCACCCCGGCACGGTTGAGCGCGGCAAAATCGGCGGTTGCCATGTCCTCCTGACCCAGGTGCACAAAGCTGCAGTTCAGATCCAGCGCGATCTGCCAGTGATCATTGACCACCAATTGCGCACCGTGCACGGCGCAGAAATCACGGGCGCGGGCGATCTGGCGGCGCAGCTCAGCCTCGGTGGCGTCCTTGATCCGCAGCTGCACCAATCTGGCCCCCTGCGGCACCAGCAGTTCCAGCCGGCCCACGTGGCCGACGATGAGATAAAACCGTTCCATTGCCTGATTGTCCTTCATGTCAGCTCTGCCAGTCCCAAAACCGGGGTCGAGGGCACCGCCATGTCGCGGCGCGGCATGGGCTCGGCCTGATAGCCGGCCTGACCGGCTGCCACCGCCTGGGCCATGGCGCGGGCCATCCCGACCGGGTCCCCGGCCTTGGCCACCGCCGTGTTCAGCAGCACCGCATCCAGCCCCAGCTCCATCGCCGCCGCCGCATCCGAGGGGCGGCCAATGCCGGCGTCCACCACCAAGGGCGTATTCGGGAAATGCGCCCGCATGGCCCGCAGCCCATCGGGATTGCGCAGCCCCTGGCCAGATCCAATCGGCGCCCCCCAGGGCATCAGGACCTCGCAACCTGCCTGCAGCAGGTGCTCGCCCACCACCAGATCTTCGGTGGTGTAGGGAAAGACCTTAAAGCCATCGTCGCTAAGGATCCTTGCGGCCTCCACCAGGCCAAAGACATCCGGTTGCAGGCTGTCGGCATGGCCAATGACCTCGAGCTTTATCCAGTCGGTGTCAAAGATCTCGCGCGCCATCTGAGCGGTTGTCACGGCCTCCTGCACGCTGTGACAGCCGCCGGTATTGGGCAGGATACGGGCGCCGGTCTGGCGCAGCATCTGCCAGAACCCGGTGCCAGCACCATCGCTGGTTTCGCGGCGCAGGGACAGGGTGATGACCTCGCAACCGCTGGCGGCAATCGCCTCACAGAGCACCTTGGGGGAGGGGTATTGCGCGGTGCCCAGAAACAGCCGAGAGCTGAGCGTAGTGCCGTAAAACTGCATGGCTCAGCCTCCCTGCATCGGCGCCAGGACTTCGATCCGGTCGCCTTCTGTTAACGGGGTATCAACACGTTTCGCACGCGAAACAAAGCTGCCGTTCAGGGCGGTGGCCAGCGCCGGGCTGGTCAGGCCCAGCTCGTGCAGGGCGGCGTCCAGCGTGGTGGCAGAGATGTCATGCGGTTTGGCGTTTACGGTAATGTTCATCCAGAGGTCTCCAGTAACACGAGGTCTGCGGGCTGTGGCAGCAACCGTTCGGCGGCACGGCGCGCCATGGCTGGCGCCAGAAGAAAGCCGTGGCGGTACAGCCCATTGAGGTGCAGCACGCCGTCCTGTTCGATCAGGCGGGGCAGGTTGTCGGCAAAGGCGGGGCGCAGACCAGCGCCGAGCTCAACCACGCTGGCCTCGCCAAAGCCGGGGTGCAGCGCAAACGCAGCGCTGAGCAATTCATTGACCGATCGTAGGCTGGGCGCGCGGGTGGATGCGCTTTCAATCATGGTGGCACCGATCATAAAATGCTGGTCGCCCCGCGGCACCAGATACAGCGGAATGCGCGGGTGCAGCAGTCGCAGGGTGCGGTTGATCTCGACCCCCTCGCAGTGCAGCAGCGCCATTTCGCCGCGCACCGGGCGCAGGGCGGGCAGGGCGGCAGCCATGCCGGTGCAGTCCAGATCCACGCGCGGTGGGGCCGGGGTGTCATAGCGAATTTGTCCGCCGAGGGTTTCTACGGCGGTGGCAAGGTCAACCAGCGCGCGGCGCGGATCGAGATGGGCTTCGTCCTTGTAGAACAAGCCATTGGCAAAGCGACCTGCCAGGGCGGGTTCCAGTTCGGCGATATCACTGCCGCCCAGCAGCTGGTGGCCCCGGGTGCGTTGGGCAAAACGGCTGAGCTCGGCCCGGTCGCGGGCAGGCGCAACCACCAGCGTGCCGCGCCGATGCACCGGTGTGATCTTGGCCCACCAGTCACAGGCGCGGCTGCCGAGGCTGACAACCTCTTCTTCGGCGCTTTCGCCTTCGCAAAAGGGCGCCAACATACCGCCGGCAAAGCGCGCCACACTGGCCGCACCTGGGCCTGGCCCGCGTTCAAACAGCGTCACCTTGGCACCGCGCTGCAACAGCTCGTAAGCGGTGGCGAGGCCGGCAAGCCCCGCCCCCGCGATGGTGATCATGCGCCCGGTTCCAGCGCTTTGTCAGCTGGGGCAGGCACATAAAGCTCACCGCCTTCGCGGAACTTGGCCGCCATGGCCTCCATGCCTTCCTTCTGGGCCTCGGCGCGGATGTCGTGGCTGATCCGCATCGAGCAGAATTTCGGCCCGCACATGGAGCAGAAATGCGCCACCTTATGGGCCTCTTTTGGCAGGGTCTGGTCGTGGTAGTCGCGGGCAGTATCCGGGTCCAGCGACAGGTTGAACTGATCCTCCCAGCGGAATTCAAACCGGGCGCGGCTCAGCGCATCGTCCCGGCGCTGGGCGCCGGGCATGCCCTTGGCCAGATCGGCGGCATGGGCGGCGATTTTGTAGGTGATCACACCAACCTTGACGTCGTCGCGGTCGGGCAGGCCCAGGTGTTCCTTGGGGGTCACATAGCAGAGCATGGCGCAGCCAAACCAGCCAATCATCGCCGCCCCAATGCCCGAGGTAATATGATCATAGCCCGGCGCGATATCGGTGGTTAGCGGCCCCAGGGTGTAAAACGGCGCCTCGTCGCAGCACTCCAGCTGCTTGTCCATGTTTTCCTTGATCTTGTGCATGGCCACATGGCCGGGGCCTTCGATCATCACCTGGCAATCCTTGGCCCAGGCGATCTTGGTCAGCTCGCCCAGGGTTTCCAGCTCGGCAAATTGCGCTTCGTCGTTGGCGTCGGCAATTGATCCGGGGCGCAAACCATCGCCAAGGCTGAAGGAGACATCGTATTTGCGGCAGATGTCGCAGATTTCCTCAAAGTGCTCGTAGAGAAAGCTCTCCTTGTGGTGATGCAGGCACCATTTGGCCATGATCGAGCCACCGCGCGACACAATCCCGGTGACGCGCTCTACCGTCATCGGCACCATATGCAGCCGTACGCCGGCATGGATGGTGAAGTAATCAACCCCCTGTTCCGCCTGTTCGATCAAGGTGTCGCGGAACACTTCCCAGGTCAGGTCTTCGGCAATGCCGTTCACCTTTTCCAGCGCCTGATACATCGGCACGGTGCCGATGGGGACGGGAGAGTTGCGAATGATCCATTCGCGGGTGTTGTGGATGTTGCGGCCGGTGGACAGGTCCATCACCGTATCCGCGCCCCAGCGGATCGACCAGACCAGCTTGTCCACTTCCTCTTCCATCGAGGAGGAAACCGCCGAGGTGCCCATATTGGCGTTGATCTTCACCAGGAAATTGCGGCCGATGATCATCGGCTCGATCTCGGGGTGGTTGATATTTGCCGGGATGATGGCGCGGCCTTCGGCGACCTCCTGGCGGACAAATTCCGGCGTCACATAATCGGGGATATTGGCGCCAAAGTCATTGCCGTCCCGGTGGCAGGGCGAGGTCTCGCGCAGCTGGTTTTCGCGGATGGCAATGAATTCCATCTCTGGCGTGATGATGCCGGCGCGGGCATAGGCCAGCTGGGTCACCGCCTTGCCGCCCTTGGCGCGCAGCGGCGCGGGTTTGACCGGGAACTCCGGCGTCAGGCGGTCGCCTGCGACAAAACCATTGTCCGCATCGGTGATGGCGCGACCCTGGTATTCCTCAACGTCCCCCCGCGCCAGAATCCAGCTGCGGCGCAGCTGCGCGAGGCCCTGACGGATGTCGGTTTGCTGCTGCGGATCGGTATAGGGGCCAGAGCTGTCATAGACCGGCAGCGGCGCCTCACCTGCGGTGGGATGGGTGGAAATCTCGCGCATAGGCACACGAATATCGGCGTGGATCTCGCCGGGCACATAGATCTTGCGCGATGCAGGCAGGGCGCCTGTTGTCACCTTTGGGGTGATCTTTGGCGGGCTTACGTTCATTTTGGTGCTCCTCGAGCCAATACTCAAAAAAGTCACCAGATGAGGCATGGCAGGGAGGCGCGGGGAGGATCTACGGCCCTCCCGGTTCGGGCGCAGAGCCAAAGAGGCAAAAGCCCGTTGGCGGCGCGTCCTAGCTTCCTACGCCAGTGTCAACTGGGTCAGGTTCTAAGGGTCGCGTCGCCGGTCAGATTGCTCTGCCCTGTCAGCCTCTCAGTCCCCTCGGTGGGACTCCCCTGCGTGAGTTAAGACCTAGGGGAGGCGATGGGTTGCCGTCAACATGAATTTTGATAGATAAAAATAATTCAACAATAACAGAAATATATGCCTATGTTTTGCAGGTAAAGCCGCGCTGCAATATATTTTCTTTGCGCTCTTGCGATTATTATCTATAAAAATACAGCGCGCCTCAGGGCCGCTCAAACGCAACACTGTGACCCTCAGGAGAGCCCATGCTGGACGCTGCCCCTATTCGAAACGACTGGACCCGCGCCGAGGCGGAAGAGATCTACAACAAGCCCTTCATGGATCTGTTGTTTGAGGCGCAGTCGGTGCACCGTCAGCACTATGATCCCAATCAGGTGCAAAAATCCAAACTGCTGAGCATCAAAACCGGCGGCTGCGCCGAGGATTGCGCCTATTGTTCGCAGTCTGCCCGCAACGGCGCCAAGCTGTCGGCCAGCAAGCTGATCGAGGTGGAACGGGTGATTGCCGAGGCGCGCAAGGCCAAGGCAGGCGGCGCCACGCGCTATTGCATGGGGGCGGCCTGGCGTTCGCCCAAGGTTCGCGACATGGCCGCGCTTGAGGCGATGATCGAGGGGGTCAAGGATCTGGGAATGGAAACCTGCATGACCCTGGGCATGCTGGATGACAGTCAGGTCTTTCGCCTGCGCGACGCAGGTCTGGACTATTACAACCACAATATCGACACCTCGGAACGCTACTATTCCGAAATCATCACCACCCGCACCTTTGCCGACCGGATCGACACCCTGAACCGGGTGCGCGAGGCGGGGATGAAGGTCTGCGCCGGTGGCATTGTTGGCATGGGTGAGCAGCAGATGGACCGTATCGACATGATCCTGGCACTGGCCACGCTGGAGGAACACCCGGATTCGGTGCCGGTGAACATGCTGATCCCGATGCCAGACACGCCGCTGGCCGATGTGGCCAAGCTGGACCCGATTGAGTTTGTCCGCACCATCGCCCTGGCCCGAATCCTGATGCCAAAATCCCATGTGCGCCTCTCCGCCGGGCGCAGTGACATGTCGGATGAGCTGCAGGCCATGTGTTTCTTTGCCGGGGCCAATTCAATCTTTGTGGGCGACACCCTGCTGACCGCCGACAACCCCGAAGAGGACAAAGATCAGATGCTGTTTGATCGTCTGGGTATCACCGCCATGGGCGTGGGTTGCGACGGTAGCCATAGCGAAAACCAGAGCAAAACATGCGCGGATAGTGCGGCCAATAACGGCGAAGTGGTCTCGGCATGAGCCTGGGTTTTCCGCGACATGCCGCCGGGCTGCAGGAGCTGCGCGACCAGGGGCGGTTTCGCCGCCTGATCCCCCGCGCCGGGCACGACTTTTCCTCCAACGACTACCTTGGGCTGGCGCAGAGCCAGACCCTGAAAACAGCGGCGCTGGAGGCTTTGGAGCGGGGGGTGCCGGTTGGCGCCGGTGGCTCGCGGCTGTTGCGCGGCAATGCTGATGAGCACGCCCTGCTCGAAGCCGAGGCGGCGGCGTTTTTTGGCAGTGAGGCGGCGCTGTTCATGGGCGGCGGTTTTAATGCCAATCAGGCGATTTTTTCCACCCTGCCGCAGCGCGGCGACCTGGTGCTGTATGATGCGCTGATCCATGCCAGCACCCATGATGGCATGCGGCTGGGCCGGGCGGAGACGCGTAAATTCAGCCACAATGACCCCAGCGATGCGGCGGCGCAGATCGCCCAGTGGCGCGCGGCAGGTGGCGCCGGCCAGGTCTGGATCGCCATCGAGTCGGTCTATTCCATGGAGGGCACTCAGGCACCGCTGGCGGAATTTGCCGCATTGGCCACGCGCGAGGCGGCGGTTCTGGTGGTGGATGAGGCCCATGCAACCGGGCTGTTTGGCGATCTGGGGCGCGGGCTGGCCCATGACTATGCCCAGAACCCTGCTGTGCTGACACTGCACACCTGCGGCAAGGGCCTGGGCGTTTCCGGGGCCTTGATCTGCGGCGCCCAAGTGCTGATTGATTTTCTGATCAATCGCGGGCGGGGCTTTATCTTTGCCACCGCGCCTTCGCCGCTGAATGCAGCCCTGGTGCGGGTGGCGCTGCGTGATCTGGCGCACAACCCTGAGCGGCGCAACCGGGCCTGGGACCATATCACCCATGCCCACAGCGAGGCGGCGCGGCTGTGCGGTCTCACCGGCTTTCAAAGCCAGATCCTGCCGGTGGTGATTGGCGATGACAGGCGGACCATGGCGCTGGCCGAGCATCTGCAGGGCCAGGGCTTTGACGTGCGTGGCATTCGCCCGCCGACAGTGCCCAAGGGCACGTCACGGTTGCGGATTTCGCTGACCGGCGCCTTGACCAAAGGCATTATCACCGAGCTGTTTGAAAGACTGGCGCCAGAGCTGGCGCGTTTGCAGCAACAGCCAGCGGGTCTGGAGCAGGTGGCATGAGCGCTGTGAACCAGACACTGGTGGTGACCGGAACGGACACTGGCATCGGCAAAACTGTTTTCTCCGCCGGTTTGGTTCAGGCGCTGCAGGCCAGTTACTGGAAACCGGTGCAGTCGGGCCTGGAAGAGGAAACCGACAGCGAGATCGTCGCACGCCTGTCTGCTGGCACAGTCCTGGCTGAGGGCTATCGCCTGCAACTGCCCGCCTCGCCGCATCTGTCAGCTGAGGCTGAAGGGGTTGAGATCGACCCGGCTCACCTGGCGCTGCCGCAGCTGGATGGCCCGCTGGTGGTCGAGGGCGCGGGCGGGGTGATGGTGCCGCTGAACCGCGACTTGCTTTATCTGGATCTCTTTGCCCGCTGGGGCGCGCCGGTGATCCTGTGCGCGCGCACGCAATTGGGCACCATCAATCACACGCTTCTGTCGCTCAAGGCGCTGCGGGACGCGGGCTGCACCGTGATTGGGGTGGCCTTCATTGGCGATGCCGAGCCGGAGGTGGAGGAGAGCATCGTCCAATTTGGCGCAGTGGCCCATCTGGGGCGGCTGCCGATGATCACGGATCTGGGGGCAGAGCCCGCTCTGGGGGCACAGCCCTCGGTCTTGGCAGAGGTCTTTGCCAGGCACATCAAACTGGACCTGATCCGCGCGGCCCTGACCGGAGGAGAACTGCCATGAGTACTGCTGAGCTGAGCCAGCTGGAGTTTGACCAGCAGCATCTGTGGCATCCCTATACCAATGTTGCCAAACCCGGTCCCACCTTTGTGGTGAAAGAGGGTGAGGGGGTGCATATCACCCTGGAGGATGGCACCCGGCTGATTGACGCCATGTCGTCCTGGTGGTGCATGATGCATGGCCATCGCCACCCGGCTATCACCTCCGCGATCCATGAACAGCTGGACCGGTTGCCCCATGTGATGTTTGGCGGGCTGACCCATGATCCGGCCATCGACCTGGGCCGCATGCTGCTGCAGATCACCCCGCCCAGCCTGACCCGGATCTTTTATTGCGACTCTGGATCCGTCTCGGTTGAGGTGGCAATGAAAATGGCGGTGCAATATCAGCACGCTCAGGGGTTTGAGGGCCGCAGTCAGTTCGCTACGGTGCGCTCAGGCTATCACGGCGACACCTGGAAGGCGATGAGCGTCTGCGACCCGGATACCGGCATGCACCATCTGTTTCAGGGCGCGCTGAGCGCGCAGCATTTTGTGGCCCGCCCGCCCATCACCCTGGGTCAGGACTGGGTCGAGGACCCGGCGCAAAACGGCATCGCAGCACTGCGGGCTTTGCTGGAGGCGGGGGCCGACAAGATCGCCGGGTTTATCCTGGAGCCTGTGGTGCAGGGCACCGGGGGGATGTATTTCTACCATCCTGAGTACCTCAATCAGGCGCGCAGCCTTTGTGATGAGCTGGGCATTCTGCTGATCTTTGATGAGATCGCCACCGGGTTTGGCCGCACCGGCGAGATGTTTGCCACCGATTTCTGCACGGTGGAGCCCGATATCATCTGCCTTGGCAAGGGGCTGACAGGGGGCCATATCTCTTTTGCCTGCACCATGACCAATGACCGGGTGGCGCTGGGCATTGGCGGTGGCGCGCCCGGTATCTTTATGCATGGGCCCACCTATATGGCCAATCCGCTGGCCTGCGCTGCGGCAAAAGCGGCGTTGGATGTGTTGACGGGGCAGGACTGGCGCGCCCGGGTGGCCGCGATCTCTGACCAGCTGACACAAGAGCTGGAACCCGCCCGCGCCCTGCCAAATGTGCGCGATGTGCGGGTGCTGGGGGCCATTGGTGTGATCGAGATGGCTCATGTGGTCTCGGCGGATGCGGCCCATGGGCTGGCCCATGAGATGGGGGTTTTCCTGCGCCCCTTTGGCAAGAATATCTATACCATGCCGCCCTTTGTGACCACGCCCGAGCAGCTGAGCCAGATCACCGCAGGGATGCTGCACCTGGCGCAGCAGCTGTGAGACAGCAAGCGGCGGTGAGGTTTTAGCACCGCCGCGAGTCGCGCAGGGGCAAGACAGCTTGGGGAATCATGTGTCACGCTGCGCCATAAAATTGCTTTTTCATTTCGAAACTTGAATGGCGGATCAAGGTTTTACCTGAAATGTGCCGCAAAACCTCGACAAATGGTCGTAAAGCGTTCAAATACTTGTGGCATACCCGGTCACACTTGGGCCAAGACTGGCGGCTGTGACTGGCAGCTGTACCTTTGGCCCGTGCCTTTGGCCTGTACCGTTGGCATGTGCCTTTGCGTGCGGAGCATCAGGAGTTCTGGGGCCGTATTGGACTGTTCTGGTCTACCATAATCACCTTGCCGACCAATTGGAATGGCAAGGCATACAACAGGGAAGTGAACAATGAAAAAGACAACATTTGCATGCCTTATTGGCGCTGCAGCACTGGTTGCAGGCACCGCCAACGCGGCAGAGCTGGGCGCCGTGGATCAGCCGATCAAACTGGCGATCAACGAATGGACCGGCCAGCATGTCACCACCCATATCGCTGGCGAGATGCTGAAAGCGGCGGGTTACAAAGTGGAATATGTCACCGCTGGCATGTTGAACCAGTTCCAAGCGATTGCTGATGGGGAAATCCACGCCACGCTGGAAATCTGGTCCTCCAATGTCTCCGATGAATATGCCATCAAGATTTCTGAGGGCACTGTTGTTGAGCTGGGCGATCTGGAGCTGGCGGCGAAGGAAGGTATCGCCTATCCCGCTCATGTGGCCGAGCTCTGCCCCGGTCTGCCAGCCTGGGAAGCCCTGAAGGCCTGCGCGCCGCTGTTTGCCACGGCTGAGACCCTGCCAGCAGGTCGTTTGGTGGATTACCCCGCTGATTGGGGCACCCCTGGTGCCGACCGCATGACCGGGCTTGAACTGCCATTCAAAGCGGTTCCCGCAGGGTCTGAAGGCGCCTTGATCGCCGAGCTGCGCGCCTCGACCGAGCGCAAGACGCCGCTGCTGGTCACCTTTTGGCAACCCCATTGGGCGATGTCGGCCTATGACGTAAAATTTGTCGATCTGCCCGCAGGCGAAGAGGCCTGCTTTACCGATCCGGCCTGGGGTCCAAACCCCAATGCGATCAACGACTGTGACTTTGCGCCTTCGCGCATCTTCAAGGCGGCCTGGTCCGGTACGGCGGAAACCTGGCCCGCAGCCTATGAGATCCTGTCCAACTACACCCTCAACGTAGCCGACCAGCAGCCGATGATGGGCGCTATCGATGTGGACGGTGGCAAGGTCAAAGAGGTGGTTGCAGCCTGGATGGAAGCCAATGAAGCCAGCTGGCGCCCCGTCGTCGACGCCGCAATCAAGTGAGCAAGACGGTGATCGAGACAGCCCGCGAGACAGCTGCGGCTGGCTCTGATACGCCCGCCATTTCCTGCCAGAACGTCTGGCAGGTCTTTGGTGTCAATGCAGACAGCGCCTTGAAACGGGCGCTGTCACAGCACTCAACTGCGGATGAGGTCTCTGCGGCGCTGCGCGCCCAGGGGTTGGTCCCTGCTGTACAGGATGCCAATTTTGACGTCAAAGAGGGCGAGCTGTTTGTCATCATGGGCCTGTCGGGCTCTGGCAAGTCCACTTTGATCCGCTGTATTTCGCAGCTGCTGCCGGGCTCATACGGGGAGATCCGGATTGAAGGCGAGGATATCGTTTCGGCCAGCAAGGCGCGTTTGATCGAGCTGCGCCGCAAAACCCTGGGCATGGTGTTCCAGCACTTTGGCCTGTTCCCCCATATGACCGTGATCGACAATGTGGCCTATCCGCTGAAGGTGCAGGGGGTAAAGCGCAAGCAACGGCGCGCCAAGGCACAAGAGGTGATCAATCTGGTGGGGCTTGAGGGGCGCGAAGACCGTTTCCCGCGAGAGCTGTCCGGTGGTCAACGCCAACGGGTTGGTATTGCCCGCTCGCTGGTGGCCGATTGTTCGGTCTGGTTCCTGGATGAGCCGTTTTCGGCGCTGGATCCGCTGATCCGTCGCCAGCTGCAGGATGAGTTCCTGGATATTCAGGAAAAGCTGAAGACCACCATTGTCTTTATCACCCATGACATCAACGAGGCGCTGAAATTGGCGGACCGCATCGCCATTATGCGCGATGGCAAGATCGTGCAGATCGGTACTCCGGCGGATATCGTGTTGAACCCGGTGGATGATTATGTGCGCGAATTCTCCAAAGACGTGGCCAGGGGGCGCCATGCCAGAGTGGGCTCGGTGATGCAAAACCCCGAGGGCAACAGCTATGGTGCGGATGATCCGGGGCTGCGCCGGGATATGACGCTGGATGCGGCGCTGGCGCGCTGCATGGATCTGTATGACCCGGTGCCGGTGCGGGACAAAGATGGCACCCTGGTTGGGGTCATCAACCCGGCGGATCTGGCGGCGGCGTTGCAGGTGGAAACCGACCAATGAGCCGCCTCAGAATTGGAAACCTGGGCGCGGGCAGTCTGGCGGCGCTGATTGCGGTGAGTGCCGGGGCGCTCTGTCTGCTGCTCGAAGGGCTGATGCCTGGGGTGACAACCTTCCCCAAAGACTGGGTGCTCCCCGCCACCGAAGGCGTCGGCACCGGCGTCAAGGGGACGCTGACCTATCTGAAACCTGCCGCGCGGATGTTTTCTGCCTTGATGGCCTATCCCATGGCGGCCACCAACTATGTGCTGGCAGTGGTGCCCTGGCCGCTGCTGATCGCGGCCACCGTGGCCCTGGGCTGGCGTCTGGGTGGCATCAAGATGGCGTCAATGGCGGCGATCGGGTTGGGCCTGGTGGTGGCCTCTGGCTATTGGGTGCAGGGGATGAATACCCTGGCACTGGTTGCGGTCTCGGTGCCTTTGGCCCTGCTGGTGGGGGCCGGAATTGGCATTCTGGCCAATGAGTTTCCCCGCTTTCGCGAACCGGTTCAGGCCTTGCTGGATGTCATGCAGACGGTGCCGACCTTTGCCTATCTGACGCCGCTATTGGTGCTGTTTGGCTTTGGCCCTGTTGTGGGGCTCATTGCCTCGGCGATCTATGCGGCACCGCCGATGGCGCGCAATGTGCTCTTGGGGTTGCAACGGGTTGAATCTGAGGTGAAAGAGGCCGCAGTCATGGCCGGTGGCACCCGGATGCAGCAGCTGTTTCAGGTCGAGATCCCAGCCGCCAAGGTGCAGATCATGGTGGGGGTCAACCAATGTCTGATGGCGGCCCTGTCGATGGTGATCATCGCCGCCGTCATCGGCGGCTTTAATGACATCGGCTGGGAAGTTCTGCTGACCATGCGCAAGGCACAGTTTGGTCCGGCGATGCTGGCGGGGTCGGTCATTGTGGTGTTTGCCATCCTGATCGACCGGATGAGCGGCACACTGGCGCAGGAGCGGCGCCAGCTTTGGGATGGCCGTGTGTCCCTCGGTATTCTGGCGCTGGGCGTGATTGCCACCCTGCTCTTCTGGAGCCGCATTGGCGACCCCGACAGCTATCAGCTGCTGGACCCGGTGGCCGATGGGCTGGACAGCTGGCTGACCGATGTCACCCGCTCCAATGCTGAGGCGCTGACCAGTTTCAAAAACGGCATCATGTTCTATGTGCTGCTGCCGCTGCGCATTGGTTTGGATCAGGCGATCCTGCCCTTTACCTGGGGCTTTCAGTGGACCGCAGCGATGAGTCTCTGGTTCTATGCTGGCGCGGCTGTTTTGGGCGGGCTGTTGGCGCTGCGCGGTCAGGTGACCCTTGGGCTTGTGCTGCTGATTGCTGCCGGAATTCTGGAAACGGGCGTGTCACAACTGCCCTGGCCCTTTGTCATCATCGCTGTTGGCGCGTTGTCCTGGGTGGCCGGGGGGCCGCGTCTGGCGCTGCTGTCGGTGATCTTGCTTGCCACTATTTTGCTCTCGGGCCTGTGGGAGCGCGCCTTGTTGTCGCTCTATCTGTCGGGGGCAGCGGTTTTTGCCTGCGCGGTGCTGGGCGGCGGTCTCGGCCTGCTCAGCGCGGTTTCTCCCATGGCCTGGCGGCTGGTGCGGCCGATTTGTGACATGTTGCAGACCATCCCGCTGTTTGTCTTCCTGATCCCGGTGCTGATGGTGTTCCAGATTGGTGAATTCTCGGCCTTTCTGGCGATCATCGCCTATGCGGTGGTGCCGATGATCCGCTACACCCGGCAGGGGCTGATCGCGACGCCGGACGAGATGATCGAGGCGGCCACCGCCTCGGGGGCGACGCGCTGGCAGATGATGCGGGATGTGCGGGCGCCCTATGCGGCGCCAACTATCCTGCTGGGGCTGAACCAGACCATTCTCTATGCCTTTGCCATGCTGGTGATCGCGGCGCTGATCGGCACCACCGGCCTGGGCCAGTCGATCTATCTGGCGCTGGGGCAGGCGGATGTGGGGCTGGGCATATCAGCCGGGGCGGCCATGGCCATTCTGGCCTTGATCGCCGACCGTATCGTTCAGGGCTTTGCCGAAGAACGCAAAAGGGCGCTGGGCCTTTAACAGCGTTTCCCGCGCCCTGAATTGGGGCGCGGGAAAACCGCGCTGGCGTCAGGGACAAATTGCGGATAGCACTTGAGGCGAAATTCCAAACCACTGATGAGAGGGCATTTGATGCATCTGGCCTATGTCATGACCGAAACCCGTGGCGGCACCGACCGGCTGCTGAGCAGCCTGGCAGAGGCGTTGCACGCCAAAGGCATTGCGCTGGCGGGGATTGTACAAACCAATACCGAATGCAGCGATGACGCCCTGTGTGACATGGATGTGCGAGTGTTGCCCGAGGGCGAGACCATTCGCATCTCGCAATCCCTGGGCGCTGGCGCCCGTGGGTGCCGGCTGAACCCGGAGGCGCTGGAGCAGGCGGTGGGGCAGGTGAGCAGCAGCCTGCAGGCAGAGCCCCGCCCACAGGTTTTGATCGTCAATAAATTCGGCAAACACGAAGCCGACGGCCGTGGCATGCGCCCGGTCATCGGCGAGGCTCTGGCCCAGGGGCTGGTTGTGGTGTCGGGCGTCAATCGCATGAATGTCGAAGCCTTCAAGGCCTTCTCTGACGGGATGGCGGTTCAGGGGGGCAGTGCGCTTGACGATCTGGTTGCCTGGGTCGAGGAGTCTCTGGCCCAGTCCTGAGCGTCTTTTGAACGCAGACTGACAAGGG
This sequence comes from Phaeobacter sp. G2, assembly GCA_025163595.1. Lineage (NCBI taxonomy): Bacteria > Pseudomonadati > Pseudomonadota > Alphaproteobacteria > Rhodobacterales > Roseobacteraceae > Phaeobacter > Phaeobacter sp. G2. Next base: position 1,660,928 of record CP104100.1, read on the forward strand.
GGCACAGCCAGAGTGGAGGCCCATGCGGCCCCCGTGAACTGCGATCCTTGGTCCGTGTCTATGATCACCACCAGGTACACCCCCCCAGGTCGCGCGGGGATGTCTTCAAGCTAACATGGGCGATGAACTTCAAATAAATCCGTCGAAAACCTGTATCAGAAGTGACCTTTATAACCGAGTTCAAACACCCAGAGGACGGATTTGTTTTTATCGTTACATATGGGCGGTCGGGCTCCACTTTGCTGCAATCTCTATTGAATAGAATTGACGGGTTTCAACGGCGCGGGGAGAACAACAACACCCTGTTTCATCTCTAGTGCGCCTGGGCCGCCGTAAAGGATTCAGTGCCGCTGGACGGCCTGCGCACCAAAGGGGAAGAGCCCGCACCAGACCATCCTTGGTATGGCTTCCGAGAAGATTGGCTTCGATTCTTTTGGTAGAGACTTGGCGCGTCTTTTTACGCAATCGGTGTTGCCACCTATCCTGAGCGCGGCATCTTGATGCACTATGGCGATTATACAAAAGACCATTCGCAACTGAATGATTTGTTTGAATTTATTGGCGAACCTGTTGATCGGGAAGTCATTGAAAGAACGTTCAGCAAACGCTTGAAACACGCGCGATAAGACCGTGCTGAAGACATTCGTGACGTCTACACTGCTGACCACAATTGGAACATTGCAGTGACCTGTCGGCCTTGAACGCAGGAGCGCCTGAAATAACGCCTGAACGAGCGCCTGGAGCAGCCCAAGGTCCACATGGCCAATCAAGGTCCATATGGGCCAATGGCTTAGTCGGGGTGCTGTAGGATCAGCGGGGCGTGCTGGGGCGGCATCTTTGCCCGTAGACGTGCCAGGCAGGCTGACAGGTCTTGAAATCGGATCGGTTTGGTCAACACCTCATCAAAACCCGCCGCGAAAAGCCCGTCAATCTGGTCGGGCAAGGCATTGGCAGTACAGGCTATTGCGGGGGGCATGGGCGCGTTTGTTTGTGATACCTGGCGTCGGATTGCTGCAAGGGCTTCTAAGCCGCTCATGTTTGGCATCGAAATATCAAACAACAGACACTCCGCCGCGTGGTCGCGCCAGGCTTCCACGGCCTCCTGCCCGTCAGAGCACATGATCAGGGTGTGGTTCAGCTTTGACAGCATCTTGCGCAGGATGAGACGGTTGGTGGCGTTGTCTTCTGCCACCAGAATACGCAGGGGCGCCTCCGGCGTGCAGGTCTGTTCTGTGGCATCAGCGCCTGTTTTATTGCTGTTTGTTTTATCGCGGTCTTTGGTCTGCAGGATAGGGGCCAACGGCAGGATGACTTGCGCTTTGGTGCCCAGGCCGTGCTGTGAGTCCATGTGAAAGTCACCGCCCATTTTCCTGACCAGCTCAGAGACGATGGCCAGTCCCAGCCCAGTTCCGCCAAAGGTGCGGGTAATGGAATTGTCCGCCTGCTCGAACTTGTTGCTTACCCGCCGCAGCTGCTCCGGCGTCATGCCGATCCCCGTGTCACTGATGCCTAAGCGAATACCGCCCTGCGCCGTCACTTGCCCCGACAGGGTGACGCGCCCCTGGGTGGTGAATTTCAGCGCGTTTCCACACAGGTTATGCAGCACCTGGCCAATGCGTCGTGCATCACCGATCCATTGCCCGTCCAGCGCGGGTGACAGATCCAGCTGCAGCTCGAGCCCTTTCTGCTGGGCGACGATTTGGTGAATACGTGCCACGTCCCGCAACACCTTCGCGGGGGTGAAGGGGGCTGCGTCATAGGTTTCCTTGCCGGATTCGATACGCGCCAGATCCAGGATGTCGTTGAGAATACTCAGCAACCCTTCGGCAGAGCCATGCACAGCTTCAACCATTTCGCGCTGGCTGGAATCGAGTTCGGTTTGCGATATCATCTGTATCAGCCCGAGTATGCCGTTCATTGGCGTTCGGATTTCATGGCTCATATTGGCCAGGAATGCCGACTTGGCCGCATTGGCGGCCTCTGCCTGCGCCCGCGCCTGATTGAGCTCCGTGACATCCACCCGCAGCCCGACACAGCCACCGTCCGGGGTGCGCTGTTCAAAGACCCGAAAGGCGCGCCCGTCTTGCAAAGTGACGAGATTGGATCCCGAAGGGTTGCGAAAGGCCTGCAAGCGCTCTTGCACAAACTCTTCTTCACGCCCTTCGGTTCCGGCGTAAAACCCCTCAGATGCGGCCTGGCGTAAAATGGCGGCAAAGTCTGCACCTGGCTTCACCAAAGGGGCGGTTTGTTTCGAGAACATCTCGACATAGCGGCTGTTGGAGAGAACCAAGCGTTCGTCGGCGTCGAAGTAAACAAAGCCATCGGTCAAGGCTTCGATCGCCGCCTGCAACCTGGCATGGGCGTCCTGGGCTGCGATTTCGGCGGCGGCGCGTTCGGTGGTATCCTGCACATAGGCCACAATCATCGGCGAGGCGTTGAACACTTTATGCAATGTGATGTCCACCGGGTACTTTGACCCGTCTGCCCGCTGCAACCAGGTGTTTGTTTTGCCAAAGGTCGGCTTGTTGTGCATCAGGTTTTGGACGGCCTTTTCAAAGCGTTCCACAGTGAGCAGCGGATTTAGTTCCAGCGGCGTCATATGGGTCAGGCGGTTCATCGAATACCCGATGTTTTTCCGCGCTGCCTTGTTGGCCAAAACAAATTTCCAATTGTTGGGGTCTATGACATAGATCTCCTCCGGGCTCTCCTCCAAGATGCCCGACCAAAACGCGATCCGGGTATTTTTAGAAACCGTCTCTGCAAGTGTTTGTTTGTCACGATTTGCTTTCAACAGCGCAGTTACTGCTGCACTGATCTTTTCCAGATCAGAGATAACTTTGGGCGAAAAGCTGTTGGGCTCCTGTCCCATCGCACAGACTGTCCCAATTGGAAGGCCTGGTTCGGTTTCCAGAAGAACCCCGACATAAGATCGGATGTAGGGAGGCCCCAAAACGAATGGATTTTCAGCGAACCGTTCATCCTGGCATGCGTCTGGCACGACCAATGTGGAGCCGCTGTTGACCGCATGCACAGACATGGAGTCCTGGCGTGTGATTTTGCGCATGGGCCCCAGTCCGGTCTTTGCCAGGAAGACCTGTTCGCGTTCCCCCACGATCGAGATAAGAGCTGCTTCGGTCCCTGCGACCTGTGCGGCCAGGTCACAAAGACCCTGAATTTCCGGAAAATGGTCACGAAAATCAATGCGTAAATTGGCAATAGATTGCAGCCGCACCCTATCATCGAGAAACTTGGGGGTGATCATATTTGTCCATTCAGATCCGGGGAACCATTTAGCTTCGCAGACTATATGCGGCAGGTTCTTTAAGAAACTTCAATAGATGCGTCATTGCGCCCCGGATCAATCTGACCCCGTTGGGGCCTGCTTTGTTTTGCGGGCATAATCTGTGTCTTCCCATTTTTACGGGAAAATTGATGTCCCGGCCGGAACCAAATTGAGCGTATTTGCGGAGCGGTACCCGGTTTTCAAAAAGCATAGGCCTGCGTCTAAAAACGGTGAAAGAGACCAAAGGCGCGGTGATCGTGATCTGAGCCGCGTTAAATGCAACCCCCTGTGGATCATGCTGCCGCGCCGGTCTCAGGCGTCACAGCGTTTTGGGCATGTCTGGCCCTCAGCCTGAAACAAACGCCCCCTCCCCAAGAGGGAGGAGGCGTTTTGGGCTAACTGATTTGTACAACGATGCGTGTTTGTGCAGGAAACGCGTCTGTTGAAGGGGGGCAAGATGGCCCATCTTGCCCCACAGGTAGGCCCATCTGGTAGGCCCATCTGGTAGGCCCGTTTGGTAGGCCCGTCGTTTAGGTGACGATCTGCACGGATTGCGCGATCTCGCCAAACAAACTGTCACCGCTGTCCATCTCCACCCGCATCACCACCGTGTCGCCGTGCTGCATAAAGGGCGTGTTTCCCGCGCCCTGGGCGATGGTTTCGATGGCGCGCTTTTCAGCGATGCAGCTTGACCCGACGCTTTCATAGTCCTTGTTTGACACAGTTCCCGACCCGATGATCGTGCCTGCGGGCAGGTCGCGGGAATAGGCGGCATGGGCGATCAATTCGTCAAAACCAAACTTCATTTCATCGCCGTTTGTGCGGCCAAAGGCGACGCCGTTGCGCTCTACCTGCAAAGGCAGACAGACCCGGCAATCGCGCCAGGCATCGCCCAATTCATCCGGGGTCACCGCAAAAGGCGCCATGGCGCAGGCGGGTTTGCAGTGCAGCCAGCCAAAGCCGGTGGCCATTTCTGTGGGGCCGATGGCCCGCAGGCTCCAGTCGTTGATCAGCACGATCAGACGGATGTATTGTGCCGCGTCTTTGGCTTTGGTGCCCATGGGCACAGCGTCCAGGATGACGCCGTATTCGCCTTCAAAATCAATGCCATCATCGGCTGACGGAAACAGCGCGGCGGCAGTTGGCGCCAAAAAGCGGTCCGACATGCCCTGGTACATCAGCGGGCGCTCGTTCAGGCCGACTTCGGGGTGGCCCCATGCTTTCTGGATCAAAAACGCATGTGTTTCAAAGGCGGACCCGTCGAGCCACTGCCAGGCGCGCGGCAGAGGCGACAGGGCCTCTGCCGGGTCAAGATCAATCGCGCCAGCAAGGGTGCCTGCCTCAAGTGCGGCGTATTGGGTGCGCCACTGGCTGGCATTGTCCGCCCAGGTTTCAAGCGCCTGCTGCAAGGTGCGTGCTGTGTCGGCAGCAATGGCACGTCTGCCGTCCTGCGATACAATATGAAGGTGCCCATCTGGGCTGCCATCGGCAAGGGTGACAAATTTCATGCGGTCATATCCTCTTGGGGTCGGGGGCGGCGTGAGCCCATGTGGCCCACTGTTGCGCCGTTTATGATTATTTTTGGTGCAGGCCTGCACGCCGGTCGCGCCTGTGCGCAGCGCTGTGCAGGGGCAGCAGTAGATGCCCACCAGTTGTTTGATACCAGTCGTAAGATAGCTGTCGGCGGCGCGCTAACCCCTAGGGGGCGGGGTGCCAACATGGGGGCCGTGACGCTGTGCGAGCCTGGCTAGTCTTTGATGGTGGCCACGGGGCGGCACCATCCGGCGCTGGCGCCTTTGACCTTTACGGGAAAGCAGATGACGTCAAACCCGGTGGCAGGCAGCGTGTCCAGGGCGGCCATCTTTTCCATGTGACAATAGCCGTGAACCATGCCGGCGCGGTGCCCCTCCCAGATCAGCGAGGCGTCACCGGTTTCGGCCACTTTCTTGGCCGTTTCGGTAAAGGGTGCGTCCCAGCTCCAGGCGTCGGTGCCAGTCACCCGCACGCCACGACTGGTGAGATAAACCGTGGCTTCACGCCCCATGCCGCAGCCGGTGCCCACATAGGCCGGCGTGCCATAGGCCTCTGCGGCTGAGGTGTTCACCAGCACAATATCGCCGGGGCTTAGCTGGTGGCCAATGCGGCTCAGCTCTGCCGCCACATCCGCAGCCGTGGCCACATAGCCGTTGGCAAAATGGCGGAAATCCAGTTTGACCCCAGGACCCATGCACCAGTCCAGCGGGATCTCGTCGATGGTGATCGCCCGCGCGCCCTGGTCCATGGTCGAGTGAAAGTGATAGGGCGCGTCCAGATGGGTGCCATTGTGGGTGCTGAGGGTGACCTCTTCCACGGCCCAGCCCTCGCCGCCCGGCAGTTGATCGCGGTTTACCCCGGGAAAGAACTGGAGCACCTGGTCGGCCGAGTCATTGTGGCCGATGTAATTGATCTTTGGCCCCAATCCGGGGGGGTCGGCATAGTCGGTGTTTTCCAAAGGGCGCGACAGGTCGATGAGTTTCATAAAGGTCTCCGGTAAAATTTAGCGCCCTAACAGGCCGGTTGCGATGATGGGAAAGGCGATGACAAGCGCGAGGCAGATCAGCATCATCGCTGCAAAAGGGGCGGCGCCGATGAAGATGTCCTTGAGGCTGATATTGGGGTCATTGAGGCTGGATTTGATCACATAGACCGATATGCCAAAGGGCGGCGTCAGCAGCCCGATCTCTACCGCGATCACGGTGATCACCCCGAACCAGACCAGATCCACATTCATGCTCACCATCACTGGCAGCATCAGCGGTACAAGGATCAACATGATTGATCCGCTGTCGAGGATCATTCCAAACAGGATCACCACCACCACATAGAGCAAGATGATCGCCAGCAGGCTGACCTCGGCGGTGGCCACCATGGTGCCAAAGGTGCGCGGCACGCCAGAGAAGGCCAGCATGCGGGAGTACATTTGTGCCGCAATGATCAGAAAAGAGATGGCGGCGGTAATCAGCCCCGTTTCCACCAGCACCCGCCACAGGGCATCAAGGGACAGGCGGCGTTTTGCAACACCGATGATAAGCGCCCCCGCGACGCCCACAGCGCCTGCTTCGACGGGGGTGAACATGCCGCCATACAGCCCGCCCAGAACGAGGCTGATCAACAGGGCGATGGGCATCCCTTTGGCAAGAACCTCGGAGGCGGGCATATGGCCACTGTCCGCACTGAGGTTTTTGCCGATGAACCCGGGGGCAAAATAGGCCATCAGGATTGTGCCTGCTGCAAACAAACAGGCCAACAGCAGCCCCGGCCCCAGACCGGCAAGGAACAGATCTCCGATAGATTGCTCGGTGAGCAGCCCATAAAGGATCATCAACAGCGAGGGCGGGATCAACATTCCCAACACCGAACTCCCCGCGACCACGCCAACGGAAAACCGAGTGCTATAGCCGTGCCGCCGCAGTTCCGGCACCGCGATTTTGGTGAACACGGCAGCAGAAGCGATGGAAATGCCGGTGATTGCTGCAAAGATGGTATTGGCGGCGATGGTGCCGATGCCAAGGCCGCCTTTGATGCGTTTGAACATGGCATTGGCAACGTCAAAGGCATCGCGCCCCATGCCGCTTTCTGACACGAGAAACCCCATCAGAACAAACACCGGCACGACGCCGAAAAAGTAGCTGGAGATCGCATCGTTTGCCGCAAGGCCCAGCATCTTGGCCGCCAGCAAAGGCGTGCCTTTGATCGCCCAAACACCGACAAAGGAGCACAGGATCAGCGCGATGGGGACATAAAGCCCGCCCAGAACCAGCCCGCCCATGAAAAACAGGCTCAGGATACCGATGGCAAAATCTGTCATTGGATATGCCCTTTTTTCAACCGCTGGATGATGCGGGCTATAAATTGCAGCGCCAGCAGGGTGGCTCCGATCAGGATCATCAGCTTTGCGGGCCATGTGGGCATGGTAAAATTGCCAACTGCCCCGACAAATTCATTGCGGGTGATCGACTTTATCAGGATTGGCCAATGGGCATAGATAATTGCCGAAACCACGAGACACCCAAGCAGGTCAAAGATGAGCTCCATTCCTGACGCCAGGCGCGGTCTGCTGCGGTGCAGGCTGTCGATCAGCCCGTCAGAGCGGGTGAGCCGACCAGCCCTGAGCGCTTGCGGCACCTGCAGGAATACAATTGCCACGATCGACAGTGATATCATTTCGGGCACGCCGGACAGCGGGGCGTCAAACAGATTCCGCCCCAGCACATCGGTGCAAATGATAACCACCAGCCCAACAATCAGCAGTGTCCCAAGAATATTGGCCCCCTGCGTCGCGATATTGAGCGCGCGCAGGGGGAGAGAGGCGACTGACATTTATTCTTTGTCCCAGTCACGCAGTGGCGTGGCACCACCGGCCCGCATCTGGTCCATATAGGTGGTCAGCACCCCCGAGGCGTCTTTGCCCTGTGCATCCAGCCCTTCCGCCCAGACTTTGGCCGCATTCTCCATGCCGGCAGCCCACTGTGCGCGCATCTCGTCGCTGGCGTCACTTATGGTTGCACCGCCGGCTTCCATTCCCTTGTAGGCGATGGTGACAAAGTTCTCGAGATCTTCGATATACCAGCTTGCGGCCGCGTCAGCGGCGGCGCGAAAGGCCTCTTGCACATCTTCGGGCAGGCCATCCCACCAGTCTTTGTTGGCGCAGATCGACCCTGCAAACTGCGCCCCAAGACCCACTTTGGTGATGTTGGGGGCAACCTCGAACAGTTTACCGGGGAAAGCGGCAGAGGCGAAGACCAGCACACCGTCATAGACGCCAGTTTGCAGCTCGTTGTAGTAGGTGGTCAGGTTGCCCTGCACCCCCACAGCGCCGGTTCCGGCCAGCCAGTTAATCGAGGCGCCGGGGGCTGCAATCTTGCGCCCTTCCAGATCCGCCAGCGAGGTGACCGGGAAATTCGTCATCAGCACATAGTCATCAATCGCCGTTGGCGCCCCAAGGTAGACAACGCCATTGTCTGTATAGGCCTGCTGCATGCGCGGGTCGCTCAGGTGCAGATTGTGCAGCGTTTCGCTCACCAGCTGGACGTCATCGGACACAAACGGAGTGTAATAGGTGACGTTCTGAACGGCCAGTTTGCCCGGATCAAACAGGCTTGAGCAGGCGCCGAGTTCTGACAGCCCTGCCTCGACGGTTTCCAGCTCTTCGCCCACACCGGCAATTGCGCCGCCATATTGCTCTGAGAAAGAGACGCTATGCCCAAGGGCTGCTAGTTTTTCATTGGCTGTGGGAATGAAAGCTTCGGGAAACATTTTGACCCAGCGGAAAACCGGCGGATGGCCTGCAGCGATGGTGACGTTATAACTGTCGGCAACCGCAGCTGTTGACGACAACAGACAAAGAGCGATCGCGCTGGTTTTCAGAAACTTCATAATTGTCCTCCCAAACATTTATTTGCAGCCGCCCAGGCCCAAGCAAAGGCGCTGACGGCGATGGTATCGCGAGATTAGGCCGATGAGGGGCAAGTAAGGAAGTTAATGTTGATGGTAGTGGTCATTCATTCTATGAATACCTATGCATCTTGAGAAACTGGACCTGAACCTGCTGGTGGCCATCGACGCCCTGTCGCGGACGCAAAGCGTGACTGCAGCGGCGGCTGAGCTGAATCTGACCCAATCTGCGGTGAGCAGTGCGCTGAACCGTGCACGGGCACATTTTCAGGACGAACTGTTCTATTACGACGGGCAAAAAATGCGCCACAGCCCGTTTGGCCAATCTATTGCTGATGTGGTGCCTGATCTGATCAACCGCCTGCGCAGCCTGTCGCGGATGCGGGCCAGCGCTGAGCTGCATACGCTGGAACGACAATTCACCGTGATTGCCTCTGACTATGTGGCGATGGTGTTTTTGTCGGTGCTGTCAAAGCGTCTGTCGATCTGTGCCCCCAAGGTGTCTTTGGCGGTGGTCCCCTTTAGCGAGGACGCGATGGGCAATTTCCAACGTGGCAAGGTTGATTTCCTTGTCGCGCCCGATTTCTGGATAGACGACACGCTGCACCGTGCCCCACTGTTTAAGGACGGGTTTCAATGCGTGGTCTGTAAAGACAATCCCTTGGCTCAGACGGGCCTTAGCTTGCAAAGCTATCTGGATGCGCCGCATGTGGTCACTAACTTTTTTGTCGGCGATGGCAAAAGCCATTTTGAAAACTGGCTGAAACAGGAAGACATAGACATCAGGATTGCCGCCTCGTTACCCAGTTTTGTGGTGTTGCCCTACTATATTTCCGGCACCCGCAACATCGCGACTATTCACAAGAGACTGTTGAAACAGTTCGGAAAACTGGATGATCTGACCGCGCTTGCGCCGCCGCGTGAAGTGCCCGATTTGACCGAATATCTGATTTGGAAAGATCACCATCAATACGACCCTCAAGCGACGCTGATCCGTGAGATGATGCTTGAAACCGGGGCCGATCTATAGCCGAGGCTGGGCCAACGGTATGCCTGTTTGAGGTGTCGCCATCCCGCCCAAGGCCAAGAGCGGCATCGACTATGGCGTTGTGATGTCGGCTGAAATTGCCATGGCCCGGGCCTGCGAACCTGCGGTTGCTGCCTTGTGTTTTGTTTCTTCCCCGTGGCAGGGAGCCCCCAGCACGTTTTGAAGCAAAAACTGCTGGGACATGTGTCCAAGCTTTCGCGGGCGTTGAAGGGCAGGGGCCTGCCTTGCGGACTGTGGCCTCGATGGCGTAACCTAAAGGGGTGGATGGTGGGTGAAATGGGTAACAGCGATACGGAGAAAGACCGAAATTTTGTTACCGCATTGGCGCGTGGATTAGAGCTATTGAGCTGTTTTCGCGACGACGAGATCACTCTGACAAACGCCGAGTTCTCTGAGCGGACCAATTTGCCCAAGGCGACGATTTCTAGGTTAACTTACACGCTCTGCGAGTTGGGCTATCTGGTTGCCGATCCGTCAAGCGGCACCTATCGACTTGGGGCTGACGCCTTGAATCTGGGGTTCAGCGTTTTGACGGGGATTGATATTCAAGACCTCGCACAACAAGAGATGCAGCGGCTGCGCGACGGACCTAACTCGTATATATCTGTCGCGTTGGGGGAACTCCATCAGCTGGACGTGGTGTATATTTCATATCTGAGATCCCGCGAACGCGTTGCGCTGGTTGCCAACGTCGGTGTGCGTTTGCCGCTGTTTACCTCGGCAATCGGGCGCGCCATTCTGGTGGGCCAGCAGGACGATGCCCGCGAAGCCGCGTTTGAGTTGGCCGGCCGCAGGGACCCAGACCTCGAAGCGCAGGGGCGGTTGCACTATGCCGAAGCCAAATCGTTTTTTGAAGTTAAGGGGTTTTGCACCGGGTATGGTGAATGGCGCAAAGACGTTAACGGTATAGCGGTTCCGGTGTTTTCGATGAATGGCGCCCGCGTGTATGGGCTGAATGTTGGGGGGCCTTCTTTTCTTGTGGAGCCCAAAGCGCTTGAAACCGTCCATGCGCCCTTGCTCATTCAGGCAGCGAGACAGATCAGCATTCAGGAACCCAACCAAAGGTTGCGTTGGGGCGGTCGGTTTCGCGGAAAGCTGTCGGGCAGAATCAGTTGATCTTGCCAAAGCACTTTCGAAGATACGGAGCGTAACTTACGCCGCATAAATGTTGATATTTTGCTTGCCCACACCAGTAGCGTTGCCAGGGGTGGTTTGGAAAATTTCATAAAAAACAGCAGCTAACGGTGATTTACCCGACGTCGTTCTTTGATATTACTGGTGTTTTTTCAGCTTGATTTCTATTTGCCAGAATTTTGGGAGAGCCGAAACGTGCAACCCTGCATCTTGACTTAAACCGACACTGTGTAAGTCTTGCCTGACTATTGATGCGGACCTCACAGGGTGGATGAGGGACGAGTTGGTTTTTTGGGAGGAAAACATGAAGAAAATGGTTAAGCTTGGCGTTGTTTCAACGCTTTCATTGGTAGTTGGTGCATCCGCTGCCTTTGCTGAAAATGTCAAAATTGCATTTATTGATCCTTTGTCCGGCCCGTTCGCGAGCACGGGGACTAACGGGTTGCACCAGTTTGAATTTGCAGCCCAGCATATGGTAAACGACCAGGGCGGCGTTCTTGGGGGCACCAATTTTGAAATTGTTGCCTTTGACAACAAGATCAGCCCAAAAGAGTCCCTGATCCAGCTGCAGGTGGCGATTGACCAGGGTATTCGCTACATTGTGCAGGGGAACTCTTCCGGCGTTGCCAATGCGCTGACAGAAGCCATTGCAAAGCATAACCGGCGCAACCCTGATAGCCGGGTTCTTTTCCTGAATTATGCGGCTGTTGATCCCGCTTTGACAAACGACAAATGTAATTTCTGGCATTTCCGCTTTGACGCCAATGCAGACATCAAAATGGATGCGCTTACAGATGTCATGTCCGCGGATGAAAGCCTGAAAAACGTCTACATCATCGGCCAGGACTATTCCTTCGGCAAAGCCGTTGCCGCAGCAGCTGTCGCCAATCTGACCGAAAAACGGCCTGATGTTGAGATCGTCGGCAATGAGCTGCATCCAATTGGCAAGGTGAAGGACTTCACCCCCTATTCGCGCAAAATCATTGCCTCAGAGGCGGATGCCGTCATCACGGGCAACTGGGGTGCGGATATGCTGGGCCTGGGTAAGTCGCTGATCGAGAATGGCTATGATGGCCCCATCTATACCTACTACGCAGCGGGTTCCGGCATCACTGCCGCCTTTGGGGAAACAGCAAAAGGCCGTATCCGGTTGATTTCCCAGGGTAACATCAACCCGATTGGCTCTGAGGAAGCGCGCGAAACCTACAACGCGTTCAAAGAAAAGTACCCGGATGGCAACATCGACCAGAGCCGTATCTTCAACGTGATCGGCATGTTGTCCACCGCCATCGAGGCTGCAGGCACTGCGGATGATGTTGTGGCGGTTGCGAACCAGTTGGAAGGAATGGAATACGATTCCATGTGGGGCACAAAATTGTTCATGCGCCCACAGGATCACCAGGTCATCCAAAACCTGAATGTTGGCGTTCACACGAATGACAACGTTGAATTCGATTATGACAATTCCGGCTTTGGCATTGTGACAGAATCGACGGTTGAAATGGCGTCCATGGACAGCCCGACAACCTGTAAAATGAAGCGCCCCTAAGGCCGACTTCATCCCGCCCTGCAATTGCAGGGCGGGCCCTTTGTCTCTGATCAATATCAACCCTTTGGGGGACCGATGGAACTCATCCTCGTCAACTTAATCGACGGGCTTGTCACCGGATTGCTTTTATTCATGCTTTCGGCTGGCCTGACGCTCATTTTCTCTATGATGGGTGTTTTGAATTTTGCCCACGCTAGTTTTTATATGCTGGGCGCGTACTTTGCCTATCAAATCAGTATTGCGCTAGGGTTTTGGGTGGGTTTGCTTATTGCTCCGCTCATTGTTGGCGTTCTTGGCGCAGGGGTTGAAAGATACGGTCTGCGGCGTGTCCACCAATATGGCCATGTGCCGGAATTGATTTTTACATTCGGTCTGGCGCTTTTGATCGAGGAATTGGTGCAGTTCGTCTGGGGCAAAAACCAGATGCCATACAATATTCCCGAAGTCCTTAATTTCACGGCATTTTCCATCGCTGGAAACTCGATCCCTGCGTATAAGATCTTTATGATCTTTATCTCTGTCGCGATCTTTATTGGGTTGCTGTTTGTTTTGACCAAGACACGCGTTGGCATGATCATTCAGGCCGCCCTGAGCTATCCCCGCACGGTCGAGTCTTTGGGTCACAACGTGCCATTGATCTTTATGGGGGTGTTTGGCGTGGGAACAGCCCTGGCAGGTGTCGCAGGTGTGATTGCAGGGCCGGTTCTGGGGACCTTTCCCGGTATGGCCTTTGTTCTGGGATCCATCGTTTTTGTGACCATCGTGATTGGCGGCTTGGGGTCGCTTTGGGGCGCACTTGTGGCCTCATTGCTGATCGGGTGGATTACCACCTTTGCCAAGTCTTACAATCTTGCCATGTCCGACGTGCTGAATGCCATTGGCATATCCACCCCTGAAAATTTGAGCGACCACGCCCTGCGTGATCTGTGGACCGTTACCAGCCCTCAGATCGCAGATATTTTGCCCTATGTCTTGATGGTCTTGATCCTGATCTTCCGACCTGCAGGCCTCTTCGGAAAGCGTGAATCATGACCGATGAATTGACAACAGACCCTAGCAAACCAATGCAGCGCATGCGTGCAGGATCCATGACACTTACTCTTGCGCCCTGGATCCTGGCGGCTGTGGCGCTGATGATCATGCCCTATATTTTCACTTCCAATTCCGCGCTGACGATCATGAACCAAATGTGGATCACGGTGATTTTTGCGCTTGCCTACAATATGTTGCTCGGGCAGGGCGGAATGCTGTCCTTTGGACATGCGGTATATGCCGGTGTCGGTGGATTTGCCTGCATGCATATCATGAATGCCTCTGACTTCTTTGCGAGCTTTCCGCTGCCTGTACTGCCTGTCTTTGGTGGGCTTTTTGGCGCCGGGCTTGCGATGATAGTTGGGTCATTTTCGACCCGCAGTGCCGGTACAGTATTCGCAATGATCTCTTTGGGGGTGGGTGAGCTGATCGCCGCCAGCTCCGTGATCATTGTTGCGTTTTTTGGCGGCGAAGAGGGCATCTCGGGCGATCGTACCTATGCGATGCCGTTCTTTGGCAACGAGTTTTTGCAGCAGATCAATGTCTATTACCTGACATCCTTTTGGGTGCTGCTGTCGGCTGCGTTGATGTATCTCTGGTCTCGTACCCCGGTCGGGCGCATGGCCAATGCGGTGCGCGACAACCCGGAACGTGCTGAGTTCCTTGGCTATTCTGCCCGTTGGGTCCGCTTTTACAGCTTTGTGGCATCCGGGTTTTTTGCCGGCATTGCTGGCGGGCTGTTTGCCATCAACTATGAAATCCTGACCGAGGAAAACCTGAATACAACCTCCTCTGGTATCATCCTTCTGGTGACCTTTTTGGGTGGGGTTGGCTTCTTCTTTGGTCCGATCATCGGCGCGATTGTATTCACGCTGGTCCAGACGGTTCTCAGCCTTCAGACAGAGCTATGGGCGTTTTACGCAGGCTCGCTTTTCCTGGCGACTGTGATGTTCTTCCCTGGGGGATTGGCCGGGTTGTTGATGATGCATGTCCCGGCATTCAAGCTTGGAAAGGCCAGACTATTGGTCAGGCCCTACATAAAAACACTGCTCCCCGCAGCCATCGGAATACTGGGACTTTGCGCCCTGGTTGAAATGACCTTTCACGTTCGTCATGCCGCGCAGGGAGACAATGAAATGACGTTGTTCTGGACAACCTTTGACAGCCACACCTTGATGCCATGGCTGATTGCTATCGCGGTCACTGTGGTTGGGATTGGTATCGCAAAGCGGACTTCACCTGCGCTGAAAGAGGCCTGGAGCGAAGCCAATTCGGCAGGAGATGTGTCATGAGCGTACCAGCACTGGAGCTTTCGGGCCTGAAGAAGAGTTTTGGCCAGGCTAAGATCATTCGCGGCATCGATCTTTCGATTGGCAAAGCGGAACGCCATGCGATCATCGGGCCAAATGGGGCGGGTAAATCTACGCTGTTCAATTTGATCACAGCGCGCTTTGCGCCAACTGCGGGCACGGTCAGGCTGCATGGTCAAGACCTGCTTGGGTTGCAGCCTTTCCAGATCAATCGCATGGGCCTGTCGCGGTCGTTTCAGATCACCAATATCTTTCCTGCAATGACGGTGTTCGAGAACGTCCGTTGCGCCCTGCTTTGGGCGCAGGGGTATAAGTATTCGTTCTGGAATCTGGTCAACCGCTCGCGTCAGCTGACCGAAGGGGCGGATGCCATTCTTGAACAGATCAACCTTTTGGAGCGCCGCAATCTGCCCGCCGGCACGCTGAGCTATGCTGAACAGCGGGCGCTTGAAATCGGGATCACCATCGCTGGCGGTGCCGATGTCATCATGTTGGATGAACCAACCGCCGGGATGAGCCATTCGGAAACCGACTACATCACAGATTTGATTATGAAGGTGACCGAGGGCAAGACGCTGATCATGGTTGAACATGATATGGGGGTTGTGTTTGGCCTCGCTGATCGCATTTCGGTTCTTGTCTACGGAGAAATTATTGCAACAGGAAAACCAGCGGACGTGCGGGCAGATCCAAAAGTGCAGGAAGCTTATCTTGGTGCAGCTCTGGAGGCAGAACATTGATAGAAGTCACTGACATGCACGCCTATTATGGCAAATCACATATCCTTCAGGGCGTTACGCTGAACGTGCAGGAAGGTGAGATCGTGGCACTGCTGGGCCGCAATGGGGTTGGGCGCTCGACCACCTGCAAAGCAATCATGGGCGAAGTCGCCCCTAAGGGCTCGGTCAAATTCAAAGGCCAAGAGATTTCTGGCCGCAAAGCGTTTGAAATTGCCAACATGGGGATTGGCTATGTGCCGGAAAACCGGGATATATTTCCCGGACTGACCACCCGCCAAAACCTGACGCTGGGATTGAAACCTGGCCAGAAGGACGGCAGTGGTCGCTGGTCGATGCAGATGATGTTCGACATGTTCTCCAACCTGAATGAACGCGCTGATGTCGAGGCGTCGGTGCTGTCGGGCGGTGAACAGCAGATGCTGACAATGTGCCGAACGCTGATGGGGGATCCTGATTTCGTGATGATTGATGAGCCGACAGAAGGTCTTTCGCCGCAGATGGTGCAAAAGGTCGCTGACGTTCTGAAAGAAATCGCGGACCGGGGCATTTCAACCCTGTTGGTCGAGCAAAAACTGTCGATTGCCATGGACATCGCACACCGGGTTTATGTCATGGGCCATGGCCAGGTGGTGTTTGAGGGCACGCCGGCAGAGCTGAAAGCGCGTGAAGACGTGCGCAAGGAGTGGCTGGAGGTCTAGCCCCAAATCCCCCAAGCGATCGGTGATGCGGCGTAACACCCTGCAAAAAGTCCGATTGCTTGGGCGATACGACGGCACCACCTGTGGTGATTTTTCGCGGGGAGGGAAGGGGGCGCCAAATAGGCAGGATCCCTGCCAAAGCCCCGCTGTTTTTTCTGAATATTGCATAGCCTGGCTAACGCCCGCTCAGACGGCCCTGTCAGACGGTTCCTGACCTTAGAAGCCTGACCCTGGAAACTTGACCCTACAAGACTGGCCCTACAAGACTGGCCCTAGAAGGTGAAAATCCTTCCAGAGACACAGCTTATGTCGTTTTCAGGATCCGTTCAAAGCTCGTGATCTGCAAAACGGCGGTTCAGTTTGCGCATCCCGCCGATCCACCGGTCATAATCAGCGGTCTTTTTCTTCATATAGTCCCCCACCTCCGCATGGGGCAGGATCAGGAAGGTTTCATCGCGAATGGCTTGGATGCAGATTTGCGCGACGGGTTCCGGCTCCATCATGCCATTGATCGCCGCAACGTGGTCTTCGTGGCCCCGTGTCATTTCGGTGCGCACCGCTTGTGGACACAACACAGACACTTTGATGCCGTCATCGCCATGGCTTATCGCGATCCATTCCGCCAGCCCCACGGCCGCATGTTTGGTCACCCCGTAAGAGGCCGACCCAATCTGGTTCAACAGCCCGGCCGCAGAGGATGTGTTCAACAGGTATCCACCGCCACGAGACGCCATCAGGGGTGCAAGTTTGCGCGCGGCCCAGACATGGGCCATCACATTGATGTCCCAGGACCGTTGCCATTCGCAGCTGGGGGTTTCCATGCCCCCGCCCACGGCAATGCCTGCGTTGGAAAAGAACAGATCTATCGGGCCGATGTCTTGTTCGACCCTGTCTATCATGGCGCTGATCTGCGCCTCATTGGACACATCTACGGTAAAGGCATGGCCGCCGATGTCTTTGGCTGTTTGCGCCGCCCCTTCGCCATTCATGTCAACGCAAACCACATGGCGCGCGCCCTCGGCGGCAAAGGCCTGACACAGGGCGCGGCCAATGCCGCTTGCGGCGCCGGTGACGACGCAGATCTTGTTTTTCAGTTCCATATCAAGACCACATGCTGGAGCCGCCACAGACGGTAAGCGCCTGCCCGGTCATGTATTTGCTGGCGTCGGACGCGAGAAACACGGCGAGACCTGCAAAGTCTTCGGGCTCCCCAAAACGGCGCAGAGGCACTTCGTTTTGGTATTTCTCTGCGGTTTCGGGATTATCCCAAAGCTCCCGCGCAAATTCGGTTTTCACAAGACCCGGACAAATCGCATTAAAGCGGATGCCCTTTGGCCCGAATTCGGCTGCGAGGTTACGAACCAAGCCGATCAGCGCAAGTTTTGAGACCCCATAGGTGCCCAGCATGACCGAAGGTTTGAAGGCGCCGATGGAAGAGGTGAACGCCATCGAGCCGGCGCCTTTTGCAACCATGTCAGGGGCCACCATCTGGGCAAGCCAGAGGTTGGACAGGACATTGGCGTCCATTGTTTTGCGGTAAGCCTCGTCGTCGATTTTTGAGGTCTTGCCGTAGTAGGGATTGACCCCGGCGTTGCCGATCACAATGTCGATTGGCCCTGCAAGGTCATGGGTCTTGTCCACGAGCGCCTGCAGCTGTTCCTTGTCACCGACATTGCAGGACACCGCATGTGCGGTGCCTTTGCCGCGGGCGTTGATGCCCGCAGCAGCCGTGTCCAGTGCCTCTTGCTTGCGTGCAGAGATCACCACCGTTGCGCCGTGATCGGCGAGGGCTGTCGCCATCGCCAATCCCATGCCTTTGGACGCCCCAGTGAGCAGCGCGACCTTTCCAGTCAGGTCAAACAGGCTCATCCTACAAACCCATACGAGCCGCGGGCCTTGGTGTCGCCCTTGATTGCGTCCTGACGGGAATTGCTGTCAGCGTAGGTCTTGACCTCGTGACGGGCGATGACGTGGTGATGCACTTCGTCCGGGCCATCGGCATAGCGCAATGTGCGCTGCTGGGCGTACATACCGGAAAGGGGGGACCACTGGCTGATGCCCGTGGCACCATGAACCTGCATCGCTTGGTCGATGATGTCACAGACCTGCTCTGGCACCTTGGCTTTGATCATTGAAACCCAGATACGGGCTTCTTTGTTGCCAAGCACATCCATCGCTTTGGCCGCTTTCAAAACCAGCAGACGCATGGATTCAATTTCGATCTTGGCGCGGGAAATGGTCTCCATGTTCTTGCCCAGGTCGATGATTTTCTTTTTGAAGGCGACGCGATTCAGGCCGCGGTCAATCATCAGATCCAGCGCGCGTTCCGCCTGGCCAATGGAGCGCATGCAGTGATGAATGCGACCTGGCCCAAGGCGGACCTGCGAGATTTCAAAGCCACGGCCTTCGCCCCACAGGATGTTTTCTTCGGGCACGCGTACATCTGTGAACCGGATGTGCATATGGCCGTGAGGCGCATCGTCATGGCCAAAGACATGCATGGGACCAAGGATTTCGACACCGGGGTGATCCATCGGCACCAGAATTTGCGATTGCTGCCGGAAGGGTTCTGCCTCGGGCGAGGTTTTTACCATAACGATCATGATCTTGCAGCGCGGATCACCCGCACCGGAGATATAGTATTTCTCGCCGTTGATGACCCATTCGCCGTTCTCCAGAACCGCCGAAGTGGAGATGTTGCGGGCGTCCGAGGAGGCCTGATCCGGTTCTGTCATCGCAAAGGCAGAGCGAATTTCACCGGCCAGAAGTGGCTTGAGCCATTGCTCCTTTTGTTGCTCTGTGCCGATGCGTTCCAGCACCTCCATGTTGCCTGTATCCGGGGCTGAGCAGTTCAGGGTTTCAGACGCCAGGGGGTTTTTGCCCAGCTCTGCAGCAATGTAGGCGTAATCGAGATTGGACAGGCCTTCGCCTGTTTCGGCGTTGGGCAGAAAGAAGTTCCAAAGGCCGGCGTCACGGGCCTTTTGTTTGGCGGCTTCCATCAGTTCCAATTGACCCGGCGCATAGGACCAGCGGTTTTCACGCCCTTCGCCAAGGCGGTGATATTCTGCGGTCATCGGATCCACATTCTCACGGATGTGTTTGATCACGGCGTCATAAAGCGGCTTGGCTTTCTCGGACATTTCCAGATTGTTCAGGCTGGATGGAGCGGAGGTGTCGGACATTTGCATGTCTCCTTTTGGCAAAGTTATTTGTTCACCCACTGGGGCGCGCGTTTCTCGACGAAGGCATTGACGCCTTCTTTGAAGTCTTCGGTTTTGGCCAGATCCGCGATCACCTCGCGGGAATAGGCGATGCTGCCGGCCATGCCGTCCCGCAGAGCCATGTCGTTCAGAACCCGTTTGGTTGCCTTGACCGCCGAGGGAGACACCGTGCAGAGCTGCTCGGCCTTCTCCATGGCTTTTTCCATTAGCTGATCATGGGGATGGACTTCGTTGAGACAGCCCAGTTTCAGTGCCTCAGCGGCGGTTATGGTGCGGCCGGTGAACATGAGTTCCTGCGCCGCCAGCCGGCCAATATAGCGTGACAGGCGCTGAACGCCCGAGGCGGCGGCGAAGAAGCCAACCTTGACTTCGGGCAGGGCAAACTTGGCGTTTTCCGAGGCCAGGATGATGTCACAGGATAGCGCCGTTTCAAATCCGCCGCCCATCGCAAACCCATTGACCGCAGCAATAATGGGCTTTTCCAGATCAAAGCGGGACGACAGACCGGCAAACCCGGTTTCGGTCATCTTGGCCTTGCTGCCGCCGGTGGCGGTTGCCTTCAGGTCGTTGCCTGCGGTGAACGCCTTGTCTCCGGCGCCTGTCAGTACCGCAACCCACAGGTCTGGATCGGCCGCAAATTTATCCCAGCAGTCGGCCATTTCGTTGTGCATATCCACATGCACAGCATTATAAACCTCGGGCCGGTTCATTGTGACGACAAGCACATGTCCCTTGGTTTCGGTCTTGATGAAGTCATAGCTCATACGATCAGGCCTCCGGTGTCGATCTTGGTGAAAGCGCCACCGTCAGCGGCCAGTTTGCGCAATGTGTCGGCAGGTGCAAAGTCGCTATCCTCGGCGCCGAGCTTCTCCATCCGGGCCAAAACCGCTTTGGCGCCAACCATGTCGCCGTAAAACATTGGCCCCCCTTTGTCGGCCGGCCAGCCATAGCCGTTGAGCCACACCACATCGACGTCGGAGGGGCGCTGCGCCTTGTTCTCTTCGAGGATTTTCACCGCTTCGTTGATCATCGGGTAGATGCAGTTTTCGATGATCTCGTCGGTGCTCATTTTTGCAGGCTTTGCGCCAGTGATATCCTGGATGATCCCGGCGGTGATGTCCGAGGGAACGGGGCGGCGTGCTTCGTCGTAGTCGTAAAATCCGGCCTTGGTCTTTTGGCCACGCCGGTCCAGCTCGCATAATGCATCGCGGATTGGATTGTCGGTTTTGGCACCTTTGGACCAGCCAATATCCAGTCCTGCAAGGTCGCTCATCTGGAACGGACCCATCTTAAAGCCAAAGGCATTCAGGGCGGCATCAACATCCCAGGGCATCACCCCCTGATAGACCAGTTTGTTGGCCTGAATTTGACGGGCAAACAGGATGCGGTTGCCGACGAAACCGGGGCAGACCCCAACAAGCGTGGCGATTTTGTTGATGTCTTTGGCCAGCGCCATACAGGTGGCAACCACATCATCCGCAGTATGTTTGGCACGCACAATTTCCAGCAATTTCATCACGTTGGCTGGCGAAAAGAAATGCAGCCCGATCACGTCCTGGGGCCGCTGGGTCATCGAGGCAATTTCGTTGATATCCAGCGCCGAGGTGTTGGTTGCCAGAATGGCACCCGGTTTCATAACGCGATCCAGTTCGGTGAAAATCTGCCGCTTGAGGTCCATGTTTTCGAACACGGCCTCGATCACCAGATCACAGTCCGCAAGGTCTGCAAGCGCAAGGCGACCATCAAAGCGCGCCATACGCGCCTCGACCTCGTCCTGTGGAAAACGTCCTTTGTCGGACGAGCGCTGGTAATTGCCGCGCACAACTTTCAGGCCGCGGTCCAGCGCCTCCTGTGTTGTCTCGACAATCCGCACCGAAAAGCCTGCACTGGCAAAATTCATCGCAATGCCGCCGCCCATGGTGCCGGCACCGATGATGCCAACGGTCTTGATTGGTCGCTTGGCGGTGGTTTCGTCTAATCCGGGCACCTGCCAGGCGGCGGCGCCGGCCGCTGCAATATAGGTGCCGATTTCTGTTTCTGTGGGGGTGTTCATCTCTTAGGTCTCTTTATTGTTCAGACAGGCTTCGCGGATCGCGCGACGGTCAATTTTGTCCGTTGCACCGCGCAGCAATATGTCGTGCTGGGTCCAAAGGGCGGTGGGAATTTTGAATTTCGCGAGATGCCCGTCCAGAAAGGCGGCCATATCTGCAAGGGTGAGCTGGGCTCCAGCTTTGAGCTGTACGGCTGCGCCCACTGTTTCTCCCAGACGCTCGTCCGGCACCGAAAATACTGTGGCTTCCAGAACGTCGGGGTGATGGTGCAGGGCACCTTCCACATCCAGGCAGGCGATATTTTCGCCGCCACGGATAATGATATTTTTCTTGCGGTCCAGGATGGTCACAAAGCCATCCTGGTCAAGGACGCCCAAGTCGCCAGTGCGCAGCCAGCCATCTTGCAGAACCTCGTCGGTTGCCTCTGGCTTGTTGAGATAACACCGCATGTTTGCGGGGCTTTTCACCGTGATTTCGCCCAGTGCCCCCAGGGGCACATCATTGCCTGCGTCATCCAGCATTCGGAGTTCTTGAACCGGGGGGTGCAGTTTGCCTGCGCTATCGGGGCGGGCCTTGTAGTCGTCGCCGATCATGCCAATGCCCAGGGCATTTGTTTCGGTCATGCCCCAGCCGGTTGCAACACCGGCGTTGGGAAAGGCTTCGGCCAGTTTTGCCACCTGGGCGCCGGGCCGCTTTGCACCACCAGCCCCAAGATAATCCAGGGAGGGCAGGGTTTCGCCCATCTTGACGGCGGCCTCCATCAATTCGGCAGATTGGGTGGGCACCCCAAGAAAGCGCGTGATGCTATTGTCGCGTATCAGGCGCACCGCCTGTTCCGGATCCCACTTGTGCATCAGCGTAATCTTGGCACCGGCCGGCAGGCTGAGCAAGAACAGCGGGTGGGTTGCCGTGACATGGAACAGCGGGGTGACGACCAGCGCCGAAGGGCGCAGCGGCTCTGGCGCGTCCGGGTCCGGAGGATCAACCAGCGGCGCGATCACCGATTGCATCAACCAGCTGAACACCGCATTGACCGCGCCGCGATGAGTTTGCACAACGCCTTTGGGATGGCCGGTGGTGCCAGAGGAATACATGATGGCAAAGTCATCATCCGTGTCGATTTCGACCAGCGGAGCCGTATCTGAACGGGCATTGCGTTTCAGGCTGCTCAGGTCATGTGCCGTTTGTCCCTCCGCATCGCGGACGCCAATCAGGGTCAGGTCCAGCGCATCGCGAAGCGGTTGTACCCGTTCCATACGCAGCCCATCTGCAAAAATCACGCGGGCTTTGCTGTCCTGGAGGGCATAGTCCAGTTCCTCGCTTGTCCACCACGCGTTTAGAAACACCACGACACCGCCGATGGAGGAAATTGCCAGAACCAGCATCAAGAGTTCGGGGTAGTTCCGCATTGCAATGGCCACTCGGTCGCCTTGACCCAAGCCCAGCTCATCGCGCATCGCATGGGCCAGCTGGTTCACGGATTGGGTGAATTCGGCGTAGGTATAGGTCTCGCTCTCGTAGGCCAGGAATTCAAGGGCTCCCTCACCGTGCTGTTCCCAACCAGAGGCCAGCAGCGCGGGAACCGTGCCAGGTATGGATTTGAATGCCTTGACCGTCACGCCCCGCACCTCGACCTCATGCACCGCAAATGTCGGGTTCGTGGTAATGACATGACACACCGCCTCTTCAGGTGTCATTGCTGTCATTGCAACTCTGGAAATAGATACATGTTCCCCTCCCAAGAAAAATGCCGACGGCCTCTTTTCAGATCATAGCTGTCGTTCTAACCGCCAGACTAGGGAGTAGATCTGGATCTTCCAATACCGCAGAACGGAACGTCATTCCGCAAATTTGCAGGATGCAGGGGCAAAGTCGCTGCGATGGCGCTGCGAATCTTGCGTGGTCTGGCCGCTGCAGATGATGACGCGGGCCTTGGTCGGCAGCAATGCCGCGTGGCGCCCAGGCCTTGATATGTCGCGGGGGCCGGGGACGATGGGGGCGGGGTGCCATAACCAAGCCCTGGCAGCGGTACATTCTGTTGTCTTGTAAGATTTTTGTAAGTCTGGGGTCTCATTAGCTCCCCCATCGTAAAGAAAAATGGAGCTAGATATGCGTATTTTTGGATTGGCCCTTGGCCTTGCTATGGCCTTGGCGGCACCTGTCACTGCTCTATCGATCCCATCAAACGGCAAACTGAATTTTGATGTTGTTCGTAAAGGCAAAGACATCGGCGATCACAGCTACAGGTTTTCCGGCACCACCGCAGCGCTGACCGTCAAGGTGACCACAGACATCGTTGTGAAGGTGCCTTTGATCAGAACCACAGCCTACAGTTTCAGACATGCAAGTGTTGAGAGCTGGAAGAACGGCAAATTGATGCAGCTGAGCTCAACCACCGACGATGATGGAGATCCCCATCAATTGCAGACCGCGAACAAGGGCGCTTTGCCTGCGAGCCTGTGGAATGATGATATCCTGCGCAGCGGCAAACTGATGAACACCATCGACGGGACACTGATGAACATTCGCGCTGCTGATCTTGGCATGGAAACGGTCACGACCAGACGCGGCAGCATTTCGGCCCATCATTACCGGCTGTCGGGCGGGCTGGCACGGGATCTTTGGTACGATGCGGCGGGCAACCTTGCACAGGTGGCTTTCAAGGCCGATGATGGATCCACAGTGATGTATATTCGGAAATAGGACGGCATGCCGAATGCGGCTTCTCTATATTGAAGACAACGAGAAACTGGCGCTGAACACAAGCGCCAGTTTGCACGAGGCAGGGTTTGTGGTGGATGTCGTCCATACGGCTGAGGATGCGCTGCATTCTGTCAAAAGCTATGAATATGACGCCCTTATTCTGGATCTGGGGTTGCCGGATCAGGATGGCCTGGAGATTTTGCCAAGGATCAAAGCCCACAATCCGCAACTCCCAATTCTCATCTGTACCGCACGTGACGCGCTTGAAGAGCGGATCAAAGGCCTGAATGCAGGGTCGGACGACTACATCGTCAAACCCTTTGCGGTGTCCGAACTCATCGCCCGTGTGAACGCCGTCTTGCGACGTCCCGGTGGGGTGCTTGGCATGACGCTGACGCTGGGCAATGTCTCCTATGAGACGACAGACCGGACCGTCGCAATAGATGGCGTCGTGGCGCGGTTTTCCAAACGGGAACTCGCCCTGCTAGAGTTGTTCCTGCGTCGGCCGGACCGCGTGGTGTCAAAAGATGTGATCGAAAATGCGCTCTATGGGTTCAACGAGGCGACAACGCCCAATGCCATTGATGTGCTGACCCATCGACTGCGGAAAAAGCTGATCGAAAAAGGCGCCAGCATTGAAATCCACAATCTGCGCGGCATTGGCTACGTTTTGCGGGCACCTGCTGAATGAAGGTTTTACATCGCATCATTGGGCCACGCCGGTCGCTGAAACGAAGCCTGCTGTTAAACATCCTGGCAGCACTGTGTTTTTGTATCCTTTTGGCTGGCGCCGTCATCATCAAGGAATTCTACGAGCATCTGGAAGAAAACATCGAAGACGCCCTGACCGATGAGGCCTATGAAATTGTCAGCCAGATTGATCCCGCGCGTGCGCACTATGGCTTGGATGCCAGCGCCCTGCGATACCAGGGGATTGAAGGCAACTATCGCTACACCGTCTTTGATGACGGTGGCGATCTCATCGCTGGCGGCGAAACCTCGGGGGAAATATGGCGGCAACTGGCGGTCACGACGCTGGGACTTCCGCACCCCATTGCGCTGCTTGGCGACCGTAGGGGAATTGGCCTCAGGGCGCGTATTGTTGACCAGGAAGTGGTGATCCTGGTTTCCACCTTTCCCAAGGGCAATAACGAGACGCGTTTTGCCAGCCTGCTGCACGAACTCGAAGAGGAAATATGGTGGGTGATCCTGGGTCTTGTGGTGGTGCTGACCTCGACGCTGTTTGCCACCCGCCAGGCGCTGTCGCCGCTGCGATCTCTGTCTGATCAGGCGCATCAAATCGGGCCGTCTGCGGCGGGTCGTCGTCTCGATGTTGCCCAGGTGCCGGCTGAGATCGCGCCGCTTATTGGCGACGTGAACAAGGCGTTTGACCGCCTGGAACAGGGCTATCAGGCGCAGCGGGATTTTTCCGCCAATGTTGCCCATGAAATTCGCACGCCTATCGCAGTGCTCAGGTCCAGTATCGACCGTATCACTGACCCCGAATTGAAAACAATGCTGACGCAGGATGTTGATCAACTGGATCGTATCTTTGCTCAGCTGATTGATTTGTCCCGCGCCGATGCGGCTTTGAAAACCAGCTTTGAGCCGGTGGACCTGCACAGTGTTGCGGTCCAGGTCGCCACGGATCTGGCGCAGTCGGCCCTACGGTCTGGTCGGAGCTTGTCGGTCACCGGCGCCAAGAAGGTCTTGGTTGAAGGCAACGCGGGGCTCTTGACCATCGCGCTGAGCAATGTTGTCCGCAATGCCTTGCAGTATACCCCCGAGGCGAGCGAAGTCGAGATCGAGGTGCTGGCCAACCCTGCTGGATGGCGGGTGCTTGATCGCGGCGCCGGGGTGCCGGACAATCTGAAAACAGCATTGTTTGAGCGCTTCAATCGCGGAACGCTGGCCAATTCCAACAGCACGGGATCGGGAATAGGATTGGCCATCGTCAAGTCGGTTGCTCAGTCCCACAATGCCACAAGCATCATTCAGGACAGGGAGGGGGGTGGCACAGCATTCTCCTTCATTTTCAATGCTTCGGCGTAACACATCATGTGGTTTTTGCGCTTTGTAAGTCTCTTGTAAGTCTGCCCTGCGATTCCCGTCTCAACACGTCAAATAAAGGTGCGTTGAGGTTGGATATGAAAATCGAGTTTTTGAGCGGCAACTGCCCGGGACGCCAGCAGGCCCAGGACCATATCAAGGGTGTCTACAAAAGTGCCTATGGCGCCGATGTCACCGAATTCGCCCCTCTCTTGGTTGTTGCAAAACATGTAAACGGAGAGGTGCTTTGTGCGGCTGGTATTCGGACGGCGCGGGATGGGTTCTTTTCTGATGCCTATCTGACAACTGATTTTTCCACCGCTCTGCATCAGACAGCCGGTTTGCGGGTTCCGGCTGCGGAAATCATGGAAGTGGTTTCTCTGGCCGCGACAACCCCCTTTCCGGTACTGCCTATGCTGGACAAGATGGTCGAATGGGGGCGTCAGAACGCGATGACCTGTGGCGTGTTTACGGCCACAAAACCCCTGCGTCGCCTGCTGGCCCGGACCACGCTCAGCTACACTGAAATCGCCAGGGCGGATATTTCGAAGGTCGCAAACCCACAGGCCTGGGGATCCTATTACGATACCGATCCAAGAGTATGCGCGTTTAGCGAGGTGCTGTCGCAGCCGGTTGTTTTGTCGCCCCGTGCACGTCGGGCCGGGCATGTGGCGGAGGCATCGTGATGAAACAGGTCTTTGACGCGCTTGAACGCCATGCACACAGTCGCCCCGATGCCATCGCCTTTGAAGATGACAGCGGCCAGATCAGCTGGCAGGAGTTGTCCGAACGTGTGGAAAACTTGGCTTGTGTACTGGATGACATCACAGGGCCTGTTGCTATCGGTCTTGCTGGTGGCATCGACTATGTCGTGGCTGATCTGGCGGCGACGCTTAGTGGCAAACGGCAGGTGCCTTTGCCGTTCTTTTTCAGCTCGGCGCAAAATGCCCATGTGTTGATGGATGCCAAGGTTGGCTGTGTCATCACAAACATTCCCGAACTGTTTTCGGCGCTGCCACGTCTTAATTTGCTCAGCCCGGCTGCCCCAGCTGCCCCGGCTGCCGCTCCGACCACCGGGCGCGGGCTGCGCGCCTATAACGGTGGCGCCGAGCGGATCATCTATACCTCTGGCTCCTCCGGCACCCCCAAAGGGGTCGTGCTGGGGGATCGCCAGTTGCAGGCTTCTATCAGTGCCCTGAGCCAGGTGATCGCCGCAGATGAAACTGATACCCATCTGTCCATTCTGCCGCTGGCGCAGCTGTTGGAGCAGATCTGCGGGATCTTCCTGCCCATCGTCGCGGGGGCCAAAACGGTGTTTCGATTTGAAGCAACCAAGGCTCTCTTTGGGGCGCCGATCGCGCCGCTGGTTGCCGCCTTTGAAACCCTGCGCCCAACCACCAGCCTGCTGGCGCCGGCTGTGCTGGGCCGCTGGGTTAGCGCCCTGGCGGGGCGCGAAGCGCCTGACAGCCTGCGGTTTGTGGCTGTGGGGGGCGCGTCCAGCTCGCCCTCTTTGATCCAGGCCGCGCAAGAGGTCGGCATTCCGGTCCATGAAGGCTATGGGCTGTCTGAATGCTGCGCGGTTGTGGCCATGAACCGGCCCGGCGACAATCACCCCGGCACTGTGGGACCAGTATTGGACGGGCTGGCGGTTTCGCTCGATAACGGTGAGATCGTGGTGTCAGGCCCGACAGTGATGACGGGCTATCTGAATGGCGACGACGCCCCCGATGTCTGGCATACTGGGGATCTGGGGCATTTTGACGGTGACCAGCTGGTTGTTGATGGCCGCAAAGATGCACTGTTGGTGACCAGTGCCGGGCGCAACATTTCACCGGAATGGGTCGAACAGCGGGTCAACAGTGATCCGCGGGTTGTCAGCTCGGCTTTGGGTCTTCGCCAGTCTGACGGGGCGCTGATATTGCTTCTGGTTGTCGCGGCTGCCGTGCCAGCCGCTGACATTCTGGCCTACCTGTCAGATTTGCCATCTTATGCGCGGCCCTCGGCGTTTATCACCACTGATCCGTCTGAGCAGGGGCTGTTGTTCCCAGCCGGAACCCCAAACAGGGCTGTGGCCGCCAGCTTGATCAACACCCGGGCTGCCCAGCAGCTGGACCCAGCCCCAGAAAGCATCGCGTCATGAACAGCAGGAAAACAGTTCTCATCACAGGGGCAGGGACCGGCATTGGCCGTGCGCTGGCCATTGAGGCAGCACAGAAGGGCTTTGATCTGATCCTGGTTGGTCGCACGTCCAGCACGCTGGATGAGACGCTCTCCCAATGTAGCACCACACAAGCCCGGTGTATTGTGGCCGATGTGACCAGCGCCGAGGGGCGGGCCGTGATCTGCCAGGCGGTCAGCGGCAGGCTGGAAATTCTGATCAACAATGCGGGCGTTCTAAGCGTTGGGCATCTGGCTGATATGACGGATGAAAACCTGCAACGCATGGCAGAGACCAACCTTGTCGCACCGATGGCTTTGAGCCGTGATCTGCTGCCGGCACTGCGCAGCGCCAAGGGCCGTATCGTCAACATCGGTTCGGTTTTTGGCGATATCGCCTATCCGTTCTTTGCCGGCTACTCGGCGACCAAATTTGGCCTGCGCGGGTTCTCGGACGCGATACGGCGGGAACTGTCCGGGACAGGCATTGGCGTAACCTATGTCGCGCCGCGTGCCACGCAGACTGCGGCTGAAAGCGCCTTTGGCGCCTTGGTTGAGCCTCTGGATATGACGCTCGACACAGCCGAGACCGTGGCCGCACAGGCCTGGGATGCCATCCTGAAAGGCAAGCGTGAGAGCTTCCCCAAAGGCAAAGAGCGGTTTTTCGTAAAGGTGCAACGGCTGTTCCCATCGCTGGTCGACAAATCGGTGGGGGCGCAGGCGCGTGATCCCAGAACCCTTGCGGCGCTCAAAACCTCACACCACTCCTAATCGACACCTCCCAAAATCAACAGGACATCTGCCATGAGCTACAACGTAATCCGCGCCTCTGATGCGGGCGATACTTCTATCACGCCAGCCGTGTTATCCGAGGTCAAAAACTATTTGGACAGCGATGGCTGGACGCTGCTGCGCGGCTTTAAGATGGATATGCCTGCCTTCAGCGGGATCACATCACAGCTTTGCAAAACCATCACCTTTGATCCCGCGCGTGAATATTCGGAAAAGAATACCCAAAAGGTCGACGCAGGCCTGGGACCCATTGGGCTCCATATTGAAAATGGCAACACGCCAGTGTGCCCGGATGTGGTTGCCTTCTATAGTGCAAAAGCTGCTTTTGAAGGGTCACAAACAACGATCTGCGACGGTCGCCGGGTTTTTGAAGCCTTCTCTGACGCCCAAAAAGCGCGCTGGTTGCAGCGTATGATGGTGACGCGCACCCTGCCTGAGGTCCTGTGGAAACGCTACCTTGCCAACGAACACCCGGCCATCAGTGATCCCGCAGAGGTCACCCATGACCATATCTTGCAATTCAAAGCGGCAATCCCCGATCAGGACTTCACGTTGAATGCCGACGGATCGCTTGAGTACCGCATCAAGGTCTCTCCGGTGCGTCCGTCGTCAGTGTCCCAGGGGCAGGGGTTTGCCAATGCAATTCTGGGTCCGTCGCATAACTATGAACCACCCGTTTATACCCTTGAGGATGGGTCAATTGTCAGCTCCGATGAAATTGAAGAGCTGCGCGATATTGCCGAGACCTGCACGGCTGAAATCAACTGGCAGGACGGCGATGTGGCAGTGATCGACAACACCCGCGTTATGCATGGGCGTCGGGCGATCAAGGACCAGGATCGACAGTTGTATATAGGAATGGGCCGCCTGTGACGCTGCTGCCAGCAAACTGAGGGCGGCACAAAGCCCCTGGTTCGCCTGCGCCACGTACACGGGGCTAACCCTTTGGCCCTGAGCCTGTTTTGTCGCAACTCCATTGCGCCCTTCATCACCGCGATGAGGGGGCCATTTTGCCCCTGCGCGGCGCGACACTCAGGCGGTGGTCAAATGCAAGAGATCCCGCCGTTTCAGACTGCGGCGGGCCAGATCACCATAGGCCTGCCGGGTATGGCGACGGCCATATGATCCAACCAGCCCATATACAGGGATCAGCTCTGGGAACAGTTCAAACAATTCGTGCAGATCTTTGGCTGACAACCCGCGAACAGCCTCTGGGCCGGGCCAGAAGGTCTCGGTTGCGATCCCTTCGGCAAAAACCACCTCATGGTGTTCGGTCATCAGATGAACATAGGTGACACCGTCGGGGGTGTCGGTCTGCGGCTGACAGGTTTCGTCAATTTCGGCCAGCAGCTTGGCGGACAGAAAGCTTTCGCTGACCGGCGTATTGTATTCAAAGGTCTTTTTATTGACCAACAAGCGATGCTGTGGCGACAACAGCATGGGCCGGTCGGGGGACAAAACCCCATCTGGACGAATGCAATAGGGGCGCAGATGCGGCCGTTTGGCCAGCTCAGCCCTGTTCAGCCTGCGTTTGCCGACCCATAGGACGGGTTGATATCCATTGTCAGCTGTTTGCAAAAGGTCCCCCACTTGGATCTCGCCTGCAGGCACTGCGCCACGTTTGGTGGCCAGCTGAACCTCGGGGGTAAAGCAGGGAATACCTGCGGAATGCAGTTGCGAGGCGGTGGTAATCTGAGCCGGAGCCACCCCTTCCAGGACCAGGCTTTCCCCGCCTGGAAATGAAAGCAGAGCGTTGCCAAACCCGTCGTCTGTAACCGTAACGTCCTGGGTCCGGATACTGCCGCCAAAGCCGGTCCCTCCGGTCAGATCTGAGACATCAAGCTGGTCATTGAAAAAACCATCGTCGTCGTCATCAGAGATACTGAAATCACTCACCGTATCAATGCCGCCGGTGGCGGTCAGGACAAACTGGTCGTAGCCAGTTCCGCCGGAAATCGAATCGTCGCCAGCGCCAAATGTAATGGTGTCATCCCCAGCCCCGGCATCAATCACCACACCAGCGGTGTCTGAGGAGGCATCCACCACATCCGCCTGATCGGTAAGGGTCAGGGCCTCGATTTCGGAGAAGGTGATGGTGTCAGCGCCATCAGAGATGGTGCCAGCCTCATCGCCGGTGTAGGTGACCGATACGCCCGAAGCGGTGACACCGGACATGTCTACCGTATCGTAGTCGTTCCCGGCCTCGCCACCGGTCAGGGTGTCGTTGCCAAAGCTGTCGGACATCTGGAATGTATCCGCATCGGCTTCGCCGTGCATCAGATCGGCACCGCCGCCACCGATGAGCAGATCATTGTCGTTGCCGCCATACATGGTGTCGTCGCCGTCACCACCGTCCAGAGTGTCGTTGCCGTCGGTTGCCACAATGCTGTCGTTGCCAACGCCGCCGTCCAGACTGTCGTCCCCGGCTGAGTTGTGCAGCGTGTCATCACCTTCGCCGCCGACCAGGGTATCATTGCCCAGACCGGTTGACAGGCTGTCGTTGCCTAGGCCGCCTTCGATATAGTCGTCGCCGTCACCGCCAGAGATGGTATCGCCGCCGTCGCCGCCAATCAGGGTGTCATTGCCCGCACCGCCATCCATGATGTCATCGCCGGTGCCCCCATCCAGGCTGTCATCGCCCAGTTCGCCGTACATCAGGTCGGCATCGCCGCCCCCCACAAGCAGATCGTTGTCATTGCCGCCATAAAGGGTGTCGTTGCCATCGCCCCCTTCCAGGGTGTCATTGCCGTCGGTTGCGACAATGCTGTCATTTCCGACCCCGCCGACAAGACTGTCATCCCCAGCCGAGTTGTGGATCGTATCATTGCCTTCGCCGCCGAGCACGGTATCGTTGCCGATCCCTGCCGAGAGAGAGTCATCGCCTACGCCGCCATCGATGTAGTCGTCGCCGTCGCCACCCGACAAGGTGTCACCACCCGCGCCGCCAAGCAGGGTATCCGCGCCAACACCCCCCTCCATGACGTCGTTGCCTTCACCGCCATCCAGCATATCGTTGCCATCTTCACCCATGAGAGAGTCATCCCCCCCCTGGCCATGAACGATATCATCCCCTGCGCCCGCCATGATGGTGTCGGCACCTTCTTCGATGATCGTGGTGACGGGGTCTTCGATCAGATTGCCTGAAAGGGTGAAGCCCGAAAAACCGACCCGCGTCTGTAGGGTAAATTCAATAGAGGAGCGATCCTCAAAAGAGGCCGAGAACCAGGCGTCCTGGTCTGTGTAATCATTTCTTTCGCTGCCTGACGCGGTGACCACATTGCCGTCCAAAGCCGTGGTCAGCGAGGAGTCGGATGACACGCCAAACGAGGTGAAGCTGTTGCCGTCCACAATGACAGCTTCGTTATCTCCGGTGTAGCTGTTGTCATCGATATCGTTGAAGGTTGCGGTCGAGTTCAGGTAAACGGGGTCGCCGGTTGTAGGGTCGAAGAACTCCAACCGGAAGGTCGCCTGATCTCCCGGTGCATTACCATCCAAGAGAACTTCGGCACCTTCATCGTAGCCAAATTCGACCCACATGTCCGGGTTGGTTTTCTCCACCAACACCAACTTGCCCCAGATTTGTCTGCCATCATCCAGGGTGGCGACATCCTTGAAAACAGCAAAATCACCCGCAGATCCCAGATGACCGTCGTGGGAGACACTTTGCATATTGCTGAGTTTCAGCGACAGTGGCGTGGCCTCTAGGCCCTGATCAAAGCCGTCTCCGATGTCACCATAGATGACATCGTTGCCTTCACCGGCATCAATAATGTCGTTGCCTTCTTCACCGGCAACGGTATCGGCACCCGCACCCGCGTCCATGATGTCATCGCCGGTGGAGCCATCCAACGCATTGTCGTCGGCATTGCCTTTGTGGCTTGTATTGCCTGCGACAAGCTCTTCTACCCAATTTGGTATTACCATCTCGCCCACCCAACTATTGGTCGTAAAATTCCGGAACAGATGGGAGAATACAGGGCGCATAATAAAATCGGGTAAACTGGCGATTGGTTATGAATGTCATGCCCGAAAGGTGTTCGTGACCACGGTCCAGCTGCGCCAACCTGACATCAGCAGAATGGTTTAACCGGTCAGAGCAAGATTGAAACCTGAACAGGGCGGTTTCACAAATGCGGAGCCTCAAGGGCAGGGCTGGGCGCTAGAGCAAAATCAGAAGAAAAGGGAAAGGGTCTTGCTCTCTAGACACAGGTTAGCGGTGCCGATTTGTTAGAAAACAATGGCACGATATAGAAAGGAGCTAGGGGGTAAGTGGCAGCCCGTAGGGGAGTCGAACCCCTCTTTTCAGGTTGAAAACCTGACGTCCTAACCGATAGACGAACGGGCCACTTGCTGTGGAGCGGTGTTTAGTTTCTCCGTGCCAAAGCCGCAAGGTAAAAAATGCCTCTTGGTGAGAATTTTTTGCGATTGCACAGAGAGCGTGTGTTTTAAAGGGTTTGGCTCGGGTCAACTGGCTTCGGCGGCGTCTTCCAATCGCAGTTGTGGGCTTTGACGGCCGCCCCAACTGTTGATTTCCAGCCGTCCGGCAAAATGGAATCGTGCGCCGCCATGTTCGAGCAGACGCGGCCCCAGCGCTGTGTCAAAGGCGCCAAAGCAGATCGCATCCAGATTACCGCCAACCCCGTCGGTCAACGACAGCTTCAGGTGGGTTTCCCCAATCCGTTTGGCAAAGCGGATGGCGAGATCCGGAAAACCATAGCGCGGCGCTGCGGCTCCGGCACCAAAGGGGCCTGCCTGTTCGATCTGTTCGATCAGATCAATGCTGGCAGCGCCCGGCATCAACATGCCATCCAGTTTCAAATCCGCCGGTCCCAGGCTTCCCGCACCCTGTTTGGCCAGCAGGTCGCTGAGACGCTGCATGGCGGCCTCCAGCTTGTCTTCTGCCACCGTCAGGCCTGCGGCCATCTTGTGGCCCCCGCCTTTGATCAGCAGGCCCTCTGCGGCCGCGCGCTGGATGGCAACACCAAGGTCGATACCACTCACCGAACGTCCCGATCCCTTGCCCTCACCGTTGTGCAACCCGATGACAACCGCCGGGCGTCCTGCGGCCTCTTTCAGGCGCGAGGCGACGATGCCAACCACGCCGGGATGCCAGCCCTCGCCGGCGGCCCAGACCAAAGGCGCGTCAAACCCGCGGGCTTCGGCCTGTTCCATCGCGGCGGCGCGCACCGCGTTTTCAATGTC
The DNA here is from genome assembly GCA_025163595.1 of Phaeobacter sp. G2. NCBI lineage: Bacteria > Pseudomonadati > Pseudomonadota > Alphaproteobacteria > Rhodobacterales > Roseobacteraceae > Phaeobacter > Phaeobacter sp. G2. Next base: position 1,695,330 of record CP104100.1, read on the forward strand.
GCGCCGTTCCGTGTTCAGCTGATCCAGCCGTTCTGCCAGCGCGGCGGCCTCATGGGGGTTCTCCGTTGCCAACAGGCGAGCCCCCAGATCGGCCTTGCCGATGCGCCCGCCTGCATTGACCCGTGGCCCCAGCAAAAAGCCGAGATGATAGGTCGAAGGCGCTGCATCCATGCGCGAAACATCAGCCAGGGCCACCAGACCGGGGCGCTGGCGTGCGCCCAGAACTTTCAGCCCCTGGCGCACCAGCGCCCGGTTTGCCCCAATCAACGGGGCGACATCGGCCACAGTTGCAAGTGCGACAAGATCCAGCAGGCTCATCAAATCCGGTCCGGTGCCCAGACCCTTTTCCCGGGCCTGACGGCGGACCTCGACGAGCATCAAAAACACCACACCGGCGGCGCAGAAATAGCCCAGTTCACCGTCTTCATCCTGGCGGTTGGGGTTCACCACCGCGACACAATCGGGCAGGGTCTCACCGCCCAGGTGGTGATCCAGCACGATGACATCGGCGCCCTTGGCCGCCGCGATAGGTCCATGGGACAGGGTGCCACAGTCGACGCAGACAATCAGATCATGGGCCTGTGCCAGCCCCGCCATGGCCGCGTCGTTGGGGCCATAGCCCTCGTCGATGCGATCGGGAATATACAGGGTCGCCTGTAGCCCCATGGCCCGCAGCCAGACCAGCAGCAGCGCCGCCGAGCTGCCACCATCCACATCGTAATCGGCAAAAATCGCGATACGCTGGCGGGTCTCAACCGCGTCCAGAAAACGTGCTGCGGCCTGCTCCATATCCTTCATGCGGCGCGGATCCGGCAGCAGGTCTTTCAGATGTGGGCTGAGGAACCCAAGGGCCTCATGAGGGGGGACACCGCGACGGGCCAGCACCTGACACAGGGGCATGGGCAAGCCGGTCTGCTGCGCCATATGTTCGGCGGCGCGTTCAAGATCAATGCCAAGCCCCAGCCAGCGGCGTCCTGTCAGCGAGTTTTCAACCCCAAGAAAGCTCATGGCTCTACCTCATCTATGGAAAAAGGCCAGACCCGAATGGATCCAGCCCTTCATTTGGCTTAAAATATCCCCGCCGACGGCCGCGGCGCAAGCCGCTTTTGCCTGGGGCGGGGGGCGGGCGCTTAAACCGGAGTGTTAAACCGGGGTGCGGTAGGACATCCGCCGTACCGATCCGGTTTTGGAGCGCATCAGCAGTGTGGTGGTCTCAACCCAGCCTGGCTGGCGCTTGATTTCGGGCAGCAGCGAGCCGCCGGTGACGCCGGTGGCGGCAAAGATCACATCCTGGGTCACCATTTCATCGCGGGTATAAATCCGGTCAAGATCGGTGATGCCGGCTTTGGCGGCACGGCCCTTTTCGTCGTCATTGCGGAACAACAGGCGACCAAAAATCTGACCGCCCATACATTTCAGCGCCGCAGCGGCAAGAACACCCTCAGGTGCGCCGCCCTGGCCCATGTACATGTCGATGCCGGTGGTCTCAGATTCGGCGCAATGCATCACCCCGGCAACGTCGCCATCGGTGATCAGGCGAATGGCCGCGCCAGTTTCGCGGACCTCGGCAATCATTGCCTCGTGGCGGGGGCGTTCCAGAATGCAGACGGTAATGTCAGAGGCGGCGCAGCCCTTTGCAGCGGCCAGGGCCTCAACCCGTTCACGAGGCGACATATCCAGCGAGACAACACCATCGGGGTAGCCGGGGCCAACGGCCAGCTTGTCCATATAGGTGTCGGGGGCGTGCAGCATCGAGCCGCGCGGCCCCATGGCGATCACGGTCAGGGCGTTGGGCATGTCCTTGGCGGTCAGCGTGGTGCCTTCCAACGGGTCCAGCGCGATATCAACGCCGGGGCCATTGCCGGTGCCGACCTCTTCGCCAATGTACAGCATCGGGGCTTCGTCGCGTTCGCCTTCGCCAATGACTACGACACCTTTGATGTCGAGCAGGTTCAGCTGTTCGCGCATGGCGTTCACCGCCGCCTGATCTGCGGCTTTTTCATCGCCACGCCCAATCAGCGAGGCAGAGGCCAGTGCGGCCTGTTCAGCGACCCGGGCAAGGCCCAGAGACAGCATGCGGTCGTGGAAGGGGGCGTCGGCGGAGGTCTCGGTCATACTCAATATCCTGTTTAATCCGGGCGGGCTGCCTGTCGAATAGCCTTTTGCAGGGGGGACGGGCAAGGGATGATAGCGCAAGCTATGGCAGGAAGGCGCGCGCTGTGCCCTCAGGGGAGCAGATTTTGCGCGCCGCTGCCGTTTTAGGGGAGAGCTACAGCTCTTCGATACGCAGGGCGACGGGGGCGCCGTCGACAACACTGGCCTGGTCCAGCGCCTCGATGGCGATATCCAGCGCGGCGGAGGTGCATTTGTGGGTTACAATGAGCACCGGCGCGGTGGGCTCGGAGTGGCTGTATTGGCGCATCCGGTCGATCGAGATGCCGGCATCGCCCAGAGCGGTGGCCACTTTGGCCAGGGCGCCGGGTTTGTCCTGCAAGGCCAGACGCAGATAATAAGGCGCAGGCAGGCCGGTCTGGGCGGCGGGGATTTCTTGTAGGCTGGTGGCGGGCTGACCAAAGGTGGCAATGCGCAGGCCGCGTGCCAGATCGCAGATATCGCCAAGCACCGCGCTGGCGGTGGGGCCTTCGCCGGCACCAGGGCCGCGCAGCACAACCTGTTCCACCGCGTCGCCTTCGATCACCACCATATTGGTGCCGCCTTCCAGCTGGCCCAGGGGCGAATTCGCCGGCACCAGGCAGGGGGTCATCCGCTGCTCTAGCCCGCGCGCTGTGCGTTGTGCCACGCCAAGCAGTTTGATCCGGTAGCCCATATCGGCGGCGTGGCGAATATCGTCGATGGCAATGCGCTGGATGCCTTGCAGCACCACGTCGTCAAAGGCGGGCTTGCTGCCAAAGGCAATCGAGGACAGCAGCGCCAGTTTGTGGCCGGCATCAATGCCGCCAACGTCCAGATTGGGATCGGCTTCGAGATAGCCCAGTCGGCCACATTCGTCGAACAGGGTATTGTAGCCCTCGCCGGTGGCCTCCATCCGGGTGAGGATATAGTTGCAGGTGCCGTTCATCACCCCCATGATCCGAGTGACCTGATTGCCGGCCAGGCCTTCGGTCAGGGATTTGATCACAGGGATACCGCCGGCCACGGCTGCTTCAAAGCGGATCACCTGTCCTGCAGCTTCGGCCTGTTCGGCCAGGGCCTGACCATGGATGGCCAGCAGCGCCTTATTGGCGGTGACCACATCCTTGCCCGAAGCCAATGCCGCCTCAGTTGCGTCCTTGGCGGCACCGTCATGACCGCCCATGAGTTCGACAAAAACGTCCACGTCGTCGCGTTTGGCCAAGGCCACCGGGTCAGTCTCCCAGGCATAGCCTGTGAGGGCGACGCCGCGGTCTTTGCTGGCATCGCGGGCGGATACCGCAGTGATCACCACCGGGCGTCCTGTGCGCATCTCCAGCATTTCTGCCTGGCGGCGGATGATTTTTACCACGCCGACGCCTACCGTGCCCAAACCTGCAATCCCAAGACGAAGCGGTTTTGTCATAGCCGGAGATCCTTTTTGTTCCATCTGTGTTGTCCCGCCTTAGCGGGTTCAGAGAAAGGGTGCAACGGCGGTGGTATAGGGGGAGGGACATTCCCGAGTGAAAGAGCCGTGAATGCTGCTCTTTTGCCTGTGAGAGGTGCCTGTTAGAGCAGGCTGTGAGAGGTGGCTGTCAAAGGGGAATACGGGGCAACCAAATGCGGCGCGCCACACCGTTTAACAGCAACGGCTGTCACAGCAGGCCTGCGCAATACAAGGGGGGCGGCTGCGGGTGATCAGTTTGTGGCGCGGCGCAGCGCATCGGCCCGGCGTTGCAGAGTGTTGCTGCGCGCATTCAGGTTTTGCTCCAGTTGCGTGCTTTGCTGTTCGGGGGCAGGCTGCAGGGGCACCAGATCCTCGATCGGCAACAGCGGCGGGTAGTCGGCATTGCGCAGCTCTGGCGTCAGTTGATTCCTGAGCTCGGGGTCATTGCTGCACCCGGCAAGAGCCGCAACGGCAAAGCTGGCGCAGAGTAGGGTCAGAGGCAGGGAGCGGGTCATATGGTTTTCCTTTGGCCTGCCCCTTGATGCACAATCATCGGGCGCGGTACAAGGCAGTGCAGCCCTGTGGGTGCAGAATTTCGATCTGCCTCATTTTGCACCGGTTGCAGACCGGGTGGAGGATTGGACGCATGTATCTTACGGCAGGGTCTTTTTTCTGAACGAATGTTCAGTTACCGTGACCACATGGCACGCACACAAGGTTCACATTCTGATATTACCGGCCCGCGCATTCGCAGCGCGGCGCTGCGGCTGTTTGCGCAGCATGGCTATGCGGCGGTTTCGATGCGCCAGATTGCCAAAGAGGTCGGCGTTCAGGCCGGCGCCCTATATAATTACATCCCGGACAAGCAGAGCCTGCTGCACTCCTTGATGCAGGGCCACATGCGTGAGCTGTTGGCGGCTTGGCAAGCCCAGGAAAAACCGCAGGACGCCCTGGCGCTGCTGGAGCAGTTTGTGCGCTTTCACATCGGCTTTCATATGCAGCGATCTGATGAGGTTTTTATCGCCTATATGGAGTTGCGCAACCTGAGCGATGAGAATTTTGCAACCATCGAAGCTCTGCGGCGGGCCTATGAGGACGCGCTGGAGGCGGTGTTGAAACAGGGCGTCGAGGCGGGGCAGTTCACCCTGCCGGATACCAAGATCGCCACGCTGGCGGTGATTGCCATGCTGAACGGTGTGATGACCTGGTATCGCAGCGGCGGGCGCCTGTCGCTCGACGAGGTGGAAAGTGTCTATTGGGATATGGTGCGCAAATCTGTCACCGCCTGAGATCCGGCTGGGGTCTGACCAAAAGGAGCGCTACCGCGCACGGCTATTCTGCAAGTGGCAGGGTGACGCCAAAGGGCGATTTCATTGTTTGGGGATAGGGCGGTACAGGCGCTGAGATGGCTTTGACGGGCGGGTCCGCCCCTCAAAGCCGATTGCAAGTATGCTAAGGTTTGCGCGTCAAGGACAAGCCGCCTTTCAGGCGGGGCCTGCGGCCTCCTTGACCCGCGCTGGTTCAGTGGGCCAGATCAGTGGGCCGGTGCGATAAAGGTGCCGTTGCGCAGATCCTTGAAGGCCTGCTGCAGCTCTGCCTTTGTATTCATCACAATGGGGCCGTGCCAGGCCACCGGTTCCTGGATCGGCGCGCCGGAAATGAGCAGAAACCGCAGACCTTCGGGGCCGGCCTGCACGGTGATCTCATCCCCGGTGCCAAAGCGCACCAGAGTACGGTTGCCGGAAAGGTCGCGGATATTGACCTCTTGGCCTGCCACCTCTTTTTCCAGCAGTACACCTTGTGGGGCGGAGGCATCGACAAAGGCGCCGGCGCCTTCAAAAATATAGGCAAAAGCGCGTCTGTAGGTGTCGATCTTGATCCGCTTGGTGACCCCGGCGGGGATCGAGATGTCCAGATACTGTGGATCCGCAGCGATCCCATCCACCGGGCCGCGTTTGCCCCAGAACTCTCCGGTGATCACCCGGACATGGGTGCCGTCATCATCGGTGATCTCGGGGATTTCGCGGGCGGCGACGTCCTGATAGCGTGGCGCGCACATCTTTTGATCCGCTGGCAGATTGCCCCAGAGCTGGAACCCGTGCATCTGCCCAGAGGCATTGCCGCGGGGCATTTCCTGATGCAGGATGCCGGATCCGGCGGTCATCCACTGTACATCGCCGGCGCCGAGGCTGCCAGTGTTGCCAAGGGAATCGCTGTGTTCGACCTCGCCGGAGAGCACATAGGTGATGGTCTCGATGCCGCGGTGCGGGTGCCAGGGAAAGCCCTGCAGGTAGTCGGCGGGGATTTCATTGCGGAAATCGTCGAACAGCAGAAACGGGTCCAGCTCGCTGGGATCCTGAAATCCAAAGGCGCGGTGCAGTTTGACACCGGCGCCTTCCAGAGTTGGGCGGGCCTGGCGGGTTTCCATAATGGATCTGGCAGAGGAGGGGCTAAGCGACATGGGAGACGTCCTGTGAGTGGCGGTGTGTTCTAATAGTTAGGGCGCATTCAAAGAGTGCAAAATCCCCAAGAGATCACCGCTTCTGTGCGCAGGTGCACAGAGCGCTTTTCCCAGGTGCCCGTCTTTAGGTGTCTGTCTTTAGGTGCCCATCTTCAGGTGTCTGTGTTGCTGTCCTGTGCCCACCAGGTGCCGGGCTTGACGCGGGTGCCGTGATCCTTGGCCAGCAGCAGGGCAAGTTTGCGAAACCGGGACAGCGCCAGGCGCAGCCAGACACGGTTTTGCGCCTTGGTGTAGTCGCGGTTAAATGGGCAGACCCGCATGCAAATGGCGCAGTCCGTGGCCAGTTTGGCCCAGAAAGAGAAGCATTTCTCCGCGTCAGAGGTCCATTTGCGCACGCCTTTGATGGCAGAGATATTGCTGCCGCCTTCTTGTGGCGCGCCAAAGGGCAGGGCTTTGACCGGGCAGGCATCGGCGCATTTGGTGCAGATATCGCAAAAGGCGCGCACGCCCTGGGGTTTGGGGGCATCATGGGTGAGGGGCAGGTTGGTAAAGATCTTTGAGAACCGCAGGCGGGGGCCAAATTCCGGCGTGATCACCATTTGATTGCGGGCATATTCGCCCAGTCCGGCCTTCACCGCATAGGGGATCACCAGCCCGGTGTCATTCATCGAGGCCACCGCCTCGTAGCCGAGATTGCGGATATAGGCGGCCAGCTGCATCACCACAGAGGTCTCGTGGCTGTATTCCCGTCCAGTCGCAGCACCGGCCAGCGCAGATGGATAGGTGGCGACCAGATCCGCCTCCATCTCGTGGCCCAGAACAATGACGCTGTTCAGCCCCTGGGGCAGCGGATGGGGCGCTTCGGAAAAGTCACGGGTATCGACGCGGGCGCTATAAAGCCAACGCTCGTCCAGATCGGTAATACCACAGAGATCGGCGCCAAAGAATTTTGAAATACGCTTGATTTCGGCGCTCATTTGGCCGGGGTCCTCAATCGCGATAGGGTCTGGCGCCACGGGGGTGTCGTTTTCAATAGCCGCTTGGAAACCTTCGCGGATGCCGTCCTCGCCCCGGCGGTTGGCGATTACATCCGAGACCAGCCAGGCGGCATTGCGCAGGGCAAAGTCGCGTTGGGTGAAGCCGTCACCACGGCGCGGGGCTGCTTCCATCCGGTAGGAGGCAAAGAATTTTTCGGTGTGTTTTGATTTGACCCTGGGATCCCAAAAGGCGCGGGTGAAGATATCGTTGCGTTGGCTGAACCGTTCAAACGCGTCTGAAATCTCGATACCGGCTGCGGCATCGCTGTCCTGGCGGGGTGGGGTGTTCTGGGGCCAACGCATGGCAAGACGGTATTGGCTCCTGTGGGGACAGGCAAGGGGCGGTTCCGGGAGGTCGCGCGTTTTGGCGGCTGGTGTTGCCGGGGCTGTTCGTGGTGCCAAAATCAGGCTATGTCCCGGCGCAACGTAGGCTCCGCGCGGGGCTCAGAGGATGGCAGGAGAGCGACAAATGACTGACGAAGTCTTGGTTACAGTGGAGGCCTCGGGGCTGCGGCGTGTCATGGGGGTGGCCATGCTTGCGGTGATTGGCGTGCTGCTGCTGTATGTTGCGGCGTCAAAGCCGCCATCGTTGGCCTGGCTGGCGTTTTTGCTGGGGATCGGGCTTGGCGCCTTGTGGTTGTCGGTCCGCATGTGGCAGGCGACCAGCCATAAGATCGAGCTGACAGAGAAGGTCCTGCGCTGCACCGATGGCACTGTGATTGCGCAGGTTTGTGATATTGAGGCCATTGATCGCGGTTTCTTTGCGTTTAAACCGTCCAACGGTTTTTTGATCCGCACCGCGACACCGGGCGCGCGGGTCTGGCTGCCGGGCCTGTGGTGGCGCGCTGGGCGCCGCATTGGCATTGGCGGTGTTACACCGGGGTCGCAAAGCAAGACCATGTCAGAGATCCTGGCTGCGATGATTGCGCAACGCAGCATGGGCTCCTAGTGGCTTAATCCGTGGATCCTGCGCCATCGTCATGGCCGCCACCGCTGCCGAGGTCGCCTTCGAAACGCACCAGCGGCGCAAAACGGGGCCGGGTGAAGACAAAGTTGTTGATGTCCAGCTGTGGCAGCCCGACGTTAAATGCAGGGCTCATTTCGTTGCGGGTCTCAACCAGAATAACCCGTTCTTCATCCGGCATGGTCGGCAGGTCGCTTTCGACTGCGCCGATGGTTGCATTGGTCCAGGCGACCAAGGATCCGCCGCGAACTTTTGACCAGTCCACGTAGTAGCGGTTGCTGTCTTCGTCCCAGCGCACCACAGAAATGCGCAGGGTTATTGCCGAGTCCGAGCGGATCAGCAGCTGGCTCATCTTGTACATGCTGTCGATGTAGGTGTCGTTCAGCGTTGTGGTCTCGCGAGAGATCAAATCCGAGATGGTATAGGCGGCTTTCAGGTTGACGGTTTCCTGACGGAAGGCGTCAAAGTAAGTGTAGATGGCGACAAACAGCCACAAAAGCAGCGGCATATAGATCGCAAATTCGACCGTTACCGTCCCTTTGGTGTTGCGGGAAAAGCCGCGCAGACATTTGATCAGTGGGGAAAACATGGTTTACTTCGGCTCCTGCACAAAGGCGGACACGGCCACCAGGCTGACCAGCCCTTCGGGGTCGGCAGTGGAGAGACTTTCGCCAAACCCCCAGCCTGAGAACAAGGGCTTAAAACGCATGCAGGCGCGAATCAGCATCAGGTCGTTAGACCTGCCGGTGTTAGAAAAGCCACGCACCGGCAACACTTCTTCTGGTTTGCTGATGCAGTCGACCTGTTCATTGACGTCCACCCAGGCAAAGGGGTCGAGCTGCACCATTTCCAGTCGCAATGAGGTCGAGCAATTGTCGATGAAGCCTGAGAGGTCACAGATTTGATCCCTTACGACATCGTGTTGCGGGGCTGACCCGGTGGTTAGGCGAATGTTGCGCACCGCGATGTCCAAAGCGCGTTCCAACTGGGATTGGCGCAGGACAACCATGCCCAGCTCGACGGTCGAGGTCAGCAGCATAAAGAACAGCGGCATCAGAATTGCAAATTCGACGGTCACGGTGGCCTTTGTGTCGCCGCGAAAGCGCCGGAACAGGCGTTTTGCAGAGGATAAAATCATTGGGTCAACCTCAGCTGGCGGATCGATGTGGCGATCGAGGCAAAGGCGTCTTTGATTTCTAGTCCGTTCACATCAAAGTAATGGGAATCGGTGCTGGCGCAGTCGCGCAGAACCGCGACCCCGTTGCTGGGGGCTTCAAAGCCGATGGTGTAGACAACAATGCCCTTGGCCTTGGCCGCCGCGCAGACGCTGCGTGTGCGATTGTTCTTGGTCCCATTGCCGTAGCTGGAATAGATCCCATAATACCAGGTATTTCGCGCTTGATAGAAATCCATCCAGTCATCAAAGATGTAGCGATACAGGTACTTCAACGAGGTCCGTGCAAACAGTTCATTATAGCTCAGCCCTGAGATGACGTTGCCAGTGTCGTCAAAGACAGTGGCGTCTGGGTGGTTTGCGGCGGTCTGTTCTGAAATCCATTGGCAGTTATTTCCGTAGCGATCGCAGTCTTTAAAGGAGCTGTTACCTGTGCCAATCGGGTGGTCAGACCATTTTGGATAATAGGGAAGGTGCCAGTAATAGCGATCATTATAGGCATCATAGGTGGAGTAGACCTTTAGTGAGGCAGTCCCGGTGTTGTATCTTGTGTCATCGCGTCCTTCGAGAATGGCAAAATGCGCCCCTGAGGGGCCGTCACGATGGTCGTCATTTACATAATATTGCGAGGTGTTCTGCCCATCGGTCATCAAAACAATGATTTTAATGGTATCAGCATCGGTGTAGTCGGCCGGGCGGGCAGAAAAACCGTTCGGGACACTTGGACCAGCGCCCGCAGCCGTCCCGGAGGCCAGCGCAGAAATGGCTGGGCGCGTGGAGGGATCAAGCAGGACGGTCCCCCATTTCATGCCAATATCAATCGAGGTATTACCCCCGGCGGACAGGTTTTGAATGAAGTTTTTGAGCGTGTTCGCATCCTGCTGAAGCGGCAGGATTTGCCGCGACTGCCGCGGGTCACAAACCGGGTCTTGGATCAGGCGGGGGCTGTTGTAATAGGTCCGCATATCCCGATTGCTGTATCCCCAAGGGGTGAAATGCATCGTGCGCTTCAGGATCATGTCCCATGTGGGGAGCGGCGTTTTAGTCGGCAGAGATGTGGTATTGAACCGATCTCCTTCAAAGTTGATGCAGTACGAATAGTCGTTGTTGCCTTCGGTGTTATACTGCAGCATCAGGTTTTCCGGCATGGAGACCTGCGTCGCATAAGGCACCACCGAGATCGACATCTTTCCCTCGGTGGTGTTGGCCACCATGGTGTCGATAAAATCTTTTGCTGCCACCTTGAGGTTGGTCAGGCGGCTGTTTGAGTTCATTGAACCGGACACATCCAGAACCAGCGAAATCTCCAATCCGTCGATGCTTTCCTCTGCTTTGGACGTGGCATAGATCGGCAGATCCGTACCGCCAGAGAACCGCATCAGATGGGCCTCGAAGGTGGAGTTGATGGTCGCCTGCACCCGCTTATAGCCTAACCCGGTTTCCACAACTGGTGGCGTGTAGTGCTCGCCCAGGCCCGCCTTGTTCAGGTAGTCCTTTACCACAACAGCCGGGGGTTGGGTCTGGTCCAGATCTGCAGCAGCCAGAACCGCACGGTCCAGGGTGTATTGCAGCATTGTCCGGTCGCGCTCCATCCGCATCAGGTCCACACCCAGGCCGCCAACCGCCAGCATCGCCAGGAAAAAGGCAACCGTCGGATAGGCCATGACGCCGCTTTCGTCGCGGCGGAATGCTCGCAGCCGGTTAACGCCTTGGTGCAGGACGCTAAGGGGGAGAGCCGTGACGGTCGTGTGGCGCAGTGTCATGAACAACAGCCTCTTCGGCCCCTCACAGAGGGGGCATAGGAGTGAAACGGGTTTTGGTCTCATTCATATTTGATTTGGGAAGATGGCGGAAATGGGGCGGCCGCAAGTCCATTTAGTTTCAATTTTCTTAATACAAAGGCAATTGAGTGCCAAACGGGGCGATTGTTTACGGTTTCTTGCCAAAATGCGGGGTGCGGGACTTTGGTAAAGTCGAATCGGAGTAAGGATCAGTTTTTAGTGAATTTCGAAATGGAATGGTTAAAAAGGTCGCACTCTTTAAACTTCCGTGCATAGAGTTGCTCTAACGATAGGAATCAGTCGTTGACAGAGCACGGAGAACCGCCAATGAGCAGCCCCCAAGAACCCAGCTTCCGCGAGAGTGTTGATCTGATGTTCAACAGAGCAGTCGCTTTGATGGACCTGCCGCCTGGGTTGGAGGAGAAAATTCGCGTCTGCAACGCCACCTATACGGTGCGGTTTGGGGTGCGGCTGCGTGGTGAAATGGTGACCTTCACAGGCTATCGCTCAGTCCATTCCGAGCACATGGAACCGGTCAAAGGCGGCATTCGCTATGCGATCAATGTGCATCAGGATGAGGTCGAGGCCCTGGCCGCGCTCATGACCTATAAATGTGCCCTGGTCGAAGCCCCCTTTGGCGGATCCAAGGGCGGTTTGTGCATTGATCCGCGCAAATATGAAGAACATGAACTGGAACTGATCACCCGCCGTTTTGCCTATGAATTGGCAAAACGCGACCTGATTCACCCCAGCCAGAACGTGCCGGCGCCTGATATGGGCACCGGCGAGCGCGAGATGGCCTGGATCGCGGATCAATACGCGCGGATGAACACCACCGATATCAATGCCCGTGCCTGTGTCACTGGCAAGCCGCTGAATGCCGGTGGCATTGCCGGCCGGGTCGAGGCGACGGGGCGTGGGGTGCAATATGCGCTGCGTGAATTTTTCCGTCATCCCGAAGACATGGCCAAAGCGGGTCTTGGCGGGAAGCTGAAAGATAAGCGCATTATTGTGCAGGGGCTTGGCAATGTGGGTTACCACGCTGCCAAATTCCTCAGCCAGGAAGATGGCGCGCTGATCACCGGTGTGATCGAGCGCGATGGTGCCCTGTACCGGAGCGAAGGTCTGGACGTGGAGGCGGTGCACAATTGGATCGTCAAACATGGCGGCATTTCCGGTTACCCGGATGCGACTTTGCTGGAAAATGGCGCGGAGCTGTTGGAGAAGGAGTGCGATATCCTGATCCCGGCGGCGCTGGAGGGGGTGATTAACCTCTCCAACGCGGATCGCATCAAGGCGCCACTGATCATCGAGGCCGCCAATGGTCCGGTGACGGCGGGTGCGGATGAGATCCTGCGCAACAAAGGCACCGTTATCATCCCGGATATGTATGCCAATGCTGGTGGTGTGACGGTCTCTTACTTTGAGTGGGTCAAGAACCTGAGCCATATCCGCTTTGGCCGGATGCAGCGTCGCCAGGAAGAGGCACGCCACCAGCTGGTGGTCGATGAGTTGGAAGGCCTGTCAGACAGCATGGGGAAAACCTGGACGCTGACCGAGGGCTTCAAAGAGAAGTATCTGCGCGGCGCTGATGAGCTGGAGCTGGTACGCTCGGGGCTGGATGACACCATGCGGATTGCCTATCAGTCCATGCGTGAAGTCTGGCACAGCCGCGATGATGTCACCGATCTGCGCACCGCTGCCTATCTGGTCTCTATCGGCAAAGTAGCTGCCAGCTACCGGGCCAAGGGGCTTTGAGGGTGTAATCAAAGCACGGATCGGTTTTCTGATCTTGATGGCGGGCCTGGTGCCCGCCATTTTTTATGGCGCTCCATGCAGGGACCGGGCTTGCGGGGCAGGCGGCCCAATTCACGCTGGGGGCGCACCACAAAGGCCCAGAAGCGGCAGGGAAAGTCGCAAAATGGCCTAGACATATGTGTACATTTCCTGTGCAAAGACTGGCAAGAGCACGCTTGTCTCAGGAATTTTCCCCTCTGGGGCTAGGCGTCCTGCGGCAAAGCCGCTAGCAATATCACAGGTTTACCACCCCGCAGCTGGGGGTGTCGGGCAGGATGAAACGCGGGAGGGCTGCAATGGGTTTTTCGGGATGGCGGGTGCTTAAGGAAGGGCTGACCGGCAACAAGGGCTGGGGGCCGCATTGGCGCGATCCGGACCCAAAGCGCGAATATGATGTGGTGATCATTGGCGGCGGCGGCCATGGGCTGGCCACCGCATACTATCTTGCTGCCGAACATGGGATCACCAATATTGCGGTTCTGGAGAAAGGCTATCTCGGTGGTGGCAATGTCGGGCGCAATACCACCATTGTGCGGGCCAATTATTACCTGCCGGGCAACTCTGAATTTTATTCACACTCGCTGCGGCTCTGGGAGGGGCTGGAGCAGGAGCTGAACTACAATGTGATGATGTCCCAGCGCAGTGTGCTCAATCTCTATCACAATGACGGTCAGCGGGACGCGGCGGTGCGGCGGGGGAATTCGATCATCAATCAGGGGGATGACGCCGAGCTGCTGGATCGTGAGGCGGTGCGCAGGCTGGCCCCCTATCTGAATTTTGACAACAACCGCTTTCCGATCATGGGCGCGCTGATGCAGCGCCGGGCCGGGACTGCGCGCCATGACGCCGTGGCCTGGGGCTTTGCCCGGGGCGCGGATCGGCGTGGGGTGGATCTGATCCAAAACTGCGAGGTTACCGGCATCGACGTGGAGGGCGGCAAGGTGACCGGGGTGCAGACTGCGCGCGGCCCGATCCGGGCCAAGAAGGTCGCCCTGGCAGCAGCCGGACGCAGCGGTCAGGTGGCGGCCATGGCAGGGCTGACCCTGCCGATTGAGAGCCACGTCTTGCAGGCCTTTGTGTCCGAAGGGGTGAAGCCGCTGGTTGATCAGGTGATCACCTTTGCCGAGGGGCACCTTTATATCAGCCAGTCTGACAAGGGCGGTTTGGTCTTTGGCAGCTATCTGGATTTTTACAGCTCATATGCGGCGCGGGGTAATCTGCCGATGGCGGAACATACCATGGAGACCTGCGTTGCCATGGTGCCTGCCGTCAGCAAGGCGCGACTGCTGCGCAGCTGGGGTGGCATTATGGATATGACCCCGGATGGATCGCCGATTATTGATCACTCTCCCATTGAGGGTCTCTATCTGAATTGCGGCTGGTGTTATGGCGGCTTCAAGGCGACGCCGGGGTCGGGGAATGCCTATGCCCATCTGATTGCCACGGATCGCCCCCACGGGGCTGCGACCCGGTTCAAGCTGGACCGCTTTCGCAGTGGCTACGGGATGATGGATGAGGAGGGAACCGGTGCGCAACATAATCTCCACTAGGTCCTTGGGGCTCTGGCTGGATGCCTCCGGCGGAGGTATTTTGGGTAAGATGAAGCAGGAGTGTCAGGCATGAGGATCCACTGTCCCCATTGTGGCGAACGCGACCGACGTGAGTTTTATGTCAAGGGCGCGGCGTTGGAACGCCCTGGGCTGGATGCCGAGTTGGACGACTGGCATGCATATGTGAACCTGCGAAAGAACCCTGCCGGGGTTTTGGCGGAGCTGTGGTATCACGAGATGGGCTGTGGCGCCTGGCTCAGTGTGACGCGCAACACTGCGACACATGAGATTCTGAAGGTGGAGCTGGCCTCTGCTGCGGGATTGGGAGGGACAGAATGAGGATCGCGGGGAAAGGGTTCAGCGCTGAAGGCAAGACCGTCAATTTTACCTTCAACGGGCGGCATCTGATGGGGCTGGAGGGGGATACGCTGGCCTCTGCCTTGTTGGCCAATGATATTCATCTGGTGGGACGGTCGTTTAAATATCACCGTCCGCGTGGCATTCTGACGGCAGGCAGCGAGGAGCCCAATGCGCTGGTTACTCTGGGGCATGGCCCCGGACAGGACCCCAATATTCGCGCCACCACGCAGGAGCTTTATGAGGGGCTTGAGGCGCGCAGTCAGAACTGTTGGCCTTCGGTGGAGCACGATATTCTGGCGGTCAACAATCTGGCGGCGCCGTTCTTTGGGGCCGGGTTTTATTATAAGACCTTCATGTGGCCCGCGGCCTTCTGGGAAAAGCTGTATGAGCCGATGATCCGTCGCGCGGCGGGGCTTGGGGCATTATCCGGAGAGGCAGATCCTGATTGTTACGAGAAGGCCTATGCCTTTTGTGATCTTCTGGTGGTTGGCTCTGGTCCTGCGGGGCTGATGGCGGCCCTGACGGCGGGGCGCGCGGGGGCGGATGTTTTGCTGCTGGAAGAGGACAGCCGTCTGGGCGGGCGTCTTTTGGTTGAGCAGGAAGAGATCGATGGCCAGCCCGCAGGTGTCTGGTTGCAGGAAGTGCTGGCAGAGCTGGGCGCGATGCCGAATGTGCGCCTGATGGCGCGCACGACGGTCACGGGCGCCTATGATCAGGGCACCTATGGGGCGCTGGAACGGGTGAGCCAGCATGAGATGCGGCGGCACTCCTTGAAGGAGTGTCATCGTCCGCGTGAGTGTTTTTGGCGCATTGCAGCGAAACACTGTGTGCTGGCGGCTGGGGCGATTGAGCGCCCGGTGGCCTTTCGCAACAATGACCGGCCCGGGGTGATGATGGCCAGCGCGGTGCGCGCCTACCTGAACCGTTGGGGGGTAGCGCCAGGAGAGCGGGTGACGCTGTTTGCCAATAACAATGATGCCCATCGGACGGCCCGTGATCTGGCACAGGCTGGCGTGCATGTTGCGGCGGTGATCGACAGTCGCCATGACGCGCCAGACAGTGATCTGTACCCGGTGATGAAGGGGGCGCAGATCTGCAATACCAGTGGTGGCAGACGGCTGGAAAGCATCACGGTGCGGTCGGTACGTGGTGAAGAACGGATCCAGACAGATTGCCTGGCGATGTCGGGGGGGTGGAACCCCTCGGTGCATTTGACCTGCCATCTGAATGCGCGGCCTGTCTGGCGCCGCGAGGTGCTGGCCTTTGTGCCCGCCCCTGGTGCGGTGCCGGGGTTGCGGGCTGTGGGGGCTTGCAACGGAACGTTCTCGACCCAAGGTGCGCTGAACGAAGGGGCTGAGGCTGCCGGTCAAGTGCTGGACGCGCTGGGCGTGGCGGGCGCGCGGGCTGATGTGCCTGTTGCCGAGGATGCGGCCTATCAAATTGCGCCGCTTTGGGCGGTGCCCGGGAAGGGCCGTGCCTGGCTTGATTTTCAGAACGATGTCACCGTGAAGGATGTCACCCAGGCGGCAGGAGAGAATTTCCGTTCGGTCGAGCATATGAAGCGCTACACCACCCAAGGCATGGCGACGGATCAGGGTAAGAATTCCAACGTGGCAGCCTTGGCGGTGCTGGCAGATGTGACCGGGCGCTCGATCCCCGAAACAGGGACGACCACCTTTAGGCCGCCGTTTGTACCGGTGTCGATTGGCGCCATGGGGGCCGGGGCGGCGGATCAGGGCTTCAAACCGAAGCGCTTTTTGACATCGCACAACGCTTCGGAGGAGCGCGGGGCCAGCCAGCTGGAGGTTGGGCTGTGGTACCGGGCGGCCTATTTTCCCAAGCAGGGCGAGAGCAACTGGCGGCAGTCCTGTGATCGTGAGACCATGTGGGTGCGCCGCGCCGTTGGGGTTTGCGATGTGTCAACGCTGGGCAAGATCGATATTCAGGGGCCGGACGCGGCCAAGCTGCTGGATTTTGTCTATACCAATACATTCAGCACGCTGAAGCAGGGGCGTGTGCGCTATGGGCTGATGTTGCGCGAAGACGGCTTTGTCATGGATGACGGCACCTGCGCGCGGCTGGGCGAGACCCATTATGTGATGACCACCACCACCGCAGCGGCGGGTGAGGTGATGGCGCATCTGGAATTTATCGCCCAGGTGCTACGCCCGCAGTGGGATGTGCGCTTTACCTCCGTCACAGAGCACTGGGCGCAGTTTGCCGTTGCAGGCCCCAAATCGCGTGAGCTGCTGAATGGCTTGCTGGATGCTCCAATCGATGGTGACAGCTGGCCCTTTATGGCCTGTGGTGAGGTCTCAGTCATGGGGGTAAAGGGGCGCCTGTTCCGGATCTCCTTCTCTGGGGAGGAGGCCTATGAGCTGGCCCTGCCTGCGGGGTACGGTGACAGCTTGTTCCGCACCCTGTTGTCGCGCGCCGAAGCCCTGGGTGGTGGCGCCTACGGCATGGAGGCGCTGAATGTGCTGAGGATTGAAAAGGGGTTTATCACCCATGCCGAAATCAATGGCACGGTGACGGCCCATGACCTGGGGCTGGCGGGCATGTTGTCCAAGAAGAAGGACTTTATCGGCAAGGCCATGGCCCATCGTCCGGGGTTGGTTGATGCGGACCGTATGCAGATGATCGGGCTGAAACCCCTTGGCGCGGTAAAAGAGCTGAGTGCTGGGGCGCATCTCTTTGCGCCTGAGGACCCGGTGGAGCGGGTGCATGATCAGGGCTATGTGACTTCAGCCGGGTTCTCACCTGAGCTGGGACATATGATTGCGCTTGGCTTTTTGAAACGGGGTGCAAGCCGGATCGGGGATGAGATCCGCCTGGTGGACCATATGCGCGGCATTGATACGCTCTGCGAAGTGGTTGAGCCGGTGTTTTACGACCCAGAAGGAGAACGGACCCGTGGCTGAACTGCTTGTCAAAACCGCTTGTGATGGCCTCGAATCGCTCAAGATCGGCTTGCTTACCCTGACCGAAAGCAAGCCACAGACCCTGACCACGCTGGCCCCCTACCAAGGCGAGCAGCAGGCGCTCGACAAGGCCCTGACGAAGGCGCATGGGGTTGGCTTTCCGGGAGTGAATGACTCGACCTCTGGCAAGGGGGCGCGGGTCTTGTGGTTTGGCCGCGACCTGGCGCTATTGATGGGGCCACAGCCGGACCCAAGCCTGGCCAGACATGCGGCCCTTACGGACCAAAGTGCTGGCTGGGCGGTGATGGAGCTGGCGGGGCCTGGGGCTGAGGATGTCCTGGCGCGGCTCTGCCCGGTGGATCTGCGGTTTGCGGTTGGGGCATCTGTGCGCACCGAGGCCAAACACATGATGGCTTCCCTTTGTCGTCTTGATAAAGATCGGTTTCAGATCATGGTGTTCCGATCCATGGCGCAGACATTGCACCATGATCTTAAAACAGCGATGGAAGCTTGGGCGGCGCGGAGGTAATCTGCCGGGATCTTCAACTGATTCCGGGAGCGATCCATGATCCGCATCACCCTTGCCGCCGTTCTCTTGGCAGCGCCTGCCTCTGCTGCCGACAGAAAAGAAGACAGCTGTAAATATCAGGGCCAGGTCATGGCCGCGGTTCAGGCCGCCCGTCTGGACCGTGTCAGCAAGGCAGATGTCGAACAGGTCATTCTTGACAGTGAACCCGACTGGCCAGAACAATATTCCAAGGCGATCCCGCAGCTGGCCGAGCACATCTATGCCATGAAGCGCCGGGACCTGAAGGCGACGGAATTTGGCCCGCTGCTGGAACAGCAATGCCTGGAAAACTGGGATCAGATTCAGGAAATGAAACGACAGTTGAAATCAAACTGATATGTCTTTGACACCTGGATTCATGGATGAATTGCGCAGCCGGATCAGCATCTCTGATGTTGTCGGGCGCAAAGTCATGTGGGACCAGCGCAAGTCAAATACCGGCAAGGGCGATCTGTGGGCACCTTGCCCCTTTCACCATGAAAAAAGCGCGTCCTTTCATGTGGATGACCGCAAAGGTTACTACTATTGCTTTGGCTGTCAGGCCAAAGGCGATGCGCTGAAATTTGTCCAGGAAACCGAAAATGTCGGCTTTATGGAGGCGGTGGAAATCCTCGCGCGGGAGGCGGGAATGGAGATGCCAGCCCGCGATCCCAAGGCGCAGCAGAAACAGGACCGTCGCACGCAGCTGATCGAGGTGATGGAGCAGGCGGTGCAGTTCTTCCGCCTGCAGCTGAAAACCAATAACGCCGCAATGGCCCGTAGCTATTTGCAGCGCCGTGGCCTCACCCCACCGGCCCTGGATCGGTGGGAGATCGGTTTTGCGCCGGATGGCTGGCAGAACCTCTGGGATCACCTGCGTGGCAAAAACGTGCCCGAAGAGCTGATCATGGCCGCCGGTCTGGCCAAGCCCTCGACCAAGGGCGGGCGGTCCTATGATACCTTTCGCAACCGGATCATGTTTCCGATCCGCGACGCCCGTGGCCGCGCCATTGCCTTTGGCGGCCGCGCCATGGATCCCAACGACAATGCCAAATACCTGAACTCGCCCGAGACCGAGCTGTTCGACAAAGGCCGCAGCCTGTACAACCACGCCCCTGCGCGGGCAGCGGCTGGTCGCGGTACGCCCCTGATCGTGGCTGAGGGCTATATGGATGTGATTGCCCTGTCCGAGGCAGGCTTCCCGTCCGCCGTCGCGCCTTTGGGTACGGCGGTGACGGAGACCCAGCTGCAGCTGATGTGGCGGATGGCGGATGAGCCAATCATCGCGCTGGATGGCGACACCGCCGGTCTGCGCGCCGCCATGCGGGTGATTGATCTGGCCCTGCCACTGTTGCAGGCAGGTAAATCCCTGCGCTTTGCCATTATGCCAGACGGGCAGGACCCGGATGATCTGATCAAAGCCAAGGGGCCAGAAGCGGTGCAGGTGGTGCTGGATCAGGCCATGCCGATGGTTAAGCTGCTGTGGCAACGCGAAACCGAGGGCAAGGTTTTTGACAGCCCCGAGCGCAAGGCCACCCTGGATAAGGCGCTGCGGGAAAAGATCAAACTGATCCGTGACCCGTCGATCCGCAAACACTATGGCGAGGATATCAAGGATCTGCGCTGGGAGCTGTTTCGTGGCAATCGCCCCGAAGGCCGGGATCGTGACTTTGACCCCGGCGGCTCTGGCGATGGATGGCAGGGCGGCGGCACCTGGAAGCCAGGCCGCAAGGGCGGCTTTGGCGATGGCGCACGCAGACCCTGGAAAGGGCAGAAGGTCGCGCCGGCCCCCATGGCCAGCACCCGCAGCTCGTTGGTGGTGGCTGCCAATGAGGCAGAAATCGCCCGCGCCCGCGAGGCAGTGGTGCTGGCGGTCGCGATCTCGACGCCGGATATGATCGCTGAGTTCGAGGGAAACCTGGAACGTATGCTCTGTGCTGACGCAGATCTGAGCCGTCTCAGGGACCAAGTGTTGCGGTTTGGCATCGATACGCCGCAGCAGCTGAAAGATCGCATTATTGAGAATCTTGGGGGTCAAGCCCTTGAAAATCTGATGACGCTTGGCCACGTGGCAATTATCCCCTGCCTGCGCAGACCCAGTGATTTTGACGCGGCCCGGCAGACCCTGGCCGAAGAATTCGCCAAACTGGAGGCCCTGCAGGGGTTGAATGCAGAGTTGGCTGAGGCCGCAGAGGACCTGACAGGACTGGCGGATGAGGCTTTGACCTGGCGTCTAAAGCAGGCGGCCGAAGCGCGAAATCGCGCGGTGCGCAGCGAGAACGAGGACAAGGCCAACTTTGATGTGGGCGAGAATGGCGCGCGACTCGATCGCGAGGAACTCGATGCTTTTGGCGCCCTTTTGGACAGAATCGGCTTCTCTCAAAAGTGATTCGTGCAGCCCGCGTGTCGTTTTGCTAAGGAAGAGCCAAAGAAAATTCGCTAAACCGGGTGACGAATCACACGATCGCGCTAATGATTCGCTCATCCGAATCGCCCAGCCTCTTAGGGAGCAATGAATGGCCGCCAAAGATAACGACGACCGTAAGCCTGACGATCAGGACGCTGAAATCTCGCTGGACATGAGCCAGGCCGCGGTCAAAAAGATGATCGCCGAAGCCCGTGAGAAGGGCTACATCACCTATGACCAGCTCAACCAGGTGCTGCCTCCCGATCAGGTGAGCTCGGAGCAGATCGAAGATGTGATGTCGATGCTGTCGGAAATGGGCATCAATATTATCGAAGATGAGGAAGTCGAAGAGGAAGAGCAGAAGGGCTCAACCGAACTGGTTTCCGCCGATAGCCCGCGTGAAGTCGCGGTTGCCGGAGCGGCTTCTGAGAAGCTGGACCGGACCGATGACCCGGTGCGCATGTATCTGCGCGAGATGGGCACGGTCGAACTGCTGAGCCGCGAAGGCGAGATCGCCATTGCCAAGCGCATCGAGGCCGGCCGTAACACCATGATCGCCGGGCTGTGCGAAAGCCCGCTGACCTTTCAGGCGATCACCATCTGGCACGACGAACTTTTGTCAGAGGACATCCTGCTGCGCGACGTGATCGATCTGGAAGCCACCTTTGGCAACCAGTTGGATGAAGACGGTGAAGCCGCAGAACCCGTGGTGCCCGTGGTTCCAGGTGCCGCGCCCGCTGCGGCTGCGCCCGCCAAGGAAGAAACCCAGGAGCTTGATGCCGATGGCAACCCGATTGCCACGGATGATGATGACGACGAAGACGAGCAGGCCAATATGTCGCTTGCAGCCATGGAAGCGGCCCTGAAGGATCGGGTGCTGACCACGCTGGAGCATATTTCGACAGATTTTGCCCGGCTGTCAGAGATGCAGGATAGCCGGATCTCGGCAACCCTGAACGAGGACGGCTCGTTTGGCAAAAAAGACGAGGCGACCTACCAGTCGCTGCGCTCTGAAATTGTTGAGCTGGTGAACGGGCTGCATCTGCATAACAACCGTATCGACGCGCTGATTGACCAGCTTTACGGCATCAACCGCCGTGTTATGCAGATCGACAGCTCGATGGTGAAACTGGCGGACCAGGCCCGTATCAACCGTCGCGAATTTGTCGAAGCCTACCGGGGCCGCGAGCTTGACCCCAACTGGCTGTCTGACATGGGCGAAAAGCCCGGCCGGGGCTGGCAGATGTTCATTGAGCGCTCGACCGACAAAGTCGAAGAACTGCGCGCCGATATGGCCCAGGTGGGTCAATATGTTGGTCTGGACATCTCTGAATTCCGCCGCATCGTGCAGCAGGTTCAGAAAGGCGAAAAAGAGGCCCGTCAGGCCAAGAAGGAAATGGTCGAGGCCAACCTGCGTCTGGTTATCTCGATTGCCAAGAAATACACCAACCGTGGTTTGCAGTTCCTCGATCTCATTCAGGAAGGCAACATCGGGTTGATGAAGGCGGTGGACAAGTTCGAATACCGCCGTGGTTATAAGTTCTCCACCTATGCCACCTGGTGGATCCGTCAGGCCATCACCCGCTCTATTGCGGATCAGGCCCGTACCATCCGGATCCCGGTGCATATGATCGAGACCATCAACAAACTGGTCCGCACCGGTCGCCAGATGCTGCACGAAATTGGCCGCGAGCCCACGCCTGAAGAGCTGGCCGAAAAGCTGCAAATGCCGCTGGAAAAGGTCCGCAAGGTGATGAAGATCGCCAAGGAGCCGATCAGCCTTGAGACGCCGATTGGCGACGAAGAAGACAGCCAGCTGGGTGATTTCATCGAGGACAAGAATGCCGTGCTGCCGCTGGACAGCGCCATTCAGGAAAACCTCAAGGAAACCACCACCCGGGTTCTGGCCTCGCTCACCCCGCGCGAAGAACGGGTTTTGCGGATGCGTTTTGGCATCGGCATGAACACCGACCACACGCTGGAAGAAGTCGGCCAGCAGTTTAGCGTGACCCGTGAGAGGATCCGCCAGATCGAGGCCAAGGCGCTCAGGAAACTGAAGCACCCCAGCCGCAGCCGCAAGTTGCGCAGCTTCCTGGATCAGTAGTAAGAAGGGCGTCCTACGGGGCGCCTTTTTTCTATTTGGAGCTATGTCTTGCGTCTTTTTATTTCATCTCTTCTGTTTGTGGTTTCAGCCATGCCTGCGATGGCCTGTCCTGCCGGATCAGAAGTTCTGGTCTCCTGTTCTTTACAAGGCGGCAGCAAAGAGCTGACAACCTGTTTGCAAGGCGAGCAGGTGAGCTATGCCTTTGGCCGCAGTGGGGCCGAGCCGGACTTGGCGCTACAGCGAAATGTACGGGATGTAAACATGGTGCCCTGGCCGGGCATTGGTCGGTCGATTTGGGAAACATTCACGCTTGAAAATGCGGGAACCTTTTACACGGTTTACTACAACCAAGAGAAAGATCCTGATGCAGTTCAGCCCTTAAGCGGCGGTATTGTCGTCGAGCAAGGCGGTCGTGAGCTGGCGCATTTGCACTGTGACAGCGGTAGTGTGAAGAGCTCCGGCTATGGTCTGCCCCTGTTTGAGGCCAAGCAGCGCGCCGGACAGGTGTATTCGCTTGAAGCCGAGAGTTGGCAATAGGTGGTGGACAGCCGATGCGAAGATACTCCTACCGAAATGACGGGAGACCTCATCGTCTTTGATGGCGAATGTGTGCTGTGCTCGCGGTTCTTTCAGTTCATGCTGCGCCATGACAGGACGCAGCGGTTCTCCTTTGCGACGGCGCAGTCGGCACTGGGGCAGCGGCTCTACCGCGAACAGGGGCTGCCGGTGGATGATTTTGAAACCAACCTGGTCTTTGTCGAGGGCCGTTGCTACCAGCGGCTGGATGCCTTTGCCGCTGCAATGGGTGCCCTTCCGGGGATATGGCCTGTTCTGGGGCTGTGCCGCTTTTTACCCAAGGTGGTGAAAGATCCGCTCTATCATGCTGTTGCGCGCAATCGCTATCGTCTCTTTGGCCGCACCGCGACCTGCATGGTGCCCAGCCCAGAGGTAAAGGCCCGGTTTCTGGATTGGATCCCTGCACAGCCGGAAGAGCATGCATGAGCGACGCTTTTGGCCGCATTATTGCAGCGCAGGGATTGGCCGTGCCTGCGACAGTGGCGCGGTTTCATGGTGCGGGATCTGGCCGCTACAGGGGACGGGCTGATATCACATCGGGCAACCTGCTGGCACGGCTGATTGTCCGGCTTGCCGGCTTTCCTGCACCGGGACGCGACGTGGATTTTGAAATCTCCACAACCCCGCAGGGAGAAGGTCATATTTGGACGCGGCGCTTTGGCACCCGTAAAACCCGCTCCTACCTGAGGTATGACAGCAGGCATGCCTGCGCGGTAGAACAGTTCGGCCCAGTTGCGATCCGAATGGAGGTGCAGATGCAAGGCGAGGTGCTGGCCGTCCAGGTGCTGGGGGCCAGCTTTCTGGGCCTGCCACTGCCGCGCCTGTTGACCCCGAAATCTGCCTCATCAGAGTTTCAAACGCCGGATGGTGGGTTTGGCTTTGATATCTCCGCCAGTCTGCCGTTGATTGGGTTGCTGATCCGCTACCAAGGCAGTTTTGACGTGCCGGAGCTGCGTTAACCAATTGTTAACACCTCTGCTTGCAGCCGGGTGGTGTCGCCCAATATAACCTAATGAACCATCTCGCTACCTATTCGAGATCAAAAACGCCTAAGGGGGACCGATGTCTGCGAATCAAAACCTGACTGAGGCGCTGACCATTCTGCAAGAGCAGCTGGAAGCGCTCAAAAACCTGACTGATGCCAATGAATTTATGGTCTCCGCCCTGAAGGAACAGGGAAACACCCTAAAATCATTGGATGCTGAGCCGGCCCGCGAGATGTTGCGGCAACAGGCGCGTGCGCAGTTTGATCCTGAGCAGGGCAATTCCCCCGATGCAGCGGTGCTGGATATCCTGGAGCAAAGCCTGGGCAAGGGTCTTGGGGCTGAAATCATTCCCTTCCCTGGCGCAGCGGTAAAAAACGCCGTTTAAAGGCCTGCCTCTAGATCGTCTCGGTTTTTACTGGCTGGCCCGGGGCATGGGCCCTGGGTCAGCGAGGGCAGGCCGCAAGGCTTTGTGCATCGCCCCCGCTATGGGTTTCTTGCCCTGTCGCTCTTGGAACACTGTGGCTGGCCTCTTATGTAGGTCAAAACCGGAGAGCGCATCGAATGAAAAATACCTTTATGGCCGCTGGCTTGACTGCGGCGCTTTTTGTGCCTTTGGCGGCTGAGGCCTTTACCACCTCGAGAGGTGTGCAGGTCAATCCAGTGAATGAGTTGATCTTTGAGGTGATCCCAAAATCCTCGGGAACTTTTGATGAGTTCTGGTGCGGCGCCTCGGAATATGCCCGCCGGGAGAAAGGCGCCCAGTGGCAGGATAGCATCCATGTTGTTCAGGGGCGCAACACCAGCGTGACAACGGGACGGCGCTCTGCGGTGCAGTTTACCCTGTCGCCGCAACAGGTGGGCGTATCGGCACCGTTACAGGGGTGGCTGTCTCTGGGGATCAAACCTGGCAATAGCATGTCGGTGCAGCAGGCGCGCAGCTACTGTGATCAATCGCCTGTGCGGTATTAATCCCTCTGCCGACCAGCAGCAGTATCACGGGCTGCAATTCGGGGTGGGGCGACCCACAACCGACCAGCAGATCTGTGTCGCACATCGACGTGATTGGCCATCTCGGACCTCTTCCTCTATCCTTCTAGGTGCATGAACTATGTGCCAGATGGGCGGGATATGACGCATATGGGCCCGCTACTGGAAACGAAGGGGTGTGACATGAAAAATCTCTCTTGCGCAGCTATTACCCTCGCCTTCATGGGGGTGGCAGTTTCGGGGGCCAATGCGTTCACGGCCCGCGATGGGAGCCGGGTGAATCCTGTCTCTGATGCTGTTTTTGAAGTGATCCCCTCGCCCGGTGGCTTGGGGCGGAATTACTGGTGTGCGGCCGGCGATTATGCGCAGCGCGCGCTCAAGGCGCCCTGGGAGGCGCAGATTTACATTTCCAGGTCTCGCGGGGCGAGCGAAACCACAAACCGGCGCTCTGCGGTACAGTTCACCCTGCAGCCCAGGCTGGCGGGCTCCCCGGAGAAGGGCATTTATTCCAACGTCAACGCGCTGCGCCGTGGGGATAACATGCGGGTTCGCAATGCCTTCAATCTGTGTAACCAATTGCCTGTTGGGTTTTGAGTGGCTCCCTTTGTCGAGCGGGCCTGCATCTGATATGATCCTCCCTGCAGGGCGAATGCGGCCCCAGTCACAAGGCGACTTTTTGTAATGCAGCGGACGTTCAGCACAAACGGGATCAAAACAGGCCTGATGGCGGGGCTTCTGGCCGGTCTGGTCTGCCTCCCGTTGAGCGCTCAGGCCTGGCGCGCCTGGAACCGCCACGAGGTACTGCCGGTATCAGAGGGTGTCTGGGAGGTGGTCAACAGAGTTGGCTCCGGCGCGCAGGACTATTGGTGTGGCATCGGTGATTTTGCCATTCGCCAATTGCGCACACAGGCGACGCAGCGGATCTACATCTGGCAGGAAATCGGCCCCTCGGTTAATCGTCCCGGCCGTAAATCGGTACAGTTTGCGCTGACACCGCCACCGGGCAGCGATACCAGCACAGGCTACTCGCTAAGCGTGAAGATCCGAGGTGATAATCTGAACGCGGCGACAGCGCGTAATTATTGTTACGATCGCTTTGATGATCCGCGCTTTCCTTTCAACTGACGGCTCAGGTGGGGGCTGGATGGCCAAGACCAGCCTCGCCCCACCAGGGGCTTGTGAAAAATCCTGCGGCCTAGAGCGGAGCCTTCCCGATGCAGAAACAGTTTCAAATCGCCACCCATGGGCCGGGACTTTATGAGGTCACGCGCGAGGTGCGGGGCTGGCTGGCAGAGGTGGGGTGTGCGCAGGGGCTGCTTACCCTGTTTGTGCGCCACACCTCTTGTTCGCTGTTGATACAGGAAAATGCCGACCCAGAGGTGCAGGACGACCTGCAGGCCTTCTTTTCGCGCCTGGTTCCGCCCTCGACCGATCCTGCGATGGCCTATCTGCGTCACACCTACGAGGGGCCGGATGACATGCCGGCGCATATCAAGGCAGCTTTGCTCCCGGTTAGCCTGTCGATCCCCATTTCTGGTGGCGCCCTGGCCCTGGGAACCTGGCAGGGGATCTATCTGTTTGAACATCGTGACGCACCGCACAGGCGTCAAATCCTGGCCCATATCAGCGGCTGAGCCGCTTGATCTAGCGGTTGAATTTCCCCACTACCCAATTCCTAGCGGCTGGCCTATAGTTGTGGATAACTGTGCAGGTTTTAGCACAAATGGCTCGTGTTAGGAAAAGGGGATCCGCAGATGCGCTGTCCGTTTTGCGGGAATATCGATACTCAGGTGAAGGATTCACGCCCCGCCGAGGATCACGTTTCAATCCGTCGACGTCGGTTTTGCCCCGCATGTGGTGGCCGTTTCACCACCTATGAGCGGGTGCAGCTGCGCGACCTGGTGGTGGTGAAAACCAACGGCAAGCGCGAGGATTTTGATCGCGACAAGCTGGAACGCTCGATTCGCATTTCGATGCAAAAGCGCCCCATCGATCCCGAACGTATTGATCAGATGATTTCGGGTATTGTGCGACGGCTGGAAAGCATGGGGGAGACGGATATCTCCTCCAGCAAGATCGGCGAGATCGTGATGGAGGCGCTGGCCCGGATCGACACCGTGGCCTATGTGCGCTTTGCCAGTGTCTACAAGAACTTCCAGGCGGCAGATGATTTTGAGGACTTTGTCCACGAACTGCGCCCCCACACCCCCAAGGAAGAGTAACCTGTCTTTGGCCGCTCTGCTCTGATCAAGGGGTTGCGGTGGTTTGGGAATGAAACGAGACTAGACTGAAAGACCTGTTTTGCGCCCGGATTGGCATCGGCCTGATCCGGGCGCGTGCACGACAACAGATAGGTGGCGAGACGTGACCCAAACGGATACTCGATTTATGGCTCTGGCGCTGTCGCTGGGGCGGCGTGGCCAGGGCAATTGCTGGCCCAACCCTGCGGTTGGCTGTGTTCTGGTGCGCGAGGGGCGCATTGTTGGCCGGGGCTGGACCCAACCCGGCGGGCGTCCCCATGCGGAGGTCATGGCGCTGACCCAGGCGGGCGATCAGGCCCGCGGCGCCACTGCTTATGTCACCCTGGAGCCCTGCTCCCATCACGGCGATACACCACCCTGTGCCCAAGCGCTGATTGATGCCGGAATTGCCCGGATGGTGGCTGCTGTTGGCGACAGCGATCCACGGGTCTCGGGGCAGGGCTTCGAAATGCTGCGCCAGGCAGGTGTCGAGGTTCAGGTTGGGATGCTGGCAGAAGAGGCCGCGCGCGATCACGCCGGATTTTTCTATAAAACAGAACAGGGCCGCCCACTGGTGACGCTCAAGATGGCCAGCAGTTTTGATGGCCGGATTGCCACCGGATCTGGCCAAAGCAAATGGATCACCGGACCAGAGGCGCGCCGCGCGGTGCACGCGATGCGGGCGCGCCATGATGCGGTCATGGTGGGGGCGGGCACGGCGCGGGCGGATGATCCCTCGTTGACGGTGCGCGACCTTGGCATCGAACATCAGCCGGTGCGGGTGGTGATCTCCCGCCACCTGGACCTCCCGCTGATCAGTCAGTTGGCCACCTCCGCTGCTGAGGTGCCGCTGTGGCTGTGCCATGGTCAGGGAGCTGATATAGAACGCAAACGGGCCTGGGAGGGTCTGGGCGCGCGCCTGTTGCCCTGTGCCAGTCGCGGTGTGCAGCTGGATCCCCATGATATCCTGCAGCAGCTGGGACATGCCGGGCTGACGCGGGTGTTCTGCGAAGGTGGCTCTGCGCTGGCGGCGTCGCTTCTGGCCTTTGATCTGGTGGATGAGCTAATCGGCTTTACCGCTGGTCTGGGCATTGGCGCTGAGGGACTGCCGTCGATCGGGGCCTTGGGGCTGCATAATCTGGAGGCTGCCAACCGGTTCAGCCTTATGGAAACCAGCCCGGTGGGCGCGGATGTGATGCACCGCTGGCGCCGGGCGAGCTAAAGCCTGCCGGTCTCGGCCTCGTCTTAGATCTGCGCTAGCCCCGTCGCCACAGCGGCGCGTAGGTGGCAAAGAGCCCCTGCAGCTTTGACAGGCTGCGGTTGCGCAGGCTGGGCCGTGGCAGTTGCCCCGAAATCAACCGCTCCACCACCACTTCGGGCGGGCAGGGGCGCTGGGTGATCGGGTCATAATAGCGCGGGTAGTCAATCAGCACCGCATGGGCCAGGCCCAGCAGATCCGGCCGCGCCGAGCGCCAAGGCGGTGCGGTGCGTTTGTCGGTGGTGAGCCCCCATCCGGCATAAAAGGGCAGGCCCAGCGTGGTCACCTTGGCACCGCGTAACAGCGCCTCAAACCCTAAAAGCGAGGTCATGGTCCAGACCTCCTGGACCTCATCCAGCAGCGCCATGGGATCACAGTTGCTGGCGACGACATCCGCCAGGTTCTCTGGAACCCCGGTTTCTGGCAGGCTGCCAGGGCGTAGCCCGGCTTCGACGTCCGGGTGGGGTTTGTAGATGATCACCGCCTTTGGGTTGGCTTTGCGGGTGGCGCGCAGCAAGGCCAGATTGCTCTTGATCCGCCCACATCCGGCTTTGATCGAGGCGTCGTCCTCGACCTGCCCGGGGACCAGGATGCGATGGCCCTCGGGGAGAGCGGGGGGCTCGCCCGAGAGGTTGTATTTCGACAGGCTGTGGCGGATCAGCTGCTGAATCAGCGCCTCCACACGCAGGGCCTCGGCGGGGCCGAGATCAGCGCGCTGGGTGATCAGATCATCCAGATCCGACGGCTGCCGGGGGTCGTAGTAGATGCCCTGGCGGTCCAGCACCAGCGACATCGGCGGCACCAGATCGGCGCCCAATCCGCGGGAGCGCAGGAACCCGTCTTCGACGCGGGTGGCGCCTGCATGGGTCTTGGCCCCGGCCTTGCTGGCCCAGACCATCCAATTGCGCCCACTCTTGTGGGCCTCTTCTGGATCTTCGGTGAATTTCAACTTCCGGGTCTGACCAAAGAACCCCTGCAGCGGTTTGCGTTTCCACAACCGCATGCCAGAGGCCACCCAGCCGGCCCGATCCTGACGCCAGGCGCGGATGCCGGCTTCCAGGGTGTCAATGACCCGCTCCAGCTCGCACAGGCGGTCAGTGTAGGGGTCATACCAGGTGGGATAGAGAAACATCGCCGCCGAAAACAACTGTGGGCGGGTGAGTTTACGCTGTCGCCGCGCCACCGGGTCTTCGTCTTCGGTCAAGCCCCAGCCGGCATAGAAGGGCTGGCCAAAGACGCGCGGCTTGTGACCGGCCAGAATGGCCTCAAACCCCAGCTGCGAAGACACGGTATAGACCGCAATGGCCCCTTCCAGCAGCCCCCAGGGAGAGACCGCATCGCTGAACATCTCGACCCGGCCCTGCGCGTCTTTGTCGGTGAAATGCCCAGGCCGGTGGCCGGCGCGGGTTTCCGGGTGGGTCTTGATCAGAATGCGGGCGCCGGGGTGTTCCTGCTGGGCAAAGACCAGCATCTCGCAAAACCGGGCGCGGTCGGCTTTGGAGGCGGTGACAGAGGCGTCGCCGCGCAGCTGGTCCACCACCAGCACATAGCCGGGATCCGGCAGCGGCGCACTGGGCAGGAAGGCGTTGTATTTGCTCAGATGTGCGTCCTGCAAGCGGCCAATGGCATTGCGGGCGCGGCGCATCATATTGCTGTCATCCAGCGGATGGGTTGCCAGCAGCTCTTCCAGATCAGAGGGTTGCGCGGGGTCGAAATGCGCGCCCCGGCGGTCCAGAAGCAGCCCCAGGGGCGGCTCTCCTGAGGCGCGACCGGGATGGATGGAGCGCAAAAAGGCGTCTTCGACATGTAGCAGGTCCGCGCCGTATTTGGCGGCGACAGCGCGGCCACGATGGGCGGTGGGAGAGTTGCCCCAGATGCCCACCAGATCGTTTTGCTGCGGCAGCCCGAGACGGAGATTATACCCAGCCAGACCAAGGATCCGGCGCAGCCGTGATTGGGTGACAAAGCCCCCATTGTAAACAAAAAGCCGGGAGCCTGAGCCCCCGGCTTTTGATATGGCTGTTGTGCCGGTCATATCCTCAGCCGCCAAACAGCGTCTCAACACTGGCGAGCGGTGTCAGCGGGCTGGCCAGCAGCGAAATTGTCTTGGTCCACTGTGCATAGGGCGCTTCGGTGACATAAAGCGTGTCTTCGTCACGCACCACAAAGTCACGGGCGATGAACAATCCGTTGGGCTGGGTCAGGTTCAATACATAAACCATCCGCTGGGCGCCAACCAGATCGTCGCGCCCCAGAACCTGATTGGCAATCTCTGCCGGTTCGTTGCGGAAGATGAATACCCCGGTGGGATCAGAGGTGGTGGAAATCAGGCCGCCAACCTGTGCGATCGCCTCCAGCGCGGACAGGTCCTGGCTTTCAAACGGTACCCGCGCCTGGGCACTGGTGGCCCCAAGGGCAGTAAAGGAGCGGCTGTCGGCTTCGACCAGAATGCGGTCGCCGCCGCGCAGGGCGATGTCCAGCTCGGGGTGGTTAAACAAATCCTGGAACCAGATCTTGCCTTGTTCGCCGCCCCGGATCACGGTGATCTGGGCAATTTCGGGCTCAATAGCCACACCGCCGGCCCGGGCCAGCATGGTGGACAGAGTCCGGGTCGGACGCTCGATGGCATAGACGCCCTGGCCGCCCACGGCGCCCGTCAGGCTGACGGTGGAGCCATCCCCGGCCACACGGCGCACCTGTACCTGCGGATCTGGGGTTTGATCTTCCAGCTTTTTGGTGATTTCTTCGCGCAGCTGCTCTGGGGTGTTGCCAGAGGCGCGCAAGCGCCCGGCATAGGGCACAAAGATATAGCCGGCGCTGTCGACCTGAACTTCCTCGAGCGCGGTGGCATTGCTGGCCTCATTAGCCAACAGCCCATCATCGACGTTTTCCCAGATCGTCAGCCCCAAGACATCGCCGGGACGAATGGTATCCGAGGTCAGGCGCCCGGCATTGATAAAACCGTTGGAAAAGCCAAGCGCCGGAACCACAGCGGTGGCGCGGGTGACGCGATCATTGACGGAGACGACAAAGGCGTCGCCTTGCTTTTGCACCGATCCGGCAAAGATCTGGCGTTTGTTGGGGCCAACTTTAGGCAAGCCGCAAGACGCCGCAAGCGTCAATGCAGCGAGAATCGCCACGGGCCGCACCCAGGAGAGGGGGACGTTTTTCACTGCTCGGTCTCCTCGACCTATTATTATTCTGCCTCAGTTTTTTTGTCAGGCTAGCGCGGTTCGAGGATAAAATCCAGTCTTGCGAGCGGTTTCGCTCAGTGGACCACCGATAACTGTTGCCGCGGAGCCGCTGTGCCGTGGCGCAGCGCATCATAGGGATCATGGGATGACAGCATCATATCAACTACATGACGCAGCAATTGGCGCCGCCCTGAACGGGAATAAAACCCGCCTGGAACCTGCGAGGTTTCCAGCAGGTAGCGCCGGTAGTCCTTATAGGCGCGGTTGTCCGGGCGGGCTGGTGCGGCAAAGAACTGGGACAGAGGCTGCGCCGAGGTGAAGGCGTCTTTGTCGTAGACTGCAGCGCCAAAGACCTTGAGCGGGATGCCGCGCCACAGCACCTGCTGTCCGGCGGTGGAATTTACCGTAACGGCGGTGCGGGCCTCATTCAGCAGCTCTGCCAGTTTGCCGCCGCGCACATAATGCACGCGGTCCAGAATACCATGCTCACGGGCAAGGCGTCGCAATTCACGACGGATCGGGCTGCGGCCATCCTCCAGCGGATGAGCCTTGATCACCAAATGGTGGTGGCGGGGGGCACCCGCGGCAAATCCTGAAATTACCTCGGCCAAAAAGCTGGACATACTGTCAAAGGGGGAATGCATCTGAAACGAGCTGTCATGTTCCAATTGCAACAGCGCCAGGTGATAGGGAAAGCCACCGTTGCGAATGCGCCAGGTGGCGAGCCGACGCTCCAGCGCCTGAAGGGGCATCAGCAGCAAGCGTTTGAGGTATAGCTGAAACTCGCGGGTAACAGGGATCGCGCGATGGGGCTGAAAGTTGCGGTACTTGCGGTTCCAGAACATGACAAACCAATGATACAGCGCGCCGTAGAATACATGCTGCCGCATATCGCCCCAATGGGAGGGTGGCAGCGGCGCTTCCATATCCGAGAGCTCCAAAGCAGCCTGCATCTCAGTCACATCTGTCCGCATCAGCCGTGAATTGCCATTGGAGCCATCCCGTTCGTAGGTGACCCAATAGGGGCGCAGATATCCCTCTTCAAACACATGCACCCGCAACCCCAGGGCCTGCGCCGTTGCGACCGCCTGCGCATGGATGGGCCGAGTGTCGCCATACAGGACAATATCGGTGACGTTTTTGTCCTGGCAGGTTTGCTCAAAAAAACCTTTCCAATCCGCAAGGGCGCCGCGAAAGGGCAGATACTGTGCCTTGTCGCGCCAAAAGACCTGATCGCCGGCGTTGAAACCGATGCGCCAAACGCTGCAGCCTGCAGTGCGCAACATCCGCCCCAAGGCGTTGAAGAACGGCCCATGGGGTCCCTGAAGGAACAGAAAGACGGGTTGGACAGCGCTGGTGTGTTGCATCAGGATTGCGGCTTTGGTGGTTAAAGTTCTGGTAATCTCGCTTCGGTTCATAGCACCGGACTGGGGCATAACTATGGCCTGGATCGCCAACAAGGGCGCTATGCCGCTTTAGGGGTATTCCGAAACAGCTGATGAGACCAGCGTCTATCTCTGCCGCTTGGCTGCGACAGAAAGGCTTGCCGCCCATCTGAATCCGGGGGTCGTAAAGGCGGCCCGCAGGTTGAGGAGGGCTTGTAGAACAGGACCAGCTTAGGCTACCTCTGCGCCAGGAAATCCCGCCGTAGCCAAACCCGCCGTAGCCAAACACTAGGAGACCTTACGATGTTCACCGGTATCGTCACTGACATTGGAACCATTGCCCAGCTGGATCAGCAGGGGGATCTGCGGGCGCGGATTGCCACTCATTATGATACTTCAGGTATCGATCTGGGCGCTTCGATTGCCTCGGATGGGGTCTGCCTCACGGTGATTGAACTGGGCTCTGATTGGTATGATGTGCAGATCTCTGCCGAAACCGTGTCAAAGACAAATATAGCTGCCTGGGGCGTCGGCAAACGGGTCAACCTGGAACGGGCTCTCAAGGTCGGCGATGAGCTGGGCGGACATATTGTTTCAGGCCATGTGGACGGGGTTGCCGAGGTGGTGGAGCTGCGCGACGAGGGCGACAGCACCCGCGTGACCCTGCGCGCCCCCAAAGAGCTGGCGCGTTTTATCGCCCCGAAAGGATCTGTCGCCCTGAACGGCACGTCGCTGACGGTGAACGATGTGCAGGGCTGTGATTTTGGTATCAACTTCATCCCCCATACCAAAGAGGTCACCACCTGGGGGGATGTAAAACTGGGCGATCAGGTCAACCTTGAGATCGACACCCTGGCGCGCTACGTGGCGCGGCTGCACGAAGCAGGCTGACAGGCAGACCCCGCGTCTGACTGGCGCTGTCATCCAGCACGTCCACGCGGGGGCTGCCCCTTTCATCTTACCTGAATTACCTCGGGGTGAGGCCGCAGGCCGAGGGGCAGAGCCCCTCAACCCTCATAGCATTTCCGGGGCTGTGCGAGGGCAAACGCCGCGTCCAGTCCTTGCTGTGCCGCTGGTGGGGCTGGCCTTTGTCGCGAGGGTGGGCTATTTCGCCCTATATACCCGCCGGGCGATGGGCCCTTGGGGCATGTGTATCGAAAGGCTGTCAGCATGAGCTTTGAAACACCGGGGCCGGTCGAGGCCCGTTTGCGCGCGGCGATCAGCCCGATTGAAGACATCATCGAAGAGGCCCGCGCGGGCCGGATGTTCATTCTGGTGGACCATGAGGACCGCGAAAACGAAGGCGACCTGGTGATCCCAGCGCAGGCTGCCGACGCAGAGGCGATCAACTTTATGGCCACCCATGGCCGCGGATTGATCTGCCTGACCCTGCCTGCCGAGCGCATTGACGAACTGGGCCTGCCAATGATGGCGATGCATAATTCTTCGCGCCACGAGACGGCCTTTACTGTCTCGATCGAAGCCCGCGAAGGCGTGACCACTGGTATCTCGGCCGCCGACCGGGCGCTCACCGTGGCGACGGCCATTGACCCAGAAAAAACCGCTGCAGATATCGCCACGCCGGGACATGTGTTTCCACTGCGGGCGCGGCGCGGCGGCGTGTTGATGCGGGCAGGCCATACTGAGGCCGGCTGCGATGTGGCGCGTCTTGCCGGGCATTACCCCTCGTCGGTGATTTGCGAGATCATGAACGAAGACGGCACCATGGCGCGTCTGCCGGATCTGGTGGATTATGCCAAAACCCATGGGCTGAAGATCGGCACCATCTCGGACCTGATCACCTATCGCTCACGCAACGACAATTTGGTGGTGGAAACCAGCAGCAGTACCGTGACCTCCGAGTTCGGCGGCGAATGGAACATGCGCATCTTCACCGATCAGACCCACGGCGTCGAACATGTGGTGCTGACCAAGGGGGATCTCACCTCCGGTGGCCCCGTGCTGACCCGCACCCATGCCCTGCACGAGGCCTCCGACATCCTTGGACTTGGCCCCAAGCCGGTGCGTGAACTGCCCCGCGCGATGGAGCTGATCGCCGAAGAAGGACGCGGTGTTGTCTGTCTGTTCCGCGAGCCGCGCCATGCGCTTTATGCGCCCGAAGACGAAGGCCCGCGTACCATCAAACAGACCGGACTGGGGGCGCAGATCCTGTCAGAGCTGGGTCTGAATGAGCTGGAGCTGTTGACGGATTCCCCCGCCACCACCTATCTGGGTCTCGATGCCTATGGGCTGTCCATTGTTGGCACCCGCCCCATTCTAAAGGAGTCCTGATATGGCCGGACAGGAACAGCACTACATCATGCCACGCGCGGTTTTTGACAAACCGGTCAAGCTGGCCATCGTGATGTCGCCCTACTACAAGGATATCGCTGACAATATGCTGGCCGGTGCCAAGGCTGAGATCGAGGCTGCAGGCGGTTCTTATGAGGTGGTCGAAGTGCCCGGCGCGCTGGAGATCCCTACCGCGATTGCCATTGCCGACCGCAGCTCCAACTTTGACGGATTTGTTGCGCTGGGCTGTGTTATTCGCGGCGAAACCACCCATTATGACACGGTCTGCAACGACAGCAGCCGCGCAATCCAGCTGCTGGGCCTGCAGGGGCTGTGCATTGGCAATGGTATCCTTACCGTGGAGAACCGCAAACAGGCCGAAGTGCGCGCAGATCCGGCAGATCAAAACAAGGGCGGCGGCGCTGCTGCTGCGGCCTTGCATCTTATTGCACTGACGCGTAAATGGGGCGCCCAGACCAAGGGAGTCGGCTTTAAGGCGCCTTCCGAAGCCATTCAGCTGGCTGGCACAGGAAACGGACCCCGCACAGCATGACCCATTCGGACAGCGCCCCTAAGGGCAATGGCAAGACCCAGATGAAATCCGCCGCCCGGCTTTATGCGGTGCAGGCGCTGTTTCAGATGGAACACAGCGATCTGAGCTTTGACAAGGTGATTGCTGAATTTGAAAACCACCGCTTTGGCGCTGTTTATGACGACGCAGAGATGGCCGAGGGCGATACCGGCCTGTTCCGCAAGCTGTTGAAAGATGCCGTGAACTTTCAGGCCGCTATTGACCAGATGACAGACCGGGCGCTGGTGGCGAAATGGCCGATTGCTCGCATTGATCCGACGCTGCGGGCGCTGTTCCGTGCTGCCGGTGCTGAATTCACCCAGTCCAATACGCCCCCCAAAGTGGTGATCAACGAGTTTGTCGATATCGCCCGCGCCTTCTTTCCCGAAGGCAAAGAGCCCAAGTTTGTGAATGCGGTGCTGGACCATATGGCGCGCGAGGCAAAACCGGAAGTCTTTTGATCGCGCTCCCCCTTTGAGGGGTGAAGCGATTCGCGATTTTGAAAAGCGTGCCCTGGTGGCGCGCTTTTTTATTGCGGCTCACCTAGCAAAACTCCCGCAGGGTGCGACACTATTTCAGGCTCCGAAGCGACGTTTGGTGCGGGTATTGCTGGACCTTGCACTGCGGAGTGTTACACTTCGCCGGTAACAGAGATGAGGTCGTCATGCCCAAGCTGGTAAAACTCTACATCAAAAATGTTATCATCGGATTTGGCATCGCTGCCGGGTTTGTGTCCCTGTTGCTTTGGTTCAACGTGATGAACCTTTGGGGGCTGGTCAGCCAATCCAGTGACGGGATGCTGGCGGTGTTTCTGCTGTGGTTTATGAATGGCATCGTTTTTGCCGGGGTGCAGTTTGCCTGGGTGATTATGGCAATGGCCAGAAAAGACGATGGCCCACGCGGTGGCACGCCTGTTGCCCATTTTTTTGAACCGGCCCGGGTCAAAGCCGAAGCGCCCGCCGGACAAAAACGCCAGCTCAACAAGCGCGGTTAGGGCCGCTCAGCGCTCCGGCACTGGTCTTGTTGATAAGGCGGCCAGGGTGGTGCAGGCCACACGGTTCTTTGCCAAATGAAAAAGCCGCATCCTATGAGTGTCGCGCCCTACGATGAGTGGGTCGCGGTCTTCTTTTGTGCTTCAGGGGCTTTAAAGATCGTCTGTGAGAGGCTGGAAATGTGACGGGACCACCGCAGACGTGCGGTTTTGATTCCCGGGGACCTGTATGTACAGGTGGGCGCCAGGTAAACGGACCAGGGTCCGCACAGAGCCAGCTCCCGTGGAATTGCTTAAGGCCACTGGAATGCTTCCGGCACTGAAGGGGCAGAACCCGCCACAGCTTCTAGGTAGTGCTCCGTAGCGGCCAAAGCAAGGGGCTCAGCTGGCAAACCGCTGCAATCCGGTTTTCCAGGCGATTTAGCGGCTGAGGCTTGCCTTTTGTTCCCTTATTGTTCACGTTCAGGCCTATGAAGCCCACTGTTCAAACCAATAAGACCCTTTCCAATGATGCACATCCTGTGCGGTTGCAGCCGGGACAGCGGCTGGCCCGTGGGGTGTCGCGCCATTTGCGCGCGCTTGGCTTTGCCGCGCTGGAAGAATTTGTACCGGTGCGGGGGCTGCGGGTGGATGTGCTGGGGCTCGGCCCCAAGGGGGAGCTTTGGGTGATTGAGTGCAAATCCAGCCGGGCGGATTTTCAGTCGGATACCAAGTGGCAGGGCTATCTGGACTGGTGTGATCGCTATTTCTGGGCTGTGGATACGGATTTCCCGGTGGATCTGCTGCCCGAGAGCACCGGGATCATTATCGCAGATGACTACGACGCCGAGGTGGTCCGCATGGCGCCAGAGGTGAAACTGGCGCCAGCCCGGCGCAAAAAGCTGATCCAGAAATTTGCTATGGATGCCGCCAGGCGCCTGCACTCCCTGCGCGACCCTCGCCCCGGTCGGGATGGCTTGTTTTTTAGTGACCCCACCAAAGACGGCTGAAGGCGGGGAAAGAGGCTGTTTTAGCCTGCAACGAGGCGGGCAGCCTGGGCTGCAGCGCGCAGCTCATCTGCGATTTCTTCGGCTTCCTCGGGATCAAAATCCATTGGAATTTCGACACCCTCGGCTTCGATGAACAGACGCACCATGCCCTGATCGGTGGGGCCGATTTGCATGTTTGCTTCGACGTCGCGTTCGCTATTGATACCCATTTTGCACTCCTGCCGCAGATCTATTGCCGGTATCCGGTGCTAGCCTGCGATGGCTTGAAAGGCAAGCTGCTCTGGGCTTTGATAGGTTATGGCAAAAGCAACATTACGGCGATTCGAACCGTCAGATTGTCAATGGCTGGTAGCACGCCACCAGGATCTCTACGCGCGCGATGAAGGATTCGACGACAGCTTTGGCCCGCTGGTCGCCGAGATTTTACAGAATTTTTGCGAAGCGCATGACCCGCAGTGCGAAAGAGGCTGGATTGCCCATCGCGGCGCGGAACGCCTGGGGTCGGTCTTTTGTGTGCGCCAGAGTGAAACAACCGCAAAACTGCGGCTGTTTCTACTCACCCCCGAGGCGCGCGGGCAGGGTTTGGGAAAAGAACTGCTGCACCAATGCATGTGGTTTGCCCGCAGTGCCGGATACCGCGATATGCAGCTTTGGACCCATGAAAGCCACCAGGCCGCCTGCGCGCTTTATGCGGCGTTTGGCTGGCAGCTGATTGACAGCAAGCCGGTTCACTCCTTTGGGCAGGATTTGATCGAACAAAGCTGGGAAGTTGTGTTATAAAGCTCTTGCGCTTCGGTTTTCTCTAGGCTAAATCGCCCGCAGTGCCGCCTTAGCTCAGTAGGTTAGAGCGCCTGATTGTGGATCAGGAGGTCCCCCGTTCGAGCCGGGGAGGTGGTACCACCAACACAACAACTTACCAGATCTTGCAAAAATTGTTGGAGAGTTGTTGGAACGTGTTTTCTGAAATCATGATCCAACTCATCCAGAGTTCCTGAGTCGCGCCACCTTGTTTGCGCTTTCTGACCTCAGTCTCGAGTAGCGATTTGTCGTCTGCGCTTACAAGTGCTGAGCCGCGTCGCGAAGTTCATGCTCGCTGAAACGATGAGCCCTGCCGAACGCAAGACAATGATCAATCGGAATCGCAGCGATCTGAGCTTGACCAAGCAGTGCAAGCTGCTGAAGATCAGTAGGTCATCGCTGTATGTCACGCCGGTTGGCGTTAAATCTGAGACGTTGAAACTGATGAATGAGTCCTCTCGTGATATCGCTGCGCGATGCACTATCAGGTAAGAATTGATCGGATCTTTAGGAAATATCCGTTCTTCCATTGCCCGGCAGGCGATTTGCATTGCAAATCTGCCGAGAGGGGGTAGCCACCAGCTTGCAGTCTACTTGCCGAGAAATAGGTTCCATGCAAGCCGTCACCGAGTACGCTATTTGATAGGCATCATGGGGCTGCAAGCAACCTGCAAAGGGCCATCCCCCCCCGTAGACCGGCAACACATGCTTGCATGTGTGAGAGCGGGCAAGAAACACCCTCAGCATCTCATTTATCCATACCTGTTGAATAAGTTACCGATCACGCGTTCATACCACGTTTGGTGCAGCGGCATTACCTACATCCCAGTGCGCCGTGGGTTTTGTATTTGGTCGCAATCATGGATTGGGCAACCCGCAAGGTTTTGGCATGGCGACTGTCGAACACGCTGGACGCCAGCTTCTGCGTCGAGGCTTTGAAAGGGGCCATAACCAAATACGGCAGGCCCGAAATTATGAACACGGATCAATATCTTCATCGAACGGCTGTGGTGGTCGCCTAAACAGAAGGCAGTGCATCTGCATGAATTTCAGGATGGGTTCCAGGTCAAACGGGTAATCAAAGACTGGAATGGGTTCTACAACTCTGAGCGTGCCCACACGGCTATCAACAAACGAACACCCGACGACGCATTCTTCAACACAGATCGAACCCAAAAGGCGGCATGAAACCAACAAGATTACAGCTTAGCTGAGCCGCGAACCTGTCCTGAAATCCAAGATCTCTTCAGGCAGCTAACTCGGGCGGCCTTTGTTCATCCTGCGTTACTTTCGCACACGTGATGATGCTCTATGGGAAAAAGCCAGTTTCCAACTTAGTTTAACCTGCAGAGAACCTTGATCTGTCGCTCAAATAGCTGGCTCGGTTACATTTAGAATAGCCGTGCGGTCGCAGGATCATCTTGTGTGTCCGTTAGGAGAACTTTGATGTACATTTTTTCAGAAACCACTGATTGGACTGACACCTTCGATTTTAGTCAGAACCTTGGCGGATTTATTCAGCCCGGATACACCGTCACTGGCACGGTCGGAGGCAGCGATACCGGGGACTACATTCGAACCTCCATGGCATTTGGCCAACCCTATACTTTTGTGCTCTCTGGCGAGGGTGTATCCTTTGAAATGCTGGATGATGGCAATCCGGTCGTCGCACAAGTAAACGGCAATACGCTAACCTATACCAGCACACACCCATCAGACTTTGCGGACATACGTGTGACCGGAAACGGCAGTTACTCGGTAACGATGGTGGGTATTGCTGCGGACTACGTGCCGGATGAAGATGGCGGAACATTGGTCGGCGCTCCTGATCTTGAGTTTGGAACATCCATCTCTGGGGTAATCAACGGATCCGGAGGAACACGCGAAACCGACTACTATGCGATCCAAGTTTTTTCTGGGCAAACCTATAATTTCGCCATGACACAGGCGGACTCACCCTATGGTGCGACATCAGGTGCCGAAATCCAGATTTTGGACGCTGCAGGAGACCCCATTCTGACCGGCGGCTCTTGGAGTGCGAGTGCCTGGGATAATGGCGCAACCTATTCATTCTCGCCCTCGGTTTCTGGGGTCTACTATTTAAGGGCAGATACTTATTTTGGCTCCTTTGGGGCCTATACGCTGACCGCCTCAATTGGTGACGCTCCGACGGCTATCGCAAATGTTGATGCGGTGACTGCAGGCGATGCCTCTGGCGCAACCTCAGTCACTGTTCGCATCGCACTAGATGCCGCAGCAGAGGGGGATAT
Organism: Phaeobacter sp. G2; assembly: GCA_025163595.1. Taxonomy (NCBI): domain Bacteria; kingdom Pseudomonadati; phylum Pseudomonadota; class Alphaproteobacteria; order Rhodobacterales; family Roseobacteraceae; genus Phaeobacter; species Phaeobacter sp. G2. The sequence goes on from CP104100.1 coordinate 1,736,547, forward strand.
TTCTGGCAGCATAACGCTAACGGCGGCTGATTCCGACTATTCCAGTGCTGCAACCACGTTTGACGCGACATTCACCGTCGAAGCTGGTGATACCTTTGTAGAAATCACCATACCTGCGGGAACCGTATCAGACTTTGGTGAAGACACCGTTTTTGTTGCCAGTATAGCCGAGGTCAACAACGCGCAAATCGGCCAGGGCTTTCTGGCGTCTGAAACCTACAACAGCGGAGCCAATACCGCCTCAGAAGGTGACGATGTTCTAAGAGGCACCCAGGGACGTGATAGCATCAACGCCTTGGGGGGGGACGATAATCTCTCGGGCTTGGGTGGCCGTGACCGGCTCATCGGTGGTGCTGGCGACGACACTCTCAATGGAGGTCGCGGAAACGACATTATTCGGGCGGGATCAGATAACGATCAGCTTTCCGGAGCAGCCGGTCGCGATCGGCTATTTGGAAACTCTGGGCAGGATCAGCTATTCGGCAATAAGGGCAATGATCGTCTGTACGGTAATAACGGTCGAGACACCCTGAATGGCGGCTCTGGTGATGATTTTTTGCAGGGTGGGGGGCAAGCCGATACCTTTGTTTTCTCCGGAGCATTCGGAAACGATACCATTGGTGATTTTTCCGAACACAAACGCGCTGAGAAAATCGATTTGTCGGGCGTGGAGGAAATTACTGGCCTGCGAGATCTGCGCAACCACCATATGTCTCAAGACGGTAACGATGTGGTCATACAGGATGGTATGGGAAATACGATAACTGTACTGGGGGTCGATATGTCAGACTTAGGTCATAGCGATTTCATTTTCTGATCGGACGGGGGCTGCCGAATGGACCTTGTACTGCACGTTCTCTGCGGATTGCTTCCGCTCGTTTGCGGCGCAGAATGAACCAAGGTCGGGAACGCTCACGAAATGGCTGCTTTCGTGAAATTGATCAGTTGTCTCCGCACTTGCGGAAATTTCGGCACTGTGCCTTTCTTGAATGTACTGATTGGGCTGGCTGCTGCCGGTCAGTACAACCTTGCCAAACCGGCAGCTCCAAGGGCGCGACCCGGATGTGGCTCTGAGTACCAGTGGCCCATAGCCGCTAGTTTCAATCCAAACTAGGTAGGTCTATTATCCAAACTGCGTTGAAAATAAATGGAAATCATTTGATTGTGAAGCAGGAGATCCCCCCGTTCGAGCCGGGGGGGAGGTGCCACTCAAATACTGACTATTGGTTTCTGTGAGAGAGAGGTTGGAGCGGTTCTCCGGCATTCTGGGTCCAACGCACCTTCTGTTTTTAGCACACTCTATACAGGCTAGGGCGTCTATCAGTGATCTGGTCAGCGCCCGCACCAACTGCGTAGAGAGGCACAAGACCTCTGTCTTCAGCAGCCCAGCAATTGGCGCGCAGCTATTCGATGTCTATCGTCTGGCGAACTGCCTGGCTGTCAGGGTCCAGAATCAGGATTTGATCGTCCGTGGTCACCACCGCAATCCAGCCGGATCCAAAAGTCACCGCCTGGGCTGTGGTGCCGGCGGGCAGGGTGATTTTGCTGGGCAGGGTGGGGCTATCTGCAGACAAGCGGATGACAAGCAGGCTGACAACCAGTACAAGCCCGCCAATCATCACCACGGTCAATGTGGTCACCAGTCGACGCAGGAATTTCAGCTGCGGCGGTTCGTCTTGGATTTCAGGCTTGGAAGGATCAGTCATGGGCAGCCGCCAGATTGAGTTTATCATCGCGGAAGACCCGCCTAAAAGGCTTGATAAAGCGGTTTCGCGCGATGTGCCAGCCGAAGCTGCATTGTCACGTACACGGCTCGCCCGATTGATCGAGGCAGGCAGCCTGACAATGGATGGCGCTGTGGTGCGCGACGCCAAGGCCCGGGTGGTTGAAGGGGCGCTGATCTCCATCACCGTGGAGGAGGCCGAGGATAGTCACATCGGTCCCGAAGATATTGCCCTGGATGTGATCTTTGAGGATGACGATCTGATCGTGATCAATAAACCTGCGGGTATGGTGGTGCATCCGGCACCAGGGACACCATCGGGTACTCTGGTCAACGCCCTGCTGCATCACTGCGGCGAAAACCTCTCTGGTGTGGGCGGGGTCAAGCGCCCCGGCATTGTGCACCGTATCGACAAAGAGACTTCCGGGCTTTTGGTGGTGGCGAAATCGGATGTGGCCCATCAGGGGCTGGCACGGCAGTTTGAGAAACACACGGTGGAGCGCTATTACCGGGCCATTTGCTATGGGGTGCCTGATGCCAATGATCCGCGACTGCGGGGGGTAAAGGGCACCAGTTTTGAACCGGGCAACATTCTGAAACTGACAACACAACTGGCGCGGCACAAATTTGACCGCCAACGTCAGGCCGTGTTGTTCCAGGGCGGGCGCCATGCGGTGACCCGTGCCCGCATTGTCGCGCCCTTTGGCCAGCCGCCGGTGGCTGCCCTGATCGAATGCTGGCTGGAAACGGGGCGCACCCATCAGATCCGGGTCCATATGGCCCATGCGGGCCATGGCCTGGTTGGCGATCCGACCTATGGCGGCAAACGCAAACTTGCCGCCAAATCCCTGGCCCCAGCGGCGATTGCCGCTGTGCAGAGTTTTCCCCGGCAGGCCCTGCATGCGGCGGTCCTGGGTTTTGTGCACCCGGTCAGCGGCGCGGAGATGCGGTTTGAAGCGCCGCTTCCCCAGGACATGAGCGATCTGATCGAGGCGCTGCGTCTGCCCCCTGTCGCGGGCTGATCTGGGGGGGATCTCTGTTTATGTTTGGGCTGAGCGGCGGGGGGAAGCCCGCCGCGCAGCCCGGTGTGGCCTTGTGGCATGCCCTGACAATGGCTGTCGCATAGATCGGCACCCATTGCGGTGGCTGCGTAAGGTCTAGATCGCGGCTGTGTCAGGGCAATCAATCACATTGGTCACGGTTTCGCGGAAGAAATCCACCTTGCCGTCCGTCTCATGGGACAGGATCAGCGTGGCGCTGGTGCACATGCGACCGCGCACCCCATAGAAAAACTTTTGTTCAAACGTGGTGAGCATCCATCCTTCTTGCGGCAGCGGCTGTGTTGCGATCGACAGGGCTTCTGTGCCTTTTGGAAAGACCTCTGTTCCCAAGCGGGTGAGGATGGTGGCGATATCCGCGAGGCCTTTGCCGACCTGCCAGCTCACATCCGCTTCATCGTGAAAGTGGTCAATGCGAAAATCAATATTGTCAGCCATATAGGTCACCAGGGCGGGATCGCCGGCGACGAATTTGCGCAGCAGGGTTTCAATCGCACTGACGGGTGTTTTGGTGGGGGCAGTGGTGGTGTTCATTTTGACAGTCCTTTGAACAGGGTTACGGTGAGCAAAAGAGATGGCAGACCTTTCTGGTATATGATATTCTGGGGTTAACTATCCTTTGTATAGGTTTTACCTATGTTAGAACTCACGCCGCTCCGATACTTTATGAGCGCCCTGGAGATGGGCTCGTTCAGCCATGCGGCCAGGGCCAATGGGGTGAGCCAGCCGACGGTCTCGGCAGCGATTCAAAAGCTTGAGGACCTGATGGGCGGCGACCTGTTCTATCGGCACAGGCGCGGCCTGACAGTGACGCCGCTGGGAGAGCGGCTCTATGCCGAGGCAGCGGGCAGCGTGGCGCAGCTGTCTGGGATGGTGCAGCGGTTGCAGGCCAGCGAGCGGCGTCTGTTGCGCATTCACTGCCCGCCGGATGTGCTGCTGGCGTCCTTTACGGCCGGGTTTCGCGCACTCAGGTTGGCGCACCCAGAGACCTATCTGTCCTTTGCACCCGTGCTGGAGGAGGCAGATCTGGCCCTGATCAGTGAAAGCTGCGTCCCCGCAGGCCATGACTTTTTCCCACTGCGCACAGAAAGCTACGGAGTCGCTCTGCCGCAGGCACATGTTCTGGCAGCCGGGAGCAGTGTTGATTTGGCGGATTTAAGAGACGAGGCCCGTATTCATCGGCCCTATTGTCCCAATGCAGACAGCATGCCGGACGAGCAGGGGTTAATACCCTTGCCACCTGCGCAGGCTTTACATGATCAGCAGGTTCTGGATCTTGTCGCTGCCGGGTTGGGGGTGGCCTTTGTGCCGATGTCCCATGACGGCATCCATGGGGGTGTCACTGTCCGGCCTCTGCGCAACGCGCCGGAGGTGTTCCGAACTCTGGGGGTTTCCAGCCGAAAAACGGTCTTTGCCCGGCAGTTTGCCCAGTTTTTGGTCGCGGCAAGGCAGTAGGGCGGGAAAAGACAATTTTATGGAGAAAGGTGATTTTCTTTTGGGTTATGTGTCAAAGGTCACAGATGTTTCGTCGGCTGAAATATAAAAGCGTACTTGCAGGCGCCCCTTGAAAGGCGTTTAGCGTTAACCCATATGATCAATGTTAAGTCCATAAACATCTTGGGAGGGACCGTTTGAATGGCTAATTATGCAAATCTGCCCGCACCGACCCCCGAAGGCGGGTTGAACCGCTATATGCAAGAAATCCGTAAGTTCCCGCTGCTGGAACCGGAAGAAGAATACATGTTGGCCAAGGCCTGGGTGGAAAAAGAGGACTCTGGTGCGGCGCATCGGATGGTGACCTCGCACCTGCGCCTGGCGGCCAAGATCGCTATGGGCTACCGGGGCTATGGTCTGCCGCAGGCCGAAGTGATCTCTGAGGCCAATGTTGGCTTGATGCAGGCGGTGAAACGCTTTGATCCCGAAAAAGGCTTCCGTCTGGCGACCTATGCCATGTGGTGGATCCGCGCCTCGATCCAGGAATATGTCCTGCGCTCCTGGTCGATGGTCAAGCTGGGCACAACCTCGGCGCAAAAGAAACTGTTCTTTAACCTGCGCAAGGCCAAGGCCCGTATCGGTGCTCTGGAAGAGGGGGATCTGCGCCCCGAAAACGTTGCCAGGATTGCCCATGACCTTGGGGTGACCGAGGACGAAGTGGTCTCGATGAACCGCCGGATGTCCGGTGGCGACGCCTCTCTCAATGCCACTGTTGGCAGTGAGGGCGAGGGCACCATGCAGTGGCAGGACTGGCTTGAGGATGAAGACGCGGACCAGGCTGGTGACTATGAGGCCCGCGATGAGCTGGAAGCCCGTCGTGAGCTGTTGGCCCAGGCCCTGGACGTGCTGAACGACCGGGAAAAGGATATTCTCACCCAGCGTCGTCTGGCGGAGAAGGTGCAGACTCTGGAAGAGTTGAGCGCAGAATACGGCGTGAGCCGGGAGCGGATCCGCCAGATCGAGGTGCGGGCCTTTGAAAAGCTGCAAAAGAAAATGCGTGAGCTGGCCTCGGCCAAGGGTATGCTGGCAGCACATTAACCGGCTCTGATAGCTGGGTTCACAAGCGGGCGGTCCCATTGGGGCCGCCCGTTTTTTTGTTTGGGGCGCTACATCTGGCGGGAGGCTGGCGCCCTGTATGGTTGCAGGGCAGCTGGCTGAGCTGGACCCGCGCCAAGGTCGGGTGTTCAGCGGAACTGGCGCAGAACCTGGCGGGCTGGCCAAAAGGCTGGCGGGCGAGTGGGTGCGGGGGCTGGCGGAGCCGCTGCGATGGCGACGATCAAACCCTAGCTAAAGTCGCAGAGGAACAGCGCAGAAAGCGAGATCCCCAAAGCGAACACGCAGAACGTGCTGGCTAAACAGCAGGCTGGCTAAAAACGGCTGGCTACTAGATGGGCTGGCTAAAAAGCGGGCTGGCTAAGATCGGTAAGTTGCTGGCATGGCTGGCTGTCTGGCGTGTCCTGGCAAAGCCCGGACTGGCTGGAGTGGCTTGCTGCTTGCTGCCTGACGATCTGGCGGGCTGCGGTTCTTGTCTTATGGATAGGGTTGTCAGAGTGAGTCGTCAATCATGATTTCAGAAAAATCGAACAAAAACAAATAGTTGACAGAAATACTCAGGTAGTCGGGTTGGCGTTTCCAGACGCGGAGCTTGCGAAGAGGGGAAATAGTGCCCGATCCTTAAAACCTGGAGTGCTGAACCAGCAGCCGCTCCAGCAGGATCAGTTCCGGGTCGTGTTGCAGAACCGCCCCCTGGCGCCAGACTAGGGACAAGGCAGTTTTTGCACAGGACCATTGCAGCAGACGCTTTGGTGACACGTCAAAGACCTGTCCCCAGAGCCTTGCGCGCCGGGCAATCAGATCGGCGCTATATATGTCCTGTTCCAGACCTTTGGGATGGCGAAAGGCATTGGCCAATTCATAGCAGCGCTCGCCAATCAGCCCCTTGGCATCAAACGCGCAATAGCCGCCTGTGCCCTGACGAATGTTCTCGTGATGCAGATCCCCATGCAACGGGCGAAGGTCTTCTTGGTTGGCCAGCAGGGCCTCTGCCAGGCTTTGCGCCTGCTGTACTGTGCGGCGGGCTTGGCCGGTCAGGTTCAGGTCAGCTGCAGGCGCGCGCAGGGCTTTGAACCAGGCGGCAAGAGGCGTCAAGCCGGGCAGCTTTAGGGCCTTGGATTGGGTGTGAATGTTCGCGGCGACCTGAGCCAGAGCGGTATCTGCCTCTGCCTGCCCGCCATTGCGGGCGATATCCCCCAGCGAAGGCCCCGGCAACCATTCCATCAGCACAGCGTTCTGGGCGACCTGGTAGATCTGCGCCACAGGGCCTTGCAATGCGGCCAGGAAAGGAAAACCACTGGCTTCGTTGCCCATATGCCCTGCTGTGTAGAGTTTCAAAGCCGCCTGACCATGGCGCTGCGTTTCCACATGCCAGATCTGTGCTCGCGGCACCTCTTGCAGTGACAAGACGCGGGTGATCTGGAACGTCGAAATCAACTCAGCTGGCAGGGCAGGCAGGGCTGGGTGGTTCATTGTGCTCGCCTTTCCCCTAAATCCAAACGCTCTGCCCCGGGCAGGACCATACGCATCACCAGTTGCAGGCCAAACAACCCGCCAAAGTGCATGTCTTGGGCCTGGGTAAAGCCGGTCTTGCGATAGAGGCTGATGGCTGTGGGATTGTGCAAATCCACGGTCAGAACCAGGCCGGTGTGATTTGGATAATGGTGGCGCAGATAGTCGGGCATGACCTGCAAGGCCCGCGTGGCGTAGCGCTTTTGCTGGTGGCGGTGGTCAATCATAAACCCCCGCAGCCCCAGCTCGAGCCCCTGGGCGAGGCCATAGGCCCGGTCAATTTTGAAAAACCCAACAGCAGCACCCTGAAAAAAGATGGCGTGGAAATCCACGCCATCCTCAGCGGTATTGAAAGCCTGCGCTATGGTGCCCGAAAACAGGACCTGATCCGGCGCCACGGCGATGTGGCGCACAAGATCATAGTCGCGCGCGGGGATTGGGCGCAGCTCCAGCGCCATTAGTCCTCCATGGCTTCCAGCTCATCAATCATGCCAGAAATCATCGACAGGCCCTTGTCCCAGAACTTGGGGTCCGAGGCATCAAGACCAAAGGGGGCAAGCAGCTCTTTGTGATGCTTGGAGCCACCGGCCTTGAGCATGTCAAAGTACTTGTCCTCAAAGCCCTCGCCACCCTCAGCATAGACCGAATACAGCGCGTTCACCAAGCCGTCGCCAAAGGCATAGGCATAGACATAGAAGGGCGAATGCACAAAATGCGGCACATAGCACCAGAAGGTCTCGTAGCCCTCCATGAAATCAAAGGCTTCACCCAAGGATTCGGCCTGCACCGACATCCACAGGGCGTTGATGTCATCCGGGGTGAGTTCGCCGTCAGCGCGGGCCGCATGCAGTTTGCATTCAAAGTCATAAAAGGCAATCTGGCGCACCACGGTGTTGATCATGTCCTCGACCTTGCCGGCCAGCAGGATCTTGCGCTGCTCTTTGGTTTCTGCCCCGTCCAGCATTTTGCGGAAGGTGAGCATCTCGCCAAATACACTGGCGGTTTCGGCCAGGGTCAGCGGCGTTGAGGAGAGCATCTCGCCCTGTTGGGCGGCCAGAACCTGATGCACGCCATGGCCCAGCTCATGGGCCAGGGTCATCACGTCCCGTGGCTTGCCCAGATAGTTCAGCATCACATAGGGGTGCACATCGGTGACGGTGGGGTGGGCAAAGGCACCGGGAGCCTTGCCGGGTTTGACGCCCGCATCAATCCAGCCCTTGGAGAAAAACGGCGCGGCCAGCTCCCCCATGCGCGGATCAAAGGCCTCATAGGCCTCCATCACGGTTTTTTCGGCCTGCGCCCAGTCGACGACGCGGCTGTCTTCCATCGGCAGCGGCGCGTTGCGGTCCCAGACCTGCATGCGGTCCAGCCCCAGCCATTTGCGTTTCAGCTCGTAATAGCGGTGCGACAGCTTGGGGTAGGCGGCAACCACGGCTTCGCGCAGGGCCTCGACCACTTCGGGTTCCACATCATTGGACAAATGGCGGCCAGTTTGCGGTGTCGGCATGCCACGCCAGCGGTCCATGATTTCCTTTTCCTTGGACTGGGTGTTGTGGACGCGGGCAAAGGTTTTGACATTGGCCTGAAACACCCGCGCCAATTCGCGCGAGGCGGCTTCGCGTTTGCTGCGATCCTGTTCGGTCAGCAGGCTCAGGGTGCCTTCGATGTTCAGCTCCTGGCCCTCGACCTGAAAGGTCAAGCCGGCAATGGTTTCGTCGAACAGCCGCTCCCAGGCGTCGCCCACCACGCCCAGATCATGCAGGAAGCGCTCCAGCTCATCCGAGAGCTGATAGGGCTTCATGGCGCGGATGCGGTCAAACACAGGTTTGTAGCGGGCAAGATCCGCATTGGCGGCAAAATGCGCGTCCAGAGCCTCGTCTTCGATGCGGTTGATTTCCAAAGTGAAAAACACCAGCGGCGTGGTGAAGATGGTGATCTTCTCCTGCATGTCGGACATGAATTTGGTGCGGTCCGCATCCGTGGTCAGCTGGTAATAGCGCAGACCGGCATAGGACATGATGCGCCCGGCAATGGAATTGATCTTTTCGTTGCGCAGCACGCAGTTCAGCAGGCCGGCGGCATCCAGATCGGCCAGCTTATCTTGGTAATCTGCGGCAAAGGCGCTGCATTCCTGCTCCAGCCAGTCCAGATCGCGAGACAGCTCTGGCGCGTCATCGGAGGTATAGAGATCGGTGAGATCCCAGACCGGCAGGTTGCCCAGCTCATCAGAACCAGAGCTGGCATTGGCATCACGGACGGGGGCATCACGGACGGGAAAGGGGAGTTGCAACATGGGGGCTCCTTGGCGGGCATCTCTGTTATGGCGTTGCACAACATCTAAGGCGCAGAGGGGCGGATCACAAGCAAAGCCCCGCGCCGAAATTCGGGGCGGGGCAGATTTCATGATGCGAATTTACAGCAACCGCCAAGGGGGTGTTGGTCCCGTATCCGCAGGCGTAACACGCCGTTGTCTCACCCGTGGTCTGGCTAGTGGCCTGTGTAGTGGCTTGGCTACCGGTATTGGTCAAACAGCTGGGTCATCTTGTCAAAAACCCTGCGGCGGGTCTCCTGGCCCTCCATCACGATCTCGTGCTGCGCCGGATCAATCAGGTCCAACTCGCCACCGGGCCAGCGCGCCATGCGATCCTTGACCGCCGCGCTGTTGACGATCTGCTCTTGCGCGCCAAGAAAGGTAAGGCATGGCAATACCGGTGAGGGGCGCTCGGCCAGTGTTTCGCATTCCTTCAGCCCTTCGCTCAACCAGTTGATGGTGGGCCCGCCCAAGACCAGATCGGGCTGCGCCTTCAGCTGGTCAATCATCAACTGATACATCGCCGGATCATTGGTCAGGGTATTGCCCTTGAAGGGCGCGGTTTCCACATAATGGCCCTGGGTCGTTGTCGGGACGCGCTTGTCGCCCATTCCTAAAACGGGCGCCAGGCCACCAAGGACCCGGGCTACGGGCTTCATCGTGTTGGGGATGAGGATGCCCCACATGGGCGCAGAAAAGGCGCAGGCCTTGACCGGCAGGCCCTCCATCAGAGCGCGCAGGCCAATTGCACCGCCCATGGAATGGCCCAAGAGATACCAGGGTTCCGGCAGTTGCAGCTGCTTGGCCAGCTTCACAACCGCTGCCACGTCTTTTTGAAAGTCGCCAAATTCTTCCACGTGACCCAGGCGGCGATCAGCAAGCATGCGTTCGCCCAGCCCCTGTCCACGCCAATCCACTGCCAAAGCGGCATAGCCGCGCTGGTTGAAATCAGCGGCGGCGGGGCCGTATTTTTCGACATATTCGGTGCGGCCGGGAAAGATCAGCACAGTGCCTTTTACTGGGCCTTTTATTACTGGGCCTTTTACCGGCTCATCCCCGGTTGGCAGCCAGTGACCGATGCGAATGCGTAACCCGTCATCGGTGGTTGCCCAATGGGCCTGTCCGGTTTCGGGTCCTTCTGCGATTTCAGCAAAATAGGGCGCGGGGGTCAGGTCCATCAGGCTTTTGTCCATTAGGCCAGCGCCGATGCCAGCTGCATGGCTGTGCCCATGTCACCGTCGATGGTGAGTTTGCCGGACATAAAGGCGCTGGTTGGGTTCACTTCGCCGGTCAGGATGCCCTGAAAGGTCTCTGCATCGGCGGACATGGTGACATCTGCCTCGTCGTCGCTGACGCGGGCGCCATTGCCGTCCAGCACGATGGAGCCAAGGCCTTCGATGGCAAATTTTGCGGTGGCCGAGAAATCACTACCAGCCATTTTTTCGTTCATGGCGGCGGCGGCTTGTTCGAGTGTGTCGCTCATTTGGGTCTTCCTTTGATCATGGTGCAGCGGGGTGCACAGCGGTGTCATTGTGCGGCCCCGCGCACGGGAAACTGCAATTTTGTGTGAAGCCCCTGCTTCCAGCACTAGAAAAAACGCGGCACAGGGTTACACTGGCTCATCATGATCGTAAATCACTTGAACCTCAAAGCTATCGTGGCGGCAACGCTGCTTACAGTCACGATTTCCATGCCTTTTGCAATCGCTGCGGGCGAAAGTTCAGCGGAATCTGACCTGTTGGATCAGCTGGTTTCCGCTGATGCCGCAAGCGCGCGGGGGGTCGATCGGGAGTTGCAGGCGCTCTGGCGTAAAAGCGGCTCTGCGGCGATGGACCTTTTGTTGTCGCGCGCTGTTGAGGCCATGACCAAAGGTGATTTTCCAGCGGCGATTGAACATCTTACGGCGCTGACGGATCACGCGCCGGATTTTGCCCGTGGTTGGTATGAACGGGCCCGCGCCTATCACGCAATGGGGGCCTATGGGCCTTCGGTTGCGGATCTCGAACGGGCTTTGGCGCTGAACCCAAATGATTACAATGCGATCTATGCCTTGGGGACGGTGTTTGAACAGTTCCGCGACCCCAAACGCGCCTATGAGGCCTATTTGCGTGCCAAGGCTATACATCCCCACCACGAAGAAGTACTCAGCGCGCTGGAGCGTCTGCGGCCCGAGGTTGCAGGCAAGGATCTTTAAGCCGACCTGATTCCATAGTGTCACACTCGACCTGTAGGAAAGAGGCAGAACAAGGGCTGATCAGATGGCAGGCGCATCGCGGATCTTGGCGGTTTTGGGGCCGACAAATACCGGCAAAACACATTACGCGATTGAACGGATGCTGGGCTATCGCACCGGCATCATGGGCTTTCCCCTGCGGCTGTTGGCGCGCGAGGTCTATGACAAAATCGTCGCCATTCGCGGCCCCTCGGTGGTGGCACTGGTCACCGGCGAAGAGCGCATCGTGCCGCCCCGGGCAAAATACTGGATCTGCACGGTTGAGGCGATGCCGCCGGGCATGGGCTGTGATTTCCTGGCGATTGACGAAATTCAGCTTTGTGCCGATCCCGAGCGCGGCCATGTCTTTACCGAACGGTTGCTGCACTCTCGTGGCACCAATGAAACCTTGTTTCTGGGCGCCGATACCATGCGCGGGCCGATCAAGGCGCTGGTGCCAGAGGTGGAGTTTCTGCGTCGCGAGCGGATGTCCGAACTGGTCTATGGTGGCTCCAAGAAAATCAGCCGGATGCCACCGCGCACCGCCATCGTTGGTTTCTCGGTTGATAATGTCTACGCTATTGCCGAGCTGTTGAAGCGGCAAAAAGGCGGGGCTGCGGTTGTTATGGGGGCGCTGTCTCCGCGCACCCGCAATGCCCAGGTCGAGCTCTACCAAAACGGTGAGGTCGATTATCTGGTGGCGACAGATGCCATTGGTATGGGGCTGAACCTGGATATCGACCATGTGGCCTTTTCCGCGACATCCAAGTTTGACGGGCGGCGCATGCGCCCTCTGGCACCAAACGAGCTGGCGCAGATTGCCGGGCGGGCCGGGCGCGGTATGAGCCACGGCAGTTTTGGCGTCACCGGGGATGCACGGCCGCTGGAAGATGAGGTGGCTGAAGCCATCATGGAACACCGCTTTACGCCATTGAAAAAGCTCAACTGGCGGTCGACAGATCTGCAGTTTGGGACGGTTGAGGCCCTGATCCGTTCGCTCGAATCATCGCCACAGGATGAGGTGCTGGTGCGCGCCCGCGAAGCAGATGACCTGGGCGCATTGAAATACCTGTCGCGCGACAGCGGCATAATTTCGCGCACAACCAATGCGCAATCGGTGCGCCTGCTGTGGGACGTTTGTCGTATTCCCGACTTTCGCGGCATCTCCCATGGGGAACATGCGGCGCTGATTGGCGGTATTTTTGAATATTTGCACGGCGGTGGCGTGGTTCCCGACGACTGGCTGGCCCGTCAGATCAAGCGGATAGACCGCACGGATGGCGATATTGACACACTTTCCAAGCGTCTGGCCTTTATTCGTACCTGGACCTATGTCTCTCAGCGTAAAAATTGGCTGCGTGACGAAAGCCATTGGCGTGGCGTGACTCGCGCTGTAGAAGACAGGTTGTCAGATGCGCTGCACGAGCGCTTGACTCAAAGATTTGTGGACCGGCGCACATCCGTGCTTCTGCGGCGGCTCAAACAGAAGGAGGCCCTTTTGGCCGAAGTGAATGACAAGGGTGAAGTGACCGTCGAAGGCGAATTTGTCGGACGGTTGGACGGGTTCCGGTTTACCCCGGATAAAAGCGCACAAGGAGCCGAGGCAAAGACATTAAAGTCTGCCTCGCTGCAAGCGCTGGCGCCGCAATTCCATTTGCGCGCAGACCGGTTTTATAATGCACCCGATACCGAGATCGACTTCACCGAACAGGGTGGCCTGATGTGGGGCGACGCTGCCGTTGGTAAACTGGTGGCGGGTGCTGATCCGCTCAACCCGATGGTTGAGGTCTTTGTGGATGACGCCGCTGGTGCGGATGTTGCACAAAAGGTTGAACGCCGCCTGCAGCATTTCATCTCTCGCAAGGTGCAGGCGCTGTTTGAACCGCTGATCAATCTGCAAAAAGACGAAGAATTGACAGGTCTGGCCCGTGGCTTTGCCTTCCGTCTGGTCGAAGGTCTGGGCCTGCTGCCGCGTCACACCGTGATGCAGGAAGTCAAAGATCTGGATCAAGAGGCCCGTGGCGCACTGCGTAAACACGGTATTCGATTTGGCCAGTTCACCATCTTCATGCCGCTGCTACTGAAACCCGCGCCAACGCGTCTGCGTCTGGTGCTGTGGTCGCTTGCCAATGGCGTGCAGGAATTCCCCGAAGCGCCGCCTCCCGGTCTGGTCACCGTGCCTGCCGCCAAGGATGCGCCGCAGGGCTACGATACCATGGCCGGCTACCGCGAAGCGGGCGAGCGGATGATCCGCATCGACATGCTGGAGCGTTTGGCTGATATGTTGCGCGCCGAAGACAGCCGCGGTGGCTTTGAAGCCAAGGCGGATATGTTGTCGATCACCGGCATGACGCTGGAGCAATTTGCCGATCTGATGCAGGGTCTGGGCTATCGCGCCGAAAAAGGCGAACGGGCCAAGGTCAAAGCGGCCCCCGAAGCGCCCAAAGAGGCTGCTCCTGCCGAAGAGGCGGAAGCCAAGTCTGAAGAGGCGCCTGCCGTTGAGGTGGAGGCCAAACCTGAGGACGCGCCTGTAGCTGAGGCTGCTGAAGAGGCCCCCGCTGCGCCAGAGGAGGCACCTGTCGAGGAGGCCAAAGCAGAGACCGCCGACGCAGCCGCAGATGCTCCGGCTGACGCGCCTGCTGAAGATTCTGTCGAAACCCCAGCCGAGATGGAGGTCTTTTATACCTTCGCTTGGGGTGGTCGCGCCCGTCAGGGCGGTGGCAACCGTGGCCAGCGTCGTGGCCAGGGTGGCGGTGCTAGCCAAAACGCCGAAGCTGCTGCTGGACAGGATGGCCAGGAGCGTCGCGGTGGCAAACCGCGCGGTCAGGGTCGCTCGGGTGAGCGCAGTGGCGGCAAGCCCGGTGGGCGCCCGGCTGGCAAAACCGGTGGTAAAAAGGGAGGTCGTCCGCAACAACAGGGCAGCAAGACCTATTCCGCCCGGCCTCCAAAGAAAGAAAAGCAGATCGATCCGGACAACCCCTTTGCGGCAGCTCTGATGGGGCTGAAGCAAGGCGACTGATCCCGGATGCAGCCAAAGGCGGAGAAAATCCGGGTCGACAAGTGGCTCTGGCATGCGCGGTTCTTCAAAACCCGCAGCCTGGCCGCCAAACAGATCAGCGCCGGACATCTTCGCCTGAACGGCGCTAAGATCACAAAAACGGCTCAGAGCGTCACCTCGGGTGATGTTCTGAGCTTTCCACAGGGACGACAGATTCGGGTGGTCGAAGTTGTCGCCATCGGCACCCGCCGCGGACCCGCCCCCGAGGCGCAGGCGCTTTATCTTGATAAGACGCCAAAACAGGACATCTTGCCTGCAAATCCGCGATTTGAGGGAAAAGGGCGGCCTGACAAGAAATCTCGCAGGGCGCTTGACCTTTCCAGGCAACAGGACTTCACGTGACATCTTGAAGATGAAGCGAGTCTGAACTAGCTACTTGCCAAACAGCAAATGGGACAAAGCCCGCATGACCTACGTCGTTACGGATAACTGCATCGCCTGCAAATACACCGATTGTGTAGAGGTGTGCCCGGTAGATTGTTTCTACGAGGGGGAAAACACCCTGGTGATCCACCCGGATGAATGCATCGACTGTGGTGTTTGCGAACCGGAATGCCCGGCCGATGCCATTCGCCCAGACACCGAGCCAGACATGGATAAATGGGTGGAGTTCAACCGCAAATACTCTGAGATGTGGCCGGTGATTGTCTCCAAAAAAGACCCGATGCCGGACGCTGAAGAGCGTGACGGCGAAGAGGGCAAGCTTGAGAAATACTTCTCCGAGGCCCCCGGCGAGGGCGGGTAAGCGTCTCCGAATCTCGGGGCCGGCTGAAAAGCACGACCAGTTTTTTGCCGAAAACCACCTGAAAACGGTGATTTTCACCTGCGATTGGCAGGAACAGGGCTCCCCTCGTCTTTCGAAGGGGGGCATTTTGTGATATGGTCTGCACAGATGTATATGAAAATGAAACCCATCTCGCGTGGCATTTTTGATGTAGCGCGCGGCCTGGGGATTGACCCACGGTGACGATAGAGCGTCTGACCTGCGATGCAGTTCAGGGGCGATAGCGTTGCCGTTGTTGTGTCGGATAGTTGCCTCTGGCGCTGCCCGGCCTCTAGCGTAAGGAAAGACCTGTATGACAAAATCGAAGAAGCTCGCATTCCGTCCCGACGAATATGTGGTTTATCCGGCCCATGGTGTTGGACAGATCATCTCGGTTGAGGAGCAGGAAGTAGCCGGCTTTGCGCTGGAGCTTTTCGTGATCACCTTTGAAAAGGACAAGATGACCCTGCGGGTGCCAACCAACAAGGCCATCGAAGTGGGTATGCGCTCGCTCAGCTCGCCGGATGTGATCAATCAGGCGATGAAAACCCTCAAAGGCAAGGCCAAGGTCAAACGCGCCATGTGGTCTCGCCGGGCGCAGGAATATGAGCAAAAGATCAACTCTGGTGATCTGATTGCCATTGCCGAAGTGGTGCGCGATCTGCACCGTACCGATGACCAGCGTGAGCAAAGCTATTCAGAGCGTCAGCTCTATGAGGCCGCGCTTGAGCGCCTGACCCGCGAAGTCGCGGCTGTTGCCGGTGGCGATGAAATCTTGGCCGCGAAACAGGTCGGGGACGTTCTGACCTCTCGCGTTGCGGCCTGATCGGCGTCAGCTGTTCAAGAACTCAGAGATTTTAAAGCCCGTGACCTTGGTTGCGGGCTTTTTGCTGTCTTGGCCTCAGCTTAGCTGAAGAGGGTCGCCAGCATCAGCAATCCGGCAATTTCACTGACCTGCTGGCAGGCGCCCAGCACATCGCCGGTCTGCCCGCCGATCTTGGTGCGGGCCACCAGACCCAATCCTAGGGTCAACAAGGCAAGCAGCGCGGCAACGGCAAGGCTGACAAGCCCGAGCAAGGGCAGCGCCAGTGCAACAGCGAGGCCAAGACCAAGGGCAGTGGCCCGCCGGGACGGGCGGCCGACGCTTTGCGATAGGCCGGACTGGCGGGCATTGGGCAGCCAGACCATCAGCATGGGCATCATTGCACGGCTGAGCAGGGCAATAGCCAGCGCACTCCAGCTCTGTCCCAGCTCCAACAGCAGCGACAGGGCGTGCCAGCGCAGGCCAATGGCAAAAACCAGTGCCAGCACGCCATAGCTGCCGATCTGGCTGTCTTTCATGATCTCCAACCGCCGTGCGGGCGCGAAGCCGCCCCAAAACCCATCGGCGCAATCCGCCAGCCCGTCTTCGTGCATCGCCCCTGTCAGCAGGACCTGAACCATCAAAAATAGCCCAGCAGCTAGCGCCGCAGACAGGCCCAGGGCCTGGCCCACATAGGCCGCCATGCAGGCGGGCAGGGTCACCGCAAGCCCCGCCAGCGGAAAGGCCCATACCGCCCGGGATTGGCGCTGAAAACTGCTGCTTGCCAGTTGCGGCAGGGGCAGCCGGGTCAACAGGACCAGCGCCAGTGGGATGTCCACCAAAGATATGTCGTTTTTTCGCATGTGTGAGCCTCTTGCGGGACTTGCGAAGCAGTTTTGAGCCGCTAAACAGATTGGACCCTGATTTACGCGCGTCCGCCGCCCAGATGCAACGAGGCTTTACATGCTGCCATCTCTGACTTCCCTTGATGATTTCCGCTCCCTGCTGGCGCAGGCCAAGGGTGCGGATCAGACCGCCATCGACGCGGCTGCCGCCCGCAACGGGCAGCTGACCAAGCCTCCCGGGGCTTTGGGCCGACTGGAAGATCTCGCCATCTGGTATGGCGGCTGGCGCGGCACCGATCGCCCCGAGATCAAATCGCCCCAGGTTATTGTCTTTGCCGGCAACCACGGTGTCACCGCCCAGGGGGTGTCAGCCTTTCCCTCCGAGGTGACGGCCCAGATGGTGATCAATTTTGAACATGGCGGCGCGGCAATTAATCAGCTGGCCAAACTGGCAGGTGCGCGGATGGATGTTCATGCGCTTGATCTGGACAATCCAGTGCAGGATTTCACCCAAGCCCCAGCGATGGACGCGGCAGAGCTGCTGGCCGCCTTGCAGGCCGGATGGAATGCTGTTGACCCAACAGCGGATCTATTGGTGGTTGGTGAAATGGGGATTGGCAACACCACCCCAGCGGCGGCTTTGGCCTTTGCCCTGTTTGGCGGCGAACCCGCAGACTGGACCGGGCGCGGCACTGGGGTTGATGACGCCGGGCTGGCCAATAAAACCCGTGTCGTCACCGAAGGCGTGGCGCTGCATGGCGCTGCAATCAAAGATGGCCTGGATGCGCTCGGTTGTCTGGGGGGGCGCGAGATTGCGGCCATGGCCGGCGCAATTGCTGCGGCACGGCTGCTGCATATTCCGGTTATTCTTGATGGATTTATCTGTTGTGCTGCCGCCGCCTGTTTGCAGCGCAGCTGTGATGGCGCTTTGGATCATGCCATTGCAGGGCATCAAAGCGCTGAAAACGCCCATCCTGCCCTGCTGAAAGAGCTGGGTAAAGAGCCGCTTTTGGCGCTGGGTCTGCGTCTTGGTGAAGGCTCTGGGGCGGCGTTGGCCATTCAGGTTTTGAAAGGCGCAATCGCCTGTCACAGCGGCATGGCGACCTTTGCAGAAGCAGGCGTTTCAGACGGCTGATTGCTGCTGCATGAAAGGCGAGCGAACAGCAAAGCCCCGAAGCTGACTTCGGGGCTTTTGTTTTGTCGGCTCGATATGGCGGTCAGATCAAGATTTGCTTTGATCTTTTTTCTCGGCCAGCTCCAACAGGGCGGTTTCCAGATCCTTTTCCAGTTCGCGGGCGCGGGCGATATAGGCCTGATTTTCACTGGCAGGTGTTCCGGGTTTCCACAGCGAGGCGAGCTCGCGCACCGTAAGACGGTCGTGAGCATAAAAAGTCTGCTCGGCCTGGGCCGCTTCATATTCGCTGAGGCCGATTTTTTCCAACACGTAGCGCCCGGCCCGCAAGGAGCTGTCAAACATTTCCCGCACGATGTCATCGGCGCCGGCCTTATACAGTTCAAAGACATGGTTGCGGTCATAGGCCCGGGCAATGATGTGCAGATCCGGGTAGGTGCGCCGCACATAGGCGACCATGGTGACAGTCTTTTCGGGGTCGTCCAGCGCCACCACCAGCACATGGGCTTTGGCGATGCCTGCTGCCTTGAGCAACTCGGGCCGTGTGGGGTCGCCGAGGAAGCTTTTGACCCCAAAACGACGCATCAGCTGCACTGCGCGGATGTCATTGTCCAGCAGCACGGTCTTGAAACCGCTGGCGCGCACCAGCCGGTTGACGATCTGCCCAAAGCGGCCAATTCCGGCGATGATAACGGGTCCTTGTTCGTCAATCTCATCAGGTTCCTGTTCGACACCTTGCTCGCCCATGAAGTGAGACAACATATCATACAAAATGAACAACAGCGGGGTGATCAGCATCGACAGGGCAATTACAAGCAGCAGCTTTTCGGCCAATGGTTCGGGGATGACGCCTTGTTGGCGGGAAAAGGCAAGCAGGACAAACCCAAATTCACCCGCCTGCGCCAGGCTGAGGGTGAAAAGCCAATGATTGCGCCGTCTGAGACCAAAGGCGCGACCCACAAAGAACAGGATTGTGCCCTTGGCGAGGATCACCAAAAGAGCCAGGCCCAGCAGGTCTCCGAAGTTGGCCAACAGCAGCCGGTAGTTGATCCCGGCCCCAACCGTAATAAAGAACAATCCTAAAAACAGCCCCTTGAAGGGGGTGAGATCGCTTTCCAATTCATGGCGGAATTCGGAGTTGGCCAGAACCACGCCCGCCAAAAATGCGCCCAGCGCTGGGGAGAGCCCAACCAGGGTCATCAAGAAGGAGATCCCAACCACAATGAGCAAGGCTAGCGCAGTGTACATCTCACGCAGGTTGGTCGCATGGATAAAGCGGAACAGGGGCTGGGTCAGATAGATGCCAGCCAGCACGATGACGCCGATCATGCCAAGGGTGGTCAGGGTCACGGCCCATCCTGGCAGACCAGCAACCAAGGAAAGCCCGTCATGGGCCGCAGCCATATGGCCTGCGACTTCTGCCCGCTCAATGGAGCCATCCGAGCCTAACTGTGGTCCGTTCTTGATGGCAAGAAGCGGTAGAAGCGCCAGAATTGGAATGACCGCAATATCCTGGGTCAACAGCACCGAAAAGGAGGACCGCCCGCCACCGGTCTGCATCAGGCCTTTTTCTGAAAGCGTCTGCAGCACGATCGCAGTCGAGGATAGCGACAGCGTCAGGCCAACGGCCAGGCTGACCTGCCAGGTCTCGCCGGCAATAAGGGCGGCGACCATAAGTGCCAGAGTGCTGAGCAGGACCTGTAAGCCGCCCAGCCCGATCAGTTTATGCCGCATCGCCCAGAGCGCCCGCGGGTCAAGCTCCAACCCGATGAGAAACAGCATCATTACGACGCCAAATTCCGCAACATGTTGGAGATTTTGGGTTTCAGCCCCGACCAGCCCAAGCACCGGGCCTATGATAATGCCGGCAGCCAGATAGCCCAGAACCGACCCAAGCCCGAGACGCGAGGCCAGGGGAACGGCGATAACAGCAGCAGCGAGATAGATTGTTGCCTGATACAGAAATGCGTCCATACAACTGGTATCGCAAGCGGTTTGCACCTTGGCAACGGTTTTAGCAGCATTTTGAGTGGGTCATATTGCTGCTGCGCTTTACCGGGCGCTTGGGAGCCGGGAGATCGGGGGCTCAATGGGAAACGGCGGCCAGGTTTCCCCGTGCCGCCGCGCTTTGGTTTCGACGCTCTGGCGATTGCCAGTGCAGGTCAGCCGCTGCCTATTGATCCATTTGCCGAATCTCATTGCTGAGTTTGGTGATTACGTCCAGACGGCGCGAGATGCGTTCCTGGAAGACCCCAAGCTGGTCGATGATGTCAGAGAGCGTTTCACCGGATTCCGGGAGGCGGGCGCTTTCGATCTTACACAGGACCCGGGTGGAGCTGAGCCCGAGGAATTGTCGGTGCATGACCTGGCAGGCCCGCATGATGCGCTCGGCCTCAAGGTCGACTTCCTCGACGCCTTTGCGGGCCCGGTCTGTTTCCTCTGTGACCAGTTGGTTCAGGATTTTGCGCTCTGCGGCCATGTCGATGTCGCCCAGGCCGCGTCTTTCGGTTTGGAGTTGCGCATCACATTCGTTCAGAATGCGCGCCATGCCTTCGACAAACAGGCTGTTGGTAACGGCCAGCTTGATGGTGTTGAAGTTGCTGTTTTCCCCCATCACATGTGCTTCAAACCAGTCGGACATTTCGCGCGACATCGCACCATAGTTCTGCGACAGGACCGTGACCGGCCCACCCGAGGGTTCAATCCGCGATGCAATCACCCGCAAATTATGCGGAATCGTGTGCATAGCGTCAAAATCTTTGACCAGACCTTGGGTTTCTTCAACGAGGGTTTCGGCGTTTGCCATCATTCTGCGCAGATCCGCGATTTTGGGATCTTTCGGGCGCTCCAGTCCGACATCGCGGGACAAAAGCTCTTCGCTCAGGGCATGGGTGGCGAACTGGTGGTAGTTTTCAAAACCTTTCTTTCGAATCCACTCCAGCATCTTTTCAGCGCTGTCTTCCGCGCTCACTCCTTCGTTGAGTTCAGCCTGGCGCATCTCATTATAAATGGCTCTAATCTCATCAAACAAGGCGCTGCTGGGGGAAATCCGCGCCGAGAGATATCCGCCCTGGCAGGGGACCACCACTGCAAAGACCCAGTAGTACAGCCCATCCTTGGCCTTGTTCTTGACGTAGGCCCCCATGCTGTCGCCTGCTTTCAGAGTATCCCAAAACAGTTGGAAAACACCCTTTGGCATATCCGGATGGCGGATGATCTTATGGGGCGAACCGATCAGATCTTCCCATTCGTAGTTTGCTACGCGCTTGAAGACGTAGTTTCCGGCTTGGATCACCCCACGGTCATCGGTGCGTGAAAAGAAAACCTCGTTCAGGGCGAAGGGGGCTTCACCGGTCGAGGGTCGGGCTTCTATGCGACGGTCTACAAAGGACAAGGAGGCGCTCCACTTCATAAAGATACAGTCAAAATCTATAAAATCAAAACCTTCCATTATTATTAAGTTGGCAAAGGCGCATCACGTTTTAACTGTGCCATTACGATCTGGCTTTGCACTCTGGCGACGGCAGGATGCGGCAATAGAATTTCATGGATGAGCTGATTGAGCGCCTGTAAGTCGCTGCAATAAACCCGCAATAGATAGTCTGCCTCGCCTGTCATGGTCCAGGCTGAGGTAATCTCGGGTCGGGTGCTGACCAGGCGGCTAAAGCTTTGGGATTGTTCCGGCCCGTGGCTGCCAAGGTTCACATGCACGAACCCCTGAACGGTCAATCCCAGTTTTGCCGGGTCCAGTCGGGCGCAGTAAGCTTGGATATAGCCCTCTGATTCTAGCCGCTGTCGCCGCCGCCCGGCCTGACTGGGCGACAGGTTCAGCAGCTCTCCCAACTCCTGTGCGGTAAGATGTGCGTTCTTTTGCAAGGCGGCGAGCAGTTTGGTGTCTGTTGAATCTAGCATATGCGGGTTTTTCCTGTTTTTATCACATTAGGCGCGAAGTTCTCGCGCGGAAAGGCAATAGGAATACAAAGAACGCGCGAAATATGCATTTCATTTGCGGTATTATGATCGAGAACAGAAATCTAGCCCGCATCACGCGACTAAAGAAGGAAACCAGCATGGGTCCATTTCCGCATAACGCCCCGAAATCCGTGATCAGCGATGAAAACCCCGCTGGCACCGATGGCTTTGAGTTTGTCGAGTTCGCCAGCCCTGAACCGCAGGAGTTGCGGGATCTTTTCACCAAGATGGGCTATGAACAGGTCGGTCATCACAAGACAAAACCGGGCATCGAACTGTGGCAGCAGGGGGATATCACCTATATCCTGAATGCGGAAAAAGGCAGCTATGCTGACAAGTTTGTTGCCGAACATGGGCCCTGTGCCCCCTCCATGGGATGGCGTGTTGTCGATGCACAAAAGGCCTTTGAACACGCGGTTTCAAAAGGGGCCGAAGCTTATGACGGCGACGACAAAACCATGGATGTGCCCGCGATCAAAGGCATTGGTGGCTCGCTGATCTATTTTATCGACCAGTATTATGAGACCTCGCCCTACAATGGGGAATTCGAGTGGACCAAACAGTCAAAACCACGCGGCGTTGGCTTTTACTACCTCGATCACCTCACGCACAATGTCTACAAAGGCAATATGGACAAGTGGTTCAGGTTCTACGGCGAGCTGTTCAACTTCAAGGAAATCCGTTTCTTTGACATCGAGGGCAAGTTTACCGGGCTGCTGAGCCGGGCGCTGACCTCTCCCTGTGGTCGTATCCGTATTCCTATCAACGAAGATCGCGGCGAGACCGGCCAGATTGTTGCTTATCTCAAGAAATACAAAGGCGAGGGCATTCAGCATATCGCGGTTGGAACCGAGGACATCTATAGCGCCACGGATGAGATTTCTGATCGTGGCATCACCTATATGCCTGCACCGCCTGCGGCCTACTATGAGCTGAGCCACGACCGGGTGAAGGGCCATGATGAACCGCTGGAGCGGATGCAGAAACATGGCATTCTGATTGATGGCGAGGGCGTCGTAGATGGTGGCGAGACCAAAATCTTGCTGCAAATTTTCTCCAAGACGGTGATTGGCCCGATCTTTTTCGAGTTCATTCAGCGCAAAGGGGACGATGGATTTGGCGAAGGAAACTTCAAGGCGCTGTTTGAATCGATCGAACGCGAACAGATCGCCAACGGAGAGCTGGACGCCGCTGAATAGGGTTTAAGCCCCAACAGAAATGCGCACAAAAGTGCCGGGCCTTAGGGAGGTCCGGCACTTTTTATGTCAGCGGTTTTGCTGTGGCGAACTGGCCGACCTGATGTGACCTGCGCGCCAAGGGATGGGACTGGCAAACGACAGGTGAGGGGCCGTCGTCAATGCCCTGTCTTTGGATCTGCCTGCAGGTGGTTAATTTCCGGGCAGCTTCAGTGTCTTATTTGTGCCGCGCTTTTGATACTGTAATTGGCTTTCGCTGATGGCTACCACGGTGCCACCATCCAGCCGATCGCCAACCCGGACCTGGCGGGTCCGACCACTGGGCATCAGAACCAGGGCTTGGCGGTTAGACGGTTTTCCGGAGACACCAATCAGGTTTACCCGCCGCAGGTTGATGGCATTGGTGACTGTTGCCTGGCGCGCCACTGAGGCAGAGCTGGGAATGCTGGGGGTAACGGATTGCGGCGCTACTGCCGCCGCCGTTGTCGTGGCGGTTGTTGTGGCACGCTGCCGGGTGGCACGATCCACCAGATTGGCAAAATTCGCAGGCCGATCCCGCGGCGCTTTTGACGTGGCAATAGCCAAAGCGCTGACAGGCTGGTTTTCCTGTTCTTCCGTCTTCAGGCTGGCAGGACGGGCGCGGGGGCGAACCCGGGCAAGCTCGGCGCGGCTGAGCCCTCCCAAAAGTGCGCGTTCTGCCCGTTCCAGCAGATCGGAGGGGCGCGGGCGGGGCCGTTTCAGCGACAGGCTTGCCAGGCGGGCATTTTCGGCGGCTTCCCCAGCATCTTCGGGGGCTGTGCGGGCCGGGGTCGGGGGGGGGACGACGCTTGGGCGCCCGAGATAGACCATGATGCCATCCGGGTTGAGTGTGCCTTCGGGTGTTGCTGTCACCAGGCCCTGGTGGTCGAGGTCAAAGTCGCTACCCGCTGCCGCCGGGGAGCTGAGCGCGTCTGGCTCGGGATCGCTGGTCAACAGCGGTGCCTGGGGCAGGGCGACGGCATCCTGGGACAGATCGCTATTGTCGATAGAGGCGACATAGATGTCATCCAAAGACACCAGTGCAGGGGCCTCTGCGATCTGGGGAACCTGCTGCCAGATTCCAGTGGCGGCGTAGAGCGCGGCTTCGCTCAGCGCGTCGCTTTGGTCCGGATCGGCAGCCTCCCCTTCTAACGCATCAAGCACGGGCTGGCCCGTGCTTGCATCCAATGGGGTGTCGATTTCGGCGCCGGCAGGGTCAAGGCTGGTGGTCTCAAAAGGCTCGGCTTGATCGTCCAACTCCACAACGCCTGGGTCAGGGTGGCTTGGTATCGCGCTCACCTGTGGGGCGATGCTGTCTGGCTCGGTTTCTACCTCGCTTATGGGAATATCCACTGGGCTGGCTGGTTCGGCATTGGTGCCGGTCGGCGGTGTTTCCGCAAGGGCCGGATCTTGATCGGTGGAGCCAGCAGCGGGGGGCGCCAGCGGGGTATCAAGGCTTTGTTCCAGCGGCGGGCGTTCGGAGGAAAAGAACAACCCGCCTTCGGAGAACATCGCAAAAGCCGCAATCGCGGCCATGGCCAACAAAAGCCCTGCCGTCAGGATCAACCCCAGGAAGCGTGGCTTGCCCTTTATGGTGCCCGGTTTATCGTCAACCGAGCTGTTGAGACTGTTCGCCGCCTGTGCAGCCGCGCCGCTGATGGTTGGGGCATTGGGGTGAACAGTGGCAGGGGCGGCTGGTGCACTGGTTGACCCTGTGGGTTTTGCAGTTTTTCCAGGGGCAGTGGCGACAGGTTTAACACTGGCTGAACTTGAACTGGCCGAACCTGAACTGGCAGCGCTTGGGCTGGTCGACTTTGGACTGGCCGCGGCCTGTGCTCCGGCTGGGGCAGCTGGGCTGTGCACCGCGGGGGCGCCGGTCTCTGGGACGGGACCGGCAGACTGGGCATGGCCAGCAGACTTTGTCGGCTCTGCTGTGGTTGGGGATTTTCCAGCGGGCGCAGCGACAGGCTTGGCCGCTGTGGCTGCGGCCTGTTTGGGGCCCGGTTTTGGTGCCTGTGTGGTTACAGGTGCTGCTGCGACAACAGAGGGGGCAGGCTTGCCGGGCGATGGCGCTGCGGATTTGTCAGATGGTTTTTTTGCAGATGCAGGTTTTGCAGCCTCTGAGCCTTTGGCCTGCGGTGACTTCCTGCGGCGGCTGGTAAATCCGGCAATAGGACCGCTGTCCTCGGCGTCTGAATCGACATCCTCATCCAAATCGGGCTGGGCGCTGTCCGGCTCCAAAGCGGCGGGTGCCTTGGGCAGCGTCGGCTCAGCCGCCACCTGATCCTTTGCGGCCTTAGGTGCGTCATTTTTTTGGGCGGGTTTTTCAACCGGTTCGGCGGGGGTGGGGTCTGGGATCGCAGCTGGACCGATGTCCACAACAACGATCCCATCAGGTGTGATCTCAGTTTCGCCCAGCGAGGGGACTGCGCCAAAAAAGGGTTCTCCGAGAAAACCACTTTCACCAGGGATGGCCACAAAGGAAGCGGGCGCAAAGCCATTTTCCAGCGCAAAGCTTTCGGCCTCAGCCAAGGTCTCATAGGCGACGGCGGCAATATGGGTTTGGTCGCCGTCCTCAGACAGGTCAAAAGCCAAATCCGACACCGCATAGGGCGTGGCGCCTTCCAAAGCGGCGCGGGCCAGGCGGCGCCGACTTTCCAGATCGGAAATGCCAGTCTCAATGGTAAGATAGCGGATCTGCTCATTGGGGATGATTAGTTTGCACAGCCCCTCGGGCGCCAGGGCGTCTCCCTTGGCTTTGAGCGCAGCAAGATCTGCTGTCAAATCAGCACTGTCGAGCGACACAGTGCCGACATTTCGCCAACCTCCGGCTGCACGATGCAGCAGAACAATACCCTCTGCGGAAAGAGAAAGAGCAAACTCCGGTTTCATAATGCGGTCAAACCATCCAAATCTGTAGTGCCCGGACCGCGAGGAGTCCTTTCAGGCCGTCAGAGCAGACCATAAAGCAGGACATCGCCGAGTGAAAGGAAAAGAGCGCGCTTTCCCCTTGTCAGCGGCGATCTGCCGTCCCCATCTTAGGGCAAAGCAAAGGAGACTTCACAATGAAAACAAAGACAGTTTTGGTAACCGCCCTGGCAATGGCGCTAACTTTGGGCACTGCGCTCAAGGCAGACACGGGCACCGATCGGCAGATTCTGGTCAGCGGCGAGGGCCGGGTTGAGGTGGCGCCGGATCTGGCGGTGATCACGCTGGGGGTCAGCAAAGAGGCCAAGGAAGCAGGCGAAGCCATGGCGCTGGTCTCTGAAGATATGTTCGCCGTCGTGCAAGAGCTGCGGGCCGTTGGCATTGCGGATAAGGACCTGCAGACTCAGCAGATCTCGCTGCAGCCGGTCTGGTCCAATGGCGGTTCTTATAACAGTTCGGGAGAGCGGCGGATCACCGGGTTTTTGGCCGCCAATACGGTGAATTTGCGGGTGCGCGATCTCGATCAACTCGGCGAGGTGCTTGACCGGGTGCTGCGCGCCGGTGCCAATCAGTTCCAGGGGTTGCGCTTTGATGTGGCGGATCACGCGCTGCTACAGGACCAGATGCGCGCAAGCGCCGTTGCGGATGCCCGCCACAAGGCTGAACAGCTGGCGGCGGCTGCCGGGGTCACCCTGGGGCCGGTTCGCACCATCACCGATCAGGATCATGGCGGTGGCCGCCCGATGATGGCAATGGAGATGTCGCGCAGCGGTGCCATGCCGATCGAGGCGGGCGAGCTGAGCTTTTCGCACAATGTGCAGGTGGTGTTTGACCTGGTGGTGCCAACCGAATAACCGCGGCTCTGCCAGGTTTGAAACCAAAAAGGCCGGGTAAACACCCGGCCTTTTTGTTGTTTTACAGATGGGCCTTTGGGGTCAGCCGCAGGCTTTGGTCAGGGCCTGGTCCAGATCGCGGATCAGATCAGCGGCGTCTTCCAGGCCGATGGAAATCCGCACCACATTGGCGCCCGCGCCTGCGGCCTCCTGCTGTTCCGGGGACAGCTGACGGTGGGTGGTGGAGGCAGAGTGAATGATCAGCGAACGGGTGTCGCCGAGGTTTGCCACATGGCTGAAGATCTCCAGGGAATCCACCAGTTTGATGCAGGCGTCATAGCCGCCCTTGACCGCAAAGGTGAACAAACCACCCGCGCCTTTGGGATAGTTCGCCTGGGCGCGCTCGTAATAAGGCGAGCTTTCCAGGCCGGCGTAGGTCACATAATCAACCCGGTCGTCCTGTTCCAGCCAGCTGGCCACGGTCATTGCGTTTTCACAATGGCGCTGCATCCGCAGCGACAGGGTTTCAACGCCCATCAAGGTGTAATGCGCCGCCTGCGGGTTCATGGTCATACCCAGATCACGCAGCCCGATGGCGATACCGTGGAAGGTAAAGGCCAGGCCGCCAAAGGTCTCGTGGAATTTGAGCCCATGATAGGCGGGTTCTGGCGCCGAAAGGGAGGGGAACTTGTCGCTGGCGGACCAGTCGAAGGTGCCGCTGTCTATGATCGCGCCGCCGGTGACGGTGCCATTGCCGGTGAGGTACTTGGTGGTGGAGTGCACAACCAGAGTGGCGCCTTGGGCAATTGGGTTGCACAAATAGGGCGTGGCGGTGGTGTTGTCGACGATCAGCGGCACACCAGCGGCATCTGCCACATCGGCCAGCGCGCGCACATCGGTGACATAGCCGCCGGGGTTGGCGATGGATTCGCAGAACACCGCGCGAGTGTTTTCGTCGATTGCGGCTGCGACGGCCTCCAGATCATCGGTATCGACAAATTTTGCCGACCAGCCAAAGCGTTTGATGGTCTGGCTGAACTGGGTGACGGTGCCACCATACAGTCGCGTCGATGCAATGACATTGCAGCCGGGCGCCATCAGCGGGAACAGCGCCATGATCTGTGCCGCATGGCCAGATGAGCAGCAGACTGCGCCAACGCCGCCTTCCAGTGTTGCCAGGCGTTCTTGCAGCACAGCGACGGTTGGGTTGGTCAGGCGTGAGTAGATAAAGCCAACTTCCTGCAGGTTAAACAGGGCAGCGGCGTGATCGGCATCGCGAAAGACATAGCCGGTTGTCTGGTAGATCGGTGTTTGACGGGCGCCGGTTGCCGGGTCCGGTTTGGCGCCTGCGTGGATCTGCAATGTGTCAAAGCCATAGGCTGGTGCATCACTCATCTGGTTTTCTCCCTCATCAGTTTTCTTACCAAATGTTTAGGACAGCTTGCCCGCCGGTACAACGCAGGCGTGGCAAATTGGAACAAACAAACTGGCAAAGAGCAGCGCGTGGGAAATCGTTCTAGGGACCTGACCCTCGGCAACCTGGCTTTTGGGTTGGGAATGAGGCCAGACCACAAGTGGCCAGCCTGTTAGCGCAGCCACAGGCCTTCGGATTTGATTTTGTTGCGAATGGCCTGTTCGCGCCGGGGCAGGTGATCCTGATCAAACAGCGCCCGTACCCGGGCACCCCGGTTTTGATAAACAAGCCGCTTGATCGGCTCATAGGTTTTCAAAACCTTCTTGATCCAGTTTGGCGCAGCCACCGTTTCCAGCAGGTCAATCACTGCGTCGCTTTCGCGGGCATAGAGCAGCGGGAACAGCCGGTAGTGACAACTGGTTTCCCCGTCCAGGTAGCCCGCAGGCAGGGCGTCGCGACCGCCGCCAAAGGAGTGGATCACCAGGGGCAGTGCAACCTGATCCAGCCAGGGATCCAGCGACTGGCCGACCAGCTCAATTGGCGGATCCTTCAGGATGGACTGGGCGTAGACCGCAAATCGTTTGCCAAAGGCGCGCGGGCAGGTGCCGTAGAAAAAGCCGGCATTAAAGTAAAGGTAGCGTTTCCAGAATTCATCCGGTTGTTCCAGATCCAGTGTTGGATCAAGGTCCAGTCCAAACCGGTCGTAAAGAGAGCGCCAGATGTCCGTATAGCCGGGCCCATAAAGCGTTGGCTTGGGCCAGGTGCCTTCGCGCCGCATCGAGGCAGAGGGGCGATTGAAGTCAAAGGGAACCGCTTCCAGGTCGCCGGTGATCAGCGTGTCGCTGTCAAAAAACACAAACGGCTCGCCCTCGGGCATGGCCTGCAGCGCCTCGATCTTGTTGCCATAGGGATAGCTCTGACCAAAAATCTTGTTTTCAAACGGCAGGATTTCGACCCCAAGCCGGGCAAAGGCCTCTAGTACACCGGCGTTGTGAATGCTGGGATCTTTTTGCCAAAGCGGCCCTGGCTGCGGTACCGCGACAAACAAACGACCGGAAAAGTTGGGGCAGCTGTGGCGCAGGGAGGCGGCAAACAGCAGCGCCTCGTACTGCAGGCGCCCCGCCTGGCCGATGATCATGACGTTGAAAGACTGCTGCGCCATTGTATTTCCTGTCTTCCGCCTCTTGCGAGCGGTTGGGGCTTGGGTATTTTATGGTCTATATTCAATATGGGCTTTGGGCAAAAGGAAATCCCCAAATTTGAGGGGCCTTTGGCCAGGAGCGCGACTTGTTTGTATCAGTTAAGTGAGGTTTTTTATGCGAAGAATTATGTCTGTTATTATGTTGTCGCTGTGGGGAGCAGGCCTGCCCGTCGGGGCCTCATCGGCGCCTTTTACCACAGCCGCAGAGGTTAAGCCCATTTTGTCGGTCACCAAGGCCAATTGGGTGTCCGTGCGCGAATATGAGGGGCAGGATCTGCTCTATGTTACGCATCTGTGGTCCTGGCGCTGTGGCTTGAACGGTATGCGCATCGGCGTCAACGGCGCCGAGCCGGTGACCTGGCCGATGCCGCCCTGTCATGAAGATCAGGCCGCCCCCAATGCCATCCTGCCAGAAGATGGGCTGCCCTATGGTACTTTTCCCCTGGGCTCTATCCAGCAGATTACCATTGATGTGTTTTATGATGACATGACGATGGAAACGCTCGAGGTTAACCGGTTAGGACAACCGATTTCACCTTAGACAGCGAGATGTGTCCCATTGTTTGCCGCAAAAGGCTGAGCAGAAGGCCGGTGAGACGGTTGGCCAGGGCGGGCTGAGGGGGCTGGAGTGCAAGGAGGCCGGATTAGGGGGTGATCATCGTCACACCGGGGATGCGCTGGACGATTCGCATGTCTTCTTCGTAGAGGGCGGTGACCGATTCAATCAGGGCTTCACTCCAGCCAGGTAAATCGATCTCCTCTTCCAACTCGTCCTCGCGCACATATTTGTCGAGAAAAGCTGCCATGACCCGCCGCTGTTGCGTCTCTGACATATCAGGGTGCTGTGCCAGATACTGGCGCAGTCGCCGCATGCCTTCGCGGCTCATGATGGTCGACAGTAAATCCATGCCACCATCCAGACGCTGGTTCATTTCCAGCCCGGACATGTCACGGATGATCTGCGCCCAGATCAGAGGCATATCTTCAAAACACCAAACGGTGAGAGAAACTTGGGGAACGGCGCGTCGCAGGCGCGTCAGAAGATCTGACCACCGCAGGTGATAAGGGTCAAGGTTGCTCAGCACCTGAGCCTTGCGATCGGGGTGGGCGTTTTCAAGCAGGCCCGGCAGAATGGTCGCCGGGTTTCGCAGTCCGATGTACAGTTCTAGTTTGTCCTGTGCGAACAGGTGCTGCAGGGACAAAAGCCGCGCCTCTGCTTCTGGATAAAACTGGCTGCCCTCGATTGATTGACGCTGCGAGCCAAAGAAATTGGCATTGGACAACAGGACTCTGTCTGCCTGTTCTTCTTCCAGGATCGCATCCCACAACACATCCCGTGCTTCCGTTGTGGCCTGACCGTCCTGCAGCGCCGCCATACAATCTTTGAGCAAATAGCGGTATTTGCCTGGGCCGGGTACAACGGTGCCGTGCAGGCGAAAGCGGTCTTTGTTACGCAGCAAGGTCTTGAGCAGACGGTCCTCTTCGGTTCCATGTGCACCGCAATGAAAAATGACCTGCATCGGGTCGCCTATCTCTTGTCTGCTCGAATTGCCTCAGGCTTACTCCTCTGGGCTATATAGGTCAAATGATCTGCTGGGCGCGATGACAGGGGGCGGAAACGGAGGGCAGAGACAGGGGGGGGCGAGAGGACATGCTCCTGCGCTGCCCTTTGATGGTATCACCCGATCTGCCATGGGACACTGGTAGAATAGGCCGTGCCACCGTCAGCGCTGCTGGGGGTTTCCTTGTCCTTGCTGCGTGGCCATCACGGTTCGGCTTAAGTCTTGCGCATAAAGTGGTCAAATTATGGGCGATCGGGATAAAAACTGTAGAGCAGGCAGCGCTTTGGCCGCCGCGTGGCCGTGACAGGTCTCAAAACCAATGGATGGGCTTGTGTCTCGCCGGTTTTCAGATTTTCTTTCCCTATGCACACAGTCAAGACACGCACTTTCACCACCCGGCTCACGACGCTCCTGAAGACCATCTATCCTGATCAGGACGCCAGTCTTCTGGTGGACAAAATCATGGATGCGTTTTGGCCAGAGAACCAACAGCCGCGTAAGCGCGGGCGGTTGCCCAGCAACAACCTATGGACCGAACGGGACGCGCTGCTGATAACCTATGGCAACTCGATCCTGGACGGCGCTCACAAACCCCTGGATCTGATGCATGACTTTCTGCTGCGTCGCATGAAAGGCCTGGTCAATGGCGTGCATATTTTGCCCTTCTTTCCCTTCACCTCTGACGACGGCTTTGCTGTTTCGGATTTCAGGGCGGTAAACCCGCAGCTGGGAGACTGGCCGGACATCAACCGCATCAGCGAAGATTTTCATCTGATGTCGGATCTGGTTTTGAACCATGTCTCCAGTCAGGGCGCCTGGTTCAATAGCTACCGACAGGGGCAATCCCCCTTTGACGGTTTCTTTTTTGAGGCCTCCCCCAAAGATGACCTGAGCAGCGTTGTCCGTCCACGCACCACCCCGCTGTTGCAGGAGGTCGAGACCGTGGACGGCCCCCGCCATGTCTGGTGCACCTTTAGCCATGATCAGATCGACCTGGATTTTCGCAACCCCGAGGTCTTGTTGGAGTTTTTGCGCATCATCCGGCTGCATGTGGACAACGGCGTGCGCATCATCCGACTGGATGCGGTGGCCTTCTTGTGGAAAGAGGTCGGCACCAGTTCGATCCATCTGCCGCAGACCCATGCCATCGTGCAACTGATGCGGCTGCTGTGTGACTATGCGGTTGAGACCATAATTCTGCTCACGGAAACCAATGTGCCCAAGGCCGAAAATCTGAGCTATTTTGGCAATCGCAACGAAGCCCACGCGATCTATAACTTCCCGCTGCCGCCGCTGATCCTGCATGCTGTGATGTCCGGGTCTGCACAGTACCTGCGTCGCTGGCAAAGCGGCATGCCACCAGCCCAGCTGGGATGTGCCTATCTGAATTTCACCGCCAGCCATGATGGCATCGGCATGCGCCCGGTTGAGGGCATCCTGCCAGAGCCGGAACAGGCCAAGATGATCAAAACGATCAAGGACATCGGTGGGCTTGTGTCCATGCGGGCCCTGCCGGGTGGGGGCGAGGCCCCCTATGAGATCAATACCACCTTTTACGAGGCAACCGGGCAGACATTTTCCGGGGCGGACGCCTATCACCTGGACCGGTTTCTGTGCTCACAGACCATCGTGATGTCATTGGAAGGCATCCCCGCCTTTTATATTCATTCCATGCTGGCAACGCCGAATGATCACGCTCAGGTCGAACGGCGCGGCATGAACCGCGCGATCAACCGTCATCGCTGGGACTACCCCAGGCTGAACGCCTTGTTGGATGATCCCACGTCGGTACAGGCACGCGTTCTTGCGGCATTGTCACACCGTTTGCAGGTCCGATCCAAACAACCCGCCTTTCACCCCAATGCCACCCAGTTCACCATGCCGCTGGACAACGCAGTCTTTGGCGTTTGGCGTCAAAGCCTTGACCGCCATCAATCCATCTTTGCCCTGCACAATGTCAGCAATCAGCCGGCACAGGTGCCGCATATGTCGATGAACCTGATTGATGATGAGCCCTGGGTGGATCTGCTGACCGGTGAGCAGATTGATATGATGCAGGAGGCCATTACCCTGGCCCCTTACCAATGTCGCTGGATCACCAATCGGGGTTAGCGTCCTGACCCTAAGGCCTACTGAAACTCAGCCTCATCCGCCTTGGCGGCTGCGGTCATATCTGACAGAAAGGTCGGATCCGCAGAATGGACGCGGTTCCAAGTGGGGATGAACGGCGTCTCATGTGGATTTTCCAAAAAGATCTGCCCCGCCCGCATGATGTTTTCCGCAAACAGCTCGATCGCGCTTTCCTCGGCATGGCGGTCAAGGGACAGGCCATTCATTTTTGCGTCGTTGTAATAGGCTTCGAGCAGATCAAGCGCGCAGCGATAATAGGTGGCCTTTAGGGTGCGAAAAACATTGGGTGTAAACACGGTTCCATCGGCGGCAAGCTTGCGAAAGATTGCTTTGCAGATATCTGTGGACATGCGGTTCAACCCGGCATTGGATTCTTCCGGGCTCAGGGATTGGTGTTTGTGGTCATAGGCATCGCTGATATCGACCTGACAGACGGCTTTGGGCGCGAGGTTTCTCCAGGCCTCAGACAAGACACCAATTTCCAACCCCCAGTCGGAAGGGATACGAAGGTCAGGCAGGATAGAGGTGCGCATGGCAAATTCGCCGGACAGCGGATAGCGAAAGCTGCGCAGGTAGTCGATATAGTCGCGGCTGCCGATCACCCGGTTGAGCGCAATCAGCAAAGGGCTGACCAGCAGCCGGGTCACCCGGCCATTGATGTTGTTGCCACCGATGCGCGGATAATAGCCTTTGGCGACTTGATAGGGAAAGTTTGGATTGGCCATCGGGTAGACCAGCCGGGCCAGCATTTCTTTGTTGTAGGTCAGGATGTCACAGTCATGGATCGCCATGACGGCGCTGTCGGCGCAGCCGATCAGATAGCCCAATGAGGCCCAGACATTTTTGCCCTTACCCTGCTCGGTAGGCGCCAGCCCCATTGCCTCCAGACGCGCCCCCAGCGCCAGCATGCGCGGGCTGTCGTTCCAGATCACGATATGATTTTGGCCCAGGCCTTTGAAAAATGTCTTTGCATGGCGAAACTGGGCTTCATTGGCCGCATCCAGGCCAATGATGATCCTGTGCAGATAGCTGACCTTGGCCAGTTCTGACAGAATATGCGGCATCGCCTGACCTTCGAGTTCGGAATACAGGCAGGGCAAAATGAGTGAAATTTTTCGCGATTGGGCAAAGACCGAAAGCTCGTGCTCCAATTCATCAGCGGACCGGGTGCGCAGGTTGTGCAGCGTTGTGATGTTTCCGTTTTGATGGAAATCGGCCATGAGTTTGATCCTACTTCATGTGCAACCGGTCGAGTAACTGAAGGACCGCCGTATTCCACCCCACGGGGCCTGCCTCTTTGGTGCGTAATATTTGACCCCGCGCCTCTCCCTTTAGCACTGGTAATGGGGCGCGATGTGGATTGGCCACGACAATACCAAAATCCACGTTTTCCAGCATTTGAATATCGTTGGGGGCGTCTCCCAGCGCGATTGTATGCTGTGGCTGGTATGTTTGCACAATTTTTAACAGTTTATCGGCCTTGTTGCCTCCAAAAGAGAGGGTAAGAAAACGTCCGCCCTGTTGCGCTGTCACCCCGTGCTCCAGAAGACAGGCCAGGAAATCCGCTTGCTGTTGCGCGGTGCCCAGCCACTGCCCGGGTTCAGAATAGGCGCGCTGCTGTGCCAGTTTCGCCTGCGGCAAGGCCAGACCGGTCATTTCAACCAGCTGATCGGCGGTCATATCGCCAAAGCCGCGAAAACACTCGCGAAGCGCGCTGGGCAGTGTCTCAAGGGCAGATCTAACCGCATCATACTGCGCCCCGTGCTGCGCGGTTGTGCCATGGGGCGAGAGAATGCCTGCGCCATTCTCGACAATGGCTGGCCAGCCTTCGAGCCCCAGTTCTGACCGCAAAGCGCCAATTTCAGCGGCGGTTTTGCTGCTTGCCAGGACAACTGCAGCGGAGATGCGTTTGAGCGCTGTCAAAGCCTCTTGCGCAGCGTCCCACCGATAGGTGTCGTGGTCGATTAATGTACCATCCAGGTCGGTAAAGACCATCACGCTAAGGGGATTTGTCATAGGCTATTTATGCCCAGCCGTATTGGTCAGGACAAGGTGGCTGAGGCCGGTGTTCGAATTTTGGCGCGCCTAAGCGCAGGCAGTGATGATTTTTTAGACGCAGGCGCATTCTGTAGTGCCGGTATCAGTGCTGGGCAGAACAGCGTTTGTCACGTCTCAGCTATGGTTTGCAGCTTCAATGGCGATCAGTCATGGGGGTTTGTTTCACCTCTCAGGTTCAACGGGCGTCATATGCTGCCAGCGCTCTTTTGCGGCCCTCACCAATGCTGACAACCGGGGTTGGGTATGGATCGTCCTTTGACAGGCCCCAGGCACGCGGGCAGGCATCAAAAAACGCCAAAGCCTCTGGGCCGGGGGTTGGTGCGCGCTCTGCCAGAAACCGGTGAATGTAGGCCTGTTCGGCATCGAACTTTTGCGCCTGCGTTTCAGGATTGAAAATCCGGAAATAGGGCGCCGCATCTGGTCCGCTCCCGGCAACCCATTGCCATCCCATGGCGTTCGCCGCAGGGTCCCAATCAATGAGGCATTCCTCAAACCATTTCTGCCCAATGCGCCAGTGTTTTAGCATGTGTTTCGTCAGAAAAGACCCGACGATCATGCGGCCCCGATTGTGCATGTGGCCGGTCACGTACATCTCTCGCATGGCGGCATCCACAAGTGGAACCCCTGTGCGCCCCTGTTTCCATCGCAGAACCGCTTCATCCTCGTGCTCCGACCATGGGAAGTCATCCCACTGTGATCTCCAGTTTTCCTGGGTGATCTGCGGGGTGTGATACACCAGATGGTAGGCAAACTCGCGCCAGACCAGTTCCCGCAGAAAATGTTCCGCCCCGCGCTGGCCTTCTAGATATCCACGCAGCCCCGCATGCCAGACCGTACGAGGGCCGATTTCACCCCAGGCCAGGTTTTCGGAAAGACGGGAGGTTGCGTTTTGGGCCGGGAAGTCGCGGCGGTCTTTGTAGTCTCCAATTCGCGCGCTCATGAAATCGGCAAGACGCGCATTTGCCGCCTGCTCACCCACATTGGCATGTGGCGCCAAGATCCGTGCTCCGCGGTGCATTGCCGTTTCCAGCGCCCAGTCCTGTAACCGATCAGATTGCGGCCAGCTTTCAGGAGCCAAAAGCTGCTGGGGGGCAGCCTCAGGCGGGGCAACATCCAGATCTTTTACAGCACGCCACATGGGGCTGTAGACCTTGAAGAAACCGCCTTGTTTGGTCTTGACCGCCCAGGGTTCAAAGAGCAGGTGACCCGGCCAGCTTCGCGGTTTGAAACCTGCGTCTTTCAGTGTTGATTTGACCTTTGTGTCGCGTGCAATCGCGTCTGGGTCATAGGCGCGGGTCCACCAAATATCCTCGGCGCCGGTTTCGCGCGCCAGGGCCAGCAGTTCCTCTGCAGCGGTTCCCCGCCGCAGGATCAGTCGGGATCCAACGCCCTTTAGGCGGTGTTCAAATTGTTCAATCGCTTGCGACAACCGCCATTTGGAGGCCGCCCCATAGGTTTCGGCAACTTCATCAAGCAAGACCACTGGAATAACTGGGCGTTGGCTCTGGCTGGCAGCTAAAATCGCCGCGTGCTCCGCCAGCCTGAAATCTCGACGGAACCAGAAAATGATGGGTTTTGAGCTTAGCATCTTACTTCACTTGTTTATTCTCTTTTACCCTATACGAAGGCTGGCCGGGAATGGTTCACTATCGTGCTTGGATTATTGCAGTGATCTGGACTCAGAATTGGATCGTATCACTGCTACAAAGAAACCAATGGGCCTGACCGTTTTTTAGGGACTGATCCGATATTCAGGACAGGTGAAATCGAGGCGCGTTCAATGCAAAACAGAGAGATGCCAACAAAAATCCGGCCGCCTTCTATCCGGTCGCCTTCTCTACAGCGGGCCTTGCGCCGTGAGGGCCGTCAGGATGGGCTGAGATCGTGGATGGGCACGGGGTTGTGGTCCCCACACTGTAGCTCGTCACGATCGGGTAGGCGCGTATGACACGCCGGGCACTTGTCATCGGGGCGTCGGGGGGTATTGGTGCTGCGCTTTGTACCGCCCTGGCAAAACATGGCTCTGAGGTGACACAAATTTCGCGGACCGCAGACGGGTTCGACTTAACCAACCCCGAGAATGTTGAGCGTGTCCTGACCGCCTGCCATGGCCCCTTCGATACTGTTTTGGTTGCCAGCGGCATCCTTGCGACTGAGGGCGCGCGCCCCGAAAAATCGCTTTCGGAAATATCCGCAGAAAACATGGCGCAGGTCATGGCTGTAAATGCGATCGGCCCGGCGCTGGTTCTGCAAAACGTGCCACGGCTGCTGCCAAAAGACGGGCGCTGCGTCGTGGGGGTTATCACCGCTCGTGTCGGCTCGATCGGTGATAACCATCTCGGGGGGTGGTACAGCTACCGCGCGGCCAAGGCTGCGGCCAATCAAATTGTGCGCACGGCAGCCATTGAGATCGCGAGAAAGCGCAAAAACGCCATTGTCGTGTCCTTACATCCGGGCACGGTGGAGACCCCCTTCACCAAAGCCTATCCCGGCCACCAAAAGGTTGCTCCAAGTGAGGCGGCTGCAAACCTTGTTGCGGTTCTTGATCAGTTGTCTCCCAGCCAGAATGGAGGCTTCTTTGACTGGGCAGGACAACCCGTTCCATGGTGAAGCCGCTGTTTTGTATTGAGCTTCTAGACCAGCGCAGCACCGGCTGCGTTGATCTGTGACGCTCTGATCGCGGGAACAAACCGGATCAACTAGTGGTGCAGTTTATTGTGCTGCCTCATGTGGATTGGCCCAGTCCTCCCAACGGGTGACCACTGGGAAAGTTCGCGCCACTGCCTAAGTCGCGATGAAATCCTCCCCTCCCAAAGCGCTGCCTTGCAGCAGGGCAGTTTCAGACCCAAAGTAAACGTCCTTGACACCGCGCGCCTATGGCGGTTTTTGTCCACCATGACAGACCTTTCGACACAATCTCTGGATGACCTCAGCCTCGACGAGGCCGCACGACCAAAAGCGCCGCTGGTGCCGGCGGCAACGGACAGGCATCGTCGCCAAGGGCGGCAACTGGCGGCCATCCATCGGCAGTATTTGATGGAGATGGCCCAAATCGGTGCGGTCCTTGCACGGATCGAAGCAGGAGATACGCCTCCTGAGCACCTGAAGAAAATCGTGCTTTCGCTCGACATGGCTGAGAATTTTCAAGCCTTTGGTTCGCTTTGCGGGCGCGAGTGCCAGATTCTCAAGTTTCACCACGACATCGAAAGCGCTGACATGTTCCCCCGGATCGAGGCCTCGGGCGGAGGAAAGTTCCGCGAGGTTGTGGCCAAATTGAAGTCAGAGCACGAGGTGGTCCATGAGCTAATCATCCGCCTTGGTCGTGCAGCGGAGGTGCTGGCAGAGGTTCCGAGCGATGCAAATTTTGTTCAGGCTGCTGCCACCTTTCGAAAACTGGAAGAGGTCGTCCGCTCCCATTTTGGCTATGAGGAAACCGAATTGGCCGAGGCCATCGGGTATTACCTCGGGTCGATCTGACGGCGCTTTTTCGGCGCCACAGGACAGACGCCCGCCAGATAGATGCCCCCAGAAAACCACCAGGCGCGCTAACGTGTTTCATCCCTCGACGCAGCAAAGAGCTTGGTTTGCAAAGCTTGCTCCCTGGGCGCAACAAACCTCGTTAAAGTCTTGAGGTTAGGTGGCCAGGTTCTGGGCGGTATGCGCGGGTTTCTTTGGGGGCGCAGGGGCAAAGGCTAGCCCAGCACGTGAACTGCACTAAGCAGGTGTGAGCCACTTTTCTATCTGAAGCGCGCGGGAAACGGGTTGAAAATTTATAACATGCACTTGCATGCCTAGGTCTGTGGGCGTAAAAACGCCGACGATAACGCCTCGCCAGCCCCGATTCAGGGCAAGCCCAGCACCAACCTGAATCTTGGGGACTACCATGGCTATCCAAACTGACGCGCTGCGCGCTCGCCTTTTGTGCGGGACAGCGCTTACTCTAATTTCTGTTCTGCCTGCCACCGCGCAGGAGCTTGAGGGAGATGTCATCTCTCTTGATCCGATCCTGGTGCGCCAGCAGGATGAAAAGGGCAATGCCGCTGACCGGTCCTCATCGGTTTATGTGGCCGATGCGGAGCTGGAACGCGCCCGTATGGGGGATGTCAAAGATCTGTTTGCGGGTATCGCCAGTGTCTCGGTTGGTGGTGCAATCCCGGTTGCGCAGAAGATTTTTGTCAACGGTGTCGACATGCTGAACCTGGCGATCCAAGTGGATGGCGTGTCGCAGAATAACCGGGTTTTTCACCATCTCAGTGCCAATGCTTTTGATCCTGGTCTGATGAAATCTGTGCGCGTTGATCCCGGTGTCGCGCCTGCAGATGCCGGCCCGCGGGCCATGGCGGGACGTGTTGTGATGGAAACGGTGGATGCCGAAGATATCCTGACCGAAGGTCAAAGCGTCGGCGGCACCGCACGTATGAGCTATGGGGGCAACGGCGGGACGGCACAGGGCTCGCTCACCCTGGCCGGCGAAAGCAACGGTTTTGAAATCGTCGCCTATGCAAAACGCGCCACGGGTGACAATTTTGAGGATGGCGACGGAACCGAAATGACCGGAACCGCAGCCAACATGACCGCAGCCCTGCTGAAGCTGGGCTACGAGTCAGAGCAGGGGCACCGGCTTGAGTTCTCGGCGCAGCAGATTGAAGATGAGGAATGGCGCAACGATAAGCCGAACTTTGGACCAAGCTCAGGCGGTACCTATGCCTATCTGATCAAGCGCTATAACTACTCTTTGCGCTATGAGAATGTGAACAACACGGGCCTGTGGGACCCTGCTGTAACCCTTGGTTATTCAGGCACTGATGTCGATCGCCCCAATGATGCCTGGGCTGGCTCTACCAATTCGACCTCACGCACCTACTCCCTGGTGCTGCAAAATGAATTCCACCTGTCTGACAGCAACAAAATTACCGCGGGTGTCGATTTCCAGAACCGTAAAACCTCGATCTCGGGTTCCTGGGTGACACCGGACTTTGCATCAGAAGAATCCGACAATATCGGCGTCTTTGCCCAGGCCCGACTTGAGCCGACAGCCCGTCTGAATATTTCTGCCGGTATGCGCTATGACTGGCAGGACTTTACGGGCTATCAGTGGCTCCCAACGGATAGTATTCATACTTCTTCCCATAGCGGCGCCAGTGGGAACCTGTCAGTGACCTATGAGGTGACGGATAACTTCTCGCTGCGGGCGGGGTACTCGAATGTCTTTGGGGGACTGGACCTTGGCGACAGTTTTGAGTTCTGGTTGACGCGGGACTATTCGGGCCTGCGGCCGTCGCGGGCTCAGAACATCATCATCGGGGCCGATTGGACGCCGGGGGCCTGGACCATCAGCGGCGAGCTGTTCAAGACAAAATTTGATGATGCGCGAGACGGTACAACCGTGGTGGATTTTGAAACCCAGGGCGTCAACATCGGCGCGACCTATGGCTGGGGCAGCGGCTTTGCGCGTCTGAGCTATGCCTATAGCGATGCCACACTCGATGGTGCCCCGTCGAGCAGCTTCGATCTGCGGGACTTTGGCGCACCTTTGGGGCATGTCCTGTCTGTGGAAGTGCAGCAGGAACTGATGCAGTATAACACCCTGCTGGGCGGCAGCATTGAAGCGGCAGCATCCTATGACGCTGGTGGATCTTACGCAGGCAAAGAACTGCCAAGCTATGTTGTTGCCAATGTCTTTGCCGAATACACGCCACCGGCGTGGAACGGTGTGAGCATTCGGGGCAGCATCAATAACCTGTTTGATGAAACCTATGCGGACCGGGCGACCTATGGCGGTGAATTCACTGGCTTCCAAACCATGAACGAACCGGGCCGCAACTTTGTCGTCGAAGCGGTGATGAAGTTCTAAAACTCTGCCCAGATTGCCCAGATTGTGCTGACTGCCCTAGAACCAAATGGTTTCAGGGCAGCAGTTTTATCAACAGGCGGGACAGGGTGTAGGCCTCGTCCGTTGTCATATGAGGACCAATCTCATCTTGCATTGCATCCCAGTAGACCGGCCAGATCCGGGCGTGCATGCCTTTGCCCTGTTCAGTCAGAAAAAGGATCTGCTTGCGCCGACCGTCGGCAATGAATTCGCGCCGCAACAGCCCTGCTTTTTCCATCCGGGAAATGTGGCGCGACAGGGCATATTGAGCGACAAAAAGCTTATCCTCCAGCGCCGCCATGGGTTGGCCGCCGGGGCCAGCCAGCTCGACCTCAAGCAGAATTTCATACCAGATCGGATCATTGATGCCGCAGGTTTTCAGCGCCTTGGCAATGCGCGGCAGAAATTTGCGCTGGGCGCGCATGATGTTGAACCAAACACGGTTGTAGGAAACGACAGGGGTGTTGTCTCCGAAGTAATCTGCACTGCTGGAGTGTTCATCTCTGGCCGTCATAGGGAAACCTGCTGGGAATGCCGGAGTTATTCTAATCGGCTGCAAAGGCAGATTTCAACACCCAGAGTGAATGAAAAAAACAGGGAAACCCAGAATGTTAGTAGCCAATCCAAGCCAGGGTGATATTTTGAGAACCGAAGCGGAATTCCGGTCTGCGCGCGCTTCGGGATACCTCGCCACGATGGCGAGTCATTTCTCGCATAAAATCGAAGTTACTGAAGTCGATGACGCGGTGCACCTGCGGTTCGTCTGCGGGCTTGCGGTGCTTCGCGCGACCACGGACAGCTTGCATATGTGCATTGAGGCGCCCTCAAAGGAGGAGATGCAGCAGACCTGTCAGGTGGTCGAAAGCCATCTTTTGCGCTTTGCCTTTCGCGAAAATCCTGAACCACTGGTCTGGCGCAAACTGTGATGGTGTTCTGGCCTTTGCCTGCGACCCAGAAGCGCTGGACAGGGCAAATACAATTCAATAGTCACATGATGAAACCCCTGCAGAGCCAGCTTCGGTCAGCCATGCAATATTGATGGAGAGATCAATGTTGAAACCGCTGATTACCCTGGTGGCGCTGGCCTGCAGCACCGCCGCCTTTGCCGATCCTATCGAAGTGCGAACCTATCGTGGGCAGCAACAGGTTGAAGCCCTGCCTCAAAAGATCGCAGTATTTGATGTGGCCGCTTTGGATACGCTGGCGGCGCTGGGGGTGAAACCCGCTGGGGTCATCGGCAATCTTTATGTTGATTACCTGGACGAGGTGGCGCAGGGGGCCGAAATTGTGGGTTCCTTGTTTGAGCCCGACTTTGAAAGCATCAATGCGCTGGCACCGGACCTGATCCTCGCTGGGGGCCGGTCTTCCACCCAGGTAGAGGCGCTGGCTGAGTTTGCCCCAACCCTGGATATGACCATCTATGGCGATGATTTGATGGCGGTGGCGCTGCAAAGGCTCGAGGATTATGGCCGCCTGTTTGGCAAGGAGGCTGAGGCGACAGTGCTGCTGGACAGTTTTCAGGCCAAACTGGAGCAGACCAAATCCCTGGCCCGTGGCAAGGGCTCCGCGCTGATCGTGATGACAAACGGCCCCAAGATTTCCGCCTTTGGTGCCAATGGTCGCTTTGGCTGGCTGCACACAACGCTGCAGGTGCCGCAGGCCGCTGCAGATCTGGGGCTGAATGCCCATGGGGAGGCGGTTTCCGCAGAGTTCATCCGTGATGCCAACCCGGATTACCTGTTTGTCGTCGACCGCCTGTCGGCCATTGGCCAGGGCGGCGCGGATGCAAAGGCCACATTGGACAATGATCTGGTGCGCCAGACCACAGCCTGGCAAAAAGGTCAGGTGATCTATCTGGATGCAGCCAGCCTTTATATTTCGGGTGGTGGAATTCAGTCGATGAACCGGGTGCTGGACCAGCTGATCGCAACCTTTGAGGCGAATGGCTAACCCATGCCGCGTCTCTGGCTGCTGATCTGCCTCTGTTTGATCCTTCTGCTATCCGTGTTGTCCATCTTTGTCGGGGTGATTGACCTTACCCCGGTGGCGCTGTTGCGGGATCCGGAGGCGCTGCAATTGCTGGCGGTCAGCCGCCTGCCGCGTACCGCTGCGGCGGTGCTGACAGGCTGTTCTATGGCGGTCAGCGGCCAGATCATGCAGATCCTGGTGCGCAATAAATTTGTCGAGCCCATCAGTGCAGGCACAGGGCAGGCGGCGGCGCTGGGCATATTGTTGTCTGTCTTGCTGTTCCCGGCCGCGGGTCTGGCGGTCAAGATGAGCTTGGCCGCCGTCACCGCACTGCTGGGGACGCTTGGGTTTTTGGCCCTGGTGCAACGCCTGCCCCCAACCGAGCCCCTATTGGTGCCGCTGGTGGGGCTGGTCTATGGCGGGATCCTGGGCGCGGTGATGGTGTTTATCGCCTATCAGGTGGATCTGATCCAATACATTGATGTCTGGATGTTGGGCGAGTTTTCTGGCGTAATGCGAGGCCGATATGAGCTGTTGTGGCTAGCGGGGATCGCTGCCTTTGTCAGCTATCTGATTGCTGATCAATTTGCCATTTTGGGGCTAGGGCGCGACATGAGCCTGAGCCTGGGGCTCAACCATCGCCAAGTCATGGCCATGGGGCTGCTCTGTGTCTCGGTGGTGTCTGCCCTTACGGTGGTCACAGTGGGCATGTTGCCCTTTATTGGGCTGATCATTCCCAATCTGATCAGCCGTCAACTGGGCGATAACCTGCGGGCGACCCTGCCGGTGACGGCGCTGTTGGGCGGGGTTTTTGTGCTGGGCTGCGATATCCTGGCCCGGGTTGTGCGCCATCCCTATGAGGTGCCGGTGGGCACGATC
The DNA here is from genome assembly GCA_025163595.1 of Phaeobacter sp. G2. Lineage (NCBI taxonomy): Bacteria > Pseudomonadati > Pseudomonadota > Alphaproteobacteria > Rhodobacterales > Roseobacteraceae > Phaeobacter > Phaeobacter sp. G2. The sequence continues at coordinate 1,780,541 of CP104100.1, forward strand.
TTTGGGGTGCTGGGCACGCTGGCCTTTTTGTGGCTGATCTATGCGAGGCCGCGCAATGCTTAGGCTCCGTTTCCTCTGGCTGATCCTCGCCCTTGTTGTGGTCTCGGCGCTGTTTCTAACCCTTGAGGCCAAGGGAAGCTGGAGTTTTACCCTATGGTTTCGGGGGCAAAAATTGGCCAGTCTTCTGCTTATTGGGGCCGCGGTCTCAACCGCGACCATCCTGTTTCAGACCATCACCCATAACCGTATTCTGACCCCCTCCATCATGGGGTTTGATGCGCTGTTCCTGTTGATCCTGACCTTGATGATCTTTGGTATGGGGGCAGGGGCCTATGCGCAGGTGCCCAAGGTGACGCTGTTCCTGATCAATCTGATCCTGCTGACGCTGGCTTCGGTTGCGCTGTTTACGCTGCTGCTGCGCGACCAACGCAGTGATCTGATGCGCATGGTGCTGACTGGCATCATTCTGGGGGTGCTGTTTCGATCGCTGGTGCTGTTTATCCAACGGTTGATTGATCCAAGCGAGTTTGCGGTGCTGCAGTCGACCTCCTTTGCCCGCTTTAACAAGGCCGACCCGGATCTTTTACTGGTGAGCGCTGTTCTGGTCTGTCTGGCCGGGGGCGCTATTTGGCGGATGCGTCATCGGCTTGATGTTCTGGCACTGGGCGAGGTGCTGCCGGTCAGTCTGGGGGCGGATCCGCGGCGGGGGCAGCTTACGGTGTTGATGCTGATTTCGGTGCTGGTTTCGGTCTCGACTGCGCTGGTGGGGCCGGTGGCATTCCTGGGGCTTTTGGTCAGCAGCCTGACGTACCGCGTGATCCCCAGCTGGCACCATGGCCATATTCTGCCTGCGGCCATTTTGATTGGCGGCATCACATTGGTGGGCGGGCAATTGGTGCTGGAGCGCATCTTGCACTTTGAAACTCCGCTTGCCGTTGTGGTGGAATGCCTTGGCGGTTTGGTCTTTCTGATTTTGATCCTGCGAAAGGGCAGCACATGATCCGCATCCGCAATGTCAGCCATCAGATTGCCGGGCAGCCCATCCTGCAAGGTGTAGACCTCGATATCCCGGATGGGGGGCTGACGGCGCTTGTCGGGCCCAATGGCGCGGGGAAATCAACGCTGCTGTCGCTGGTGGCACGCCTGCAGAGCCTGCAAACAGGCCAGATTGAGATCAACGGCCAGGATTTACAGCAGATCAGCCATGGTGATCTGGCGCAGCTGCTGGCCATCCTGCCGCAGGTTTTGACCAGCACCCATCGCATCAGTGTCGAAGATCTGGTTGGCTTTGGTCGCTATCCCTACAGTCGGGGGCGTCTGGGACCAAAGGACCGAGCGGTTATCGCCGAGGTTCTGGAGAGCTTTGAGCTGCAAGAGATCAAACACCGGTTCCTGGATACCCTGTCGGGCGGTCAGCGTCAGCGCGCCTATACCGCCATGGCCTGGGCGCAGGACACCGAATATCTGCTGCTGGATGAGCCGTTGAACAATTTGGACATAGCCGCATCGCGCAGTCTGATGTCGCGGCTCAAAAGCCTGGCTGCACGGCAGAGGCGCACGATTGTCATTGTCCTGCACGACATCAATTACGCAGCGGGCTATGCCGATCATATTGTCGCCATGAAGGCGGGGCGGGTTGTCACGGCGGGCCCGCCGCAGGCGGTGGTCAGTGAAGCCTTTTTGCATTCGGTCTTTGACACAGATGCCAGGGTGATAATGGCCAATGAAAGGCCGCTGGTGATCGTTTAACGCGCGCCGTTGCGACAGCTGGGCTCTGTTAAAAAAGTATTTTTTGCCACGTCTTGAAGACTCATCCCCTAGCCCTTAACAGTTTGTGCCAGCCATTCTCTGCACCCCATGCACGCAGGGACCAAGCCATTGACCCCATCCTTTAGGAGGCGAAAATGGCCACTAAAAAACTCTCTCTATTTCTGTTGATGAGCACAGCCCTGGTGCCTGCACTGGCCGCGGCTGATGATATTCTGCTGGACCCAATCAATGTCACTGGCGACGTGGAAAACCAACACGGTACTGTATCATTGTCGGGGGAAACCCTCGAAGATCTGTCTCCCCGCGAGATGTCAGATCTGTTTGCCGGTGAAGCCTCGGTGATGAGCTCGGTCATCCCCACTGGCAACAAGACCTATGTGAATGGTCTGGACACTTCGATGATGAACGTGACCATCGATGGCACCCTGCAGGGCGATGGCGTGTTCCACCATGCCACCACCGGCATGTATGACCCGGCCCTGTTTAAAGCTGCCACCATCAAACCTGGGGTTACCGCAGCAGATCATGGGCCACGGGCCAACGCGGGGTCGATCGCTTACGAAACCAAGGATGCGGCGGATCTGCTGCAGGAGGGCGATTATTTCGGCGGCGTGGCCAGCCTGTCCTATGACAGCAACAGCGCCGCCTTCCGCCGAGATCTGACCCTCTATGGTCGCCAGGGCGCCTTTGAATATATTCTTTATGGATCCAAGGCGACAGGCGATGACTATCAGGACGGCGCGGGCACGACCTATCGCGGGTCTGCCGCTGACCTGACCTCGTTTCTGGGTAAAATCGCCTATCAGTGGGACAATGGCTATCGTCTGGAGTTTTCCGGGTCCGAAAGCCAGGATAGCGGCTGGCGACAGGCGCGGCCGAATTTTGGCGATCTGACCACGGCGGTGTTCCCTCTGTTTGACACCAAGGTCGAACAAAGCAACTACAGTCTGACCCTGAAGAATGAAAACGCCACCGGCGGGTTTTCTCCTGAGTTCCACCTTGGCTTTTCTTCCAGCTTGCTGGATCAGGGCGACCCGGTCGACCCGAGCTACACGCGGCCGTTGTGGGGCGGTGAGGTCGAAACCTGGAATGGTAAGATCCAGAATGAATTCCTGCTTGGCAATCACAGCCTGACAGCCGGGATCGACTTTTTTGAACAGCAAGGCACCGGTGGGGCCATTCAGGGCAGATATACAGACCCTGCATTGGTGGGGGGCTCTTTTGGACCCTATAGCGAAAAAACCAGCAATGTCGGGATCTTTGCCCAGATGCGGTCAGAGCTCTCTGATGTATTCTCGCTGTCTTATGGTCTGCGCGCAGACCACCAGAACTTTACTGGCTGGGACGGGAGCAAGCTTTCGGATGACGGCTTCTCGTACAATATCTCGGGCAGCTATGCACTCAGCGATGCGGTGACACTCGAGGCCGCCTATTCCCAGGTCTGGGGCGGCTTTGAGCTGGGTGAAACCGCGATCATCAACTACTCTTACCCTTGGGTGAACTACGCGGGGATGCAGGCGCAAGAGACGGAGAACCTGCGTATTGGGCTCAAGGTGAACACAGGTAATTGGGATGCGAGCTTTGCCCTGTTCCGCACCGATGCCGAGAATATTCGCACCCGCAACAGTGCCGACCAGGCGAGCGCCAGCAATATTGTCACTGAAGGTGTCGATGCGGCGCTGGGTTATAGTTTTGCGTCAGGTTATCTGCGCGGCACCTATAGCTATGCCGACGTGACCCAAGACGGCCAGATCTCCACTACCACCAACTACTATGCGGCGCAGCCCATGGGGCATATCCTGGCGATCCAGGGGGCTTTTGACGTGGCGACCGATTGGAGAGTAGGCGGCACCGCCGAGGCGGCCCTGTCGCTGGACCTCGCCAATGTCACATTGCCGGGATACGAGGTGGTCAATCTGTTCGCCGAGTATAAACCAGCCCGTGTTCAGGGACTTACCGTGCGTGCCGAGATCAACAATCTGTTCGATAGCTACTACATCTCACGCGCCACCCAGGGCAGCGACAATGGTCGGGTTCTGGCCTATGGCGAGCCTGGACGGTCGCTTGCAGTCACCGCACGGCTGGCATTTTAGGCCACAGGCTTGGGCGGCGAAATCAACGGTCCCGGATTTTCCGGGGCCGTTCTTTCTTTTGCTAAGGGAAAACGCAGGCAGGCCTGAAGCAGCAGGCGCCGATAAACCGCATAAAAACATGGCAAATCGGCAACAAGAAGATGCGCCGCCCCTGTCACTCTTGACCTTGCCTGCGGGAATACTTAGCGCAACGATACCCAGCTCTCCGTCAGGCAAAAACAATAACCGCAGCATAGGCGGAGATGGGATATGCTTTTACACCGAACGACCGTTTCGATTTGGGCTTTGATGGCGGCAACGCCTCTTATGGCCCAGGTTGTTGACCTTCAAGAAATCAATGTCTCGGGCGAGACCGAGGAAGCCTACTTTGGCAAGAGCGTCGCGCTCGACACTGGAACCGTGTCAAAGACCGGCGACAGTATTCTGGAAACACCTCGCTCCGTCAGCGTGATCACCGCGCAGCAGATGGCCGAGCGTGGCGCGCAAAGTGTGGACCAGGTTCTGCAGTACTCGGCCGGGATTGTTGGCGGCCAGTGGGGCCAGGATGCCCGCTCGGATTGGTCCCTGATCCGTGGCTTTTCCCCCTCGACGCTGCACGACGGACTGCCCTCGCGCTATGGGTACTACAACGATACCAGACCTGAGACCTTTATGCTGAACAGTGTTGAGGTTCTCAAAGGTCCGGCCTCCGGGCTTTATGGCAGCGGCTCTGTTGGTGGGGTGGTCAATACCACCTCAAAAACAGCGGCGCAGGATGCCGATAACATGGTGCAGGTTCAGGCGGGCTCCAATGACCGAATGCAAATCGCCGGGGATGTCAGCGGCGATCTGAATGCGGCAGGCACGCTGCGCTATCGCTTTGTCGGATTGCTGCGGGAATCCAAGGATTCCGTAGATTTCTCCCAGGATGATGCCATTGCTTTGGCGCCTTCGATCACCTGGCGGCCCAGTGAAAACACTGAGCTAACTGTGCTGGCCAACTATCAGAAGAACGATGGCAGCCCGCTGATCCAGTTTGCCTCGATCTATGGGACATTACTGCCGGCGACCGGCTTTGGCACCGGGACATATCTGGACAGTGATACCTTTATCGGTGAGCCGGGCTTTGACACCTATGACACCGAGCAGCGCGCGATCACAGCGATGTTCAAGCACCGCTTCAATGCGACCTGGAGCATGAATGCCAGTGCGCGCTACCTAGAGGGCGAGTCCCTGTATCAGCACGCCTGGTGGGCCTTTGATAACACTGGCAACGGGCGCTACAACCCGGATGGCACCATCAACCGGACGTTCTACCGGGCTGAAAATGAGCTGAAAACCTGGGGGCTGGACAGCTATGCCACAGCTGAATACGGCCTGGGCGGCATTGAGATGCGCACCATTCTCGGAGCCAGCTATACCCAGGGCTACTATGACAGCGATACTGGCTATGGAACCCAGGTCGCCCCCATTGATCCGTTCAATCCAACCTATGGCGGTTTCAACCCGATCACGGTAGCGGACACGGCAGGCAATACCATCACCGAATGGGGCGTCTATCTGCAGCAGCGCGCGGTTTTCCAGGATCGGCTCTTTGTGGATCTTGGTCTGCGCTACGGCGATATCGAGACCGGCACCAGCAATGGCAGCTTTGGTGCCACAACAGTGGCGGCACAGGACAGCGCCTGGAGCGGAAACGCGGCAGTGCTCTACCGCTTTGATAACGGGTTGGCGCCCTACCTCAGCTATGCTCAAAGCTTCCGGCAGGATGCCATTGGGGCGGATGTCAATGGTACCCCGTTCGAGCCAACCGAGGGAGAGCAGGTCGAAGTGGGGCTGAAGTATCAACCCGTTGGCACAGATACGCTGCTGACGGTATCGGCCTTTGATCTGACCAAATCCAATCTGACGGTGGCAGATCCCGCCAACCCCGGCTTTCAGGTGCAAACCGGAGAGGCCCGGGCCAAGGGCTTTGAATTTGAGGCCTTCCACCGCTTTGGCGATGTCTCGGTCAATTTTGCCTATACCTATCTCGATACCGAGGATGCCGACGGGGATTACATCGCTCAGGTGCCTAAAAACGCAGCCTCGCTTTGGGTGAACTACGAACCGCTGGATGGGGCGATGGCCGGCTGGAAGCTGGGCGCGGGGATGCGCTACAACGGCGAGGCCTGGGGTGGTGCCAGCACCTATCTGACGCCGTCCTATACGCTTTATGACGCGGCAGTATCCTATGGCCAAGACAATTGGCTGGTGGCGCTGAATCTACGCAACCTCACAGATGAGCGCTACATGGCAACCTGCCAGTCCGGCTCTTGCTACTTTGGTGAAGGCAGAAATGTTGCCCTGACCCTGACCTCCAAATTCTAAAACCATCCCAGATGCAACGTAAACAAAGACCCCGCGCCCTGTTGATAGGGCGCGGGGTTTCTTGTGGGGTGATGCTGGGGGAAGGGCGTGGCGCTACTTGGCAAAGCTCATCGGCAGGTTGAAGGTGAACTGAGAGGCACCAATACCCTTGGGAGCTTTGGGAAATTTTCCGGCCCGGCTGACGGCCTTTAGCGCCGCCTGATCAAAGGCGGTAACGCCCGAGGATTTGGCGACCCGGTAGTTGACCAGCGTACCGTTGGCGGCCACCGTAATGCGCAAAACCACCCGGCCAGATCCGCGTGTCCCGGATGGGTAGCGTTTACGCCGTTCAATCCGGGAGCGGATCTTTGCCCCCCAGATCGACTGAAGCTTTGCCCTTTGCCCTGCGGAGCTGGTGGCCGTTGTGGCACCGCCCGCGGCGCCGGCCTGAGCCCCTCCACCAGATCCGGCAGCACGTTGTGCTGCGCGGCCAGCAGAGGTCTGATTGGAGGTCTGCGCTGTTGGCGGCGTCTCCACCGGTTTGGGCGCTGGCTTGGGGCGCGGTTTTGGTTCCGGCTTTGGTTCGGGTTTGGGCTCCGGTTCTGGCGGGGGCGGTGGAGGAGGCGTTGACTGATCAATCTCCACCACATCCGCCTCTTCTGGTTCCTCTAGGGCCACAAGCACAGCGGCACGCGGGGCATCGGCCAGTTCAAACTGGGGCATCTGCGGCGCATCTGTTGGTGTTCGCGGCTGTTCCAGGTCCGGTTTCACCATCTGCGGACGCGGCGGCGGGCGCTCCCAGGCCTCAACCATTTCAGCAACCGTGGCGCTGGCGGCTTCGATCGAGACCATGGCCTCGCCCCCGGCGCCGCTGGACTGCACGCCTGATTTCGGGGCCGAGGCAAAAAGGCTGACATGGATAAGCGCGGCCAGGCCAGCAAACAGGGTTATTTCTGCGGTACGTTTCATTGTGGTGTCACCACCAATTCGGCACGGGCAAGCCCCGCTGCCGCCAGCTTTTTCAGAATACCCGCCAGAGTGGTGGCTTCCAGCTTGGCGTCAGCCCGCAGCAGCACCACCGAAGTGTCGGCACTCACGCGCGCCAGCATCTCTAGCGCGGCCTCACCTTCGGCCCCGTCAAAATGCATCCGCCCATCGGCATCTATGTAGAGCACAGACTTAGCTTCGGCTTCTGCCTCAAGATTGGCACCGGGCGGCGTGACCTCAAAGGGTTCGGGCTGCGCCAGATGTGAGGTCATCAGAAAGAAGATCAGCAGCAGAAACACCACATTGATCATCGGCACAATGGATTCCGCGCGAGGGCGTTTCACAGCAGGGGACAGGTCCATTGCGCGTCTCACTCCACCAGCACGACGTTGACCAGCCCGGCGTCGCGCAGCAGGGTCGTCACGTCGATGATACGTTGCAGATCGGCCCCATCGCGGCCGCGCAGGATGAGAATATCCTCCGGCGAGGACATCAGCGGCGCCAGCGCCAGGGGCAGGTGGCTGGCGGCGATGGGAACGCCATTCAGATCCAGATTACCCGCCCCAATCCCCACCAGTCGCGGCGGCCCGGTGTATTCACCGCCGCGCCCGGCAAGGGGCAGCTGCAATACCGCGTCGCTGCCAAAGCGCGAGGCCAGCATAAAAAAGACCAGCAGCAAGAAGACCACGTCGATCATCGGGGTCAGGCTGGGTTTGCGCCTCGGGCGTCTGGCTTGGGTGAATTGCATCGCCTTACTCGGCCGCCATGGGGAGGTCTTGGGGAACCTCGGCTACAAACAGCCGGGTGGCGCTGTCTTCTATATCCTGACGGATGCCGGTGATGACCGATTCAAACCAAGTAAGGGCCGCCGAAGCCGGGATGGCCACGGCCATGCCTGCAGCCGTGGTCAGCAGGGCTTCCCATATGCCCCCGGCCAGCAGCGCAGGGTCGGCCTTGGAGCCGGCCTGTTGCAGCGCCTGGAAGGCAGCGATCATGCCCAGAACCGTGCCCAGCAGACCCAGAAGCGGTGCAATTGTGGCGATCAGCTCCAGCGCGCCCAGCCCGGTGCCCGCCTTTGCGAGATGTTTTTTTGCAATTCTGGCGGTTTCTTCGCGGGCGCGGTCTTCGGGCAGTTGACGCAGGGCGGTCAACCCGGCGCTGACCACCTTGGAACGAATGCCCATTCGGCCCTCAACAATGGCCAGAGCCGCCGCTGGATTACCGGCCTCATAGGCCAAGACCGCCTTGCTGGCCTTGCCACGGGACCAGGCACCGATCAGCGCCAGGCGCCAGATCTTCCACAGGATCAGCGCCAGGGTGATCACCGAAAGCGCTGCAATGGCCCAGATCGAAGGTCCGCCGTCGCGCAGGAATTTCATCGCTTTGCCAGAGGTTTCCTCTGCCAGTTGCAACATTTCTTCCTGTCTGCTGAGCGGCTGCAGTGCGGGCAGTTCAACAGCTGCACCCTGCGCGGCACCATCGCCCAATTCGGCAGGCGCGGTGGCGGGGTCCGAGACCTCTTGCGAGACTGCAGAGGTGGAAGGTGGCGCAGCTGTGGTAGGGCTGTCGCTGGCTGTTGCCTCGAAAGCAGGTGTCGCAGGTGCTGCCATCGGCGCGGTGGCTTCCGCCGCTGTGCCCTCGACCGGGGGGGACAGGGCCGGACGCGCCGCATTCAAATCGGTTGGTGTCATAGGGGGCGTCACCAGGCCACTGCCCGTGCTGTCCACAGTGGGCGCGGCAAGGACGGGGGCCGCAGAGGCAGGGGCCTGGGCGGCTTCTTGCGCTGCGGCATAGGACGTCGCGGCCAACAACAGGACAGCTGAAAGAGAGATGTGCAGGGTCATGGCTTGCTCCAATAGGCGGCGATGTAGCTGGTTCCGGGGGCTGGTTTGTCGGCCTTCAGGGCTTCGCGCACTGGCGTCACATCTGACTTTTCGCTCGCCAGCCACAAAAAGTGATCCGGGTGTTCTCGATGCGCCGCCAAAGCCTGGCGCGGCACATCCTGGGCCTCTTCGCGGGTGAGCCAGCTGAGCGTGACCCCTGCAGGCGCGGCGATGGGATAGCCGCAGTCGGCGCCCTGTGCGGCGATCAGGGTCACCTGGCCGGTGCTATTGGCGGGTAGGGCTTCGAGAATACGCGCGACCGCCGGGAAAGCAGTTTCATCGGCAAAGATGCAGATCTTGGAACTTTCTGGAATGCCGCCGCCGCCAGGCCCGGCGATGACCAACAGATCGCCAATGCTGGCGCCCCGCACCCAGTTGGTTACGCGCCCCCCGTCGTGCAGGAAAACGTCAAAATCCAGCAACCCTGCCTGCCGGTCGATCCAGCGGGTGGTATAGGCTGGGCGATGCAGCGCCTTTTCCCCTTTGGGCCAGACAGTGGCGCCATTTTCCGCAAGGCTGGGCCATTCCGGTTCGGTGCAATCCGGGGCGGGCAAGAGCAGGCGGAAGTGGATGGCGTCATCCTGGAAACTGCTTAGATCATCGGCCTGGATGCGCACCCGAAGAAAGGAGGTTCCCACCGGCGTGACAGAGACAACCCGGGTGAAGTGCAGATTTGGCGGGCGGTTGGGCAGGGTTGCGCTATCCGACCAACGCAGGTCCTTTGCCGCCTCGGGCAGCAGCTGGGACAGGGTTTCGCTAAAACTGTCTTTGAGCATGAACAAGCGGTCCGGAAGCGCCGCTGAAATCCGAATGTGGATGCCACCTTCTGCGGGTTCAAAACGGTATTGCCCAAAGGAGGGCACCTCAATGCTGACAGCGCTTTCGCTGTCCTCCACGACCCGCAGTTCGTGCTCCTGGGCCTGGTGCAGCATCACCTGCCGCATGGCGGCATGGGACAGGCCGGTCAGCAGGGCTGTGGCATCAATTGGGAAACTTGGGTTTATCGTCATGCTACAGTCCTATTCGGGGATGACATGTGGGGTGCCGTGCACCGGGTCGGAAATGATCTGACATTTCAGATCAAAGACCTGTTCCATATTGTTTCGGGTGACGACCTCGGCGGGGCTACCCGTGGTGAAGATTGCGCCTGCGTGCAGGGCGATGATGTGATCGGCAAATCGGGCGGCCAGATTGATGTCATGTAGAACCATGGCCACGGTTTGATTGCTCTGTTGGTTGAGCGACTGGATCAGGGACAGAAGCTCGATCTGATGTGGCAGGTCCAGGTAGGTCGTCGGCTCATCCAGCAGCAGGATCTCGGTGTCCTGTGCTAGGGCCATTGCGATCCAGGCCCGTTGTCGCTGACCGCCAGACAGGGCTTCGAGGGGGCGGTTGGCATGGGGGGCCATGCCGGTCAGTTTCAGTGCGCGCCCAACGGCCTCTGCGTCCTGATGGGACCATTGCCGCAGCGCCGATTGATGTGGTGTGCGGCCACGCGTCACCAGATCCCGAACGGTCAGCCCTTCGGGGGCGCTGGGTGATTGCGGCAGGATGGCCAGACGTTGCGCAACCGAGCGGTTGGCCTGTTTATGGATGCTTTTGCCATCCAGAAAAATCTCACCGCTGCCGGGCTTTTGCAGCCGCGCCAGGGATCTGAGAAAGGTGGATTTGCCACAGGCATTGGGTCCGACGATGACGGTAATCTTGCCATCCGGAATATCGGCGCTCAGCGCCTTTAGGATGGGCGTATTGGCAAAGGCAACCGACAGGGCTTTGGCGTGCAGGCGGGCAGGGGCGGTCATTCAGAGCTTTCCTTTGCGAAATTGAACCATCAGCAGCCAGATCATTACCGGGCCACCGATCAGGGCGGTAAAGACGCCTGCGGGCAGTTGAATGCTGGGAACCAAGCGGGAGGCCGTATCTGCTGCCAGCACCAGCAGGGCGCCGATCACGGCCGCGCCCAGCAGGGCTGGCCTGCCATTGGGCACCAGGGCGCGCGCAATTGGTCCGGCGGCGAAGGCCACAAAGGGCAGGGGGCCGGCGGTGCAGACGGCAAGGGCCGCCAGCAGAATGCCCAGACCCGTGATCCCCAGGCGCAGCGGCGATAGCCGCAGGCCCAGGCTACTGGTCAGATCATCCGACAGGCCAAGCCGGGCCAAGGGGAAATGGACCCAGAAAACCGCCGGAGCCAAAAGCAGCAACCCGGACCAAACAAGCCAGACATCCTGCCAATCGCGCGCGTTCAGGGTGCCAATCAGCCATTCGGCCATATCGGCGGCGGTCCGGGCATCGGTCCGGCTCAGCAGTAAATCAGACAGGGCCGCCAGGGCAAAGCCAATGCCAAGCCCGATCAGCACCAGGCGCTGGGGATGCAAGCCGTCTTTCCAGGCGAGGCCTACAACCAGAACTGCTGTGAACAGCGCGCCAACAAGTGCGCCCAGCAACACATTGCCGCCGGTCAAAATGATCGCCAGCAGGGCGCCGCAGCTGGCGCCTGCGTTGAAGCCAATGACATCCGGCGATGCCAGCGGATTGCGCATCATGGTTTGAAACATCGCCCCGGACAGGCCAAAGCAAGCACCAGCGCCCAGGGCTGTCAGGATCCGTGGCAGTCGGTGATCCATCAGGATCATTCTGTCAATGTCTGAGCCCGCGCCCAACAGCACGCTGAGCCAGCTGGTCTCGGAGAAGGCATAGCTGCCAAGACGCAGGGCCAGAACCGCGCCCAGGGTGAGCAGCAGCATGAGGACAGAGCCGACGGCAACGGCGCGCTGTGAGACGGAGAGGGACAGGAAGGGCAGGCGTAGGCTCCAGCTCATAGCGCCGCCCGCCCATTGCGGCGGATCAACCAGACCAGAGCTGGCCCGCCGAGGAGCGCTGCCATAACCCCGGCCTGCATATTGCCGCCAAAGACCGGCAAGCGCCCCATGAGATCGGCAAGGATCATCAGCCCGGCCCCCAAAAGTGCGGAAAACAACAGGCACCAGCGCATATCTGCGCCCGAAAAACGCCGCGCCATATGGGGCACGATCAGGCCAACAAAGGCGATGGGCCCGGCCATCGACACCGTGGCACCGCAGAGGCAGACAATGGCACAAACGGCAAGCCCCCGCGCCAGTCCAACCCGCAGGCCCAGGCTGCGGGCGGTGTCCTCGCCCAGCATCATGGCGTTCAGGTTAAAGGAAGAAACCGCGGCAAGCGCCGCGCCCACGGCAAAGAAGGGCAGCAAAGCCGCAAGGGTTGCCATCTCAATCCCGTCCAGACCGCCCAGCACCCAAAAGCGATAAACATCCAGGCTGCGCTGGCTGATCAGCAACAGGCTTCGCCCGAGTGCCAGGAACAGCGCGCTGAGCGCCGCACCTGCCAGGATCAGCCGCAGCGGGGTGCCCTGACCTGCGCTGCCCAGGAAAAATACCAGAACCGTGCTGATCAACCCGCCGCCCATGGCAACCCAGACAAAGTAGGCCGGGTCGGAAATGCCCAGCAGAAAGATACAGAGGATCACCCCCAGCGACGCCCCGCCATTGATGCCCAGCAATCCGGGATCTGCCAGCGGGTTTCTTGTCAGGCTTTGGATCAAAGCCCCGGAACCGGCCAGGGCAGCTCCGGCCAGCCAGGCAGCCAGCAATCTGGGCAGCCGCATCCCCTGAAGGACCAGATGGTTGGCGTTTGTGGCATCATAGGCCACAAAGGAGTCCCAGATGCTGTGCCAGCTGATCGGGCGCAGGCCAAAACGCAGCGACAGGGCCGACAGCAATAGCAGGCTTAGGACGACCGTCAGCAGCCAGATCTGGCGGGCTGATGCACGGTGGTCAGAGCGGGGAGATGTAGCCTCGAGAATGGTCATGTCAGAAGCCTTCCGGCAGCAGGCCAGCCTCGGCGGTGCTGGAAACAGTGGTGGCGGGGTCGCCATCTATTGCCGCCTCCAACAAGGGCACCAGGCGATCCAGCGCATAGTTCAGGCTAAGTGGACTGGAATGTGACAGGGCCGCCGAGAGGAGCAAATCAGCATAGATCTCGCGGCCTTCGGCATAAGCGCGCAGGGTTGGGCGCAGCGGCATCCGTTGCAGCCGACTGACTGAGCCACCCGCGTCCAGCCAAATGAGGGCATCAACATCGATGGGGGAGAGGTCTTCCGGGGGGATCAGCACGTAGTAATTGTTGAAGGACGCCCGGGTGTTGATGGCATCCGGCACCTCGAAACCTAGGGCTTGGATAAACTGGCCGCGGATGTCACGGGCGGAATAGGCGCCATTCTGACCTGCCCAGACCATGACGGAACTGGCCCCTAGCCACTCCGGGTGGGCCTGACGAATGTTGTGAAAACGCGCGTCAATTTCGGCGATGATCTCTTCAGCCTGATCCAGACGTCCCGTGGCGCGCCCTAGGGTTCGCAACATTTCCTGCCAGGGAGTGCCATAGTCGCCATACTGTAATTGGGGCGGTACAGTTGGCGCAATTCGAGACAACAGCTGATATTCGCGCTTGGTCATTCCAGACCATTGGCCAACAATCAGATCCGGCTGCATGGCCGCGATGGCCTCGATATCGATCTCGCCCTGCATGACGATGGGCGTGGCCTCTCCCAAAGCTTCCTGCGCCCAGGGCCAGATGCCATAAGGATGCGGGCCAAACCATTTGCGCAGCGCGTGCGGTGGTCTTCCCAGCGCTAACAAAAAGTCGTGGCCAATAAAGCTGAGAGAAACGATGCGGCTTGGTTCGCTTTGAACTGTGGTCTCGCCGTATTGATGCTGGATCAACACCGGAAAGCGATCGGCCTGTGCATCTTTTGGTGTGGTTGCCACAGCCAGAAATACGGCCAACAGGCCTGCGCAACAGCGCCGGTTTGGGAAACACCAACACGCCAAGGCGGAAAAGAGAGGTGTCATTGAGACGAAGCTTGTGCGCACCATACTGCTCCAACGCGCTGTGAAAAGGCGCGAACCTACACAGCTATTGAATGGTATGGCTGGGCGTTAAGGAGGAGGGACACTCCACAACACCTTGCTTCGAGGAAAAGGTATAGGACGGACCCATATTTTTCCTTACGAGTTTTGTCAAGAATTGTGATGGACACAGAATCCAAAATTCATTGGGCTCAAAACTCCCTCAAACTGGGCTGCTCTGGAAAGCGACCTCTGCAACGCCCGGCAATCTCGCTATAAGCACGGCCTGAAACGCTACGCCGCTGCGTAAGGACCGATCAGCGGTGAGGTTTACAGCAAGATTTCGGCGGGGAGGGCAGCTCTGCGGACCGAAGCGGATATTGTTCTTTCGTCCGTAGGTGTCCGCTCTCCCGCAGGCAGACTAGAACATCCCATTGTCGTTTTTACTGTGGTCAGGCAATTCCTGTAACACATCCCAATGCTCAACGACCTTTCCGGCATCATCAAGCCGGAAGATGTCAATGCCCGCGTATTCAAGACCCTCGGGCCAGATCTGGTGGCAGTGAAGCACGACGTGGTTCCCTTCGGCGATGGCGCGTTTCACCTCGACGCGCTTGCCGGGGTACTCGGTAGCCATGCGTTCGAAATAGCTGATGAACCCATCTTTGCCGTCGCTGACATGGGGGTTGTGCTGGATGTAGTCGTCCCCGGCATAGCGCGCGATGGCCTTCGCCGGGTCGCAGTCGTTGAACATCATCTCGTAGAATGCGATGACGTTTGCCTTGTCGGCCTCGGAACTGCGGGTCATATCTTATCCTTCCTGTTAAAGCTTTCGCGATCCTGACGCTGGTGGATCAAGACAAACTTAGAACGATCTTACCGATGTGACCCTTCCTGCCAAAGGCTTCCTGAGCAGCACCGATTTCGTGGAGTGAATAGGTTTCGGCGACCAACGGGGCTATGTCGCCACGCTCAATCCGGGTGACAAGGTTTCCAAAGACCTCTGGCTCCAGCACGGTGCATCCGTAAAAGCTCAGATCCTTGAGGTAGAGCGTGCGCACGTCCAGTTCGACCAGCGGCCCTGCAATCGCGCCCGCGACGGCGTAGCGCCCACCGGGGCGCAAGACATCCAGCAGTGACGGCCATTTCCGACCAGCGACAAGGTCAATGACCACATCAACCTGTCCCGCCCCGAAGGCCGAGACATAATCGGCATCCCGGTCGAGGGTCTCATCCGCACCAAGGGCTTTCAGCTTGTCTGCCTTGCTGGCGCTTGTGACCGCGACAACCCTTGCGCCACGCGCCGACGCCAATTGCACGGCTGCCGATCCCACCCCGCCGGAAGCCCCGGTCACGAGCACGGTTTCGCCTGATTTGACGGCAGCACGTGTCAGCATGTTTTCGGCCGTCGAATAGGAACAGGGGAAGGAAGCCAGTTCGATATCGGTAAGGTTGCTTTCCACCCGATGGGCATGTCGCGCCGCGACCCGCGTGTACTCAGCAAAGCCACCATCGCATTCGGAACCAAAATACCAGGGCGTTTCCAAAATCTCGCTGTTTGCTTCCCGGATGCAGGGTTCGATCAGCACCCGTTCGCCGACACGCGCGGCATCAACCTGATCGCCCACAGCAACAATATGCCCGCAGACGTCGGCACCCTGAATACGCGGAAAGGACAGCGCCTTGCCCGACCAGCTGGCATCGTCGCTTTCGCCGTCGCCTTTTGAATACCAGGCCGTTCGGGTGTTGATGTCGGTATTGTTGACACCGGCGGCGCTGACCTTGACGACGACGTCCCGCGTGCCGGGGGTCGGGATGGGCAGGTCATCGCGCCATTCCAGTTTCTCGGGTCCGCCGTGTCCGGTCAACACGACACCGCTCATTTTGCAAGGCAATGGCATTGGTGGGCTCCTATGGGTAGAATGATAACTCTACTTGCCGGGGTAGAGGAACCACTCTACTGAGTCAAGAATGACTGATATACAGAACCAGATTGACGCCGGGTTGGAGCGGGCTTTTGCAAAACATGGTTTCGCCGAGCCCAATATTGAAACGCTTCGCAAAGCGACGGGGGTAAGCCTTCGCACCCTCTACAAATATGTTCCCTCACGCGAAAGGATGATCCTTCGGGCGTTGGAGCATCGACATCGCCGCTATATGGCGCAGGTTTTTCCCGAAACCGAGAAAGCGGACCAAGTGCCTTTGGCGACCATCGTTGATCGCGTTGCGCACTGGATGAAGGCAGAGACCACGCATGGCTGCTTGTTTCACGCGGCAGTCGCCTCAGCACCGCAGGATGAAGAGTTGCGCGCGCTTCTGGGCCGTCACAAAGCAGAGATGGCCGACCGTGCCGCCAAGGCGTCGGGCTTGCACGGCCAGGAAAGTGAAATCTCGCTCATCATCGAGGGGCTGATGCAAAGTTGGCCCTTGCGCGGCGATGAGTCGGTGAGAGCGGCAAAGGCGCTGTGTGCGCTGCTGGGCGAGGGGCCTGTTCGTAGCGCAGAGGCTGAGACTTCGTAAGAGCGGACATTGGTATGGTGCGCAGCATCTGGCACAAAGGGCTGGAGCCGAGAGTGAGCGCGGCTGTCATATGCTGAAGCCGCGACCCGCTCTGCCGTTATTCGCTGTGGGTGCAAAAAAAGAGCCGTCGCCGAACTGGTAAGTGCGGGACAAAACCAGCCGTCGCCGACATAGGACCCTAGCCCTGCGTCAGCAGGGCTAGGGCGTTCTCGTGAGTGGTAATCTGTAAGTGGGGCGCTGGTTAGCCTGCGGTTGGCAGAATACCTGCTTCCTGGGCCGCCTGCACCTCTGCCAGATCAGCATTGCCATCTGCATTGGTGTCAATCTCGACAAAATCTTTGGCGGTAAGGTCTGGATAGGCTGTCTGAAGCTCCGCCAGGGAGAAGGTGCCATTTCCGTCAGCATCCACAGCGCTTGCTGCCTGTGCTGCAAGGGGGGATGCGGTCAGAGCTGCAAGGGCAACGGCTGTCAGGGAAATCTTGGTCATGTTGTACACTCCATTCATTTTACTGTGTTTTCTGCGGTGCGCCTTCATCTCGGCGAACCGTGAACAAGAGGTAGGCCCAGTATTCGCTCGCCTCCAGCCCAAGGTGGCAAAGGTGGGATTTCCGGCGCCGTGCCGCCAAAACAGCCATCCATTGTGTGCGCTTTGCCGCCACTCTTTCTAATTGAGTTTTTTCCCGCCGACACTCCCCACCCAAACCCGCGTCTTCCTGCCGATGCAGGTCCCTTTAGGGCTCAGAGCGGACACCCGACAAGTCTGGTAGGGAAACTCAGCGAGTCTGTGACGCCAAAGGCGGCTGAGCGGACAAAGTGAGCTTTCGCTTCGGCTGCGCCAATGGCTGCTTAGCAAAGGCCGACTTCTAAGTCAGATTACCAGGGGCATCTGCGATCAAGCGATGAAGCAGGCCGGAAAGCTGCTCTAAATCTTCCTCGGTCCAGCGGTCACGAAAAACATAGCCTGCCTGTTTTGTGAATGTGACACGCGCCTCGTGAACTTTCTCCAACCCAGATTCTGTCAGGACAACAAATGCCAACCTTGCGTCCCTTTCGTCCGTTTGTCGCGCTACCACCCCGATTTTCTCTAAGGGGGCTGCCATACGCGTTACCGTCGACGCACTCACGTGCATCCGCTTTGCAATCTCGACACGGGACAGGCGATGTAGAGGCGCCTGTTCCAAGTGCATGAGGAGAAAAACCTCGTTCACCGAGAGACCGTGGACCGAAGCGAAATCGCCCGAAAGTCGTGCTTTGATCTGGTCCGCTGATTGTAGAAGGCGAAGAGTATTTGTGAGGCATAAATCATTCATGTGGACATTGTATGCATATTGCTTGCATCTGCAAGTACATTGCAATACTGATGCGCGAATTATCCTGATCAACAATGAGTGACGTCATGGACCTTGAAGTTATTTTCTCTATTGCTGGCTTACTTGCGATGGCAGGCTGGCTTGTTTTGCTCGCATCTCCGCTCATTCCACATTGGTCTGACTTGATTGCTGGTTATGTCATTCCGACCTTGCTCTCATTAGGTTACGTCACTCTCATTCTGTTTTTTCCATCAAACGGCGGGGGCGGATTTGGTAGTCTCGCCGAAGTTATCGACCTGTTTGCGAACCCCAATGCGATGATGGCCGGGTGGGTGCATTATCTAGCGTTTGACTTATTGATCGGGGCCTGGATGTGCAGAACATCAAGGCGCGATGGACTTAGCTTCTGGCTGGTCGCGCCCTGCCTTCCAGTCACATTTCTTTTTGGTCCAGCGGGTTTCCTTGCCTTTTCAATCGTTCGCATCTTTGCGCCGAAAAAAGCGGCCTAAACTGATTCACACTAAAGAAAGATTTTCCCAATGCATGACGATGACACACAGCAAGTTCACCTGATTTGCGGCTCAACGGGCGCGGGTAAAACGACATATGCCCGCGCGTTGGCCAACCGCAACGGCGGTGTTGTATTCTCGATTGATGAATGGATGGTATCCTTGTTTGGGGAGGACGCACCGGACGCCTTGGACCCCGCATGGATCTTCCCACGCGTCCATCGTTGCGAGACGCAAATGTGGGCAATGGCGTTACAGCTTGGCAAGTTGGGCGTTCCGTCGATCCTAGACTTTGGGTTTCAGCGGCAAGAACACCGTCAGAAGTATGGCAGACTCGCGAAGCAGGCTCAGTTTACGGCAAAGCTGCATGTCCTGAATGTCGATGCTTCAGAGCGGTGGAAACGTGTTGAAGCGCGCAACATGAATCAAGGTGAGAGCTTCCATATGGAAATCACACGCGGCATGTTTGACTATATCGAAACGACTTGGGAACTGCCCAGCGATGATGAGGTGGCATCAATGTCGCTGGCAGATTCGGAATAGCGTCATCAATTACTTCATAGAGCGGTCGTTCGTACAGCATACAGCATACAGCATACAGCATGCTGCATCATGCACTTTGGGCGTATTTTGTTGAAAAACTCGCCCTTGCTCGAAGGGCCGTCGGCTGATTCAATTCCAGTACAGGGTGGGAGGATTGGCGATGATAGGACCGCAGCAGGAGGCGCAGCCAGCGCAGTTTTACGAGTTTTCGCTGGAGGATCATGTCCCGCAGAACCATCTGCTTCGCTCCATCAACCGGTTCGTGGACCTGTCCGGCATCCGCAGCTACCTTGCCGATTTCTACAGACATACAGGGCGGCCTTCCGTCGATCCTGAGCTCCTCATCCGCATGCTGCTGGTGGGGTATTGCTTTGGTATCCGGTCAGAGCGGCGGCTTTGCGTGTAGGTCCATCTGAACTTGGCATATCGCTGGTTCTGCCGTCTCGATGTCAGCGATCGCGCGCCTGACCACTCGACCTTTCCCAAGAACCGGCACGGCCGTTTCCGCGACAGCGAACTACTGCGGCACCTGTTCGAGAATGAGCCAGGTCACGCCATTGGCCCGAGTGACAATGGCGAATGAGCGAACTGAGTGTAAGTTCCCTTGGGGTGTGCCAAAGTCTGTTTTTTGCCCGAGTTCGTCACAAACTCTGCATGCGGATCGTCATATCACTGAACACTTACCTTTGGAGATGATATGCGACACACCGTTCTGATAGCCGTTGGCGGGCTTTCCCTTGGAACAGCTGCCTACATTTGGACCGCCACAAATCACTGGTATACCAGTGTACCCGGTGTATCACTGACCGGACCGCTCAATTTTCACTTTGCCAGGGATGTCGCGCTTGCCTACCTGGCTAGTGGTGCGGCGTTGATTTGGTCAGGTGTGAAACATGACAGGTCAGCAGGCGTATGTGGCGCGTCATGGCTTGTGCTTCATGCGGTATTTCACATCTGGATCTGGATACATCGCGGCAGCCCCATGGACGTTGTTGCCTTAACAAACCTGACTGGCATTCAAGTGCCTGCCTTTCTGGCGATGTGGGCGACCACCAGCGCTCCAAAAGAAAGGGCAACAGCATGATACGCGCTTTGTTAAAAATGGGCGCCGAGCGGTTCGCGCAACGCTACAACTATGATACGGCTTACATGTCGCATATTGTTGATACCTCTACGGCAGCGGGCCTGCGACTATCTACGCTACCGCTCTACAGTCAGTTTCGCGGCCCAAAACAGGCCCGCGACGTCTGGGCCGGGGCGATGCTTGGATCGACGCAGGAGGGGGACTGTGGGCCATGCGTGCAATTGGTCGTTGATATGGCGCTTGAATCGAATGTACCAGCAAAGTTGATTGCCCTTTGCCTTGAAGGCAACGCCGGTGGGGCAGGTGACGTCGGCCTTGGGTATAGGTTTGCGCAGGCCGCCATCGCCGATACCCCTGACTTGGCCGAGCTGCGAGACAGGATTGAAGAACGGTTCGGCGCAACGGCGCTAATTGCGGCCTCATTCGCAGCCTCTAGCGGGCGAATTTTTCCGGTATTGAAACGCGGTCTGGGGCATGGGCAAACCTGTCAAAGTGTTCAAATTGACAGCTCGACCATTCGGGTCCGGCATCAAACATGAACGTGGCCGCAGATATTTTTGAGTTCGAGCGTTCGAAACTGATTTCCCTGTGCTATCGCATGATTGGCGAACGTGCAGGCGCCGAGGACGCGGTGCAGGACACCTGGCTGAAATGGGCGGCGGCAGACACCAGCCGAATTGAAAACCCATCGGCCTGGCTGCGGCGCGTCGCGACTAATATTGCCATCGACACCCTGCGTTCAGCCCATCGACAGCGCGAGGTCTATGTGGGTCCATGGCTTCCTGAACCTCTTTTGCAAATGGAGGCTCAGGAACCAAGCAACCATTTTGAGCTGGCGCAGGAGTGTGAGTTGGCATTGCTCTGGGCCATGGAGCGCCTTACCGAGCGCGAGCGCGCAGCCTTCATTCTGAGAGAAGCCTTTGATGCCAGCTATTCGGAAATAGCGGACACGCTTGGCACAAGCGAGGCTGCCTGTCGCCAGCTGGTCAGCAGGTCCCAGAAGAAACTACAGACCTCTGGACCACGGTTCGATGCCTCCCCAGAGGATGTTGCCGATTTGAGCCAACGCTTTTTCACGGCGGTTATGTCGGAAGACTTCGATCAGGCGCTGTCGCTTCTTACACCCAATTCTGTTGCGCTGTCAGATGGTGGGGCCAATAAAAGAGCCGCGCGTCGCCCGTTGGTTGGCGGCAGCGAAATCATACAGGTGTTCCGTGCGCTGTACGAAAAGGCAAAAGCAGAACAGGGCTGGACAACCCAGGTGTCGATGGTGAACGCCAAGCCCGCGATCCTGCGCAGCCAGTTCGGCGTTTTGGATTCCATCACAACGCTTGCCCCGGACCAGAACGGCAAGATTTCTTGGCTCTATATCATGAGAAACCCTGACAAATTAGGACAGGGCGCCCCATAACCGACCCGTCAAAAGCAATTGTTTAAAACGCTCTAATCGATGGATGCCATGGATATGAAAGCAATGACCGTGCTGCCCAAAGGACAATTTAACATCGGAGACATGCCAAGATTTGGTCTACGGCTTTTGTGATTGGAGTGCCAAAGGCGGTATAGCGGTTGTGGAGTGAGACCGCTTGGCGGTGGCACCCAAATCATGGCTGGGTCAAGCCAGATTGAAAATGACCGCGCGGCTTTCGCGCAGCGTTGTAGGAGGGCCAGTTCTTTGTCTGATACTTCGTCAGGGATCAACTGCTCATCTCTCCCAGCTATCACGTTGGATTCACAAAATGAATCCCTGCCGGGATTTGTGCGACAAAGCCATCCTGTGGTGGGCCGTCGTGGAACAGAAAACGACTGGGATTTGCGACAGGATTTTCAACCAAATCCTAATAGGTGAAAATCATATTTTTCATAAGCTATTGAGATCTATCTAGTTTCACTTCCTGCTTGAGAAGGAAGTGGTGGGCGACCCTGAACTACCAATTAGGCGAATTGCGCCATATTTTGTTGGAGAGAGTGTACCGCGAAATGACAGTGCGGTACACCTTACCACTCCAGAGAGGCTAATGCTTGGATACCGTCTGCAGCCAAAAGGCGTCGTTGCACCCCTTTCGTGTAGACTTCAGATGTGCGGGCTTCGGTGTGTGCCATCACTGCCATGATCTGATGCTGGCTAGAGCCTGATTCTGCCATTAGCCCCGCAACGGCTTTGCGAACACCATGGGATGATCTTCCCGGCAAGCTTGCAGCATTGCACCAGCGTTGGACGCGGACCCGTAAGGCTTCGGTAGAGGCAAAGGGTTTGCCTTTGTCATTCAGAATATAGGATGGGCCAATTACTTTCGCGGAACGTGTTGCCTCAAGGAGCGGTGGAAGCATTGGGATTGAAACCGGCGCTGACCCCTTTTTCCTCGGCTGCCATTCTAGCCATATGTTGCCGTTGTGGGAAACTTCCTGGTCGCGGCCAAGCCAAATTGCATCGCCTATTCGGCAGGCTGTAAAAGCTTGGAGGGTAAGCCATAGGTGGGCAGTTGTTCCCTTGGGGTGGGCACTCTTGAAGGCCTTTAGGTCAGCAGGGGTCCATGGGGTGGCTCCCCCTTGAGGATTGCGGTTGATTGGAGCGATGCCTGCCGCCGGGTTATGCCCAATTTCGCCTCGCTCAACCGCCCAATTATAGATCGCTCGCACGGATTTGATTAGATTGTCGGCAGCTCCTGGACGGCTTGCCCAGGCGTCGCGTATCGTAAGGAAGGCACTTGTCGGGGCGTCCATATCGCAGTCGCCATATCTAGTTTCATCCGGGTCTGTAAAATCGCACATTCTAGCGAGGACGCTGCGGCGTTGTTTGAGCGTAGCTGCAGACATTTGACCTGCTTCAACCATGTTCTCAAGAAACGCTAGATAGCGACTGCAGAGCCAATCTAGGGATCTTTCCGTCGCGCGAGTCTCCGCTGGTGTCCACAACTCTCCTACCCTGGCAGCATAGTAGTGATTAGGGAAATCAGGGTGATCATGCCCAACGGGAATGGTGATTTTACGCCCCTTTTGGCCTTCTACTCGGACGCGGTATCGGGGGGATCCATTTCTGTTGCGCTCAACTAAATACCCTGGAAAGTGAATTTTCACGTCGCTTGCCCCTGGTTCCATTTCTTGGGGCCAGACTTTTGCACGGCTTTGAGGGGAGCGTCTACTGTTTCGGGGCTTTGGACTTCGATGCGAACTGTGCCGGCGGTGTTGTTGATGATGACCGCACCAATGGGAATCCCTGTCCCTTTGGCGGCGTTGATCGCACGTTGAATTGCGGCCTCTGATACTCTTGGAGCGCCCATTTCGGTCTCCCTTTTGGGTTTGCTTGATTTGGTCGGGGGTGATGCGGCCTCAGTCGTCTTGCCTAGGTCGTGTAGGTGACTGAAGCGGAGAAACTGTCGCTTTCCCTTGGGTCGTTTGGGTCGGCCTTGAGGAGGTGCAGGTGGATGCCGTTGTTCAGAACCTTGCCGCCCGTCTTTTCTTCCACGTACTGGCGAATGGCATCACGGATTTCTGACATTTCTAGTTCAGCTCTGGTCTTCATGTTTGACTCCATCAAAGGGGTGCTGGTTTCCGTCGATGCCCCCTCTGATTTTGAGGGGGCAGAAAGAGAAATCAGGCTGCCTTAGCTGGCTTCTGGGCTGCCGTAGAAAAGGGGCAGTTCCGTGCCTTCCTGGGCCTGTTCCACCGCCTCGCGGTAGGCGGCTTCAAAGTATTTTTCGGGATTGAAAACCGTCATGATGAATTTCACGGTGCTGCCACTTTTGCGGTATCGAAATCGCACGGCCATTCGGTAGGGAATACCACCCCGAAAAACGGGGATGGCGATAATGATCAGGTTTGGAATTTGCAGTGGCGCGCCCTCGGCGTCCTTGTGCTCATTCATGAAATTGATCTGTGATTCGCCAGTATCGCGGTTGGTGCTGACTTTCAGGTCGCTGGTCTCGAAAACCTGAAACTGTCGGCTCATCTGCAGCAGTTGGTGCAGTTGCCCAAAACGACCTTCGATCTTTTCTGCGGTTTCGATCAGGCGGTTTTCCCAGCCTTGGTTCTTTTCGGAGGCAGATCCTTTGATAATCGCAGGCGTCGGGTCCATGACCTCGGTCGCATGAATTTCGATGAATTCCCCCATTTCATCCTTCGCCAATGCCTCGCCTGAGATTTTCATCCAGGCCTCCCATTCATCTGACAGGGGGAAGCTGTAGATGGCTTTGTGGTGGCAGTGGCGCGCTGTTGCGTCGCCGGTTGCGGACACGGGGTCGATCGCGCCGCCCGCGTGATAATCCGCAATGCAGGTCAATTTGGGAGCCTTCATATCGGCGCGCGCAAACAGGGCAGAGGTTTCGCCTTTGAACCGATTGGCCCAGTCGATCAGGCTTTGCAGATCTTCCAGCTGCGCTGTGCCCTTGCGCCGGGCTGGTTTCAGGAACTCGGCAGCAGCGCGGATCTCGCCTGTCAGATTCTTGGTGTCGCGGTGCTTTGGGTTGCTGATGATGGCGGGTTTGGTTAGGTCCAGTGCATCGGGCAGGGTGACTGGTGTGTGATTGCCGATTTCTTCCATGACCTTGCGCATGGTTTCAGCTGGGTTTTGCATTACTTCTGGGTCGTCGTATGCCATTTGGTTTTCCTTTGGCGCTGAGTTGTTGGTTTCTTGTATGCTTAATCCAGATCTCGGATTTCGCCGGTGTCGGGGTCAAAGTCGGTGACATCGCGCGGCTGGTGCATCTGTTTCATGAACGGGCTGTAGAGCGTCAGTTCGCCCTTTTCGTTGATGTAGGCGGCGGCGCTGGATGGTGGTTTCTTTGGCCCCTTAAAATTGGCGGTTGCGCCCATCGCCACATCGCCGGAATTGCCCAGGGCGTAATTCAGGGTGATGGTCATGCTGCCGCTGCAGCCCTTGGCGCCATGCTCTGCCTTGTGTTCCAAAAGATCCATTTGCAACTGACGGTGATCAGCCATGAGCTGCTGCAGAAAGTTGCCGCCATCAAACAGCGACAAAATCTGTTCAATGGAGCGCATCTTGTAGGGGTCGTTTGGCTCTGGTTTGGTCATGGCGGGGGGTAAGTGGGCGGTCATCACTTGAGGTTCCTTTCGGGTTAGCGTGGGGTCGGCAAGCGGCCAGCGCTGATTTCAAAATCAGTGTGCAGGCGCAGAAATCGTTGGAAGGCTGCAGCATCGGTCGCCAGTTCAGTGCGGCTTTCAATTTTGCAAACGGTGCGCAGATGTTCGGTGGCGGCTGTCGGGCTGAACTGGCCATCTGGGAAGCCATTGCGGGTGGCGGCGTAGCGCTGAAAGGCCACGTCATTGGCCAGCATGGCGGCGCGCATGGGGGCCTTGTCCTGGGTGATCTGCTGCATGGGTGCCTCCTGTTGTCTGGATGGGGCGCGGCTGTTGTTCGTGAGTGGTGGGCTTGCCGCGCCCCAGTGCAGCGCTTGCGCTGCGTGTGTTGCTGAAAATGGTTCCTGCTGTGATTGTTCATCTTTTAAGGGAGAGCATTCATGTCAGCTGCAGGTTGGGATAAGGACAAGTCGGGAAACATCACTCTTTGTCCGGTGGTGGGCTGGACGCCCGCTGTTGGGTTTGGGATGTCGTGTCTTTTGCGGCTTGAGACGGTTCAATCAGTTGAACATCTCGTGGCGGTATCGAATATGCAGGCGAAACTTGATGCGCTTCAAATCGTCTTGACGCCAGAGCAGGCCGATCAGTTGGCCCAAGATCTTCTTCGCTTGAGCGCAGCCGCGCGTCAGATACCAGAGGATCCTGGCAATTAATCTGATCAGCAGATTTCGAAACCTTTGACGCTTCTGGCGCGAGGCCTTGACCGTTGTAAGGGCAATCTGGGCGGTCATCGGTGGCGCGGCGATTGCGGGCGCTGGCCTGATGGGCGGCTTTGGTCCAAGCGGTGATGGCGTCAAAGAAGTTGTCGGCGCTCGCCATGATGCCGTTTAATTCGGCTCGATGCGTCAGGTTCTCCGGTTCCCACCAGTCCTGTGGATCATCGCTGGGCGGGGTTAGGGTGCCGCCGAGATCCTGAAATTTCAGAAGTTTACAAAGTCCTTGGGCGGCTGCGATTTCAGCCGCGGCTGCGGCAAGGCGATGTGGGGGCATGGTCTGACCTCGGCAGGTTGGGGGTGTCGTGCGGGCGGTGGGTTCTTTGGAGGAGGACTGAAACCGCCCGCACTATCCCGCGCATCAAAAGGAGAAGTGCGCGGTGTTCCGGTGAAACAAGACCTGCGATGTCCTCCTGATCGCAGGTCTGGTGTTGCTAGTGTGGCGGGGGTGGTGCCCGCTGTGATGCGGGCGACAGGGAGCCATGCCGGATGATGGGGTGGGCGCCGGGGCGGGGTGGTTTCAGATCACGCGACATGGCGGTGCTGAACCCGGTATCCCTGTTTTTGGGCGTAGCAGCGCACGGTTTCGCCCACCCGGATCAGGGTCTGGTCGATTGGTTCCGGCGCGGGTTCGGGCCGGTCGATCAGATGCTGGGGGCGCAGGCGCTGTGGGTCAAAGCCCTGACCGCGCGCGGCCTTCATTGCCGCCCAAGCGGTGGTGAACAGGTTCGGATTATCAATGTGATCTTCGGGCGAACCGGCAATCTGCTGGGCGTCGCGCAGCACGGTATTTGATTTATCTTGCATTCAATCCTCCATCGGTTGATGAAGGGGAATGTATAGATCAAAAGAACTATGTCAACTCAAAATAGAACAAAACATCTATTTGGCGAATCAACAACCCCGCACGAGGCGGGGTTCAGGTGAGCGTGGTTCGGATTTGTGGGCCGATTATTCGCCAGCGGCCAGTTCGGCGGCGCGCCTTTCAGCAGCCAGAATTGTCGGGTATCTGCCTTCGCCGTCGACCGATATTCCATCGGAATATTTGTGCAGTTCGTAGCCTTTGACCATGCGCAGAAAGCGGCCTTCAGCCTGCGGCTTTGCTGCGTATGGTTCCGGGCTGGCAGTCAGCGGCGTGTGATGCGGTGCGGAGATCGGCGGTTCCATCGTGGTGTGTGTCGTTTGGGTTTTCAAGTTGGCCACGTGTTCCAGGATCTGGCTGGTGTTGATTGCGGTGGCCACCTGCGCCTGAACAAGTTGCGCAGCCAGCACGAGGCCCAGCCCAGTTGCGGCGCCAATCGCACCAGCCGCAAGGACCACTAGCTTGGATGCTTCTGGCGGGGTGTTACCGCTGTTTAGTGCGAAGGCCGTGGCGAGAAGGGCAAGAGTAAAGATCACCCACCCAACCAGTTCAATTCCGGTGGCGAGTGCGCGGGCAGTGGTAAATGTCTGCTTCAAATCGATTTTCCTTGATTGTGTATTTTCATCGCGGCTGCTGCAACCGCTTTGCGGGATGCGAATTCTAGTCACGACACACCCTTATGGCGTATCGTGTCAAGATGAGACAATTTTAAGTATTGTTCCGGGAGGGTGGAGAATAAAGGAAATTTAAACGTGACAGATCAGATACTTATTCATTTTCTTCGGCGTCTTTTGGCTGAGACTGATCCGCAGCAGCAGCAAGACCTCGCCCATAGCCCAGAAGCTGCAGTTTTAGCGGTTCGGGTAGCTGGGCAAATAGACGCACAATTTCTTGCTCTTCTGCTGTCTGAGCATTGCTCATAAACTCTTCCAGCGTCGTCCCTAGGGCGGCGCATATTTGGCGCATCGTGCTAACACGCGGGTTGGTGTTTCTTTTGAACATTAGCCTAATTGCGCTGTTACCCAAGCCCGCCTTAACCGCAAGGTTCGAGACGTTTAGGTTTGGGTCGGCATCAATTGCCGCCTGCAGCCTGATTAGGAAAGGTTCTGGGGGTTGGTTTGTAGGCATGTCGTAATTTTGCCTAGATATATGCATCTATGGTATCGTTATATTGATCTTGACGTGAGTAGATCAAAAGAACTATTCGTGAGCCATGGAACAGTTCATGGCCAATGTGCGCGCCTATGCGGCGCAGTTCGGGATCTCCCCGTCGACCGTCATCCAGAAGGCTGGGGTTGGGGGTGGTGGCACCTGGGCAAAATGGGAAAGCGGTGACGGCAGCCCGACCCTGCGCACTGTTGATCGGTTGAAAGCCTATATGAAGGCGAACCCGCCCGCTGCTGACCAAGCGGAGGACGCCGCATGAGCCGCCCTCGTCTGACCCTGATTGTAAACAATGATATTCCATGCGCTGACCCTAGTGCGGGGCAGGGGCAAAGCTCTTGGTCAAATCAGTTTGACCCCTACGCCCTAAAGGCCAGTGCGCCGGATCTGTGGTCCAGTTATTTTCGCGCCCGGTTCAACAGCCCGCGCGAGGTAGCGCTGTTCTGCGATGTCAGTTTTCAAACCGCGCTGAATTGGTGGGGCGCAGTCACCGCCCCCGCCAGCCATATCGCTCTGCTGGTTATCCTCACAGATCCGTCTGCGCCTGATTTCTTTGGTGAAATGGTGGGGCAGGCGGCATGAGTGGGCTCGCTACAGGAGAGGGCCATATACAAAGCCCTTTTTGCTTTCATCCCAATAAAGAGGTGGTTCGATGCTTGATCCAAAAATGCAGTCATGGCGTGGGCGAATGCTCCATTGGTTCCGGTACCGATTTGATATCGGTTACCGGGTTAATTTTGAATTTCAGAGGCGCGATCGCCAGCGGTCTTCGTGGTGGTTGGCTTCTGTCAATTATCGGCCAGCGTCCGAAAACTGATCTGTTAAGTTGCTCTCATACTCGCGGCCCGGTCCATAATCTTTTCGCAGAGCCGCTCTGTCATTCTGGTCACTTCAAGGCCGCGTTCTACGGCGTCTTCAGGTATTTCCGTGGAAGTGACATAGGGCATTTTGGATACTCGAATGATGGCCTTGGACATCTCGGCGCATTTGTTTTCGGTTTCTCCCGCCCAGGCATTGGCGAACATGATCTCTGTAAAGAATTCCAGGGTCGCAAGTTTGGCGAGAATGTGTGGCAGGTGGTCGTCGGAGTTCAAGATAAAGTTCCTTTCGAAAAACATTGGTGTGTGACGAAAGGTGCAGGCAATCGGGGTGCTAAACAAGCCCCGGTTGTCTGCGAAAACACTGCAGGCGGCGGAGTGCCATCCGTCACCTCTGCCGACCGGGGGCAGGCATGCCTGCAACAAGTGGCTCCCAATCCCTCCCTGTCAAACTTGGGGCGTGTTGGCGCAAAATGTGCCGCGCGCCGCGCTTTTTTAGGGTGTTTCATTGGTGATCGCCGCGCTCAAGCGATGCGGGTTGCAGCCGAATGACCGCGCTCCCCGTTCCTCTCTCGACGCAGCGGCTCCAGTTTCCTGCGCAGCCAGATTGGACATGGTTGCGGTGGCATTGGCAGCGCATGCCTTGCCTGCATGAGGGGGTGCCGTTGGCGGACATAGCGGCGCGCGAAAAGGATCGACTGGCCTGTTTGGCAACGCCCTATAGCTATTCCGAGGGTGGCCCGGTGCTGGGCGCGGATTGTGCCGGCGCATGGATGCAAGACCTCGCCACCGCCGGGGTCATGGCGATTTCGCCAGCGTTTCTGGCCGGTTGGGGTGGGCTCAAGGCCGCTCAGCCTGCGCCTGCTGTCCGGGTTAGTGCATGTGTGGTGGTTCCCCCTGCTGTCGGCTGGCAAGAGGCCCCCGATGTTTGGGCTGCTGTTTGCCTGGCGCTGACGTCCGTCAAGCCGGTCTACCTGGTGGAGGGTTGCGCGTGATTGCTGGATATCGACGCAAAGAGGTGATCGGCGGTTGCACCCTCTACCT
This sequence comes from Phaeobacter sp. G2, assembly GCA_025163595.1. Taxonomy (NCBI): domain Bacteria; kingdom Pseudomonadati; phylum Pseudomonadota; class Alphaproteobacteria; order Rhodobacterales; family Roseobacteraceae; genus Phaeobacter; species Phaeobacter sp. G2. The sequence goes on from CP104100.1 coordinate 1,810,152, forward strand.
GGGTGATATGCGCGACGTGTTGCCAAGGTTGCCGGAGAAGGCCGCGCTTTGCGCCACGGATGCGCCCTACAAATTGACCTCGGGCGGCAAGGCAAATCAGTCCATGTCTGGCAAGTTCGCGCTGGATCGGTATGACAATAGTGGCGACCTTATGGCCTCTATCCCCTGGAACGAAATGGGCGGGCCTATCTATCGCGCGCTTAAATCCGACGCTGATGCCTACGTGATGTGCAACGATAAGCACTTTGGTGCGGCGCAGATCGCCTTTCAGGGTGTTGGGTTTAAGTTTCACAACCTGCTGACCTGGGACAAGGGCGCACCGACGCGGGCGCCGTTCTACATGAAGAACCAGGAATTCACCCAATATCTGTGGAAAGGGCGGGCGCGGCGGCCAAATTATGGCGGGGCCAAACAGTCCTTTGCCTGTGCGCGACCAAAAGGTGTCGATTGGCATCCGACGCCAAAGCCGACCTCTCTTATGGCTCTCTACATTCTGCAATCCTCGCAACCCGGTGATTTGGTTCTTGAACCATTTATGGGCGCTGGCGCCACTGTTCTGGCCGCGCTGGCCTTTGGTCGCCGTGCGGTGGGTGTCGAGATTGAGGATTCCTATTTTGAAAAATCCTGCGCCCGGATCGAGGCGGCACATCTGGCCGGGTTTGGTGAAGTGCGGGACGAGTGGGAACGAGATCGTTCGCGCAATAATTTGAAAGGATTGTGCTGTGCAGCTTAGTCAAAACATATCGGCGCGACAAAGGGTGTCGACAATCGCATCATCAGACCCGGTGGCAGTCATTCTGGGCATCGTGCGCGGCTATTACCACCTGCGCGCTGGCGAAATGGTTGGGCCCTGCCGTGCGCGGCGGCTGGCCTGGCCACGCCAGATCGCCATGGCACTGATCCGCCAAAAGGCCAACTGCAGCCTACCAGAAATTGGCCGGCGCTTTGGCGGGCGGGATCACACCACGGTCATGCATGCGCTGCGCGCTGTTGCGGATCGGCGCAAGGCTGATCGGCGGTGCGCTGCTGAATTTGTCGAAATTGAACGCCGGGTCGAGCTGGCCTTGGGGCAATCCTATGTCCGGCGTGAGCATATCCGGGGAAAGCCGTTTGTCTCGGTCAGAAAAAGGGAGGTGGGCCAATGTCGGATCTGATAGAGGGCCAGAACGAACCTGCGGATGTTTGGCCGCTGCGGCGTGGCGATACCCTTTCCTCGCATGATTGGTTTCCCTTCTACACCCACAGGTTTTTGGGTTCTCGATTCCTTAGCCGCTGCGTGATGCTGGGCAGGCGCGAGGATGTTGGCACCGCCGTGATCCTGTGGACCGAGTCCATGCGCCAGGATCCTGCTGGGACGTTGCCAGGGGATGACATTGATTTAGCTGACCTAGCCCGGTTCCGTTCGATCGAAGACTGGCAGGAAGCCAAGGAGAACGTGCTGCACGGTTGGGTTCCAGTTTTGGTGGAGGATGCCCGCACCGGCGAATATGAAACTCGCTTAGGTCATCCGGGCATAATTGAAGCGATCGTGACGGACATGAACAAGCGAAAGCGGGGGCGTGATGCTGCCCGTGAAGCTGGCCGGTTGGCACTCAAGAAGCACAAGATCCGCACCAAAATGCGGGACATGGGTGTCCAGGAGCATATCATCAAAGACGATCGCGCCATCACGGCCCTAGCTGAACACTTCGAGCATTCGGAGCTATACATCACCCCCGACAATGTGCGCGCGGCCATGGCGGAGGTGCTTGGTTACACGGGCGAGGTAACGCCCATTAGCGCGGCGCGGGATCGGTGAAATTCAACTGCAATACAACTGAAATGAAGTGAAATGATTTCACTTAGATTTCAGTAAGATTTCGGCCTGCAGGTGAAATTGCCCTACAGGACAGAACAAAAAAAAACAGAAAAATACAAAACACCTTACTGGCCGAAAACCGAAAGGCTGGTGTGTGTGGATAGCCCGGAAGCACTGAGAAAAGGAAAGAGGCGATGGCATCGGATTTGAAAGAGGCAAAGCAACGGGTGCGGGACCATCTGGTGCAGCCCTTGACCCGTTTGGGGTTGCGGCGCGCCTCTGGCGTGACCGTGGCGCAGTTTGATGCAACGATTGATGAGCTATGTGGTCGCCTGTCCTACATGACGGCTATCAACCTGGATGCCTTGGCAGAGCAGGCCTCAAGATTGGCCGGTGGGAAAGATCGCTCACTGTTTCCCAGTGCCTCAAAAATTCTTGCTTGGGCTGCGGATATTCAGCCGCCAGAGGATAGCGCTTCTCCCCTGTTGATTGCTGTCTTCTCCGGGCCTTTGGGAAGCCAGGCTATGGCGGAGGATTGGGCGCCCGAGCTGCGCTCATATGTGCGCAAAGAACGTATTTGGCCCAAGGGAATTCCCCTTGTTGCGATCAAAGAGAGGGCAAAGGAAGCGCGCCGCCGGTTGGAGTTGATCGAAGAGGTGCAAGGGCAAGGCCGTGTTCCAAACCCTGTTGACCTGGACATGCAGAAAAAACGAGCGGCGGCGGCTGAAAAATGTGCGCTGATCATGCGGCAAATTGAGGTGAATAAATGAGCGAACAGGTGGTGATTGTAACCTCGGCAGGGGTGGCCCGGTTGCAAGATGAGGTATCGCGGATTTCCAAGATTAAGGCGCGCGGTCGTGTTCCGGCTGAGTGTGGGCCTGCCATTCCGGTGGCCCCTGGCCGTGGTCCCATGATGCGCTTCACGCCGCGCGAGATGCGCCAGACCGAATGTGGTGGCTTTGTCTCGGTCAAGACTGGCGAGGCGGGCCGGGATGCGGCACGGGTTGCAGATGCGTTCGATGCGATGGAGCGGGCTTCACTAAAGGCGCATCGGGCGGCAGAGGTCAGGCGGGCCTCGGCTGGACAGGATCCGCAGGCCTATAGGGCATTGTTCACGCCGGGGCAGATCAGCGCGGCGCGCGACTATGCGGCGCTGGTCGAGCGGGTCACAGCGTCGGGCGTCAAATGTTCGTCTCTTGAGGCTGTTCATTCCGGCGGTGCCGGTGGTGGTGATCGAGAGGCTGCGATCTTTCGGGACTTCCAGAGATTGCGGGCTTTGCATCGCCGCATTGGCGATGGGCTGGCAAAGGAGGTTAGACGCATCCGGCCATCAAAGAATGGTGGGGTGAAGCGCCGGGCCATCTATGTTCGTCGGTTGGTCGATATGGTTTGTCTGGGTGATATGCCGCTGCATGAGGTGTTGAATAAGCACGGCTGGGAGAAAAAGGGCGATGCAATCAAAGCGTTGCGGGTTGCTCTTTGCGCTGCGCTAGATCGAATGCAGGGATATGATCTTGCTGATGCAAAAAATGGTGTTGACAGTTAGGTCACCTGCAGAGCATGAATAGTGCATAATCAACAAAAGCGCCCACGGGAAACCGGCGGGCGTTTTTGCGTTGTGTGCTTTCAAACATTGTTGGGAATTTCCGGTGGCGCGATCGAAGATCTGCGTGGCGGCTGGCTGCGATGAGATCGCATTGCCTGGGCTGTCGCATTGCGAAGAGCATGAGGGGGTGCGCAAGGACAAGCTGAAGGCGCGGCGGCAGGTGGCACAGACTTCGCCGGCTGCTCTGGCTGCGCGGCGATTGTACGCGGATCCGAAATGGAAAGCGGCGCGGCTGGTTCATCTGCGCCAGCATCCGCTCTGCAAAGACTGCGATGAGTTGGGCGTGGTCGAGGTGGCCACGGATGTGGATCACATCACGCCACACAAAGGCGATCGCAAATTGTTCTGGGATCGCAAGAATTGGCAGAGCCTTTGCCACTCTTGTCACAGCCGCAAGACCGCGCGTGAGGTGTTCCGCCGATAGGGGGGGTATCTCAAAACTGAGGCCCCACAATACAAACCGGACGGATAACCTTTTTTTACGCGACCGGGAAATTGGAGAGAAAAACCCACTTTGAGAGGAGGGATGAGAAATGAAGGGACGCAAGCCGGATCTGCAAAATGTCATCCCCATGAAGGGGGATATCCAAAGAGAAATACCGGCGGCGCCGGACTTCATGGATGATCTCGCCCGTGATGTCTGGGATGAGCTGGTGCCGGAACTGGTGAAGAAAGAACGGATGGAACTGCTCTTCAAATATCAGTTTGCGAGCTACTGCGTGGCGGTGTCAAATTTCATTTCCTCTACCAATACGGTGGCGATGGAAGGCCAGTTTTATGACACTGGCAAGGGGCGCAACGGCAATCAAAAGCGCAAGCATCCAGCGCTGACCTTGCAGGAAACGGCGGCAAACACGATGCGGAGAGAGGCTGCTCTGTTTGGTTTGAGCCCAGTGGATGAGGCTCGGCTGGGGGCTGGAAGCCAAGGCGAGTTGTTTGATCAAGTAATGGCGCAGCTGAATAAACCTACTGGAACCAATGGAACCAATTGACCACCCTGTCAGCCGCTATGCGCTGGGGGTTGTTGAGGGGGATCTGGTTGCGGGCGATCTGGTGCGGATGGCCTGCGAGCGCCACCTGATGGATCTGGAAACCGGGGCCGATCGCGGGCTGTTTTTTGATTGCCAGGCCGCCAGCCGGATTATCAACTGGGGCGGCATGCTGCAGCACACAACCGGGCCGATGGCTGGCCAGCCTCTGAAGCTGGAACCCTGGCAGGAATTTAGGCATGGTTCTGTCTTTGGCTGGAAGCGATCGGAAACCGGTCTGCGGCGGTTCCAGTCGACCTATCACCAGGTGGGCAAGAAGAACGGCAAAACCACGGATACGGCGGTGCCGATGCTCTATACCCAGTTGTTTGATGGTGAGGCGGCGCCGCAGGGCTATTGCGCGGCGACCACCAAGAACCAGGCGGGGCTGCTATTCAAAGAAATGAAGCGGATGATCAAGCGATCACCGCTCTTGCGCGAATTCATGGATGTCTCACGCACCGCGATCGAGACTGCCAAAACAGACGGGCTGATTGCCTGTCTGAGCCGGGACGGTGATTCCTCGGATGGGATTAACCCCAGCTTTCTGGCGCGCGACGAAATGCACCGCTGGACCGATCGCGAACTGGCGGACACGATTGTTGAGAGCATGATCGCACGTGCGCAGCCGATCGATTGGGTGATCACCACGGCGGGGCAAGACCGCGCATCGCTCTGCGGTGAGCTGCGCGACTATGGCGAAAGTGTGCTGCGCGGCGGCGTCGAGGATGATGCCTTTTTTGGCTACATCGCAGAGCCGCCCGCAGATTGTGATCCGGCGGACCCGCAGTTCTGGGCCATGGGCAACCCCAATCTGGGGGTGAGCAAAAAGATCGATGCGATGCAGTCGACGCTGAAAAAGGCTCTGGCGATCGCGGGGCGCATGCCCAACTTCAAGCGCTTTCACTTGAACCTCTGGACTGAAGGGGCAGAGACCTGGATTGCGCGGGATATCTGGGACAAGGGCATGGCCAGCGCGCCGTTTGACATAGAGCGCCTGTATGGCCGCAAAGCCTGGGTCGGGCTGGATCTGTCCAACAAGATCGACACTACGGCGATTGTGATCGCGGTGCCAGTTGATGGGCTGATCTACCTGGTCGCCTTCACCTTCCTGCCAGAAGGGCCCAAGGGATTTATTCAGCGGGCGCAATCGGAAAAGCGGGAATATGTCGGCTGGCGTGATCAGGGGTGGCTGGAGATCCACAAAGGCGGAACCATTGATGAGGATGAGCTGGCCACCCGGTTGGAATGGATCCGCCAGCACTTTGATCTGCAGGAAGTGGCCTATGACCCCTGGGGCATGAAGTATCTGGCCGACAAGCTGGACAAGCGCCGGTTTCCGATGGTGGAGCACCGGCAGGGCTATCAGTCGATGTCAAACCCGATGAAGCGGTTTGAAGAGAAAGTGATGGAAAACAGGATCCGTCACGGCGGCAATCCAATGCTGGCTTGGCAGGTTGGCAATGTTCACCGGGATGAGGATGCCTCCGAGAATGTGAAGCCAAACAAAAAGAAATCATCGGGCCGGATCGATGCGGCGGTGGCCGCGATCATGGCGCTGGGGCGCGCCGAGGCGGGCGAACAGAAACGCAAAGCGCGGGAAGTCGAGGTAGTATGAAAATCTTTGGAATGGATTTTTCGCGTGGTTCAGATGAGACGGTTGTGCAGCGGGTGGAACCGCCTGTGATGTCTGCCGAGGCGGCGACCTCTGGTACCATGAAGCCGGAACCTTGGTTGTCTGATATTGCCTGGGGCGGTTCTGGCGGGCGCTTGGCGAAGCACCTGCCGCGCGTCTCTCCACAGCGGGGCGAACAGCATGCGACAGTGTTTGCCTGCTGCAATAACATCGCCGGGGATCTTGCCAAAGTGCCGTTGAAGCTTTGGCAGCGTAAAGGCGACGGGGAAGAGGTGCGGGTGCGAGATCATCCGGCGGCCTATCTGCTGAATGTCGAGGCCTCGGAGGGTGTGCCGGCCAAGGTGATGCGACTTGCTCTGATCTATGCCTGGGCGCTGCGCGGCAATAGCTATGCCTATGGCCCGCGCGATCGCGGCGGCGAGCTGGAGCTGATCGAGATAATCAACCAGGATGCCTGCACGATGCTGCGCTCTGGCCGGTCGCGGTTCTATGATTTTACCGATGGGGCAGACGTGCAGCGTCGCGCGCCCAGCCGGTCGATGGTGCATCTGCGCTATTTGGCGCTGGATGGCTGGACGGGCCGGTCTCCTTTGCAGGTCGCAACTGAGAGCGTTGGATTGGCTTTTGCCGGGCAAGAGGCGGCGGGCCGGTCTGTTTCTGGCGCCCATGCCAAGGCCTTTCTGAAACTAGGTGAAGGCTATGAAGACGATGCGGCGCGGACCCGCAATGCGCGGCGGCTCAAGGATCACATCACCAATCCGAACTCGGATGGCATTCCGGTTCTGGGGCCGGAGGATGATATCAAAAGCCTTGATCTGACAGCGGCAGATCAGGAGCTACTGGCCAGCCGCAAGTTTGACCGCGAGCAATTGGCTGCAATTTACCGGATGCCGCCCAGCAAATTGCAGATGCTGGAAAACGGAGTGAAGGCAAACGGCGAACAGCAGGCGATCGATTATCTGACGGATTGCCTCTTGCACTGGTCGGGGTTGGCAGAGGAAGCCATGGCGATGTCGGTGCTGACGCGGGGCGAAAGAGATAGCGGCATGTTCCTGCGCCATGACTTTGGCGCTTTGCTGCAGCCCACAATCAAAGATCAGATCGAGGCGGTGACCAAGGCGGTTGGGGGGCCGATCTATACCCCGAATGAGGGGCGCAAAAAGGTTGGGCTACCGGCCACGGAAAATGGCAACAAGATGAACCCTGCGCCCAACATGACCCGCAAAGAAGAGGCAAAGCCGAAAGGAAAAGAGCAATGACAGTGACCACTATTGCAGCCCTGTTGGGGGCCGCGCCGCTGGCAATGTCCGAGCATGGGTTGCCCATGTTGTCGATGGGGTTGCCAAAGGAAGAGGCTGTTTCCTCGGTTGATGTGTCAGCCATGGGTGGTGATGCGATCAAGTTTGAACGTGGCCAGCGGTTTGCGGTGCATCGCGGCGTTGCCTTTGTTCCGGTGCGGGGCATCCTTACGCCAAACTCGGCCATGCTGGAGCGCTATCTGGGCTGGGCCACCTATCACGGGTTGGCAGAAACCATGGCGGCAGTCACTGCCAGCGATGAGGTGCAGGCCACGGTGATGTTGTTTGACACGCCGGGCGGCTCAGTGATGGGCATTCAGGCCGCAGTGCAGGCGGTTCGCGCGGCAGTCTCGGTCAAGCCGGTGCATGGCTTGGTGCATCCGTTGGCGGCCTCGGCAGGCTACTGGCTGGCCAGCCAGTGCAGCGATTTGAGCGCCACCCCTGGCTCCTGGGTTGGCTCGGTTGGGACCATGGCCACAATGGCTCAACCAATGCAGCCGGGATCCGGTGGCAACCAGGTCTTTATTCAGACCTCGGCCCATGCCGGTGCCAAGCGGCCTGACCCGTCAACAGATGAGGGCAAACAACTGACCCAGATGCGCCTGGATGAAATGGAAGGCGAATTCCTGGCAGCGGTCTCCGAGGGGCGCAAAATTGCAGTTGAAGACCTCCCTGGGCGGATGAGCCGAACGGATAATGTCGAGGATGGTGGCGACGTGTTTTGGGGCGCGGATGCCATCAGCCGCGGGCTGGTGGATGCAGGAGAAACTCTGCCCGACTTTCTGGCGCGCATCGGCGGGCTTTATGCGCCCAAACCGCGCCCCAAAACACGGGCTGCCATGGCACTGGCCGAAGCCGCCCAGGCGCAAGCCACCCTTTAAACCTCACGATTAGTCACCGGCACCCCTGCCTGTGTTCACCTCGCGCATTTGCGGCGGGGCCAATTGGGCTGCGATTCTGCAGCCTTTCCATGACGAAAAGGAAACCAACATGGATATCAACGATCTGCGCCGCATGCTGAAGGCGGCGGCTGAAAATATGGGTACCACGGCAAAGGCGCTGGATGATTTGGAAGCCAGCGGCACTGCCGAGGCCAGCGCGATCGAGGCGGCGACTGCTGCCTTTGATGCGGCCAAGAAAGAATTCGACGGGTTGAAGGTCCGCGTCGCACGGGCTGAGGATGTCGAGGCGGCCCAGTCCAGCGCAGCGGGTTCTGAACAAGATAGCGGCGGGGTTGGATCTGGTCGTATTCCTGGGAAGGTTGCCAGTACTGATAATCAGGGTGTCGACACCGGGTTGATGGTTGCCGCATTGGCCAATGCCGGGGGTAATCGTGACCAAGCTGTTGCAGCGCTGGAGCAGCAGGGGCATAGCGGGATTTCAGCCGCCCTGTCTGGCGCTGTGCAAAGCGCTGGTGGGGTGTTGATCCCGCGCCCGCAGTCTGAGGTTTTGATCAAGCTGCTCACTCCTAAAGTGGTTGTGCGCAAACTTGGCGCGGTGGTTCACGACATGCCAGCGGGTATGATGCGCAAAGGGCGCGAAGCAAGCCCTCCAACCGCTGGCTACATCGGGGAAAACGCGGCGATTGTCGAAAGCGAGCCTACTTTTGACCATGTTGATCAGGATTTCAAAACCCTGGCTGCGCTGGTCCCGATCGGCAATGCTTTGCTGGCGCATGGTAGCCCTAGCATTGGGGCTTCTGTGCGGAACCAGCTCTTGACCTTTATGGGTTTGCGCGAAGACTTGGCGTTTATTCGCGGTGATGGTTCTGGGAATACACCCAAAGGTCTGCGGAATTGGTGCTTGCCTGGGCATTTGGAGGCTGCGGTTGCCAATACGCCCGCTGTGGTCGAGGCAAAGCTGCGTTGGCTGGTAAGCGTGGTTGAAGACAGCAACGTGCCAATGCTGAGCTGTGGCTGGATTATGCGCGGCGCAACCAAGCATTTCCTGGCCAGCCTGCGCGACCCTTCCGGTGCAAAAATGTATCCATCGATCGATGCCAGCAATACGTTGCACGGTTTTCCGATTGAGACCACTTCGCAGGTTCCGAACAATTTGGGCGGTGGCACTGATACCGAAATCACCTTTGCCGATTTCTCGCAGATCATGATTGGCGATGCTCAAGAAATTCGCGTGGCGACCTCAACTGAGGCGACCTACGTGGATACAGGCGGCAACACTGTTTCTGCTTTCCAGCGCGATCAGACCTTGATGCGTGCGATCTCGCGGCACGACCTGGCACCGGAGCATGACGAGGCGATCTCGGTGCTGACTGGTACCGGCTGGGGTCTCTAAACCCCTCTGAACGGCGCGACAATCAGGGTGGCCTAGCGGTCGCCCTTTTCTTTTCCTGAGACTTGGAGACGTGAGATGACACGTATCATCGTGAAATTCCTTGCGGGATATTCCCGCTACAACAAAGGCGAAACCGCAGCTTTTGATGAAGAGAAGGCAAAGCAGCTTTGCGCTGGGAAGTCCCCAGTTGCAGAGATGGTTGGGCCGGTGAAACAACCAACTGCCATGACCAGCGCGGATATTGATCTGCTGGGCCGTGAACGCGAAGAGCTGACCTTGGCTGGCAAGAATATTGCCGACCAGGTGGCGAGCGTAGAACGCCGCGAACAGGAGTTGGCGGCTGGCGTGTCTGGCCTTGAGGATCGTGAGCGGGATCTGGCGGCGCGTGAATTGGCACTGGCTGAGCGAGTGAGCGCAATCGAGGTCGCCGAGGTTTCCAATGCAGATCCGGCGCCTGCGGATAAGGCCGAGGGTGAAGTCTCGTCGGAAGCCAAAGGCAAGGCACCTGGCGCACCGCCAAAGCAGGGCGCGAAATCGTAAGGAGCGCGGGATATGCGGGTAATCGATGTCGATCCTTTAGTGCCAGGTGTGGCGCTGGAAGACTTCAAAAAGTCAATTCACTTCCTGGTGGATGATCCAGATGAAGAGACAGCGCTGCAGCTTGCCTTGCAATCGGCAGAGGCTGCGGTTGCAACGGCTACGGGTTGCCCGCTTGCCCCGCGTTTAGTCGAATTTGTAGCCACGCGCGGTGGTTGGTGCCGGTGGTGGTTTCCTGTGCTGCCGGTGCAGGAACTGGTTGGCTTGGCTCTTGATGACGGTGTGGGTGGTTGGGCCGATCAGTCTCTTGATGGGGCTTGGGTGCAGCAGGCTTTTGATGAGCCACAGCTTGTCCTTGGTCCTGCCTGGGCTGGGCGCTCTGCCAGTGGCGATCTGATCCGCATACAGGCACGGGTTGGCGGCGCTGATGCGCAGACGCTGCCACGGTTGCGGCAGGCGGTGATCCTGTTGGCAAAGGAATGGTTCGAGGCGGGGATTGCGCTGGATGGCGAAGACGTGCCCCGCATGTCTTTTGGAGTGCATCGCTTGTTGAAACAGGCGCGCTACCGTCGCCCTTGCGAGGTCGAGTGATGGGATTGAGGTTTGATCGAAAAGTCACCTTTCTCAATTCTGTAGTGGAAAAAAACGACGCTGGCGAAATGGAGGCAGTGAGCTGGCAGGAGGGCAGGAAGGCCTGGGCCAGCTATACGCCGGTTTCCGATGGTGAGCGGTTGCAAGCTGCAGCGGTTCAACAAAAGGCCGAGGCTCGTTTTGTTGTTCGCTGGCATGCGTCCTTGGCAAGTCTTGATGGTGAAAACCGCCTGCACTTTGAGGGCGCAGATTGGCACGTCACCGGAATCAAGGAAGTTGGGCGGCGGCGGGCGTTGGAGATTTCGGCCTGGAAAATTCACAAGGCGGGTGGCTGATATGGTTGCGAAGCTTCGCATTGAGGGATCCGGCGATATTGAGCGCGCCCTGGTGCAGCTCACGCGGGGGCAATCCAAAGCCTCGGGACGGCGGGCGCTGAAGAAGGTTTTGAAGCCGGTAGCAGCAACGGCTGAAACCATGGCGGGCGGCAAGTTCAAAGTTGCCGTGACTAGCAAGCTGGACAAGGGGCAGAAACGGGGCGCGCGCGGAGATCAGGGGCGCAACCGCGTGGCCATGTATGTGGGGCCCGTGCAGGAAGATGGCAGTCTCGCGACCCATGCTCACCTTTATGAGGATGGCACCGCGCCGAGATATCAGAAATCCACGGGAAAATTCACCGGCGAAATGCCCGCTAACCCCTTCATGCGCCCAGCCTGGGATCTCTATGCGCCGGGGATGCTGGAGGCGCTGGGGTTGGAGATCCGCAAGGATATTGAAAAGGCGCTGGAGCGGGCGCGGCGCAAAGCTTTGAGGGCGGCGAAATGAGCATGGAACGCGATCTAAGAGTTTTGCTCGAAACCATTGGCCATCCGGTGATCTGGGGCATGTTTGGAAAAGATGTCAGCTTTCCACGGATCAGCCTGCAGCGCGTTGGCACGGTGACAGCCTATTCTCTGAAGGGGCGATCAAATTTGGAAGCCGCGCGGGTGCAGGTGAATATTGATAGCCTGTCTTATGGCGCGCTGATCTCTCTGGGTCCTCAGGTTTCAAATCTTCTGACAGAATATAGCGGTGGATCTGTGATCCGCTGCAAAGAACTCTCGCGCCGGGACGGATCATCCGAGACCGGCGGGGAAGTAGTCCGGCGTCAAATGCTGGATTTTCAGGTGCGCTACCGCGCCTGACCTTCGCCGGGTGACCGGCTATCTGAAAAACTGAAAGGAATAAGCCAATGGCAGAAAATGTCATTCCGGGCGATCTGTGCGATGTGCAGTGGTCTGAAGACGGGGTCGCCTGGGAGGTGATCAAGGGATGCAAAACAGTTGGTATCCCCGAGGAAAGCCCGGAATACCGGGACCGCACCTCGCTGGACAGCCCTGGCCGCAGCAAGGAATACGGCGTCGGCCTGACCGATACGGGCGAGCTGACGCTGAGCTGTTTCTACTCGTCCGATCTTTATGAACAAGCGCTGGCCCGCAAAGGCAAGGTGATCTTCTTCAAGGTGGAGCTGCCCGCTGTGGACGGCGAGCAGCTCACCGGGGATGCCTTTGATTACAAGGCCTTTGTGAACCCCTCTATTCCGTCGATGGACGTGGATGGCGATCTGATGACCGATCTCAAACTGCGCCCGACGGGTGTGGTTGGATGGACCAAAGGGGATCCAGTCGTATGATCCGCAGTGCAACCATGAAGCTGGGGAAAAAGACCCTCAAGCTGAAGTTCTCGACCCGTGCCCTGATCCGCATTGAAGCGGAAAACGGCGGTCAGTCTTTTGACACCCTGCTGGATCAGCTGATCACCGGCGCCGGGGGCGTGACCCTTATGGCCTCGGCTTTGGGGGCGGGTCTCAATGATGGCAAGGGCATCGATCGCGACCAGGCCCTGGATCTGATCGACCAGGCGGGCGGGGTGCGCAAGCTGATCCCGCTGGTTGGTGAGGCCATTGGCGCCGCCTTTGACGTCAAATCCGCTGAGGATGAAGGCGACCAGGTTGATGAGACCAGCGAGGCAGCGGACGCAGCGGGCGAGGCGGCGCCGGGAAAGGGCAGTGCCGCCGCAGGGGCGTAGACTGGGAGGCCTTGTTCTCCACGTGGTGCGGGCTGGACCTGCACCACGATGACTTTTGGGACGTTACCCTGCGGGAATACGATCTGATCACGGGCGGCAGGATCAAGGCCAAGGATCAGGAGTTCAAGGCCTGGCGGGTGCTTAATCAGGAACTGGGCATTCTGGTGCAGTTTGCCTTCCATGATCCCAAAAAAATGCCGGACTTCACCAAGGCGGCGGAGCCTGCAAAACCGGCAATCCGGGATAGAGCGCAGGATCTGAACAAGCTGCGCGCGGGTCTGATGGCGCTGCACTTTCAAAGCAAAAAGGGAAAATAGATGTCTGCAATTATTGGCTCACTTCGGGGGCTGTTGTCGCTGGAATCGACTGCTTTTGAAAGTGGGGCCAAGCGTGGCATTGCGGCCATGGGCAATGTTGAGCGCCGCATGGTGCGTCTGGGCAATACAGTTGAACGCCAGGGGCGCAGGCTCGCCCTCGGCCTCACTTTGCCGATGGTGGGCGCGGCGGCAATCGCGGTGAAATCCAGCCTCAAGATTGTCGATGCACAGGCAAAAATGGCCCAGTCTCTGGGCACCTCGGTTCAATCCATGCAGGTGATGAGCCGGGCGGCGGATCTGTCGGGGGTGTCAATTGGGGAGGTTGAGCAGGCCACCATCCAGCTGACCAAGCGGCTCAGCCAGGCGGCGGCGGGCAGTGGCCCTGCGGTCAAGGCGCTGGACCGGCTGCACCTGAGCGCCGAGGCGCTGCAGCGCCTGCCGCTGGATGAGCGCATGGCGAAGATCCAGGATGCCATCGCCCGCTACGTGCCAGAGGCAGAGCGCGCGGCTGTTGCCTCGGAACTCTTTGGCAGTCGTGCCGGGTTGATCTTTACCCGCATTGATAGCTCGGCTTTACGTGTTGCAACGGATGATGTGACCCGGTTTGGCCTGGCAATTTCTGAGGTGGATGCGGATCAGATCGAGCGCACCAATGACGCGCTGTCGCGTATGGGTGTTGTCGGGCGCGGCATGGCCAATCAGCTCACGGTGGCGCTGGCCCCATTTCTTGAAGATCTAAGCGACAAGGCGGCAAGCGCGGCTGAGTGGTTCACCAATCTATCTGATGGCACCAAGGCGATGATTGCCAAGGGTGCAGCGTTGACCGCCGCCATCGGGCCTGTCGCGATCGGCCTTGGCTTGGTTTTGAAAGTTGCCGCTCCGCTGGTTGGGGTCGTGGCTGCGATAGCCTCGCCTGTTGGTCTGGCGGTGGCCGGGTTCACCGCCTTGGCGGTTGCAAGCACCGCGCTTGCCGGTAGCGCATCTGGGGCAGTCTCCTTTGCAGAGGCGCATGAAATCGCAATGGATAATGTGACCATTGCGATGGGCGATCAGATCCACGCAACCGCACGGCTGGCAGATGCCCTGCGCAAAGGGGGGCCGGTCACACTGGCAGCGATCGAGGCCAAGATGGCGGAGGCTGAAGCGCGTCGCGCGGTTACCGCAGAGCTGGTGCGTGAGCGGCAGGAAAAGGAGCTGGAGGCGCTTGGCTATTACAAGCTGCTGGAGTCGATGGGGCAATATCAGCAGGCCCTGGCGGCTATGCGGACGCCGGGGGATGATCTGGAGCAAATGCCTGCCCGTCTGCGGGCCTCTTATGAAGAGGCAGAGCAGAGCCTTGCGGCGCTGTTGGTTGAGCAGCAGCGTTTGCTGGAAGGGGTGCGCAGCCAGAACCATCTGACTGAAGAAGAGCAGGCAAACCTGCAGCAAATCCAGGCCAATCTTGCCGAGCTGCAGCGGCGTTGGAATGAGCTGAACGGGATCACTTCGGAGAACGTCACTTTGACCGATCGCGGCACAGTGGCGGCTGGTCAACTGGCGCAGGGGCTTGGTGGCGCTGCGGGGCAGGCGGCGGCTCTGCGGGGCTATCTCTCCGGGTTGCCTGGGGCACTGGCAGGGGTGCAGGCCAATATCGCTGGTCTCAAGGCAGGTATGGCCGTTCTTGCTGGTGGTGGTGGTGAGGCTGCTGCCAATGTTGCCAAGTACCGCGCCGAGCTGGTCGCAGCCATGCCGCCTCTTGAGCAGATGCAAGATGGTCAGCGCGAATTTGTCGAGGAAGGGATCAATCAGCAGGTGCGCCTGTTTGAGGAAAACCAGCGCCTGAGCGGCGAATATCGCGCGCAGATCAGCGCCCTGAATAAGGTCAGCTCTGCCGGGGGCGCGGCCAGCAAAAGCGCTTTGGCTGCTCTGCAAAAAGAGATCCGCGACCGGCGCGCCCTGGTGGGGCTGACCGATGAGCAGCGCCAAAAGCTGGAGGCGGTACGCGCGGTGCAGCAGAAACTTGGCCGCGAAGGGGCGGGCATCGGCAAGGCGCAGATCGAGGCGCTGGCGGATCAGGTGATTGAGCTGGACCGGGTGGATGCGGCCCTGGACCGGGTGCGGGATCAGCAGGAGCGTTGGGCGGAGAATATCACCCGCACCGCCTTTGAGGGCGGCAACCTGGGCGACACCATCAAGGGCATGCTCAAGGACATTGCTTTCCAGTTTGCCAATTCCAGGATTGTGCTGCCAGTGGTGGCCTCGGTCTCGGGCATTCTTGGGCTAGGCGGTCTTACCTCTGGCGGCGGTGGTAGCGCCGGGGCTGCGCTCTCTGGTGGCGGCGGTGGTGGTCTCGGCGGTGGTGGGCTTTTGAGTGGGGTCAGTAACATTGCCAGCCTGGTGGGGGGCGGTGGTGGCGTTTTGTCTGGCATCGGTTCCGGTCTTGGTGGGGTGCTGTCTGGTGGTGGCCTTGGGTCCAGTTTTGCCAATCTGGGCGGGCTGGTCTCCGGCGCCTCTGCTGGGTGGGGTGCCGTTGGCGCGGCCATACCTGCGGTTGGCATTATCCTTGCTGTGGTCGGTCTGCTGGCCAAGGGGCTGAGCCGCAAATACGCCGGCACCGGCATTCGGGGCAACTTTGACGCCGAGGGCTTCAACGGCGGCCAGTTTGATTTTTACAAAGGCGGCTTTCTGCGCTCCAACCGCACCTATTACAAACCGCTGGAATATGAGTTTGAGGCGGCGCTGGATGACAGCATGGCGGGGCTGACCACGGGCCTGACGGATATGGCGGATACGCTGGGGCTGCGTATGGATGCGCTGGAAGGCTTCGCGAGTGAAGGCTTCACAATCTGGATCAACGGCAAAAGCTCTGAAGAGATCCAGGCCGCACTCATGGAGCAGATTGAAGCCACCGGCAATTCCATGGCCGAACTGGTTCTGGGTACGGAGAAGTTTACCCGCTCCGGGGAAACCGCGCTGGAAACTCTTGGGCGTTTGTCCAGTCGTCTCCTGGCGGTCAATGATGTTGCGGATCTGCTGGGCCATCAGAGTTTTGATATGTCTCTGGTGGGGGGTGACAGGGCCTCTGGTCTGGTGGATCGCTTTGGCGGTTCGGAGGCGATGAACGCAGCGGCCAATAGCTATTTTGCCGGGTTTTATACGGACGCCGAGCAGGTGGATACCGTTCTGCGCCGCCTGGGCGATCGGTTTGAGGATCTCGGCCTGGCGATGCCTGAGAGCCGCGAGGGGTATCGCGAGCTGGTGGAGGCGCTGGACCTCACCACCACCCATGGGCGGGATCTTTATGCCAGCTTGTTGCAGATGTCGGCAGCAATGGATCAAGTCTTGCCGCAGGTGGACAGCTTCACCCTGTCGATGACGGGTATGCTGGATGAGATTGGCGGCGAGATTGGCCTGCAGATCGAGACGGCGCGCGACATGGCGGCGGATGCACGGGAGGCGGCCACCCTTTGGGCTAGAACCGCTGATAGTTTGCGCAGCACTCTGGCGGATCTGGGACCCTCTGAGCTGGGCGGGGCCAGCCGGGACCAGGCCGCAGCGGCGCAGCGTAGAACCTATGAGGATGCTTTCCAGGCGGCGCGCGGCGGCGATCAGGAGGCAGCGGCTGGCCTGGCTGCACTGGCGCGAAACTACCTGAAAAGCGCACAAGGTTCGGCCAGCTCTTCCCAGGAATATCGCCGCATCGCGTCCCAGGTGCAGGGGCAGTTGAACTTTATCGCCGGGATCTCTGATCTGGAGAGCGGCAATGATGAGGTGCTGGAAGCGCTGTATAATCAGCAGATCGAGGTTCTGACCGGGCTGGGCACCTTCCTGCAGCTGAACGGCCTGACCAGTGATCAGGTTGGCGCGCTGACAGCTGGAGTGCAGGCGTTGCATGCGGATTGGGATGGCACGGTTGGGGCGTTTCAATCTTCGCTTGGTGCTCTGCAGGATGCGATCACGAATGCTGAGGCCTTCTCCTATGATGACCTGGTGGGGCGGCTGGATGTTGCGGTGGCACTGGATGACACCGCGCCGGGCTGGCTGCAGCGGTTGGTTGAGAGTGCCGGGGCGGGGATCCAGACAACACTGGATTTTGTCATTCGCCGCGATGATCTGACAGCGGCAGATCGCTGGATTGCCACCAATGCCCTGTCGGAGCATGTGGCCACGCTGGATCTGGTGCTGGGGCAGGATCTCGATCGCGGCACCCGGCGTCTGGCGCTGAACACCGCAGCTGAGATCCGGCGCGATATGCGCCTGAACCTGGTGCAGGATCTGGACGCTGACACGCGGGGCCTGTTGCTGACGCGCACTGCAAATTTGTCGCGCCGGGTGAATGTGGCGCTGACCAATGGCGCAGATAAAACCGTAAGGCGTTTGAACCGCTTGCAGGATCTGATTGGCGGTTCCGGCAGCGGCAATCTGACCTTTGCCGGTGGGGTGCAGTTGACCGCTGACAGTGTGTTCAATGATCTGAGCAGCGCCACCAATGAACTGGTGCGCCCCATGACGCAGTTGCACGATATGCTGGGGGATCTGCGCGATGCGGTGAATGCCGATGTGGCGCAGCGCCAGACCCAGCTCAAACTTGTTGAATTGCAGTCAACGGGCGTGGCGGTTGCTGAGCGCCGGGAAAACCAATCACAAGGCACTCTGGACACCTTCAACGCCCTGCGCCGCCAATATGAGATTACTTTGGTTGGTCAAAACGAAAGCGTGGGCCTTAATCGCAACGGGCTGCTGACCTCTTCCTTTGACTATTACGGCGGTCCAGAGGCGAATTTTGAGCCCTTCAAGGCGGCACTGGAGGCACAGCTTGGCTCGCGGTCCTATGCAGAAATCATGGGCAATATGAATGCCTCGATCGAGGCTAAGAATGCGCGGCTAGAGCGGCTGCGGGGGCAGGTCCGAGGGCTGGGCGGGGTGCCGCAGTTTGCGGCTGGCGGTGTGCATGCCGGGGGCTGGCGCGTGGTTGGCGAACGTGGCTGGGAGCTGGAGAATACCGGATCCAGCCGGGTGATCAGCCATTCCGATTCCAAGGCCATGCTGGACAATCGCCGGGTGGTGGAAAGCGTCGATAATCTGGCGCGCCAGGCTGGGGTGCAGGGCCAGAAGGTAGAGCTGCTGATCAAGACAATCGCGCGCCATATTGAGAGCTGGAATGACGCCGGCCTACCAAAGGAGGTGGTGTGATGGACTTCAATATTATTGCGCCAATGCCGGTCACGGATGTGGAGCTGGTGGGCTCCAATATTGCCGAGGATGATCACCCGGTCTGGGATGCGGGCACCACTTATGGGCTGGGGGATCGGGTGATCTCTCTGGTCACCCACCGCATTTATGAGAGCGTCCAGCCTGGCAATCTGGGCCACGATCCGGTCTCGGATGATGGCACCTGGTGGCTGGATTTGCAGCTCTCAACGAACCGCTGGTCAGCCTTTGACAACCGCCGCTCAAACAAGGCCAGCCGGGCGGATGAGATCACCTATTCGATTGTGCCGACGCGGGACTGCGATGCGATCTCGCTGTTTGGCCTCACGGCGGGGGCGGTGCAGATCGCGGTGCGCGATGGCGGCACCTTGATTTATGATCAGAGCTTTGTTCTGGCGGACACCGGCCATGTGGTCAGCATGTACACCTATTTCTTTGGCGGCATTTTTTATGCGCGCCAGAAGGTGCTGAACGGCTTTCCGGGCTACATCGGCCACCGGATTGATATCACCATCTCCGCACCGGGTGCGGTGGCCGAGGTGGGCCATATTGTGCTGGGGCGCAATCACATCCTTGGCACGGTCATGGATGGGGCGGAGATCGGCCATGTCAGCCACAGCCGTAAAGAGTTTGACCAGTTTGGCGATGAGCTGCTGATCAAGCGCGGCTCTACGCGCAAGGTCACGGTCCCGCTGCGGGTGCCAACCCTGCAGGCTCCGCGCGTGATGGATATTGTGGCCGAGGTCGATGGGCTGGTCACCGCCTTTTATGGCTCCAGCGAGCACGCGCCAAACTACGGCATCGAGGGCCTTGGCTTTGTTGATGACCACACTCAGCCGCTGGATGCAGCTGGGGATTCACTCTTCACCCTTGTTCTGAAAACCATCAAATAGGAGTGCTCAACTATGGCAGCACCCATTGCCCCGGCTTTGCCGGCTATTCCGTCACGCTCTGCGCCCGAGGCAGATTTTGACGTCAAAATGTTTGCCCTGTTCAAATGGGTCACCGATGATTTTGTCGGCTTCATGGAGGCCTGGCGGGCCTATCTGGAAACCAGTAGCACAATTGTTGGCGGTGCGCTGAATGGGACCACCATTGGCCAGACCACGCCAGCCGCGGGGGCGTTTACTGAGCTGGATGTTGTTGGGAACGTCGTTGTTGGAACCCCTGAATCCTGGACGTTCGCAGCCTCTTGGCGCGGGATCAAAGTCACCGCTCGCCATGCGTTGCAGGCGACGCACAGTGCCGGCTCCGTTGCACTATCTTCAAATTGTGCAATCGGCCCTAGCGGTTGGGCATACACTTTTGATGCGATGGCCGGAAACTATACCCAGTCGGGTGGCGCTCACATCTTCAATCGGGCTGTGGCTGGCGTTGAAGGCGATCCAGTCACATTTATCGAAACCGCCCGCTTTGAGGACAATGGGGTCTTTAAGCCCGGTGCAGACAACAGTCAGTCTCTGGGGGCGGCAGCAAAGCGCTGGTCTGTCGTTCATGCGGGTTCGGGGGCAATCAACACCTCCGATGAGCGGTCCAAAGAACAGATCTCAGACCTTGACGCTGCTGAAACGCGCGTGGCCATTGCGGCCAAAGGGCTGCTGAAAAAGTTCAAGTTCCGGGACGCGGTCGCGGCCAAGGGTGCAACTGCTCGCTGGCACTTCGGGGTGATTGCCCAGGAACTGGCGTCAGCCTTTGTGGCCGAGGGGCTGGACGCCTTTGATTATGGCCTGCTGTGCTGGGACGAATGGTGGGAAGCTGATGTGCGGGTTCCTGCGGTCTATGTGGATGAGATCACCAAGCTGTTTGATGAAGAGGGCAATCTGCTGGCGGAACCAATCACGGAAGCGGTTCTTGCTGAGCCTGCGCGTATTGAGCGCCAAACCTTTGAGAGTGCAGAGACTGCGCCGGATGGTGCGGAGCGCTTCGATCGCTATGGGGTCCGCTATGATGAGCTGATTGCCTTCATTCTGGCCGCGCAGTGAGGGGGGCAGGAAATGGATGAAAGCGGATTGATCGACTGGATGTCGAACCTGCTGGGCGGTGCGGCAACGACGCTGGTCGGGGCCAGTATAGGCCGCCTGATGTGGCATTCTGGTGAGGTGCGCAAAGGCCAACGCCGTTTCTTTGGCCCGGAACTGTTCTGGGAAATCCCGGTGGCCATCGGCATGGCCATCATTGGCGAGGCCATTGCCAGCTATATGGGCGCCGGGCCCACCGTGACCACCGGCATTGTGGCGCTGGCGGCTTACATTGGCCCCCGCGGCGCTGAGGTGTTGCTGACCAAATGGCTTGTACGAACTAAGCCGTAACGAAACCACAAAACTCAAAACCTAAACCCAGCCCTGCCTTTGGCGGGGTCTTTTGCATTGGAGCAATCATCATGAAACTGATCTCAAACTGGCGCGCCACGCTTGGCAAGTCCTGGTCTGTCTGGCTCATTTTGGCGAGCCTGGTTCTGCTGGGCGGATACTTTCTGGCCCTGGTTCAACCCGGCATGCTGGGCTGGGATCCGCTGTATTTTGCCATGGCCTCGGCCACATGCCAGGTGCTGGCGATCCCGGCGCGGCTGGTGCTGCAAAGCGGGCTCTCGGGCCTGTCCAGCCTTGCCGCCTTCCGGCGCGATCAGTCTGGTGCGGTGCGACGGCGCACGGTTGGCGTTATTTCTGCCAGTGGTCTCGCGCTTTCCATGGCCGTTGGCTTCATTGGCCAGTGGGAGGGGTTGCGGACGCAAGCCTACCGCGATGTCGTTGGCGTCTGGACCGTCTGCTATGGCGAAACCAAGGGGGTGCAGCGCGGTGATCGCTATAGCAAGGCGGAGTGCGATGCCATGCTGGCGCGCGAGATCCTGGCCTATGAGGCGGCGCTGGACCGCTGTTTGACCCACCCGGTGCCGGTGGGCATGAAGATCGCCCTGGTCAGCTGGACCTACAATGTCGGGGCAGGGGCTGCTTGTCGCTCGACCCTGGTGCGCCGCGCCAATGCCGGGGATCTGACAGGCGCCTGCAATGAGCTGCCGCGCTGGAACAGGGCAGGCGGGCGCGTCTGGGCTGGGCTGGTCAATCGGCGTGGCGCCGAGCGCGCCATGTGCCATCAGGCGCTGAAAGAGGCAGCATGATCCCGGCTGTTCTCTCGCGCAATCTGCCAGGGCTTGCCCTGGTGGCCATGCTGGCCGGGGCGGTCTGGACCATTCGTGATGCCTTCCAGGACCGCACCCGGTTGCGCGCCGAGCTGGCGGCCACACAAGCCGATCTCGCCACAACGCAGGCTAGCCTGCAGCAAGCCGCAGAGACCGCCCGCATTCACCGCGCCCACCGGGACCGCGCCGCCGATGAGGCCCGCGCCTGGGTGGCGCTATCAAATGAGTTGCAAAACATGGAGGGCCGCGATGCGCCTTTATCCCCTTTGCTTGCTGCTACTGCTGGCCGGTTGTTCTCAACCCGTCCGTGAGGCGGTGTTGCCGCCGCCAAATGTGCCTGCCGATCTGCTGCAACCCTGCGCGGGATACACCGGGCCAGTGCCGCAATCTGAGGGTCAGATCTCGGATGCCCTGATTGCCGAGGCGCGCGGGCGGTCCTGCGCCAATGGCAAGCTGGCCGCAGTGGCTGAGATTCTGGCCGCGCCAAACTTTGAAGACTGATCCTGACCTGCCACCGCTGCTGGACCGCGAATTTTGAACAGCTACAATAAGGCAACACTCGTTGACAACGGGCGGATTGCGGACATTAGCTGCACCTGCGAGAGCTCCGGGACGGACAGACTGAAGCAGCCGTTCCAAACCATCTCAAGCGGATCCCATATGCTGCGCCACGCGCCAAGGTCGGCTGTGCGCAGGTAGTGTATTTTGCAAGGTTTGTCGGATGACTCGAAATGGAAACTCGACAGAATGCATTATTGGGACTTGGGCTTTGTCTGATGTTAGCATATGTTCGCGCTAGGCGTGTGCGTCTAATTTGAGTAGGAAACCGATATGAAGATACTAACAATCTTTAACAACAAAGGAGGTGTTGGAAAAACAACGCTGACCTACCACCTTGCCCATGCATTGGCTGAAGTTGGTAAAAAGGTTTTGATGATCGACCTCGATCCGCAGTGCAACCTAACAATTTATTCACTGGCTGAGAGCGAAATCGCTGAAATTTGGCAACCTGAAGACACCTTTATTGATGATTTCAAGTCTGCTCGAACAGCCATGGACCAAAATGATTTTGACAAAACTTGCTCAAATCCTCGCTCGATACATTTCATGTTGAAGCCGATAGAAGATGGAACAGAAGAGCTCAAAGAGCTTCCTCCTCCGGTAAAGTTAAGCAATAATCTCGATCTAATTCCGGGGCGCCTAACGCTTCATATGTTTGAAAGCAAAGTCGCGGAAAGATTCAGTCAAGTTTATTCTGGAGACCCTCTAGCAATTAGAACCGCAACTAGCGTTCGATCAATTGCCGAAGAGTACACAAAGCTTCATAAGTACGATGTAGTCATAATTGACACATCTCCCTCTTTGGGTGCTCTCAATCGGAACATTTTGAGCCAAGCTGACGGGTTTATCATTCCTGCAAACCCTGACCTTTTTTCGCTGTATGGTATTAGAAATATTGGGTCAGCACTTGCGCTGTGGAAGAAACAGTACGACAGTATTTTCGCTCTACTTTCAGATGCCAAGCGACATAATTTCTCTGAGAAATTTGTACGCTTCCTAGGTTTTACTTTGTACAATGCTCGGCGATTGCAGGGCTCAAAAACTACGAATGAATTAGGCATAGCCAAAGCCCACTATAACTACGCCAAACAAATTCCAGAAACTATTATCTCTGTATTATCACAATCTCAAATGGCTCCCTTAGATAAAAAATCTTTTGAAGGCAGTATAGGCGAGGGTGCAGTCATCCATGGCCACAACACTCTTCCCAGTATGGCGCAAAAGTATCACCTACCTATGTGGAAGTTACCTACTGCGACCGATTTAGAATCCGGAGATGCATCTACAATTGTAGGAAACCGAAAGATTTATGAAGCTACACAGGAAGCGTACGTAAAGTTTGCTGTGGATGTAATTTCTAGGCTTGAGGTGTTGTAAATGGATGATTCCGAATGGGCGGCTTTCCAAGAGGAGCTTGATAATAAACTTCCTGACACTAAGCTTTTTATGAACGGAGTTAGCAATTTCTTCGAATCGCACCCGAGCGTGAGGCTGGAGGGGAGTTCGGTCATCCATTCGATGAAGTATAGAATGAAAGACTTAAATCACCTGAGGGAAAAGGTAACCCGCAAGAAAGCTGAAGGGAGAGATATCAGCCCCCATAATTTATTTGAGACGGTAACCGACCTTGCTGGTGTTCGCTTGCTGCTATTATTTCAAGAAGATTTTGGAGTGATTGATAAAAGTATTCGCGATAGAGTCGGCGGGCAAGATTGGGTTCTACACGAGAAACCGAAAGCTTTTACATGGGACCCCGAGGCCACTAGGTATTTTGACGGATTTGACTTGGACATAATACAGCGTGATACAAGCTACACTAGCGTTCATTATCTTTTGAAGCCTCGCGCGGATTCGCATGTTTGCTGTGAGCTTCAGGTGAGAACCCTATTCGAAGAAATTTGGGGCGAGATTGATCATAGAATAAACTATCCTACGCCGACAGCTAATGTTGCTTGCCGTGAGCAACTTATGGTTTTGTCGAAAATTGTAGGCGCTGGAAGTCGTCTGGTGGACTCAATCCAACGTTCCTTGTTGCACGAAGACGGAGAAGCACCCGAGAATTAGGTAATATACGTTTGCTTCGGACTGACAGCAGTCAACCAGGTGGGCCGATCAGACCGGCGACAGAGTGTTCAGGGTGAAAACCACACGCTGCACCGCCGCAAGGCGGCTTTGAGCCCACTTTACCGGATGCCGCACCATCAATGAAGGTCCGGTTAACTCAAAGTTTCGTGTCAACGTGATGCATCACCACATTGAATCCTTCCTCAGGTGAAGGAGCGACGAAGTGTTTCGAAATTTGTCGGAATTGCTCTTCTGTTGCCGCAAATGGATGATCGCCTTGAGCATTGCGAGCATGAAGCCGCGCGATACAGACTTCGTCAGGGACATCTAAAACGTGAAGTTTGTGTGCAGCCTTCGTCTGTTCCAAGATGTCCCGCATCCAATCACGCGAAGCAATCGTGTTTGCTTGGAAGTCCAAAACGACTGAAATTCCCTCATGTAGCAATGAGACGACGTGTGGTCCCATGACCTCGCGAAACTTTGACATGCACCGCATGTAGTCCGAAATCGACGACATTTCTTCAGAATAAAGACCATTCAGCCATTCATCTTCAGCAATCACAATAGTTCCTGCCGTGCGACTAAGTTGGGCAGTCAGAGTGGATTTTCCAGAAGCAATTTTTCCGCACAACAGGTGCAGAGTTGGCGTTGTCGAGGACATATGAATAACCTTGTTCAGCGCAGCGTGCGCAGCGTGCGCAGCGTGCGCAGCGTGCGCAGCGTGCGCAGTTGACGTTCAAATACGAGTTAGCCCGGCCCGGTTTTCAGACCGGGAAGGTAATTCGATTTTGGCCCTGACGACCAAAGTTCTGAACCAAGGTTTTCATGCGCCTTTAATGACACGTGGGGTTCTTATTGTCTATCGGTGAAGCAGACCTTGGCGCAGCCGCAGCGAATGCACCGTTTGTCCCGCACTGCTGCCTCTGGCCAACAAAAATGCTGCACAATGTGTTGAACGGCTGCTTCGGGGAAGCTGCAACGCAGCGCTTGTACATCTGGTCAACGGCGGCTCTGGGCCGTTCTCGTCGATGAGGCTGGTCAGGACATAAGGGGCAGGGATCTAGCTTGTGCCAGACAAAGTGTTGACGTCGGCTGTGCGCAGGAAGCGGAGTTTGCAAAGTCGGATAGCAATCAGAAAGTGGCCTCTGCTACACCAGAAGCGAACTCACCATAGCGAAGTGGTTATGGGCAACTAGGAAGGGGGCCACTCAATGGACAAAATGAAAAAAGTACTTGAGGCGGAAATAGAGAAAATTCCGCGCCATTTCACGCGTCTAGCTCTTAAGAGAAAACTCGAGGAACAAGGGGTCAAGGATAGAGACGCGATTGAAGCATTCGTGGATCACGTTCTCTCCGGCAAAGAAGAGGCTTTCGAGTGGGATGGCGGTGATAACGTTCCAGAAAAGATAGCTATTGAATTTACGGATCAGGACGGCGACGAAATACTGGAAAAGATGAATGATTTCTTGAACAAAGGCTTGCCGAAATTAATCCATGGATCAATCGAGGATGGTGCCAAGAGCATCGTCAAAGACCTCGAGAAACGCTGGCCAGAAGTAAAGTTAAATGAGAAATACGAAACTAGACATTTCAGCGATCGAATTGATCTACGCTGGTCTAAAGGGCTGGACCCACTTCGAATGATGCTTATCGCGTCGCGCGAGATAGGTGAGGTCTTTTCCGGAAAACTCGTTAAGTCGAAAGCCAAGAGGGGAAAACTAAGGCGGGAGGCGCTCATGATTCTGCATGCGCGCGCTTGCCAAACCACGCGGGAGATCTTGACACTAATCGAAAGCGGTTTCCCCGATGGTGCTTACGCCCGATGGCGCACCCTTTACGAAATCACAGTAGTCGCCTTCTTTATTTCTCGGTTTGGCGATGAGGCAGCAAAGCGTTACATCGCACACGACGTTGTCAGCGCGAGAGATTTGCTTGAAAACGAGTTCAAGTTTGCCGGGGAGGTGTTCGATCCCAGTTCGCTTGAAGGACCAGCGAAGCAGATTGAGGACGATTATGAGGCGGTCGTAGAACTATTTGGAAGATCATTTAAAGGGCCCTATGGTTGGGCAGCAGACAGCCTCGGCTGTAAAGCACCGCGCTTCCAAGATTTGGAGCAAGCGGTGGATTGGGGAGCACTTCCTCAGGAATATAAATGGTCGAGTTTAAAAGTTCACGCAGGGAGCGCCGGCACACTGAGGACGCTGGGCTCAATTCTTGGAGATAAGATAATTCATTCAGGCGCAACCAACGCAGGTTTGCAGACACCAGCGATTCACACTGCGTCTTCCCTCCTGCAGATCACCAGCCTTATCTTTCCGAAATCACATCAACTTGAAACGGCAGTTCAATTAAAAGCTCTTGTAATTTTACGTGACAATGTCGTGAAGGAATGTCGAAAAGCAGCACGAAAACTCGAGAGAGATGAATTAAAAAATCGCACCGTCTCTGGTCAGTAAGCGCCAAGTGCCAATGTACTTGAAGCAATAACCGAAGGAACGTAACCGTTTCTAAGTCCTCTCGAAATCGCATACTCGCGGTCGCGTCCGCTTCGGGCTGAGAGCAGGCTTCCATGGTCAGGTCGTGAACTATATGACGCCTCTATGTTAAAGCGCGGTGGAACAAAGCTCCAAGTTATCGACCAGCACAAGCTCTATGTGATGTGCAAGTGCGGGCATGCGGATTCGGTCTGGATGCGCGATATCATCAGGAAGCTCGGCAATCAGATGACGGTTGGCTTTGCTATCGACAAGATGCGCTTCTCCAAGTTTGGTATGAAGAACGTCAAGGAAAACCGGATCACCTACCGAGGCGGATCCGCTGATGCGATGCGGTCAGCGGACCAATCACGCCCCAGAGAATATGACGGGTGAGAAAAGAACAATGTGCAACACTAGGACTGGTCAAGCATAGGCCGTAACTGGAAGAGGGGTGAGCAAAGAAATTGCGGTACACCTTCAATGTAACCCATTGAAACTCAATGATCACCTTGGGCCCGCTGCGGTCCACCACTCCCTTGATTTTATTGAATAAAAATTGGAAGTGGTGGGCGACCCTGGAATCGAACCAGGCGTGCGTCTCCGCGAGGGAGTTACAGTCCCCTGCCACACCTTGCGGCCTGTCGCCCACTAGCAAGTCGCTGTTGACCTGCTGTGGGGGGGTGATTACTAGCGCACCTAAGGGGCGTCAACAGAAAAAGCGCAAGTTTTTTGCCCGAACCTGAAATTCCTTTTGCTGGAGAGAACGATGTCCAAGAAACCCACGAAGAAGCCCCAGTGGGTGATCGAAAAGGAGCAGAACAAAAAGGCCGGAGGCACTGAGACCGTCTGGCTCTTTGGGCTGCATGCTGTGCGCGATGCGCTGATGAACCCGAAGCGGAAAAAATTACGTCTTATCGTAACATTGAATGCCCAGAACAAACTGGAAGACGCCATCGCTGCTGCCGGGATAGATCCGGAACTGGTAGAACCGCGCAAGTTCAACGCGCCGCTGGATCCTAATTCGGTGCACCAGGGGGCGGCTCTGGAAGTGATGCCACTGAGCTGGGGGTCTTTGTCGGAAAACTGTATCGGTGCTGAGATCCCGCGGGTGATTTTGCTGGATCGGGTGACCGACCCGCATAATGTCGGAGCCATTCTGCGCTCTGCCGAAGTGTTTGGCGCCAGC
Organism: Phaeobacter sp. G2; assembly: GCA_025163595.1. Classification (NCBI taxonomy): domain Bacteria; kingdom Pseudomonadati; phylum Pseudomonadota; class Alphaproteobacteria; order Rhodobacterales; family Roseobacteraceae; genus Phaeobacter; species Phaeobacter sp. G2. The sequence goes on from CP104100.1 coordinate 1,837,936, forward strand.
GCCGTCATCGGCACCCGGCACCATTCGGCACCCGAAACCGGTGCCCTGGCCAAAACTGCGAGCGGCGCGCTGGAGCGCCAACCCTATCTGCGGATGCGCAATCTGGCCGACACGATTACCGAGCTGCAGAACATGGGCTATGTGGTGCTGGGGCTGGATGGTGAGGCAGAACAGACCATCGAGAGCTGTCTTGCGGGGCGTAAGGATCTGCCCGTTGCGCTTGTCCTTGGCGCCGAAGGCCCTGGGCTGCGACAAAAAACCAAAGAAACTGTTGATCACTTGGTGAAAATTGACGCAGCGGGCGGGTTTGGTTCGCTCAACGTCTCAAATGCCGCCGCGATCGCCCTATATGCCAGCTTAGAGCGGTCCTGAGATCGCACAACAGTACAAAGGCGGACGGCGAGATGGCACAAAGCGGAACCCATGGTGGCAAAATACTGAGTTGCTGCTATTGCGGCGTGCAATCGAGCTTCATGCCCTGCAAAACAGAGAGTGGCATTTCAGCCCTGATCTGTGGAACCTGCGGCGCACCTTTGGCCAGCCAGAAAGCACGCCCCCTGACACCCGGAAAGGGGGCGCGGCTGCCATCGGCAACGGCGCTTGACAGGCCTGCTGCGGCTTTGATCAAGCCCAAGGGCAAAAAGATCAAAGGCGCAAAAGGAAAAAAGCCGGTTCACAAGAGTGGCAAAGGCAAGAAACCCAAAAAGCGCAAGGGCCTGTTCCAGTCGCTGTTGTCAGAAGCTGTCGATCTGGTTGAGGACATTTTTGACTGATTACGCTCACGTTGCGATCACAAAACTGTAACCCATCTATGCAAAACGCCCTTTCTAGGCCAGATTTAGGGCTGTTCTATCTGCATCTTTCGGAGGTTCCATTGGTTCTGCGCCACACTCTTGTTGCTTTGGTCCTGACCCTAGGTCTGGCGCCGCTGTCTGCGCGGGCAGAGACGCCGATCTTTTCGGCCCACGATGGCCTGGCCCTGGATGGCTATGATGTTGTTGCCTTTTTCGAAGGGCAGGGCGCAGTGCTTGGCCGCCAGGAGTTTGCGCTGATGTGGAAGGGCGTCTTTTGGCGGTTTTCCTCTTCTGGCCATCAGGCGCAGTTTGAGGCGAACCCACGCGCCTATGCACCGGTCTTTGGCGGTTATTGCGCCTATGCGGTGTCGCAGGGCTACCTTGCCCATGGTGATCCTAGTTTGTGGCGGATCGAAGATGGTGAGTTGTTGTTGCTCAACAACCCCGCTGTTGAGGCGGTCTGGCAGCAGGAAAAGCCAGAACTGTTGCAGGCGGCGCATGACAATTGGCCCGCAGTTTTGCGCCACTGACGGCTGCCCCCAGGCCGGGTTTGCGAAAAAAGTACCTGTTGGGATCTTTTTTTTAAATGTTGCCATCCTACATCTATAGGGACTGCGGAGCGGAAACGCCGTAGCTCTTTATCAATGTCCCTCGTTCCACACCTCGCGCCCGGAGCTTTGGCTTCCGGGCGTTTTTTTGGCCGCTGTTGACGGTGGGCGGCTGTTGCCAGGGCATTTCTGTCGTTTCTGGGCTAGGCCTTGGCGGGAGGGTCGGCTACCTCTGGTGTATGACAGACTACAGCGACAGCTTTTTGAAATCTATTTTGCAACGCAACCGCACCATTGCGGTTGTTGGGGTGTCAATGAACCCGGTGCGTCCCAGCTACTATGTGGCGCGGTATTTGGGGCTCAAAGGGTATCGGGTGATTCCGGTCAATCCTGGCCATGCGGGCAAGCGGTTGTTTGGCGAAGTGGTGCAGCCCAGCCTTTCAGCGATCCAACAGCCGGTGGATATGGTGGACATCTTTCGCCGCTCTGACGCGGTGCCCCCCATCGTCGATGAGGCGCTTGAGGTCTTTCCTGAGCTGAAATGTATCTGGATGCAGATCGGGGTTGAGCATGCGGCGGCAGCGGCCAAGGCCGAAGCCCGTGGGGTGGATGTGGTGCAAAACCGCTGTCCCAAGATCGAATATCAGCGCCTGTTTGGCGAGCTGCGCATGGGTGGCTTTGCCACCGGTATCATTTCCTCAAAACTTTAGTGTTCCAGCAAAAAAAGGGGGGGCTCCCGCCCGGCAGACCAGCATCAAAGATGCAGGACTTCCCGTTGGGCCCAGCCGGGCCTGCGGCCCGGCAAAGAAAGAGTTGCTGAGAAGCGTTTGAGGAGCGAAACCGCCTGGCAAAGCGCCTGAAACAGTACCAGAATTTTCTGGCTTAAGAATAACCCCATCCCTTGACCCAGGGGCAGAGAGGGACTGGGGTCAGCCTTTGCTGCGGGAGGCCTTTTCGTCCAGGCCGCTCATGCTTTGGCGGCGTGTGAGTTCTGCCAGGACATCGTCCAGGGAGACATCGCGGGCTGCCAGCATCACCAGGAAATGGTAGAGCGCATCGGCGCCCTCGGAGGCGAGCTTCGCCTGGTCGCCCTTGACGGCTTCGATGATCGCCTCAATGGCTTCTTCACCAAACTTTTCGGCACATTTCTCCGGGCCCTTGGCGAGCAGCTTGGCGGTCCAGCTGCTTTTGGGGTCTGCAGTTTTGCGATTGTGGATGATTGCTTCCAGGTCGTGAAGAATGCTCATGTCAGCCTCATGGGGATACCGGCGGCGGCCATATGTTCCTTGGCCTCCTGAATGGAAAATTCGCCAAAGTGAAAAATGGATGCGGCGAGGACGGCAGAGGCGCCGCCTTCTGTCACGCCTTCAACCAGATGGTCCAGGGTGCCAACCCCGCCCGAGGCGATCACCGGCACCTGCACCGCATCGGAAATGGCGCGGGTGAGGGGCAGGTTAAAGCCCGCCTTGGTGCCGTCGCGGTCCATCGAGGTCAGCAGGATTTCTCCGGCGCCCTTGGCCACCACGGTGCGAGCAAATTCTACCGCATCAATGCCGGTTGGGCGGCGGCCGCCATGGGTGAAGATCTCCCATTTGCCGGGGCTGACGGTTTTGGCGTCGATGGCGCAGACGATGCATTGGCTGCCAAACTGGTCGGCGGCCTCGGCGATCACATCCGGGTTGGCCACGGCTGCGGAGTTGAACGAGACCTTGTCAGCACCTGCCAGCAACAAGGCGCGCACGTCTTCGCGGGTGCGCACGCCGCCGCCAACAGTGAGCGGCACAAAGCACTGTTCGGCGGTGCGGCGCACCACGTCAAACATGGTGCCGCGGTTTTCATGGGTGGCGTGAATGTCGAGAAAAGTGATCTCATCCGCGCCGGCGGCATCATAGGCCTTGGCTGATTCTACCGGGTCACCTGCGTCGCGCAGGCCAACAAAGTTGACGCCTTTGACCACACGGCCATCGGCCACGTCGAGACAGGGGATGATGCGGGTTTTTAGCATCGCGTATCTACCTTTTCCATGCTGCCAGGAGCAATGTCACGGCCAGCCATAAAACACCAGCAACCAGCACAAGCGGTGCCAGAAGGCGTGGCGTAATAAACGCAACCGCCCCCGCGTATTTTGAGATCAGCCTGGTGTTGAAGCCCAAAAAGGCTGCGGGTGAACTGTTGTAAGAGGCCGGGCATTAAACGCGCCCCACCGCATTGCGCACGATCAGGATATGAAAGGGCATGATCAACGTCAGATAAAAGCGGCCAAAGCGGTTTTTGGTGCGCACCCAAGTCCCAAAAAAGATCATGCCATCCTGTTTCAGCACCGAAATGCGAAAATCCAGGTGGCTGTCGTCAATGCCGAGGATCAATTCGGTGTCCGAGCGGCTGACCAGGGGGAAGAAACCAATCCGGTTGGGGCTGGTGACCTCGGTGTTCAATCCAAAGGGCGCGACCATAAGGTTTCGCAATCGCATCAGGGCTGAGACCCAGGCGGGAAAGCGAAAAGCCCGTTCGGCGGCTTCTTCAAGCGGCAGAGAGCTGGGCTTGGCATAGCAATCGACAAAGTCACCTTCGCGAACGCCGGCGGCTTGCTGAAACAGCAGGCTGGAGGCGGGCAAATCCGTTGCGATGACTTGGCCCATGGCGGTTCAGGCCTTCATCACGCTGAGAGCCTCAGCGAGGTCAATGGCGCCATCATAAAGCGCCCGGCCCGAGATCGCCCCATTCAAAGGCGCGCCGCAGGATTTCAACGCCCGCAGATCATCGAGTGAGGACACTCCGCCAGAGGCAATCACCGGGATAGAAACCGCATTGCCAAGCTCCGCTGTGGCCGCGACATTGGGGCCTTTCATGGCGCCATCGCGCATGATGTCGGTATAGATGATGGCAGAAACGCCGGCGTCCTCAAAAGATTTCGCCAGATCCGTGACCATGACGTCGGTCTCTTCCGCCCAGCCCTTGGTGGCGACGCGGCCATTGCGGGCATCAATGCCCACGGCTACTTTGCCGGGGAATTCGCGCGCAGCCTGGCGCACCAGATCGGGGTTTTCCACCGCAACCGTGCCCAGGATCACTCGGGCCAGACCCTTGTCGATCCAGTTCTCAATGGTTTTCATGTCGCGGATGCCGCCACCCAGTTGGGCAGGCACCTTGCATTGTTTCAGAATTTCCTCAACCGGGGCGGCATTCACTGGCTCACCTGCAAAGGCACCGTTGAGATCAACCAGATGCAGCCACTCGCAGCCCGCAGCGACAAATTCCAGCGCCTGGGCGGCGGGGTTGTCGTTGAACACGGTGGTTTTGTCCATGTCGCCATGCAGCAGGCGCACGGCCTGGCCATCTTTGAGGTCGATTGCGGGGTAGAGGATCATTTGCGCAGCCTTTGTCATCCGGTCACATCCGGTTTGTGGCCAGGGGAGCTGGCCATACATGTTCGGCGGTGTTTTGCACAAGGCGGAGCCGAATTGCAACGCGACCCAAAGTCAGCCTTGCCTGAAAAGCTAGCCTTGCGCCACAGTCGTTGCAAAACTGTGCACAACATTTGTGACAGTTGCACAGTGAAATGGCTATATTGATGATAAAACCAAAGGGAGAAACAACATGAAGATGCTATTGGCGACAACGCTGGCCGCGCTGACATTGGCAGGGGCTGCGGTTGCGGATCCTATCCTAGGCACCTGGAAAACCCAGCCGGATGACGGGTCTTTTGCCCATATCGAAATGGCGCCCTGTGGGGCTGCGATCTGTGGCAAGATTGCCCGCACGTTCAATGGTGAGGGCGAGTACAGCTCTACCAATATCGGCAAGACCCTTGTAATTGATATGGTTGCCCAGGGGGATGGCTACTACACTGGCGAGGTCTGGCGCCCCTCCAACGATAAGATCTATACCGGCAAGATGGATCTCAATGGCAACTCTCTGGCGCTGCGGGGCTGTGTTGCGGGCGGGTTGATCTGCTCGAAACAGACTTGGACACGGGTGAAATAACTCAGATCTGAGGTGCAACAGGGGATTTGATCTGATCCCCTGTCGGGACATGACAGCGCTGGGGCCGCTACAGCAGCCCCAGTTGCACCGGAATAGGCACAAAGCCGCGTTTGACCTGGCTCTCGCGCAGGGCTTCAAAATATTGCAGCGCCTCGCCATGCTGGTGAAAATAGGCGCGGATCTGCTGCCCGCCGGGGGCGCCGATGGGCCCCTTTGCCTGCTCCAGGCACCATTCCCCGAACAGCGTCTGGCTGAGCCTGAGAACGCAGTAGCGGTGGCGCCCCTCAACATAGTCAAATTTTTCGAGTCGGGTCTGCACGGGCGCGGTCATAGCCTTTGATTGGCGGGAGCTTCTCTATGCCCGCAAAGCCGGTCTCTGTCCATTCCCTCAGTCTATTGCCTTTGTGTTTAAGGGCGCGCGACGTGAAAACCGCCGCCTTCGAACAATCGAAAGCGACGGCTAAGCCTGCAAGTTCCGTGAGTGGGTGTAGCAGGTTTTGGCTGTGATCTGATCCGGGGATTAAACCGCGCCGGTGTATTCGCCTCGGGCCGGGTAGTCGTTGGCGATGGCAAAATCCAATGCGCCGACCAGTTCCGAAAAATGCGGACGCACAAAGGGCATGGTCTGGGTTGAGCCGTAATAAAGCGTCTGCTCCGGTGTCACCATGAACAAGCCGGGTTCCGAGAACAGCGCGGGCTCTTCGATGCCGATCGAGGTGGTGCCGCGCGAGGTGGAAATATAAAGCCCCCAGGACTTTGCCACATCCAGTGGCAGATCAAAGGCAAAGCGCAGGGCGCTGGCTTCGATCTTGTCGGCCATGGCCTGGGTGCGCTCTTCGCCGTCAGAAGAAATCGCAACGCAGTTCACGCCACGTTCGGCAAATTCAGCAACGCGCTTTTCCAGCTCTTTCAGGTAGTTGGCGCAGAGCGGGCAGTGCAGGCCGCGGTAAAAGCAGATCACGGTGCCGCGGCTGCTGTCTTCGGTCGCCAGATCAAAGCGACCACCCCCTAGCAGGGGCAGGGACAGGTCAGGGGTTTTTTGGCGGGGAATTAGCATGGTGGGCTCCTGTGGGTGAGTGGATCAGTTCATTGCCAGCCTTATTGCAGGTGTTTGCATCTTGAAAATCCGAAAAAACAAACTAAAAATCCGATAGTCGCTTTTGCGCTGATAACGCCGCAGGTGGCGTGTGACAGGGCCCGCTGGGCTGGTTTGAGGCAGGAGAGAAGATGGACAGGTTGACAACTTTGATGGAGCGTTTCCAGCTTTCGGTTCATCCCGCGCCTCTGCCACAGGCCAATCTTGTTGTGCTGGGGGCGCTCGGTGCGCCGAGCTGTTTGATGTTTTTCCCCCGAGGTGAGCTGCGGATCAGCGCCGAGCGGGAGGTGTTATTGAGCGTCAGAGTGGACTGGGGAGCGGGGCAGAACCCGCTGGTGGCGGCGCTGCCGCAGCAGGTTCATTTTGATCTCACCTGCAACAGTGAAACACGGGATCTGGTGCAGGTCATGCTGGCTGAAAGCTCTGCCAGGCGCTGTGGGGCGCAATCGGTGGTCAATCGTCTGGGCGAGGTGTTGATGGTGCGGTTGCTGCGCGGCCAGATCGAACAGGGTGCGACGGAACCGGGGTTGTTGGCGGGGCTGGCGGATCCCCGGCTGAGCCGTGCAATTGTGGCGGTGCATGATCATCCGGGGCGTCTGTGGTCCAGTGGCGATCTTGCGGCGGAGGCCGGCCTGTCGCTGTCGCGGTTTTCCGAACTGTTTACCGCAGAGGTTGGCGAAACACCCATGGGCTATCTGCGGCGCTGGCGTCTGACCCTGGCGCATCAGGATCTGACACGCGGCGACAGGGTAGAGGCGGTGGCGCGACGCTATGCCTATGGCTCGCCCGAGGGGTTCACCCGCGCCTTTCGCAAGGCCTACGGGGTGGCGCCGGTCTCGTTGCGTGCCTCTGGCTGAAAGGGCGCGCAGAACGCCGATCCCAGCGGGCTGGGCAGCTGTGGAATTGAAGAGTTGAGGATAGATGAAAGGGGGCGAGGCGTGGCATCGCCTCTGCCCAGTCTGCGCGTTCGGTCAGGGGGCCCAGTTGAGGAAGTTTCCGATCATCCGCAGGCCGACGTCCTGGCTTTTTTCCGGGTGAAACTGCATGCCGATCATGGTGTCCCGGCCAATCACCGCAGTGACATCGCCGCCATAGTCCACATGGGCCAGGCGCTCGGCATCGGTTTTGACGCGGAAATGGTAGGAATGCACAAAATAGGTGTGATCGCCTGAGGATATGCCGTCAAAAATCGGGTGCGGGTGGTCGATGACAAGATCGTTCCAGCCCATATGCGGAACTTTAAGTGCGGGGTCCGAGGGGGTGATTTTCACCACATCGCCGCCGACCCAGTCAAGCCCGGCGGTATCGCTGTATTCATGGCCAGTTGTGGCCATCAGCTGCATGCCAACACAGATCCCAAGGAAGGGGCGGCCTTTTTGCTCCACCGCTTCGATCATGGCGTCATAGATGCCCTTGTGGCCGCGCAGCTCGGCGGCGCAGGCGGGAAAGGCGCCATCACCGGGCAGCACCAGACGGTCTGCCTTGGCCACCACATCGGCATCCGAGGTGACAACAACCGTGCCGGCATCCAGTTCCTGCGCCATACGCTGGAAGGCTTTTTCGGCGGAATGAAGATTGCCGGATTCATAGTCGATGATGGCGGTCAGCATGGGGCTGGTGTCCTTCCTGTCTTAGGCTCTTGTGGTGGCGGGAAACTGAGCCGCGCGCGGATTTTGATCACCTCGGTCTCCTAGCGGCTGTGCACAGCGGTGTGTCCACAGATGCCGTGGTGGCGCTTAAAGTGCCCCTTTGGTGGACGGGATGGCGTCAGATTTGCGCGGGTCGGTTTCCACCGCCAGGCGCAGGGCGCGGGCCACGGCCTTGAAGGCGGCTTCGACGATGTGATGGCTGTTAAAACCATGCAGTTGGTCGATATGCAGGGTGATGCCGCCCTGGGTGGCAAAGGCGGTGAAAAACTCCCGCACCAGCTCGGTGTCAAAGCTGCCGATCTTTTGCGTCGGTATCTCCACATTCCAGACCAGATAGGGACGGGCGGACAGATCCAGCGCGCAGCGCACCTGGGCGTCGTCCATGGGCAGGTGGCACTCGCCATAGCGCCGGATGCCTTTCTTGTCGCCAAGCGCCTGGGCCAGGGCCTGCCCCAACGCGATCCCGGTGTCTTCGACGGTGTGGTGATCATCAATGTGATAATCGCCCTTGGCCCGGATCGTCATGTCGATCAGCGAATGGCGCGCCAGCTGGTCCAGCATGTGGTCAAAAAAGCCAACTCCGGTCTGGTTGTCATATGAGCCCGACCCATCGAGATTGATTTCAACGCTGATTTCGGTTTCGGCGGTCTGGCGGCTGATCTTGGCGCTACGCATGAGGTTATTCCTTGCTGTCTGCGCGGCACTTATAGGGCGGAGAGGGGGGCTGGCTCAAGGGTTTTACGGGGCAATCGGCAGGCTTTGCCGGGCAAACGAGCAGCTGCGGCGGCAAGATCCGTTGCGACCATTGCGCCCGGCGGCTGCGCGTGCCAGCTTGGGCGGCAAATCACGTGACCAAAAAGACCAAAGGGACGCCCATGTCGACCTGCGTATTCATTCAGATCCGGTGCAAACCCGGCACCACCTATTCCGTGGCCGAGGAAATCGGGCGCCGCGAAATCCATTCTGAGCTCTATTCCACCAGCGGCGAATATGACCTGCTGATGAAGCTCTATATTCCCTCGGATGCGGATGTGGGGAAATACATCAACGAGCATCTGTTGGTGATCCCCAATATCGAGCGATCCCTGACCACCATGACGTTCAAGGTATTCTGAGCCGCGCTCAAAAATCACAGTTCTACACTGCAAAACGCCCCGGAGCTTTCCGGGGCGTTTGTTTTTGAATGTGGCTTGGGTTTAGGCAGGGGCTTAGGTGGGGGCTTAGCTGTCCAGCAGCCCCTCAGCCTTGAGGCTCTCATAGCTGGTATCCAGTGCGGTTTTGACACGGGTCAGCATGTCATCAATCTCTGGCTTGGTGATGATCAGCGGTGGGCAAAAGGCCAGAGCATTGCCGGCAACCGCGCGCAGGATCACACCGTTGTCCTGGCAGGCCTTGACGGCGACTGCTCCGCCCTTGCCCCCGGCAATTGTCGCGCCGGTGGTTTTATTCGACACCAGTTCCAGGGCGGCGATCAGGCCCTTGCCGCGCACTTCGCCAACCAGCGGGTGATCGGTAAAGATGCGGCGCAGCTCTGCCTGCAGGTAATCGCCCACTTCGGCGGCGTGTCCAAACAGGTTGTCGCGCTCGTAAATTTCCAGCGTCTTGAGGGCCGCAGCGCAGGCGGCGGGGTGGCCGGAATAGGTATAGCCGTGGCCAAAGACGCCAACCTCATTCGAGGGTGCCACCATTTCCTTGTACATCCAGCCGGGAATAACGCTGGCAGAGATCGGAAAGTAGGCCGAAGACAGCTGTTTGGCAAAGGTCATCAGATCCGGCTTGATGCCCATGGTGGTGCAGCCAAAATCGGCACCGGTGCGGCCAAATCCAGTGATGACCTCATCGGCCCAGACCAGGATGCCATGTTTGCGCAGCAGGGCCTGCAGCTTTTCATAATAGCCCTCTGGCGGCACAATCACGCCCGAGGCGCCGGTAATGGGCTCCATGATCATCGCGGCGATGGTGTCGGGGTCTTCGGCCAGGATCTGGTCTTCGAGGTTCTGCAGGATGCGATCGACAAACTGCGCTTCGGTCTCGTTGCCCTTGCGGCCCGTGTAGTAATGCGGTGCATCGGTGCGCAGGATGCTGAGCGCCTCTACGGGGGCGTCAAAATGCGCCAGATTGGCGGGCAGCGAGGTCAGCGACCCAGCCGCCACGGTAACCCCGTGATAGCCGCGCTCGCGGGTGATGATCTTGCGCTTTTCCGGTTTGCCGATGGCGTTGAAGTAGTAGCGCAGCATCTTGTAGTGGCTGTCATTGGCATCCGACCCAGAGTTGCCAAAGAAGATATAAGCGTCGTCCACCGGCACCATGGCGGCGAGTTTTTCGGCCAGGTCAATCAGCGGCTGGTGGGTCTTGCCGCCAAAGGTGTGGCTGAAGGGCAGGGTGTTCAGCTGGTCGGTGATGGCTGCGATCACCTCTTTGTTGTCATAGCCAAGCGAGGTGCACCACAGCCCGGCCAGGCCTTCGATGTATTTGTTGCCCTTGTCGTCAAACACATAGATTCCCTCGCCGCGGTCCAGGCACATCTGTTCGGTCGCCGTGAGGTTGGTTGTGGGGTAAACGACTGGAGCCATTGCGGAATTCCTCTAGTGGGGCGCATGTATCTGAGACATGGGCGAAGACAGACAGGGCGCGCGGTATGAAATAAACCGCGCAGCTGTGGCTAGCATTGTCTTGTTTTGCCGGGGAGGTCAAAGGAATTTGATCAAATGTTTTACCCAGGTCCGTCGCAGGCCGGTATCTCGCCTGCAAAGAGCATGGGCCAAACAAAAAGGCCGCCGATGCGATCTGCATCCAGCGGCCTGTTTGATCCAAATGGAGCGGGCGAGGCGATTCGAACGCCCGACCCTAACCTTGGCAAGGTTATGCTCTACCCCTGAGCTACGCCCGCGCTACATTTGGTGAGGCGGTATCTAGGCAAAGCCGGGCGAGGCCGCAAGGGCAAAATGGGCGCATTGCTGAGTTTTTTGACATGGCCTTTCTGCAGCGGGACAGCTGGGGCTGGGCGGCACTGTATCATCACAGAAAAAGCAAAAAGGCCGCCGATGCAATCTGCATCCAGCGGCCTGTTTGGTCCAAATGGAGCGGGCGAGGCGATTCGAACGCCCGACCCTAACCTTGGCAAGGTTATGCTCTACCCCTGAGCTACGCCCGCGCTGCATTTGGTGAAGCGGTGTTTAGGCAATCCCCGGCAGGGTCGCAAGAGGGAAAGTGACCAGGGGTATGAGATTTCTTTGGCTGTTACCGCTCAGAGGCGGGTTTGCCTGCTGGCTGCGCGCCGGGGGTGTGCAGCCGAAACCCGGCCTGTTCAGCCAGGCGGCGCTGGTGTTGCTGCTGCGGGGTGCAGGAAATGAACTCTGATCCAGTACAATGCGGCAGGCCCAGGGCTTTGATCAGCTGGCTGTCATACTGGCCAGACAGCAGCAGGATGCCTTCCTGCTCCAGCAGATCCCGGGTGCCGCGCCCCTTGTCTGCGCGAATGCGGCGCATGAAGTCCTTTTGCTGGGCGACGGCCTCGACCACATCGCGGGCGATGGGGCTGTTCTGGATCAGGCGAAACAGGCTGGCCATACGGGTATTGCCGGTGCTGTGGGAAAATATTTCCGCCACCAAATCGGGATCCTGACAGCGCCAAAAGTTGGCCGGGTAGGGGTGATCGCAGAGCAGCCAGAGAATATCGGCAAACCCTGCGGCCGAAATCGAACCCTTGCCGTCCTTGTTCTTTCCCTGTGTCAGATAGGCGGGGCGGGCGATGATCAGCCCCAGATAGCAGCGGGCGCGGGCTTCGTCGGCGGCGACCAGCAGGCAGGGCTGGTCAATCGCTTCGGTGGGGATCATCCAGTTGCTGCCCATGGTGTTTTTGATATCGACATCTCGGCCCAGGATTTCCGTGTCCAGTCGCCCACGGGGCAGACGCAACAGGGCGCGCAGCTCGATCTCGACGCGGGTGCCGATATAGGTCTTTTCGGTCTTTTCCAGCTCTTCATAGGCGCGCCGCCCGGTTTTTGGCGTCATGATCACGTCATCAATGCAGCGGCGCAGCATCGCCGGAAAGCGCTCTTGCAGCACCAGGGCGCCGCCTGCACGGGCGGTGATCTCACTTGCCAGCTCGATCAGCAGATCATAGTCCGCATGTCCGGGCGCAATCAGGCTATCGGGCAGTTTTTGCTTCATCTTGGGCCGTTTTCAGCCTCGGTCCCAGCCTCGGTCCCAGTCCTGGCCTCTGGCTCAGGGGCGTGGTGCGGGATATCAGGCGCGCACAGCATGGAGCTTGGGCTTGGCGATGGCGGCTTTCAGTTGCAGGGCCACGGCCTGGGCCACTGGCGGCGGGAAGGCATTGCCGACCTGGCGGTAGGCATTGGTTTTGGCGCCGGTGAAATGCCATTCATCTGGAAAACCCTGGATACGGGCGACCATGCGCACCGTGAGGCGGGGCATGTCGTTGTGGAAAGGATCTGGCGCCTCATAGGCGATGGTGCGTCCTTCCACCCCAAGCGATGCCCAGGCGCGCCGTGCCCGCGTTGGGCCAAGGTCCGGCCCGCCATGTTTTTTTGAACCACCCACAATTGTCGGTGCGATCTCATCCGCCTGGGCGGCCCAGTCGTCTGCTCCGCGCCAGCCCCGAGATTTCATCAGGTCCAGCAGGGTCTCGCCGACGGTGGGGGGATTGTAGGGTAGGGGATCGGGCCAGCTGAACTGGTCGGAGTATTCTTTGCGCAGGGCGACAATGGCCACCCGGGGACGCAGCTGCGGTACACCGTAATCAGAGGCGTTGAGCAGGCGCCAGTCGGTTTCATAGCCGAGTTTGGACAGCTGTTTTTTCAACTTTTCGCGGTAGTCATGAAAGGCCGCATCCAGAAAACCGCGCACGTTTTCGATCATCACCGCGCGGGGGCGGGTGGCATCAACGATATGGATGGCATCGTCAAAAAGGTTGCGTTCATCCTTTTCGCCCAGTTGTTTCCCCGCGACAGAGAAGGGCGGGCAGGGCAGGCCGCCGGCCAGCAGATCAATGCCCTTGTAGGTGCTGGCGTCGTCTTTGAACAAACGCAGGTCTTCTTCCAGAACATTCCAGTCAGGCCGGTTGTGACGCAGGGTGGCACAGCAATGCTTGTCGATCTCGACCAATGCGGTGTGATCAAACCCTGCGCGTTCCAGCCCCAGAGCCTGACCGCCAGCCCCTGCGCATAGTTCTACGGATGTGAGCATGTGGTGCGGCCTGCCTGTTTCTTGTTTTGGTGTTCTGGATCTGTTCCTAGGCGCAAAGCTGATTCCGCGCAAGGCTTTGCTAAGGGTTACCCATTGTAACGCGAAAGGCCACCCCCGAAGGAGTGGCCTGTTCATGGTCCAAATGGAGCGGGCGAGGCGATTCGAACGCCCGACCCTAACCTTGGCAAGGTTATGCTCTACCCCTGAGCTACGCCCGCGCTGCATTTGGTGAAGCGGCTTCTAGATCGGTTGCGCGGCAGGCACAAGAGAAAAATGCGCAGATTTTGCAAATCAGAGACAGGCACTGCGTCTTTGCTGAACCGTTGGCTTGGTGCAGGTCCTGGTGTCGCGGCAGTGAGGGCTAATTCTGGGGCTGCGCGGTCTTCAGTTCGGATTCTATCTGCGCATCAATCAGCGACAGAATCGATTTATCCGCAGCGCAGGCCGCAGTGAATTTTTTTGCCGAGTTGGTCGGGGCTTTCTGCCGCGGTGGCGCCGGACAAGGTGCTGTCGGCGTGTTTCCTGACCTGCTTTAGGGGCCCCTTGATGATGCTGTCGCTGACCTTGGTTGCGATCTTGGCATGGGCCTGGGCGGTCAGCGTGGCGCCGACTTTGTTTTTCTTCACCAGCTTGTTCAAGGCGGCGGCAGCGCTGGCGGCTTTTTTGGCAAGCGCCGGGTTGGGCGCGCCGGTGGTGGCAACCGAGACAAACAAGGCATGCATAAGCGCCATTGCAGCGTCGTTACTGAAGTCCGCCGTGTCCTGGTATTCCTTTTGGTTCATTTGCAGGATGCGATTGTAGGAGAGCAGAGAGCTGACACGGCTTTGGACGTTCTTGAGCGCCTGGGCGTAGAGACGATCATATTCCGCTTTGTTGCACAGGATGGTCTTCCCTTTGAACTTCATTTCATACAGGGGTTCCTTGCGCGCTTTCTCCAGTGCTTTCAGGGCTTTTTGATATTTTGGAAGCAAGGCTTTGAAGGTGCGCCCGCCAGGATCAACCACGCTGTCGGTGACTTTGAAACCGGCCTTCTTTTGAAAATGGTTGATGGCTTTGATCAGGCCCGCATCCATTTTGGCAGACTGGCCCAGGGGGCCAATGCCATTGGCCGCGAGCATGTCGCGTAACAGCGAAACATCCTTGGCCATGTTTTTGACTGCAGCACCCTCAAACGGTCGCGGTGCAAGGCCTACAGGAGCGGAAAGCTGAATACTGGGCATGAATACTCGCGAGAAAATAGAAATCAAAAAAAGCCGGTTAGCTTAATGTTTCGGCTCTTCTTTTGATTGTCAATAAACTGGGTTTGGGAACGCATGGGGCGAGGCCAGCGCGCGGCTGCTTTGAGGTCGGCGAAAAAAGAGCAGGTCGTGGATTTTTTTTGAGGTCCCGCGACGGAAAGCGGCGCGCTGTTCGTTGAGACCGGACAGCAGCTTTCAAAATGGGAGACCACCGTGGGAAAACTCGAAGAAAAGATCCGACTTGCTGCGCTGTCGACGGCGGTTGTTCTGGGGGTGTTGGTGCAGTCCGGCGCCGGCTGGGACAGGGGCGATGAGGGGGCGAAATCAGCCGAGTTCACCGGGCAGGATCTGACAGTGCCAGTCGTTCAGGTGCAGGCGCTGTTCATGCTGTGTGATACAGGGCCCAAAGGGGAGGAAACCCCAGCTGACCAGGTTTCTGCCATGGCCTTGAAATGGCAGAAAACTCTTTGGACGGAGCAGGTTGAGGGCTGGTACAGATTTATTCAGCCGAGTTTTTATCTGCTGGAATGTGACCCGCCGCAAAAGGTCATCTGGCAGGATGCCTAGGTGCAGGACGCATTCAAAGCCGCCTGTTTGGGCCAGCTTCCTAACCTGTATCCCTGCGTGAGTCCGCACCTGCGCCAACAAAGCTAGGACTTGCTGCATCTGGCCCGGCCAAAATGCAAAGCCCCGAAGGAGCAGTCCTTCGGGGCTTTGTTGTGGGCCATGGCAATTGGCGGGATGATCCGCGAGCTTTCAGGCTCGCTTAGTCCTCGGCCGCCAGATCCTCCAGCTCGATCAGCAGATCTTTGGCGTCAATCTGGGTGCCTGCGGTGACATGCAGGGTCTTGACCCGGGCAGAGCGCTCGGCGTGCAGGCCGGTTTCCATCTTCATCGCCTCGATGGTGAGCAGCATGTCGCCCTCGTGCACCTCCTGGCCGACCTGCACTGCCACAGAGGCAACAACGCCGGGCATTGGCGCGCCGATGTGGTTGGCTTTGCCGGCTTCGGCCTTGGGACGGCTTTCGGTTGAGGCTTTGACCAGACGGTTGGGCACCCGGATCACCCGTGGCTGACCGTTGAGTTCAAAGAAGACTTTGACCTCGCCTTTTTCATCGGTTTCGCCCAGGGCCTGCAGGCGGATTTCCAGGGTCTTGCCGGGGTCGATCTCGGCTGTGATCTCCTCGCCTGGCTCCATGCCGTAAAAGAAGGCGCGCGTGGGCAGGGTGCGTACCGGGCCGTATTGGCGATGGCGACCCATGTAGTCGAGAAAGACCTTGGGATACATCAGGTAGCCGTTGAGATCCTCGTTATCCACGGGTTTGCCTTCCAGCAATTTGCTCAGCTCGGTGCGGGTCTCGTCCAGATCCACCGGCTCCAGATGGGCGCCGGGGCGTGTCAGGTTGGGGGCCTCGCCCTTGAGCACCTTGGAGACAATCCCATCGGGGAAGCCGCCGGGAGGCTGGCCCAGGTTGCCGCGCATCATGTCCACGACGCTATCGGGGAAGGAGACGTCCGTATCGGGGTTCTCCACCTCATCGCGGGTGAGGTTCTGGGAGACCATCATCAGCGCCATGTCGCCCACCACCTTGGAGGAGGGGGTCACTTTGACGATATCGCCAAACATCTGGTTCACATCCGCATAGGTCTGGGCGACCTCGTGCCAGCGGTCTTCCAGACCGAGGCTGCGCGCCTGAGCTTTGAGGTTGGTGAACTGGCCACCGGGCATCTCGTGCAGATAGACCTCAGAGGCGGGGGCCTGCAGGCCGGATTCAAAGGCGACATATTGCGCCCGGACCTGCTCCCAGTAGGCGGAGATTTCGCGGATCTTTGCGATATCCAGGCCAGTGTCGCGGTCGGTGTTGCGCAGCCCCTCGACGATGGAGCCAAAGCAGGGCTGTGATGTGCCGCCAGAGAAGGCATCCATGGCCACATCCACCGCATCCACCCCGGCGTCGGCGGCGGCCAGAATGGTGGCCCCGGCAATGCCCGAGGTGTCATGGGTGTGGAAATGCACCGGCAGGCCGACCTCTTCTTTCAGCGCCTTGACCAGCTGCCCGGCGGCTGCGGGTTTCAAGAGGCCTGCCATGTCTTTCAGGCCCAGAACATGGGCGCCTGCGGCCTCCAGCTCTTTGGCCATGCCGACATAGTATTTCAGGTCATATTTGGCGCGGTTGGGGTCAAGAATATCACCAGTGTAGCAGATGGTGCCTTCGCAGAGCTTGCCACTGTCAACCACCGCATCCATGGCAACGCGCATGTTTTCCACCCAGTTGAGGCTGTCAAACACCCGGAAGACATCCACCCCGGTGGTGGCGGCCTGACGGACAAATTCCTGCACCACATTATCGGGATAGTTGGTGTAGCCCACCCCATTGGAGGCGCGCAGCAGCATCTGGGTCATCACGTTGGGCATGGCCTCGCGCAGATCACGCAGCCGCTGCCAGGGGCATTCCTGCAAAAAGCGGTAGGCCACGTCAAAGGTCGCGCCGCCCCAGCATTCAACCGAGAACAGCTGGCTGAGGTTCTGGGCATAGGCGGGTGCTACCTTGATCATGTCATGGCTGCGCATCCGGGTGGCCAGCAAGGACTGGTGGCCATCGCGCATGGTGGTGTCGGTCAGCAGCAGTTGGCGCTGCGCTTTCATCCAGTCGGCAACCGCCTGGGCGCCCTTTTGTTCCAGCAGGTTGCGGGTGCCATAGGGCAGGGGCGCCGGATCCACATGGGGCGGGCGCGGCTCTTTCAGGTCAGCAGCAGGCGCGGCGCGGCCTTCGGTTTCGGGGTGCCCGTTGACAGAAATGTCGGCCAGATAGGTCAGTACCTTGGTGCCTCGGTCTTGACGCTTGGCAAACTGGAACAGATCCGGCGTGTTGTCGATAAAGGTGGTGGTGTAGCTGTTGTCGAGAAAGGTTGGATGCTTCAGCAGGTTCTCGACAAAGGCGATGTTGGTGGAAACCCCACGGACCCGGAATTCACGCAGAGCGCGGTCCATACGGGCGATGGCCTTTTCCGGGGTTGGTGCCCAGGCGGTGACCTTGGTCAGCAGGCTGTCATAGTAGCGGGTGATCACCCCGCCTGCATAGGCGGTGCCGCCATCCAGACGGATACCCATGCCCGTGGCCGAACGATAGGCGGTGATGCGGCCATAATCGGGGATGAAGTTGTTCAGCGGATCCTCGGTGGTCACACGGGTCTGCAGTGCATGGCCGTTGAGGCGGATCTCTGCCTGGCTGTCTTTGCCGGTGGCCTCGGCAATGGGTTTGCCTTCGGCGATCAGGATCTGGGCCTGGACGATGTCAATGCCGGTGACTTCTTCGGTGACGGTGTGTTCCACCTGAACGCGGGGGTTTACCTCGATGAAGTAGAATTTGCCGTCGTTCATATCCATCAAAAATTCAACGGTGCCGGCGCATTCATAGTTCACATGTTTGCAGATCTTGCGGCCCAATTCGCAGATCTCAGCCCGCTGTTCCTCAGACAGATAGGGCGCGGGGGCGCGTTCAACCACTTTCTGATTACGGCGCTGCACCGAACAATCACGTTCAAACAGGTGATAGATCTCACCATGCTTGTCGCCCAGGATCTGTACCTCTACGTGGCGGGCGCGGGTGATCATCTTTTCCAGATAGCCCTCACCATTGCCAAAGGCGGCTTCCGCCTCGCGGCGGCCTTCCAGGACTTTTTCTTCCAATTCCTCTGGGCCGTGAATGGGCCGCATGCCGCGCCCACCGCCGCCCCAGGAGGCCTTGAGCATCAGCGGATACCCAACCTCTGCCGCTTCTTCCGCGATGGCGGACATATCATCGCCCAGCACCTCGGTGGCGGGAATGACCGGCACACCGGCCTCGATGGCGACGCGACGGGCCGAGGCCTTGTCGCCCAGGGCGCGCATGGTTTCTGCCTTGGGGCCGATAAAGGTGATGCCGTTGCGGGCGCAGGCATCAACAAATTCCGGGTTCTCCGACAGCAGCCCATAGCCGGGGTGGATCGCATCGGCGCCACATTCTTTGGCGACGCGAATGATCTCGTCAATGCTCAGATAGGCCGCAACCGGTCCCATGCCTTCACCAATGCGATAGGCCTCATCGGCCTTGAACCGGTGCAGGCCCAGTTTGTCTTCTTCGGCGTAGACGGCAACGGTTCGTTTGCCCATTTCATTGGCGGCACGCATGACGCGGATGGCGATCTCGCCTCGGTTCGCAATCAGGATCTTTTTGAAATCGGGCATTGTCGCTCCTCGGAGTAGGCTAGGGTTGGCGAAGTGTTAGTTACATCTTAGCCACTGGTATAGCCGTAGTATTGGGTATCTGCTGCATGATTGCGCTCCCATACGGCCAGAATTCGTCAGTTTTTTGTGCAGGTGCAGCATTTCTGGCGAAATCGCAGTGCGAATCCGGCTGATGCCTGTCCGATTTTTAACCGATTTTAAAAGCGCCGAATCTTTAGTCGCCGCTTCGGATCTAGGGACTGCGTGGTAATTCTACTGCCGCTGACCGCAGAAGCCAGGAAAATGGATCGCAGGCTTTGCTACATGTTTCAGTCGTTTGCGCTGACTGCTTGTGATGGTAACGTTAGGTTGCGAATTTGCAAAGTTCTCACCTCAGCGAGAGAGTGCAGACCCAGTTGCCCCATGTTGGCCTCAAGGTCTTTGCTCAGAATATCGCACAGATGGGCTGGTCCCTGTGCTCCCAATGCTGCGAGTGCAAAGTGAAAGGCCCGCCCCAGCATGACAAAATCTGCTCCCAGCGCCAGGGCGCGCAGAATGTCCAGCCCGCCTTCAATGCCGCTGTCAAAGATCAGCGGCAGCGTGGTGGCGGCGCGCAGCTCTGGCAGCACGTCGATCGCGGCGGGGGCGGCGTCAAACTGGCGCCCGGCATGGTTTGACACCCAAAGCGCGTCAACGCCAATTTGCTCCAGTGGCGCGGCATCCTCGGCCCGCATCACACCTTTGATGACAAAGACCCCCTCCCAGGCATCGCGCAGCCACTTAACATAGTCCCAATCCGGGGAGGTGCGCAGCAGGTAGCCGATATGGGCGGTCGAGGAGAGCCCCTTGCTGTTTTCGGTGACATATTTGTCCAGGGTCCGCATATGCGGCATGCCGCCTTGGCCCCGGTGCTGGCGGGTCATGCCAAGCGCCCAGGTAGGGCACTGGGCGACCTGGGCCAGCAAGCGCGGCGTCAACCGGGGCGGCTGCGTCAGGCCAGAGCGCACCTGGCGTTCCCGCCGCGAAGCCACCGGCACATCCGCCGTCAGCACCAGGGTTTTGAATCCCGCCTTGCGGGCGCGTTCCAACATGTCCCGGCGAATGTCTTCGTCTTTGGGAGGGTAGAGCTGGAACCAGGCCTCTGGTCCCAGATGCGGCGCCAGGTCTTCGGGCGATTGGCTGGCAACCGTGGACAGGGAATAGGGGATGCCAGAGGCGGCGCCAAAGCGCGCCAGGTGGCCTTCGGCGTCGGGCCAGATAAGCCCGGACATGCCCAGGGGGGCGATCCCAAAGGGCCGCGGCAAATCCCGCCCCAGAAAAGAGGTGCTCAGATCGATCTGCAGGGGCCCATGCAGGATCGAGGGCAAAAACCCGATCTTGTCCAGGGCGCTGCGGTTGCGATGTTTTGTGGCTTCCGCCCCCGTTGCGCTGTCGAGATATTCCCAGACAAATTTCGGCAGGCGGCGCTGGGCGCGGGCGCGCAAATCGGACAGGCCGGGGTAGTGTTGATGTAGATCCATGCCGCATTGATAGGAACTAGAAGCCTCTTGGCAAGAGCTTGCTGACTTTGTCGTGTTCCCTGCGGTGGAGGCATTGGGCACGACAGGGCATTTGAAGGGGTATCAATCTTGCGAACATAATGCGAACGTCCTCTTTTCTCGCGGGGTGAATCACGCTAGAGTTACGGGCATGAGCACATTTGATGAAATGGACGCCTTTGACGGCGCCTCCCTGTCGTCGCGGGCCATGGCGGCCCGCCCCACCCCCTATCTTGACGGGCTGAACCCAGCCCAGCGAGAGGCAGTGGAATGTCTGGATGGTCCGGTCCTGATGCTGGCCGGGGCCGGGACCGGCAAGACCAAGGCGCTGACGGCGCGGATTGTGCATCTGCTCAACACCGGTTCGGCGCGCACCAATGAAATTCTGGCGGTGACCTTTACCAACAAGGCCGCCCGCGAAATGAAAGAGCGGGTCGGGGCGATGCTGGGCCAGCCGGCCGAGGGCATGCCCTGGCTTGGCACCTTCCATTCGGTCTGCGTCAAGCTGCTGCGCCGTCACGCCGAGTTAATCTGCGGTGAGGCTGGGGTCGGCCCTGATGAGGCCAGAGACTCAGAGTCCCCGAACCCCTATGAGGATTTGGGTCCATCGGCGGTACGGAGTCGGCACAGGACCGTGCATCTAAAGTCAAACTTCACCATTCTGGATACGGATGATCAGATTCGCTTGCTCAAACAGCTGATCCGCGCCGCAGGAATAGATGAAAAGCGCTGGCCGCCACGGATGCTGGCGGGGATCATTGACGACTGGAAAAACCGGGCGCTGACACCGGATAAACTGCCCGCGTCTGAGGCAGGGGCCTATAACCATCGTGGGCCAGAGCTATATGCCCAGTATCAGCGCCGCCTGCTGGAGCTGAACGCCGTCGATTTTGGCGATCTGCTGCTGCATGTGGTGACGATTTTCCAAACCCACAGCGATATTCTGGCGCAGTATCAGCGCTGGTTCCGCTATATCATGGTGGACGAATACCAAGATACCAATATCGCGCAATATATGTGGCTGCGGCTGCTGGCAGGCGGTCACAAAAACATCTGCTGTGTCGGCGATGATGACCAGTCAATCTATGGCTGGCGCGGCGCCGAGGTGGGCAATATCCTGCGCTTTGAAAAGGACTTCCCCGGCGCCAAAGTTGTCCGGCTGGAGCAAAATTATCGCTCAACCGAGCATATCCTGGCAGCCGCCTCCGGCGTGATCAGTGCCAATGCGGGCCGCCTGGGCAAAGAGCTGTGGACCGCCGCCAAGGGCGGTGAAAAGGTCCGACTGATTGGCCATTGGGACGGCGAAGAAGAGGCGCGCTGGATTGGCGAGGAAATCGAGGCGACACAGCGCGGCACGCGGGGGCAGCGCCCTATTGGGTTGAATGATATGGCCATTCTGGTGCGGGCCTCGCATCAGATGCGCGCCTTTGAGGACCGGTTTCTGACCATCGGGTTGCCCTACCGTGTCATCGGCGGGCCGCGCTTTTACGAGCGGCTCGAAATTCGTGATGCCATGGGCTATTTCCGCATGGTGACCTCGGCGGATGACGATCTGGCGTTTGAGCGGATTGTGAATACCCCCAAACGCGGGCTGGGTGACAAAGCGCAGCAAACCATCCAGAGCTTTGCCCGCGAAAACGGGGTCTCCCTGGTGGAAGGCGCCCGCCTGGCTGTTGAGGCGGGGGCGATCAAGGGCAAGGGGGGCGCTGCTCTGCGTCGGCTTGTTGAGGATCTGGCCCGCTGGGGGCGGATGACCGGGGACGCGGATATCTCTCATATGGAATTGGCGGAAATCGTGCTGGATGAGAGTGGCTATACCGGCATGTGGCAGGCGGACAAAAACCCTGACAGCCCAGGACGGCTTGAAAACCTCAAGGAGCTGGTCAAAGCGCTGGAGAACTTTGAGAACCTTCAGGGGTTTTTGGAACATGTCAGCCTGGTGATGGACAATGACAAGCAGGATTCGGACCAGAAGGTCTCCATCATGACGCTGCATGCGGCCAAGGGGCTGGAGTTTCCGGCGGTGTTTCTGCCGGGCTGGGAGGATGGCTTGTTCCCCTCGCAGCGGTCAATGGACGAAAGCGGTCTCAAAGGTTTGGAGGAAGAACGCCGCCTTGCCTATGTGGGCATCACCCGGGCCGAGGAAGTCTGCACCATTTCATTTGCGGGCAACCGGCGTGTCTTTGGCCAGTGGCAATCGCAGCTGCCGTCGCGTTTTGTTGATGAGCTGCCCGAGGAGCATGTCGAGGTGCTGACGCCTCCGGGGCTTTATGGCGGCGGTTATGGTGCTGCGGCCAGCAGTGATGAACCTGTCCGCTCGACCATTGAGGCCAAGGTGGCCCAGGCCGATGGCTATAACTCCCCGGGCTGGAAGCGCATGCAGGCGCGGGCTGGCCAAAGGGGAAACTCACAGCCAAAACAAGCGGGTAGCCCGATTATTGACCTGACGGCCACCGCCAGCTTCACCCTTGGAGAGCGGGTGTTTCATCAGAAATTTGGCTATGGAGCGATTGCTGGTATCGAAGGGGATAAGCTGGAAGTGAATTTTGAAAAGGCGGGCACCAAAAAGGTGGTTGCGCGCTTTATTTCCGCCAGTGGGGCAGGCGCTGAAACCGCCCAGGACGATGTACCATTTTAGGTTTCTGCTGATCTGAAAGATCAGGGGTCGGATCGCAAAGCG
The DNA here is from genome assembly GCA_025163595.1 of Phaeobacter sp. G2. NCBI lineage: Bacteria > Pseudomonadati > Pseudomonadota > Alphaproteobacteria > Rhodobacterales > Roseobacteraceae > Phaeobacter > Phaeobacter sp. G2. The sequence goes on from CP104100.1 coordinate 1,860,878, forward strand.
ATCCGACCCGGGCGGGCGCGCCACGACAGTTCCACTGTCGCGGCGCGCCCGCCACCCCTTTTGCCAATGGTTTGCCAAACCGGGACCAAGCCTGTGACAGCTATTGCATTTCGCAGGAATACGGACGACCCCCTCAGCGGCAAGGCACCCCGCTGGCTGCGGCATAGGTCATAGGATTTTGGCTGTAGTGACGGCTTTTCAATGGAAAAGGCGTGAAGCTACGGGAAAACAGGCGGCGATTCGATCAAAGACTGACGAAAGAATCGCAACACATGTGTTCATGTCAGCGTCAGTGCGATTCCCCCTCCTGCACCAACTCTAACTTTTTTCAGCCGCGCTGCCTTGGCCTGGGGAGATACCGGTGAATAGGCAGACACAGGGGGCCAGCGGGGTGATGGGCTGGCGGGATGATTACCTGTTGTTCGCAGTCTAACGGCCACTGATCAGCCAATAGGTTGTTTTGGGGGAGCGCGAAGTAACCTGTTTCGCGCGCTAAACCTTGGTGTCCTGCGTAGGGCTAATGGGCCCTCGGATTTGCCTGGCGTGTCAAAGATCTGCCGAGCAGAAGGGCCTCACAGCGCAAGCTATCCGTCGCGATTCAGGCTTATTTTTTTTGAGAGTATGGCGCACAAAAAACGGCGGTACCCAGGGAGGAGGAGGGGGTACCGCCGTTCATGACAACATCAGGACCAAGGGAGGAGGAGATCCGGATGCATTCTGTTCCGGCTTAGCCGGTGTTAGGGTGCGGTGACATCAGGGAGGAGGAGGATGTCACCGCGTAGGACAGGCCCTTTAGGGAGGAGGAGAAAAGAGCCTGATCTCTATTAGTTGTTTTCGTAGGCCGCCTGATAAGCGACACGTTTGATCATCGAGCGGTTCAGACCCAGATCGGCAAGATCGCGACCCGAAAGCTCGCAGAGCTCATTGTAGGTCTCGCGGTACAAGCGATAACGCGCGAATTTTGTGCTCAACGCGTCGAACCAGGCTGTGGGCAGGATCGAGAATACAGACTTAGGTGTTGCGATTTGGTTTACAGCGGCCATCGGGTCTATCCTCAGAGTTCACTTATTACGTTGTGCCGGTATCGGCGTTTGTTGAATTCAAAATAGCTAAATGCTGCATGTGCACAATCCCTAAAGAAAGCAATTCTGCTATGCAGCATTTGCATGGGTGCATTGTTACCCTTTTGTAAACAGGCTGTTTTTTGGGCATAATTGTCCAAATCTGCTTTCCGTTAGGGCAGCAACATGATTTCGGGCGGTCGCTTTTCCTTGCGCAATAGGTGCTCTCAGCACAAGGTGCGGCCTGCATCTCGGGAGCGCCTCAAATAGGCGGTTCTCCTCAGGATAGGGCTCAGGAAGGAATGGACATGTCAGTGACGCAGAAAAGAGTTGAAGAGGCGCTGGAGAGTCTGGCGCTGCCGGACGGCGGCACTTTGATCTCGCGGGATATGATCCGTGCGCTGACCCTTGAGGGCGGCACTGCAGCTGATGGGCAGACCAAGGTCAGCTTTGTCATTGAGGCGCCAAGCCCGGCGATTGCGCAGCATATGGAGCCCCTGCGCCGCGCCGCGCAGGCGGCGGTATCGGCGTTGGATGGCGTAGGCTCTGTCTCTGTGGCGCTGACAGCCCATGGTCCCGCAGCGGCACCGGTGGGGGCAGGGGCGGCAACAGCTGCTGCGGCACCCAGTCTAAAGATTGGCGGTCATCCCAAACCACAGGCTGGCCCGATCAAGCCCAAGGGGGTTTCCCGTATTCTGGCAGTGGCCTCTGGCAAGGGCGGCGTGGGTAAATCCACCGTCAGTGCTAATCTTGCGGTAGCCCTGGCCCGTCAGGGGCGGCGCGTTGGATTGTTGGATGCAGATATATATGGCCCGAGCCAACCGCGCATGATGGGGGTCAGTGGCAGTCCAAACAGCCCTGATGGAACCGTGATCGAACCGCTCAAGGCCCATGGTGTGACCCTCATGTCGATTGGTCTTATGGTGCCGGAGGATAAGGCTGTAGTCTGGCGTGGCCCCATGTTGATGGGCGCGCTGCAGCAGATGCTAGGGCAGGTGAACTGGGGGGAGCTGGATGTCCTGATCGTGGATTTGCCGCCCGGAACCGGCGATGTGCAGCTGACGCTCTGCACCAAGAGCGAGCTAAGCGGCGCTATTGTGGTCAGCACGCCGCAGGATGTCGCCTTGATCGACGCCCGCAAGGCGCTGGATATGTTCAGGACGCTGAAGACCCCGGTGCTGGGGCTGATCGAGAACATGTCCTTCTTTACCTGTCCGGATTGCGGCGGCGAGCATCATATTTTTGGTCATGGCGGTGTCGCCAGCGAGGCCAAGGCTCTGGGTTTGCCGTTGTTGGGCGCCTTGCCAATTGACCTGGAGACCCGCTTGGCCGGTGACGCCGGTACCCCAGTTGCCGCTGGCGAGGGGGCAGTCTCGGAGGCCTATGCACAGATTGCCAAGGGGCTTGTTGCGGGTGGAATGGCTTAAGGCCGACCGGAACCATGGCTCTGACGCCAATGGGCCCGGGAGTGGGCCTGGGAGTGGGCCCGAGAGTGGGTAGGTCAGGTCTGAAAGGGTGGGGTGTGAATGGAATTGGTCTGATTCTAAAAGTCTCGCCTTAAACGCCTAGCGGAAACCGTAAATACACAACCTTTGATTGTTTTCGGCGGTTTGTTCGTTGTCGTGGGAAATCATGGGACATTTGGGATTTTATGGTCTGCCTTGGCAATAGGGCAGCGCTGCTGACTCGGAAAGTCAGGTGAATCGATGCGAATCGCGGCGCGAGTCTCGGCCGATTCAAATTATCCACAAAGTTACACACAGGACATGGGTGGAACATTGCGGGAACTGTTAATCTGCTGTTAATAGATCGGTCTCGCTTTGGGAATTCATGGGTCGCAATGGCCCGTTTTTGGCGACTTTTTTTTGACTACTAGATATGGTGCTTGTATCGCAATGAATCACTATTTGTGCTCAAAAATCCTGAATATGGTTAACTGGATATTGCTCATTTATGATACTGAGGATCCTTTTGCGGTGTCTTTTGTGAATTGTTGCTTGTCAGACCATGAATTCCCATAGTATCCCTTTCTTATCGGATGCGGCGGAGAGCATATAGGGGCACCAAAGACCCCAGCTCATAATAATAAGCAGGTTCATACAGGCCTTCACTGCATCCGAACAATGAGAGATCCGGCGCGCGGGCGAGCAGACATCCCCCCAGGTGGCGCGCGCAGTCGGACACCCCGCTAAGCGGGAATTAGGAGGCGAGTTGATCAGTGGCAGCAGATCAGCTCGCCTTCCTTAGTTTCTGGGGCAGAAAACGCGCCAAAGAGCGCATGTTGAGGGCAAGATTTTGGGCCGAAGGTTCAGAGGCGAAAGCCACCATAAGGTGGATGCAAAGGGGCGGGTGTCAATTCCGGCCTCCTTTCGTCGTGTAATCGAGGCCAGTGACCCGAACTGGAAGTCCGGCGAAAACCCCGAGCTGGTGATTGTCTACGGTGACCACCGGCGCAACTATCTTGAATGTTATACGATAGAGGCCATCGAAGAGGTGGATGACAAGATTGATGCGCTGCCGCGCGGCTCGATGCAGCGCAAGATGTTGCAGCGCATGTTCCATGGCCAGTCGTTCCCCACGACCATAGATGAAACAGGCCGCTTGGTTCTGCCTGCAAAACTGCGCAACAAGATTGGCCTGGAAAAAGAAGTGTTCTTTATGGCTGCGGGCGATACTTTCCAGCTTTGGAAGCCCGAAACCTACGAAGAAGAAGAGCAGGCTCTTGCCGATAAATGGATGGATGAGCTGCCAGAGGGTTTTGACCCGCTGGAGTTCCTGGATGGCGCCGGAGGCGCATAAGTAAATGACTACGGACCGCCCCACGCCTACTGGTCCCCATGTTCCGGTCCTGCTGCGCCCGCTGCTCAAAGCGGTGGCGCCGGTTTCGGGCCGCTGGCTGGACGGCACCTTTGGGGCCGGCGGCTATTCCCGTGGCCTGCTGGAGGCCGGTGCTGACCAGGTGATTGGTGTTGATCGTGACCCATTGGCCTTTGAGCTGGCGCAGCCCTGGGCCGCTGATTATGGCGACCGCCTGGTTCTGCAAGAGGGGGTGTTTTCAAAGATGGATGAATACGCCCAGGATCTCGACGGCGTGGTGCTGGACCTTGGCGTGTCCTCAATGCAGCTGGATCTGGCCGAACGAGGCTTTTCTTTCATGCGCGACGGGCCGCTGGATATGCGGATGTCACAGTCCGGCCCCTCGGCGGCGGATCTGGTGGCAGAGCTCTCTGAGGTGCAGCTGGCCGATATTCTGTTCCACTTTGGCGAGGAACGCGCCAGCCGGCGGATTGCCAAATCCATCGTCAAGGCCCGCGAGCTGGAGCCGATTACCACGACGCTGCAACTGGCCAAGCTGGTAGAGCAGTGCCTGCCGCGCCCGAAACCCGGTAAATCGCACCCCGCCACCCGCAGCTTTCAGGCGCTGCGGATTGCGGTGAACGCCGAATACGAAGAGCTGTTCAATGGGCTGTTGGCGGCTGAACGGGCGCTCAAGCCTGGCGGACTACTGGCTGTCGTCACCTTCCATTCGGTCGAGGACCGCATGGTCAAACGCTTTTTCCAGCACCGGGCCAATAAAACCGGGCGGGCCAATCGCTATGCACCGGAAATCGAAGAAATCCCGGCACAGTTTGAACTGGTCACCCGCAAGGCGGTTGGCCCGGATGATGACGAGCTGGCGGAAAACCCCCGGTCGCGCTCAGCCCGGTTGCGGGTTGGCCGCCGCACCGAAGCGGATCCCGTGCCGATCTCGGCCAAGGATCTGAGCATGCCGCAACTGAAAGAGGAGCGGAAATGAAGTCTCTGCTCTATGCGATCACGGCGCTGGCTGTTTTTGGGCTCGCCTTTTGGGCCTACCGCGAAAACTACGCCACCCAGCAGGTGTTGAAAGAAACCCGGGCGCTGCAGCGTGAAATCGGCGCCGCCCAGGTGCGGATCAGCGTTTTGCGGGCGGAATGGGCCTATCTGAACCGCCCGGACCGGTTGCTTGAACTGGCCGAGTTGAATTTTGAACGCCTCGGGCTGTTGCCGCTGCGCCCCGACCAATTTGGCCGGGTGGATGAGGTCACTTATCCGGTGCAGCCTGCGCTGCAGATCAGCGAAGGTGTTGATGTCTCTGGTCTGAACGCCCGCCGCACCGAGGAGGCAAGCCAATGATCCGCAAACCGCTGCGCCCGCTGGCACGGATCCTGGACGCGCGCTCCAAGGGGGAAAACCCCGATGCGATTGAGAAAGAGAATATTCGACAGCGTCACGACGACATGCAGGTTAAATCGCGGCAACGCGCTGAGGGCCGTCTGCTGGTGCTGGGGGTGTTTTTTCTCTGTGCTTATGCGGCTGTAGCGGGGCGTATGGGGGTCATGGCGACCTCTGAGCCGCGCGAACCCGTTGCCAGTATCGCTGGCAGTTCCATTGCCATGCAGCGCGCCGATATCGTCGACCGTCAGGGGCGCCTTCTGGCGACCAATTTTGAAACCCATTCGCTGTATGTGCAGACACAGCAACTGATTGATCCGCAAAACGCTGTGGACCGTCTGGTTGAGATCTTCCCGGACCTAGACCATGCGGAGCTGTTGGCAAAGTTCACGGGCGCCCGCAAGTTCCTTTGGATCAAAAAGAAAATCAGCCCCGAGCAAAAGCAGGCGGTGCATGATATTGGTGACCCCGGGCTGTTGTTTGGCCCCCGCGAGATGCGCCTTTATCCCAATGGATCCGTTGCTGCCCATGTTCTGGGCGGAGCAAGCTTTGGCAAAGAGGGCGTCAGCGCCGCCGAAGTGATCGGGGTTGCAGGGGTGGAAAAGCAGTTCGACGACTACCTGCGCGACCCTGCCAATGGCAGCAAACCGCTGGCCCTGTCGCTGGACCTTACCGTGCAGGCCGCAGCTGAGCGGGTGCTGGATGGCGGCATGAAGCTGATGAATGCCAAAGGCGCCACCTCAATCCTGATGGATGTGCATACCGGCGAGGTGATCTCGGTGGTGTCGCTGCCGGACTTTGACCCCAATGAACGTCCCGCGCCACCGACCTCTGGCTTTGACCCCTCGGTCAGCCCGCTGTTCAACCGTGCGGTGCAGGGCGTTTACGAGCTGGGCTCGACCTTCAAGATTTTCACCGCCGCCCAGGCGATGGACCTGGGGCTGGTGACACCGGATACCATCATCGACACCCGTGGTCCGCTGCGGTGGGGGAAGTTCTCGATCAAGGATTACCGCAACTACGGCAACGAGATGTCGGTGACCAAGATCATCGTGAAGTCCTCCAATATCGGCACCGCCCGGTTGGCGCAGCAAATCGGCGCTGAGCGTCAGCGGGATTTCCTGGGCGAGCTTGGGATGCTGGAAGAAACCCCGTTTGAGATCGTCGAGGCGCAGGGCGGCAAGCCGTTGTTGCCTGCAAACTGGTCAGAGCTGTCGGCGATGACCATCTCCTATGGGCATGGGATTTCTACCACGCCGATGCATTTGGCGGCAGGCTATGCGGCGGTTGCTAACGGTGGCCGCTATGTCAGCCCGACCATTTTGAAACAGGATGGCCCGCAGTTGGGGCGCCGTATAATGTCGGAACACTCCGCCGAGGCGGCCCGGAGTATGCTGCGCCATGTGGTGACCGAAGGCACCGCCAGTTTTGCTCGGGTGCCAGGCTATCAGGTCGGTGGCAAGACAGGCACCGCCGACAAGCCCAGGCCGCTTGGCGGCTATTATGAGGACAAGGTGATCGCCACCTTTGCTTCGATCTTTCCGGCCCATGATCCCAAATATGTGCTGGTGGTAACGCTGGACGAACCCTCGGTCAGTGCCCATGGGGAGGAACGCCGCACCGCAGGCTGGACAGCGGTTCCGGTGGCCGCCGAAATGATCGGACGTCTGGCGCCGCTTTTGGGGCTCAGACCACAAGTTGAACCCGCTGAGGTGACTGGTATAACCCTCACCTCAAACTGATCCCGGCGAGTGATGCCGGGCCAAATACCTGGTGAGGGCCGCAGATGCGCAGCAACCCCGACGATACTTCTGATCTCCGCCCTCTGAGCGAGCTGGGTCTTACCGCCCGTGGCGGCGCGGATCCTCTGATTTCCGGGCTCTCGGTGGACAGCCGTGGGGTTTCTGAGGGAACGCTCTTTGCCGCCCTGCCGGGCAGTCTGGTTCATGGTGCCAAATTCATCTCGGCGGCGCTGGAGCAGGGGGCGGTTGCCATCCTGACCGATGCCGCAGGCGCCAGGATCGCCGCAAAACCTCTGGAGCAGAGCCATGCGGCTCTGGTGATCGTCGAAGATCCGCGCCAGGCGCTGGCCTATGCCTCGGCGCTTTGGTTTGGCGCTCAGCCGCAGACGATGGTTGCGGTGACCGGCACCAATGGCAAAACCTCGGTGGCGACCTTTGTGCGCCAGATCTGGTGCGCTCTGGGCCATGCGGCGGTCAACCTGGGCACCACCGGGATCGAGGGCGCCTGGAGCCACCCATTGGCCCATACCACCCCCGAACCCATCACCCTGCACCGCGCCCTGGCCAAGGCGGCGGAGGCGGGTGTCACCCATGCGGCGATGGAGGCGTCGTCCCATGGGTTGGATCAGTGTCGCCTTGACGGTGTGCAGCTGGCGGCGGCGGGTTTTACCAATTTCACCCAGGATCATCTGGATTACCACGAAACATTCGAGGCCTATTTTGCCGCCAAGGCGGGCTTGTTCCGCCGGGTTCTGCCCGAAGATGGTGTGGCGGTGATCAATATGAATGATCCGCGTGGCGCCGAGATGCGCGCGGTGGCCGCCGCGCGCGGCCAGGAGGTGATCAGCATTGGCCGGGGGTTGGGTGATATCAGCCTCACCGGGCAGCGGTTTGATGACACCGGGCAGGATCTGCGGTTCAACTGGCATGACCGCCCGTTTCAGGTGCGGCTGAACCTGATCGGTGGCTTTCAGGCGGAAAACGTGCTTTTGGCCTGCGGGCTGGTGATTGCGGGTGGTGAAGACCCGGCGGCAGTGTTTGACACCCTGCCGCAGCTGACCACGGTGCGCGGCCGCATGCAGCATGCGGCAACCCGCGACAATGGCGCCTCTGTGTTTGTCGACTACGCCCATACGCCGGATGCGGTGGCCACCGCGATCAAGGCCCTGCGCCCGCATGTGCTGGGGCGACTGATTGCCATCATCGGTGCCGGCGGCGATCGCGATGCCACGAAACGCCCGCTGATGGGGCAGGCCGGGCAGGACAATGCCGATGTTGTCATCGTGACCGATGATAATCCGCGTAGCGAAGATCCGGCTGTCATTCGCGCTGCAGTAAAGGGCGGCGCACCAGATGCGCTGGAGGTCGGCGACCGGGCTGAAGCGATCCTGCGCGGTGTCGATATGCTGGGTACCGGCGATGTGCTGCTGATCTGTGGCAAGGGCCATGAGAGCGGCCAGGTGGTTGGCAGTGATGTCCTGCCCTTTGATGATGTGGAGCAGGCCAGCATGGCTGTTTCCGTTTTGGATGGAAAAGCAATATGAGCGCGCTTTGGACAGCGGCAGAGGCCGCAACCGCAACCGGCGGCGAGGCCACAGGTGGCAGGACTGGTGGCAGCACTGGCGGCAGCGCAGGAGACTGGCAGGTCTCGGGCCTGTCGATTGACACCCGCACCTTGCAGCCGGGCGATTTGTTTGTGGCCCTGAAGGCGGCGCGTGACGGCCATGATTTTGTGGCACAGGCGCTGGAAAAAGGCGCCGGGGCTGCGCTGGTCAGCCATCGCCCAGAAGGGGTCGCGGCAGACGCGCCCCTACTGATTGTCGAGGATGTGCAGACGGCGCTGGAAGCCCTGGGGCAGGCGGCGCGGGCGCGCACCCGGGCCAAGGTGATTGCCGTCACCGGCTCGGTTGGCAAAACCTCGACCAAGGAAATGCTGGCCTGCATGTTGGCCGATCAGGGCCGCACCCATGCGGCTGTGGCCAGTTACAACAACCATTGGGGGGTGCCGCTGACCCTGGCGCGGATGCCGCGCGACACTGAATTTGCAGTGATCGAGATTGGCATGAACCACCCGGGCGAGATCGCACCCCTGGCCCTGCAGGCGCGCCCCCATGTGGCCATGGTGACCACAGTGGCAGCGGTGCATCTGGAGGCCTTTGACGATGTGGCGGCTATCGCCCGTGAAAAAGCCGCCATCATGCAGGGGCTGGAGCCCGGCGGTGTGGCGGTTTTGAATGCCGATATCGACAAGGCGCAGGTTTTGGCGCAGGAGGCACAAAGGCTGGGCGTCTCACAGCTGTGGTTTGGCGCGGCCGCAACAGACTACAGGGTGCTGACCACTCAGATCCGGGGTGAGGACACAGTTGCCGAGGTGCAATGCGGGGCGCAGGCTTTGAGCCTCACCATCCAGTCTCTGGGCGCGCATTTTGCGATGAATGCTCTGGGCGCGCTGGCCTGTGTTGCGGCGGTGGGCGCGGATGTGCGCCGGGCAGCGCAGGTTCTGGCCCTGTGGTCGCCGGTTCAGGGACGTGGCGCCCGGGTCGAGGTTGAGATGGGTGGCGGCAAGCTGCTGATCCTGGATGACAGCTATAACGCCAACCCCACTTCGATGGCGGCGGCTCTGGCGGTGCTGGCGGCGACGCCAAAGCTGGCAGCGCAGGGGGGTGGGGCCGCGCCTGCCGGGCGCAAGATTGCCTATCTTGGCGATATGGGCGAGCTGGGCCCGCAGGAGGCCGCGCTGCATGCCGGTCTTGCCGATCTGGCGGCGCTGGAGGCGCTGGACAGCATCCATTGCATCGGTCCGCTGATGGCCCATCTGCACGCAGCCTTACCTCTGGAAAAGCGCGGCAACCACTACGCAACCGCAGCGGATGTGCTGCCTGATTTGCCTGCGCAGCTGCGCTGTGGCGATATTGTGCTGGCCAAGGGATCTTTAAGCGCCGGGCTCTCCAAGGTCGTTGACGGCATCCGGGAATTGGGTCATGGCAAGCGCTAATCTTGAAACTTAACCTAAAGGCGAGGATCAATCCGAGATGCTCTATTGGCTGACAGCCCTGTCGGATGGCGGCGATTTCTTCAACCTGTTCCGCTATATCACCTTCCGGGCAGGGGGCGCGTTTATGACGGCGCTTCTGTTTGGCTTTTTGTTTGGCAAACCGCTGATCAATGTGCTGCGCCGCAGGCAGGGCAAAGGACAGCCGATCCGCGATGACGGGCCAGAGGGGCATTTCACCAAGGCGGGCACGCCAACAATGGGCGGGTTGCTTATTGTCGGGGCGCTGTTGACCGCGACTTTGATCTGGGCGCGGCTGGACAATCCCTTTGTCTGGCTGGTGCTGTTTGTCACCCTGTCGTTTGCGCTGATTGGTTTTGCCGATGACTACGCCAAGGTGTCCAAGCAGAACACTGCCGGAGTGTCGGGCAAGGTGCGGCTGCTATTGGGGATCATCATTGCGGTGATTGCGGCGCTCTGCGCCCGGGCCTTCCACCCTGAGGCGCTGCAGAACCAGCTGGCGCTACCGGTGTTCAAGGACACGCTGATCAATTTGGGCTATTTCTATGTGCCCTTTGTGATTTGCGTCATCGTCGGCTCTGCCAATGCGGTGAACCTGACCGATGGGCTGGATGGTCTGGCGATCATGCCGGTGATGATCGCGGCGGGGACGCTGGGGGTGATTGCCTATGCGGTTGGCCGGGTCGATTTCACCGAATATCTGGATGTGCACTATGTACCGGGAACCGGCGAGATCCTGATCTTTGCCGCCGCGCTGTTTGGTGGGGGCTTGGGCTTTTTGTGGTACAATGCGCCTCCGGCTGCGGTCTTTATGGGCGACACCGGTTCGCTTGCGCTTGGGGGGGCCTTGGGGGCCATCGCGGTGGTCACCAAACATGAGCTGGTCTGGGCCATCGTTGGTGGGTTGTTTGTGTTGGAGGCCCTGTCGGTGATCATTCAGGTGCTTTATTTTAAACGCACCGGTCGGCGGGTGTTCCTGATGGCGCCGATCCACCACCACTATGAGAAAAAGGGCTGGGCTGAACCCACCATTGTGATCCGGTTCTGGATCATTGCCTTGATCCTGGCGATGATTGGTCTGGCCACCTTGAAAGTGCGCTAGTTACTCTGGCCGCGCCAGCCTGTGTCGCAGAAACGAATGCAAAGAAGGTGGCCTCGGCCGCCTTTTTTGTTGCCCCTATTTGTTGTTCTTTATTCTTACGAAAAGGGGGGGCTCCCGCCAATTTCGAGAGGCTTTGCCTCTCTGCCAATTGTTGGGGGTGGCAGAGCCCTGCGGGCTCTGCGGTTGCGCCTGTGGATGCGTATGTAGGGATGCCTGAAGGGATCCTGTGAGCTCTTGCAAGTGGGACTGCTGCGGTGCACTGTGCGGCGAAAATTTGATCAAGTGTGAGGTAGGCGATGATCCCGGTTCAAGGGTTTGAAGGCGCGAGGGTTGCCGTTTTGGGGCTGGGACGGTCTGGCCTGGCCACGGCGCGGGCGCTGCTGGCAGGCGGCGCCACCCCGGTGTGTTGGGATGATCAGCAACAGGCGCGGGACCGGGCCGAGGCTGAGGGGTTTGAGCTGCGGGATCTGCACCGGCAGGGCGCCTTTGATGATATCGCCACTCTGGTGACCTCGCCGGGGATCCCGCATCTTTATCCGCAGCCAAACCCGGTGATCCGCGCCGCGCTGCAGGCGGGGGTGCCGGTGGACAATGACATCGGGCTGTTTTTTGCGTCATTGCCCGCCCAGGGCTGGGACATGCTGGACCAGCCGCCCAAGGTGGTGGCCATCACTGGCTCCAACGGTAAATCCACCACGGTGGCGCTGCTGCATCATATCCTGGAAAGCGTTGGTCGTGACAGCCAGATGGCAGGCAATATCGGCCGTGGCGTGCTGGATATCGACCCGCCCGGAGAGGCCGGTGTTGTGGTGCTGGAACTGTCCAGTTACCAGACCGAACTGGCCCGCGCCCTGACCCCGGATGTGGCCATCCTGACCAATCTGTCGCCGGACCATCTGGACCGCCATGCCGGGCTGGGGGGGTACTTTGCCGCCAAACGCAGGCTGTTTGCCGAAGGTGGGCCGGACCGGGCCATCATTGGCATTGATGAGGACGAAGGCCTGTTTCTGGCGGGGCAGATGTCACAGGCCTCCAGCGATGACCGGGTGATCCGGGTGGCCACGGGGCGCAAGTTGAGCGGGCCGGGCTGGCAGGTCTTTGCCCGCAAAGGATTCCTTAGCGAGATGCGCAAGGGGCGGCAGGTGGGCGCGATTGATCTGCGCCAGATGATGGGCTTGCCCGGAGCGCACAACCATCAGAATGCCTGCGCTGCCTATGCGGCGGCGCGGGTCCTGGGGCTGGCGCCGCGGGTGATTGAAGCGGCCCTGGCCACCTATCCCGGATTGCCGCACCGCAGCCAGACCGTGGCCGAGGTGGCGGGGGTGCGCTATGTCAATGACAGCAAGGCCACCAATCTGGACAGTGCCGCCAAAGCATTGAGCGCCTTTAAGAATATCCGCTGGATCTGCGGTGGATTGGAAAAAGAGGGCGGCCTGGGCGCGCTTGGCGGTCAGACTGGATCGGTGCGCAAAGCCTATGTGATTGGCCGCGAGGCTGCGGGCTTTGCCATGCAGCTGGATGTGGAGGCGGAGGTCTGCACCACAATGGAGCGGGCGGTCGCCTGCGCGGTGGCAGATGCAGAGCCCGGCGATGTGGTGCTATTGGCGCCTGCGGCGGCGAGCTTTGATCAATATGACAATTTCGAACGGCGCGGCGATGATTTCATTTCTGAAGTTCACAAGCAATTGGGCTGATTTTTTAGCGAGGTTTTGGCTGGGGGGGGCTCGGGTTCACCAAAACGGAAAACCCGTTTCGGAACCACCCCCGCCAATGCCCTTGCTGACAGGAGCCGCGTCCGGTTCAAGAGAAATAACCGCATCCCCGCTGGGAGCGGGGCCCCGCGGCGATTTCTCCTGAGCCTGCCGCTCTTCTCCTGCCTGCTCAGGGGCAGGCGAGGGTGGCTCCGAAACGGAAATTCCGCAATGGCGAGGGACGATCAGGCGCCAGTTGCGTTACCGGTGGCATTTCCGGCGGCGATGGCTTGGCCTGCGGCATGGCCCGAAGCCCAGGCCCATTGGAAGTTGTAGCCGCCCAACCACCCGGTGACATCGACGGCCTCGCCAATGGCAAAGAGGCCGGGCTGGGATTTGGCCTGCATGGTTTTGGACGATAGCGCATCGGTGTCGATGCCGCCCAGGGTGACTTCGGCGGTGCGGTAGCCTTCTGAACCACCGGGGGTGAGCTGCCAGCTCTGCAATGTATCGCAGAGGGCCTGTAGTGCGGCGTCTGACTGATCCGCCAACCGGCCGGTGATGGCGAATTCTGCGGTGAGGAAGTCCACCAGACGTCCCGGAAGATGGCGGGCAATTTCAGTGGTGAGGGCGCGGCGACCCTGGGCCTGGCGCTGATCGCGCAACAGGGTGAACAGATCGGTCTGGGGGATCAGGTTGACGGTGATCGCTTCGCCCTCATGCCAATAGGAGGAGAGTTGCAGCACCGCAGGGCCGGAGAGGCCACGATGGGTAAACAACAGGGCTTCGTCAAAGTTGGCGCGGTTGTTGGACAGGCGCGCGGGCAGGGCGGTGCCAGCCAGAGCGGTGAACCGCCCCTCGGGAAAGGTGAAGGGAACCAGGCCCGGGTGGGTGTCAATCAACGGCAGGTCAAATTGGCGGGCTATGTCATAGGCGAGGCCGGTGGCGCCCATCTTGGGGATGCTTTTGCCGCCGGTGGCCAGCACCAGATTGGCGCAGCTCACCCGTTGCGGGCTGCCATCGCGCAGCAGTGTCAGCTGGTAGTGGCCGCCCTCATAGCGGACTTTCTCAACCGAGGTTTTGAGCCAGAGTTGCGCCCCCGCCTGTGTCAGCTCCTCCACCAGCATGGCGACGATCTGTTTGGCGGAGCCATCGCAAAACAACTGGCCCAGGGTCTTTTCATGCCAGGCGATGCCGTGCCGGTCGACCAGCGAGATAAAATCCCATTGGCTATAGCGGGCCAGGGCGGATTTGCAGAAATGCGGGTTCCGCGACAGGTAGTTCTCCGGGGTGACGTCCAGATTGGTGAAATTGCTGCGCCCGCCGCCTGAAATGCGGATCTTTTCACCCGGGGATTTAGCGTGGTCCACCACCAGGCAGTCGCCGCCTGCATGGGCAGCACACATCATGCCGGCGGCGCCAGCGCCGAGAATCACGGTGTTTACAAACATTCTGTGCATCCATCACGGATGGGCCAGTGGCGCAAGGGGCGAGCCTCAGGGGGGGGCAGCTGAGCGCTGTGGCAGTGGGAAACGGGGCGGCGCATAGAGGCTGCAAAAACCTGCTGTTGCATCATCAATGGGCTGGCTTGAAGCGCAGTTTGCGGTTACGCTGTCTGCAATGACCCCAAAATGGGGCTGATTTTGAGGCAAAACTGGCGGTAATCCCATGACTGAGATGGTCTATGGAGCGGTTCCTGTACCCACAGGTGAACCGATCCTTCCGAAATGGTGGCGGACGTTGGACAAATGGTCCATGTCCTGCATTCTGACGCTCTTTGTGCTGGGATTGCTTTTAGGCTTGGCGGCCTCGGTGCCTTTGGCCGAGCGCAACGGGTTTGACAATTTCCACTATGTGCAGCGGCAGGCCATCTATGGCGTCACGGCGCTGATGGCAATGATCCTGACCTCGATGATGTCGCCGCAATTGGTGCGGCGTTTGGCTGTTGTTGGCTTTGCCTGTGCCTTTCTGGCCCTGGCGCTGCTGCCCATTCTGGGGACAGACTTTGGCAAGGGGGCTGTGCGCTGGTATTCGTTGGGCTTTGCCTCGTTGCAGCCTTCTGAGTTTCTCAAGCCCGGTTTTGTTGTGGTTGCGGCCTGGATGATATCTTCCAGTCAGCAGATCAATGGACCACCCGGAACCTTGATCTCCTTTGGGATCTGTATGGCGGTGGTGATGATGTTGGTGTTGCAGCCTGATTTTGGCCAGGCCTGTCTGATCCTGTTTGGCTGGGGGGTGATGTATTTTGTCGCCGGTGCCCCGATGCTGCTGTTGGTCGGAATGGCCTGTGTTGTGGTGTTGGGCGGAGTTTTTGCCTATTCTAGCTCCGAGCATTTTGCCCGCCGTATCGACGGGTTCCTGAACCCCGAAATCGACCCCACCACCCAGATGGGCTATGCCACCAATGCGATCCGCGAAGGCGGGTTGTTTGGGGTTGGTGTCGGCGAGGGCCAGGTGAAATGGTCGCTGCCAGATGCCCATACGGATTTCATCGTGGCGGTCGCCGCCGAAGAATATGGCCTGATCCTGGTTTTGGTGCTGATTGGTTTGTACGCCATGGTCGTGGTGCGCTCCCTGTTTCGACTGATGCGCGAGCGCGATACCTTTATTCGGCTGGCGGGTACTGGTCTGGTTTGCATGTTTGGGGTGCAGGCGATGATCAATATGGGGGTGGCTGTGCGCCTGCTTCCAGCCAAAGGTATGACGCTGCCCTTTGTCAGCTACGGCGGGTCTTCGCTGATTGCCGGCGGGATCGCGTTGGGGATGCTCTTGTCTTTTACCCGCGCAAGGCCGCAGGGTGAGATCGCCGATTTCCTGCGTGGTCGCGGGCGCGGCTGATCTCAGAGACCCAAAAGCACTGGCCCAGAAGCATTATGGGCCAGGCTCAAGCAAAGAAGCGCGATTGATATGACACAGAAACTGCTCTTGATGGCGGCCGGTGGCACCGGTGGGCATATGTTTCCTGCCCAGGCCCTGGCTGAGGCGATGCTGCGCAGGGGGTGGCGGGTAAAGCTGTCGACCGATGCGCGCGGCGCACGCTACACGGGCGGCTTTCCCCATACCACCGAAATCACGCAGGTATCCTCGGCCACTTTTGCCCGTGGCGGGCTGCTGGCCAAGGCCATGGTGGCCCCCAAGATTGCCGGAGGCATTTTGTCGATGGCCTGGCAGATGCGCCGCGATCGCCCGGATGCGGTGGTCGGCTTTGGTGGCTATCCGTCAATTCCGGCTCTGGGCGCGGCGACGCTGCTGAAACTTCCCCGGATGATCCACGAACAAAACGGCGTGCTGGGGCGGGTAAACCAGCTGTTTTCAACACGGGTGGCCGGGGTTGCATGTGGCACCTGGCCCACCGATCTGCCGGATACTGTGCCCCATGAACATGTGGGCAACCCTGTGCGCGCCGCGGTGATGGAGCGGGCAGGGGCCGGCTATATCGAGCCAGGCGCCTACCCGATGTCGATCCTGGTGATGGGCGGCAGTCAGGGTGCACGCATCCTGTCGGATGTGGTGCCTGCGGCCATTGCCGCGCTGCCGCAAGAGATCCGCCAATTTTTGCGCGTCTCGCATCAGGCCCGCGATGAGGACATGGAACGTGTCAGCACCTTTTACGCCGAACAGGGAATTTCAGCGGATGTACAGCCGTTCTTTAGTGACGTGCCTGCGCGCATGTCCGAAGCACAGCTGGTGATCTCGCGCGCCGGGGCCTCATCGGTGGCGGATATATCTGTGATTGGCCGCCCCGCCATTTTGGTGCCCTATGCGGCGGCGACCGGTGATCATCAAACCGCCAATGCCCGTGGGCTGGTGGATGCCGGTGGCGCTATTTTGATCCCCGAAAGCGCCCTTGACGCGCGGGCGCTGAGCGCGCAAATCGAGGCAGTTTTGAGCAACCCGCAGGCGGCGATGCAAATGTCGCTTGCAGCATTAAGCGCCGGTGTTCCCGATGCCACCGACAGATTGGTGGCTCTGGTCGAGCAACTGGCCGAGGAAGGAAAATGATGACCCCAGCAACCAAACTGCCCGGTGACGTTGGCCCCATCCATTTTGTTGGTATCGGTGGCATTGGCATGTCCGGTATTGCTGAGGTTCTATTGAACCTGGGCTATGTGGTGCAGGGCTCTGATCTGAAGGCCTCCAAGATTACCCAGCGGCTGGAAAAGCTGGGCGCCCTGGTTTTTGTCGGGCAAAAGGCGGAAAACCTGGCCGAGGCTGAGGTGGTGGTGATTTCCTCTGCCATCAAACCCGGCAACCCCGAGCTGGACGAGGCCCGCCGTCGTGGTCTGCCGGTGGTGCGCCGCGCCGAGATGTTGGCAGAGCTGATGCGGCTGAAATCCAATATCGCCATTGGCGGCACCCATGGCAAAACCACCACCACAACCATGATGGCCGAACTGATGGTGGCTGGCAAATTTGACCCCACCGTTGTCAATGGCGGCATCATCCACGCCTATGGGTCCAACGCCCGCATGGGGCAGGGCGAATGGATGGTGGTGGAAGCGGATGAAAGCGACGGCACCTTCAACCGTCTGCCCGCCACCATTGCTGTGGTCACCAATATCGACCCCGAACATATGGAACACTGGGGTGATTTTGACACCCTGCGCGATGGCTTTCATGAGTTTGTCTCCAATATCCCGTTTTACGGCGTGGCGGTTTGCTGCACCGATCACGCCGAGGTGCAGGCCCTGGTGGGCCGGATCACCGATCGCCGGGTTGTCACCTATGGGTTCAACGCCCAGGCCGATGTGCGGGCCACCAACCTGACCTATAAGGCGGGGGTGGCGCATTTTGACATTCATCTGCAGGCCGAGGGTCAGGTGATCGAAGGCTGTAGCCTGCCAATGCCAGGCGATCACAATGTCTCCAACGCGCTGTCAGCGGTGGCTGTGGCGCGGCATCTGGGCATGAACACCAGCGAAATCCGCGAGGCCCTGGCTGCCTTTGGCGGTGTCAATCGCCGCTTTACCAAGGTGGGCGAAGTGAATGGCGTCACCATCATTGATGACTATGGCCATCACCCGGTCGAAATCGCAGCTGTGCTCCGGGCGGCGCGTCAGGCCATTGCCGATACGCCGGGCGCGCGGGTCATTGCGGTGCATCAGCCCCATCGCTATTCGCGCCTGTCGGATCTGTTTGAGGATTTCTGCGCCTGTTTCAACGAAGCAGACGTGGTTGCCATCGCCGAGGTCTTTGCCGCGGGTGAAGATCCAATCCCCGGCGCCAGCCGCGATGATCTGGTTGCCGGCATGATCCGCCACGGCCACCGTCACGCCCGTGCCTTGCTGGATGAGGACGATCTGGAACGGCTGGTGCGCGAACAGGCCCGCCCCGGCGATATGGTGGTTTGCCTGGGGGCCGGGACGATCAGCACCTGGGCCAATGGTCTGCCTGAGCGATTGAGCCGCAGCTGATGTCTGTCTAACCCCAAAAGGATCCGCCAAATGAGCCAGCAGCTGAAGCGCCGTATCGGACTAGGTCTTTTGACTGCCTATGGTATCGGCGTCATGGTGGGGGCGGGGATCTATGTATTGGTGGGGGCAGTGGCTGCCGAGGCCGGGGTGCTGGCGCCGCTGGCCTTTTTGCTTGCCGGGCTGATCGCGGCGCCAACGGCGCTGTCTTATGCTGAATTCTCCTCTCGCCTGCCCGAGGCCGCAGGCGAGGCCGCCTATGTCGGCCAGGGGTTCAACTCCAAGTTCTTTGCTATCTTTGTCGGGCTGGCGGTGGTGGTTGCCGGCACGGTGTCAGCCGGGGCTGTCCTGCGCGGCGGGGCTGGCTATTTTGCTGCTGCCACCGGGATAGATGCTGAGCTTGCCATCATTGGCATGGGGGTGGCCCTGGTTCTGGTCGCCATTATCGGTGTGCTGGAAAGCTTTGCGCTTGTGGCGGTCTTTACGCTGATCGAGGTGCTGGGCCTGGCCCTGGTGGTTTGGGCTGGGTTTTCCACCTCGGCCAGCCCCGACTGGAACGCGGCCTTGCCGCTGGCCGAGATGATCACGACGCCGGGACTGGCCACAGGGATTGCCTTTGGTGCGGTTTTGGCTTTCTTTGCCTTTATTGGCTTTGAAGACATTGTAAACATGGCAGAAGAGGTGCGAAATCCAACCCGCATTCTGCCCCAGGCTATTGTCATTTCCCTGGCTGTAACCTCGGTGATCTACGCACTGGTCTGTTGGGCCGCGGTTCGAACGGTGCCGCTGGACGCGCTGGCAAGCTCCGATAGCCCGCTGGCGCTGGTCTGGCAGCAGTCGCAGGGTGGCAATGCACGGTTCTTATCGGCGATTGCGGTCTTTGCGGCGCTCAATGGTGTGCTGGCCCAGATCGTCATGGCCTCGCGGGTGCTATACGGATTGGGAGGCAGGACCACCTGGCTGGCGGCGTTTCGTCATGCGCATCCGCGTTTTGGCACCCCGGTGCGCGCCACCGTACTGATTGGTTTGGCGGTTCTTGTCGCTGCCTATTGGCTACCGGTTGCGCAGCTGGCGAGTGTTACATCCGCCACGCTTTTGTCTGTTTTTGTGCTGGTGAACCTGGCCCTGATCCTGCAAAAACGCCGCCAGCCAGAGGCGCCTTTTCAGGTGCCCTTTGCAGTTCCTGTGGTGGGTCTGATCCTATCGCTACTGGCGCTGGCCACCGCAGTAGGCGGGTGGATGTGAGCCTGATCGCCGCCATCCTTTGGGTTCTGGCCACCACAGCCGTGGCCATGCTGCCGGTTGAGCGGCATTTTGTGCCGGGGCGCATCCTGTTGTTTATTGCTCCGTTTCTGCTGGTCTGGATGGCATTTGAGCTGGGCTGGATTGCAGTGGTGTTTGGGCTGTTTGCTGTAGGATCGATGTACCGTCGTCCAATCAAATACTACTGGACCAAATGGCGCCAGCCGACGGAGGGGCCGCAATGACCCTCTCGCTAACCCTGGCCGCTGTCTGGGCGCTGCTGGCCAATCTTCTTGCGATGGTCCCCAGTAAGGACAAACACTGGCGGCGCGCCTATATCTTGATTGCAATTGGCATCCCACTGCTGGGCTATGTGGTTTACGAGAACGGCCCCTGGTGGGGGCTGGCGGTGCTTTGCGCTGCCATGAGCGTGCTGCGCTGGCCGTTGATCTATCTAGGGCGCTGGCTGCGCAGGGGAGGCGCTTCGACCTCTGGTGATGAGGAGAGCTAGCCAGATGTTTTGGGTTGGGTTGGCCGTGGTGGTCGGAGCGGTGTTTGGACTAACCGGAAAGGCCCGCTGGTTCATCACTCTCTTCACCGGTATAACTATTTTAGTCGGGGGGCTTTGGCTCTACGATTATTATACTGTGGTTATCCCAAACATGGAACAAGCAGGCAGCGATGACGGGACCAGAATTGGCTTTGCCTTTGCGAGTGCTTTGCTTTTGGTCACTTGGCTTGCAACTTTGCTCGCCTTCTGCTTTTGGCTGATGATCAATACTTTTTACGCTGGATGGACTGGCCCTGAACATGTCTGAATTTGATCTTGCAAATTTGCCATCGGTACGTGGCAAGCTGACCCCAAATCGCGCCCTGTCTGATCTGACCTGGCTGCGCGTCGGTGGTGCGGCTGACTATCTGTTCCAGCCAGTGGATGTTGACGACTTGCAGAACTTCCTGGCGCAATTGCCCGCTGACATTGCCGTTTTTCCCATGGGCGTAGGCTCTAACCTCATTGTGCGCGATGGGGGCTTGCGGGCTGTGGTGATCCGCTTGGGGCGCGGCTTTAACGGGATCGAGATTGAGGGCGATCTGGTCACCGCAGGGGCAGCGGCGCTGGATGCCCATGTGGCGCGAAAAGCCGCTGACGCAGGCCTGGACCTGACCTTTTTGCGCACCATTCCCGGCTCTATTGGTGGCGCGGTGCGAATGAATGCCGGTTGCTATGGCTCTTATGTGGCGGATCATTTTGTCTCAGCTCAGATCGTCACCCGGCAAGGAGAGCTGCGCGTGATCACGGCGCAGGAGCTCGCGTTCCAGTATCGCCAGACTGAGCTGCCAGAAGGCGCGGTGCTGATTTCGGCCACATTGCGTGCCGAGGCTGCGGATCCAGACGCCCTGCATGACCGGATGAAAGCCCAGCTGCAAAAGCGCGATGACACCCAGCCCACCAAGGACCGCTCTGCCGGGTCGACCTTTCGCAATCCGGCCGGGTTTTCCTCGACCGGCCGCGCGGATGATGTGCAGGATCTGAAGGCCTGGAAGGTGATTGATGACGCCGGGATGCGCGGTGCCCAGCTGGGCGGTGCACAAATGAGCGAGAAACACTCGAACTTTATGATCAACACGGGTGGCGCAACTGCCGCAGATCTGGAGACTTTGGGCGAAGATGTCAGAAAAAAGGTTTACGCCAATTCCGGCATAACGCTAGAATGGGAAATCATGAGGGTCGGAGAACCCCTGTTAGAGCAGCAAGAATAACGTCGGAACATTCAAAACACGCAACCTTTTCAAATCTTTATAGGTTTGCTTGGGGGATGTTTTTGCCGTTTGGGCGTGACAGCAGGCAGGCACGATCTTAAACATGGTAAAGGCGCTATTAATAACCCGGTAAGATTTGCGGCGTTATGATGGCACAGGGCTCCTGTTTAGGGGGCGAATTTCCGCCGGATGGCCTTAGGCAGTCATTTGGTGGGCAGGATCTTGGATCTTGCAACTGTTAGGGGCCTCAGGCCCCGGAATACGGGCAACGACCCGAAAATAATGCGGGTCCGTTTTAGGGCTCCAATAACCAAGGGCGCAAAGCCCGATAATTTTGAGGCGCTATCGTGGGTGAGTCGAGCAGAGCACTCCCGAAAGTGGCGGTACTATTGGGCGGGCCCTCAGCAGAACGTGAGGTGTCTTTGTCCAGTGGGCGTGAATGCGCAGCCGCACTACGGGGCGAAGGATATGATGTGGTAGAACTGGACGCCGGTCCGGACCTTTACGCACAGCTTTTGACTGCCAGACCAGATGTGGTTTTTAACGCCCTGCATGGCCGCTGGGGTGAAGATGGCTGTGTGCAGGGCCTGCTGGAATGGATGGGGCTGCCCTATACGCATTCGGGTGTTCTGGCCTCGGCGCTGGCGATGGATAAACAGCGCAGCAAGATGGTGTTCCATGAGGCTGGCCTGCCAATCATGAAAAGCGGCCTTTTTGCCAAAGCGGAGGTGATGGCCGATCATGTGATGGCACCGCCCTATGTGGTAAAGCCCAACAACGAAGGCTCCAGTGTTGGGATCTATCTGGTGCATGAAGCCGCCAATGGCCCGCCAGCCCTGTCCCCTGACATGCCGGATGAAGTCCTGGTTGAGGCCTTTGCCCCGGGGCGGGAGCTCAGCGTTTCGGTGCTGGGGGATCGCGCGCTTGAGGTGACCGATATTCTGACAGATGGCTGGTATGACTATGACGCCAAATACAAACCCGGCGGGTCGCGCCATGTGATTCCGGCGGATATTCCGGCGGATATTCGTGACCTCTGTCTTGATTACGCGCTGCGCGCCCATCGCGCCCTGGGCTGCCGGGGATTGAGCCGCACTGATATTCGCTGGGACGAGTCCAAAGGCGCGGCGGGTTTGATCCTGTTGGAAACCAACAACCAGCCCGGTATGACGCCGACCTCGCTGGCGCCGGAACAGGCGGCCCATTGTGGCCTGGACTTTGGTGCGCTCTGCGCATGGTTGGTAAAGGACGCCTCATGCGGACGCTAAAGGATCGCATCACCCGCAAAGCCAGTCAGGCTGACCCGGCGCCATCGCGGCTGAAGTATCGGCTGCAACGCTGGATGTTGACCCCCGGCATTCGCTTTGGGTTGAAATTTGGCGTGCCTCTGTGCTTGCTTCTGGCTGCCACCGGGGCTTTCCTTGCGGATCAGGAGCGGCGCGATATGGTGCATGACAGCCTGTTGTCGCTGCGTGCTGCCATCGAAGAGCGCCCCGAATTCATGGTCAATGTCATGGCTGTTGATGGGGCGGGGGCCTCTGTGGCGCAGGATGTGCGCGAAGTGCTGCCGCTGGATTTCCCGGTGAGCTCCTTTGATCTGGACCTGGCGCAGATCCGGAGTGAGATCGAAAGCCTGGCACCGGTAAAGGCGGTGAATGTACGCATTCGCCCCGGTGGGATTTTGCAAATCGACATCGAAGAACGCAGCCCGGCGATGATCTGGCGCAACCGCGAAGGCCTGGCGCTGCTGGATAAGACCGGCGCGCATGTGGCCGAGTTGGGGCGGCGGGCGATGCACCCGGAGCTGCCGTTGATCGCGGGGAAATCCGCGGATCTCATGGCGGACGAAGCCTTGGAATTGTTTGCCACCGCGCGGCCGCTTGGCGGGCGTTTGCGCGGATTGGTACGGATAGGAGAGCGCCGCTGGGATGTGGTGCTGGACCGCGGCCAGCGGATCATGTTGCCGCAGGATAATCCAGTGCAGGCGCTGGAGCGGGTGATCGTGGTGAGCGAAGTACAGGACCTGCTGGAGCGCGATGTCGCGGTGGTGGATATGCGAATTGCGGCGCGGCCGACGGTTCGAATGACGGAGAATGCAGTGGAAAACTGGTGGCGCATCAGAGAAATGAACGAGGGTGGGTTGTAAGATGACGGATCTTTATCAGTCCCAGCGTGCAATGCGGCAGATGCGCCGTCAGGCGATGCAGCGTGGGGTCGTGGCCATTCTGGATATTGGCAGTTCAAAAATTGCCTGTCTGGTGTTGCGCTTTGATGGCTCCGGTCGGCTCAGCGAGGATAATTCCATTGGCTCTTTAGCGGGACAATCCGGGTTTCGGGTGATTGGCGCGGCCACCACCCGGTCGCGCGGGGTGCAGTTTGGCGAAATCACCGCCATGCAAGAGACCGAGCGCGCCATTCGCACCGCAGTGCAGGCGGCGCAAAAGATGGCCGGGGTGCGGGTCGATCATGTGATTGCCAGTTTTTCCGGCGCCAATCCGCGCTCATATGGGTTGGATGCCCGGTTGGAGCTGGACGGTCAGGAAGTCTCTGAATCCGAGATTGCCCAGGTGCTCGCCGCCTGTGAGGTTCCGGAATACGGCCCTGGACGTGAGGTACTGCATGCGCAACCGGTGAACTTTGCCCTTGATAATCGTTCGGGGCTTGCGGATCCACGCGGCCAGCTGGGGCAAACGCTGGCGGTGGATATGCATATGCTGACGGTGGACACCGGCACGGTGCAGAACCTGGTGCGCTGTATCCAGCGCTGCGATCTGGAACTTGCCGGGATTGCCTCCTCTGCCTATGCTTCGGGCTACGCGGCACTGGTCGAAGACGAGCAAGAGCTGGGCGCTGCCTGTATCGACATGGGCGGCGGCTCTACCTCGATTTCGGTCTTTATGAAAAAGCATATGATCTATGCCGATGCGGTGCGTATGGGCGGCGATCACATCACCAGCGATATTTCCATGGGGCTGGGCGTTCCGATGGCCAATGCGGAACGGATCAAAACCTTCTGTGGGGGCGTCCATGCCACCGGCGTCGATGACCGGGACATGATCGACATTGGCGGCGACACGGGCGACTGGGAACATGACCGGCGCACTGTTAGCCGCGCGGAACTGATTGGCATTATGCGCCCCCGGGTGGAGGAAATCCTCGAAGAGGTGCGCGCGCGGCTCGATGCCGCCGGATTCGAATACCTTCCAAGCCAGCAGATCGTTCTCACCGGCGGCTCCAGTCAGATCCTGGGGCTCGACGGTTTGGCCACGCGCATCCTGGGGCAACAGGTTCGCCTGGGTCGGCCTTTGCGGGTCCACGGCCTGCCGCAGTCCGCCACCGGACCGGGGTTTGCCTCTGCCGTTGGGTTGAGCCTGTTTGCCGCCCACCCGCAGGATGAGTGGTGGGATTTTGAAACCCCTGTTGACCGCTATCCGGCCCGCTCCATCAGCCGGGCGGTGCGTTGGTTCCGGGACAACTGGTAAAAGCAGCAGAAAAAATATCCCCAGCCTGTGGAAAAACCTGGACCGAGCCGGGTGACAGGGCTGGGAAAAACAGATAACAAAGATATAACAGTCGCAAAAAGTGACGCAAAACTGCCGAGCAGAAGGCAACCGTCAAAATTGAACCTGTGACCCTGGTGGTAGTCCCGCTGGGGTAGGTTGCATTGTGTCGGGGGCTGTGGCGTTCTACCAAATCTGCCTGCATGAGCGGAGATTTGCGGGTTTTTCCCGGAGATGGGCCATATTTTGTGGCAGATTTCGTTTTTTGGGATGACGAGACTCCGCCTTCACGGTAAGATTGAGGTGGAAAAACAGGAATAGCCCTTGCGGGAGGGCTGAGAAACAGGCGGAAAGAGCATGACATTGAACCTTTCGATGCCCGGGCAGGAAGAGCTGGCCCCTAAGATCACCGTGTTTGGTGTCGGTGGCGCAGGTGGCAATGCGGTCAATAATATGATCGCAAAAGAGCTGGAAGGTGTCGATTTTGTCGTCGCCAATACCGATGCTCAAGCCCTTCAGCAGAACGCGGCAAAAAGTCGGATCCAGCTGGGCGTAAAAGTCACCGAAGGGCTCGGCGCTGGTGCGCGTCCCTCCGTTGGTTCGGCCTCTGCTGAGGAAAGCATTGAACAGATCGTTGACCACCTGGCAGGCGCTCACATGTGCTTTATCACTGCCGGTATGGGCGGCGGCACCGGTACCGGTGCGGCGCCCATCATTGCGCAGGCGGCCCGTGAACTGGGTGTGCTGACCGTGGGTGTTGTCACCAAGCCTTTCCAGTTCGAAGGCAACAAGCGGATGAAACAGGCCGAGGAGGGCGTCGAAGCCCTGCAAAAGGTCGTTGATACGCTGATCATCATTCCCAACCAGAACCTGTTCCGTCTGGCCAATGAAAAGACCACCTTCACCGAGGCCTTCTCGATGGCGGATGACGTGTTGTATCAGGGCGTCAAGGGCGTGACCGATCTGATGGTGCGTCCGGGCCTGATCAACCTCGACTTTGCCGATGTGCGCGCCGTGATGGACGAAATGGGCAAGGCGATGATGGGCACCGGAGAGGCCGAGGGCGAAGATCGCGCCGTTCAGGCTGCTGAAAAAGCCATCGCCAACCCATTGCTGGATGAAATCAGCCTGCGTGGAGCCAAGGGTGTTCTCATCAACATCACCGGCGCCCATGATCTCACCCTGTTTGAATTGGACGAAGCCGCCAATCGCATCCGCGAAGAGGTGGACCCCGAGGCCAATATCATCGTTGGCTCGACCCTGGATACCGCCATGGAAGGCCGGATGCGTGTCTCCGTCGTGGCAACCGGTATCGACGCGACTGACGTAATGACAGATATGCCTGTGCCACGTCGTCCAATGTCGGCACCGCTGAAAAAATCTGTCAGCGTCGAAGAGGCCCGTCCGGCTCCGTTGGAGCTGAGCACACCTGTTGAGCAACCACAGGTTGCGGAGGCTGAGCCTGCTCAGGCCGTTCAGGAGCCATCCTTGTTCGAAAGCCTTGAGGTGCAGCCGGTTGCGGCACAGGAAACGGCCGAGGAAGTTTTTGAAGAGATCGAAGACAACGGTCAGCACGGGCTGCCACAGCCGGCCTATCAGCCGCAGGTTCCCGCTTTCCAGCCACAGGTTGATGCGGTTGAAGAACAGCCCGGTGCCTCCTTTGTTGCGCCCAAAGCGCCTGCGCCCGGCACCCCTTCGCCGGATGCTATCGTGCGCCTGCAGGCCGCCGCTGCCCGTGCGCAGGGGCAGCAGCCCATGGCGAAATCGGTTCCGGCACAGGCGCCGGTGCAGGCTGCTCCAGCACCACAACCACAGCATCGTCCAGCTGCGGCCTCCGCCTCCCACGAGGCAGAACCACAGTCTGAACAGCGTCGGTTTGGCCTTAACTCTTTGATCCACCGGATGACCGGCAGCGCAGCCGAAACGCAGGCCGCAAAGCCGCAGCCGGTGCGTCAGCAACCGCCGGTTCAGCAGCGGGCAGCAGCGCCGCAGCCGCAACCGGTGCAGCAACAAGAGGGCGATGCTGAGCAGGATCGTATCGAAATCCCGGCTTTCCTGCGCCGTCAAGCAAATTAACCTTTCACTAATCTATTCTGAAGGGCCGCCTCGGGGCGGCCCTTTTTTATTTTAAATCAATGAATTGCACGGTTTTGAGCAGTGTTTTGCCGATCTGTTACAGGGATGTTTCAAACCGTTACAAAGATTGAGTTGTGGCTTTTTTGTGAAATCCTTACCTATCTTCCCAACACGGCGCATGTCGCCGGACAAAGTGATCAGGAGCACAAGGTGCAAAATACGCTTAAAGCATCAGTGACATTTGAAGGTGTTGGCCTGCATTCCGGCCAATCGGCACGTCTTGTGATCAACCCGGCGGCAGCGGGGCACGGCATCGTTTTCAAACGCACTGACATCGCTTTGGGCAACACCATGGTTCCGGCACTATGGGATCATGTTGAACGCACCGCTCTGTGCACACGGCTTGTCAATTCGGCCGGTGTGTCGGTTTCCACCGTTGAACACGTGATGGCCGCCTTGGCGGGCTGCGGCGTTCACAATGCACTGATCGAAATTGACGGCCCCGAAGTGCCAATCCTGGACGGCTCCTCTGCCGAGTTCGTGCGCGGTATCATGGGGCAGGGCACCCATCGGCTGGCAACCCCAGTTTCGGCTATTCAGGTTCTCAAACCTGTCACCGTAGAAAAAGACGGTGCCACAGCCACCTTGTTGCCCTGTGATCGCCTGATGATTGAATTCCACATCGACTTTGATGAGCAGGCCATTGGACGTCAAAGCCGCATTCTGGACCTGCGTAATGGTGCCTTTGTGCGGGAACTTTGCGATAGCCGCACCTTCTGCCGTCGCGTCGATGTCGAAAACATGCAGGCCAATGGTCTCGCCCTTGGCGGCGTCCCGGGCGAAAATGCAATTGTCTTTGATGGCAGCCGTGTCGAAAGTGGAGAGGGGCTGCGCCACTCAGACGAACCTGTGCGCCACAAAATGCTGGACGCGCTGGGGGATCTGGCCTTGGCTGGTGGCCCTCTTCTGGGGCGCTACGTGGGGGACCGGGCAGGCCATGCCCTGACCAACACCCTGCTTCGTGAACTTTTTGCCACCCCAGGGGCCATGCGCCGGGTTGATTGTGATCTGGCGATGACAGCACGTTTGCCAGGACAGGGGCTTGTCCGCTCCGAAATTCCCCATCCCAGCCGTCGCGTCGCCTAATAGCGGCCTGCGTTGCCGATCTGGGCTGCGAATGGCCTGACCGGGCGTGCACAGGCCCCCCCCAGAAAAACCGGAAATCTAGATGTTTGGCCGCTCATAAACGACCAGAGAGCACCGCAACAATTTGGTGAAGATGGCCCCGCTTGTGCGGGGCTTTTAGCATTTTGGGAAGGCAGAGCTTTGCTGTTGAAGCGGGCTTGTCGGGCGGACAGGCTTGACCATGACAAACATTCTCTGCCAAGTGGGGGCGAAGTGGTTGAAAGGCGTTTTGTACGCTGGATGAATGTGCTAAACGGGGCAGAACCCGGGGCATGACACCCGAAAGTCAAAGACGGTGAGGTTTAGGCGATATGATCGGCATCAAGGCAGGAGCCAAATTTGTCAGCGCGGCTCTGTTGATGGCAGCACTTTCTGGATGTGGCGGGGATGGTGGCGCCGCTGAGCAGACGGTGCCGCTAGAAAGTTACACACCGCAACAGATCTTTGAACGTGGGGAATTTGAGCTGGCGCGCAGCCGCACCAAAGATGCCGCATTCTACTTTTCTGAGATCGAACGCCTGTACCCCTATTCGGAATATGCCAAGCAAGCCCTGATCATGCAGGCCTATTCCAATCACAAGGCAAAAGATTATGAGAGCAGCCGCAGTGCTGCACAGCGCTTTATTGATTTCTACCCAACAGATGAAGATGCAGCCTATGCGCAGTATCTTCTGGCGCTAAGCTACTATGACCAAATCGACGAGGTCGGACGCGATCAGGGGCTGACCTTTCAGGCGCTGCAATCACTGCGCACGGTGATCGAGGTTTATCCAGACAGCGAATATGCCACCTCAGCGATTTTGAAGTTTGATCTCGCCTTTGACCATCTGGCAGGCAAGGAAATGGAAATTGGCCGCTATTACCTGCGGCGTGGCCACTATACCTCGGCTATCAATCGGTTCCGGGTTGTGGTTGAGGATTTTCAGACCACCAGCCATACGGCTGAAGCCCTGCACCGACTGGTCGAATCCTATCTGTCGCTGGGCCTGACCGAAGAGGCGCAGACCGCCGGCGCCATTCTGGGGCATAACTATCAATCGACCGATTGGTATGAGGACAGTTATAAACTGCTGACATCGCAGGGGCTCAAGCTCAAAGATCGGGGCAATAACTGGCTGAGCCAGATTTACCGCCAATCGATCAAAGGCCGCTGGCTCTAGTCTGCCTGACGACGGAACAAGGCGAAAACCCGGCTATGCTGCGTGCACTTGATATTCGTGATCTTCTGATCATTGACCACTTGGAGCTGGCGTTTCAGCCAGGTCTGAACGTGTTGACCGGCGAAACCGGGGCAGGCAAATCCATTCTGTTGGATTCGCTTGGCTTTGTTCTGGGCTGGCGTGGCCGCGCCGAGCTGGTGCGCCAGGGGGCTTCCCAGGGGGAGGTCATTGCCGAATTCGATCTCGGCGCTGACCACCCGGCGCATGCCATTCTGCAAGAGGCGGGGCTGCCGGGCGGCGAGGAATTGGTGCTGCGGCGGGTCAACACAGCGGATGGCCGCAAAACGGCCTGGGTCAATGACCGGCGCTGTTCGGGCGAAGTGCTGCGTCGACTGTCGGAAACACTGGTTGAGCTGCACGGCCAGCATGATGACCGGGGGCTGTTGAACCCACGGGGGCATCGGGCCTTGTTGGACGCTTTTGCCTCGATCTCTGGCCTGTTGGCCCAGACCCGGACCGCATGGGGCGCTGTAGCCAAGGCACGCAAGACTGTACAGGCGACCCGCGCGGCGCTGGAGGCGGTGCGCGCCGAGGAAGAATTTCTGCGCCATGCCGTGGCAGAGCTGGATAAACTTGACCCTCAGATTGGCGAAGACGAAACCCTGGACGCACAGCGCCGCCAGATGCAGCAGGCTGAACGCATTCGCGGCGATATTGCCCGCGCCCACGCACTGCTGAGCGAAGGCGCTGAGCCCTCTTTGGGCGAAGCCCAGCGGTGGCTTGAGGGCGTTGAGGGCGGCGACGACACTGGGCTGACCGCGCCGCTGAGCGCCCTGAGCCGGGCCATGGTTGAGCTGGGCGAGGCGCAAGACGGTGTGCAGAGAGTGCTGGAAGGGCTGGAGTTCAATCCAGGAGATCTGGAAGACTGCGAAGCACGGTTGTTTGAAATCAGAGCATTGGCTCGAAAATATGGTGTCCAACCTGACGAACTCGCGGCCCATGCAGATCTGTTGCGCGGCAAACTTGCCGCCCTGGATGCCGGGGACCGTGACCTTTCAGATCAGGAAGCGGCACTGGCGCAGGCTGATGCTGACTATCAGTCACTGGCGGATCAACTAAGTGCGGCGCGCCGCGACAATGCTGACGCCCTGGATCAGGCCGTGATGGCTGAACTTGCTCCGCTCAAAATGGAACGGGCGGTGTTCAAAACGCTGATTGAGCCAGCCGAAGCCGGACCCGAAGGGTGTGACTCCGTGGCCTTTACCGTGGCAACCAATCCCGGCGCGCCCTCTGGCCCCTTGAACAAAATCGCCTCGGGCGGCGAGCTGAGCCGCTTTCTGCTGGCTTTGAAAGTTTGTTTGCGGGGCGATGATCAAAGCAAGACCCTGATTTTTGACGAAATTGACCGGGGTGTTGGTGGCGCGACCGCGGATGCGGTGGGGCGGCGGCTGAAATCGCTTGCGACATCCGGCCAGGTTCTGGTGGTCACCCATTCCCCTCAGGTTGCTGCCCAGGGTGGTTACCATTGGCGGGTGCAAAAACGGGTTGCCGAGGGCATCACCCTGTCCGAAGTTGTGCCTTTGGATACCGAAAACCGGGTGGATGAAATTGCCCGAATGGTTTCTGGTGATACAATCACCCCAGAGGCCCGCGCCGCTGCGCGCGCTTTGCTGGCAAGCTAAGGCACTATCGGCCTGAGAATAAGGTCAGGCTGTCGTTCCATGCCAACCAATTCTTTACGGTCTATTTTTATTTTAGGCTGAACGTTCAAAACCATTTTGCAGGATTCCAATGTCCAAGCCGCACGACCACTCGCTGTCTGCTCAGTTTTCCAGAGGGATTTCTGAGATGAAGGACAGCTGGCGTGTTCTGCTGCACCGCGGCCCAAGCCAGTTTCGGTTCTGGTTTATTGCGCTGCTGATCGGCGTCAGCGCCGGTTTTGCGGCCTTGCTGTTCCGCAAGGGAATTTCCGCTCTGCAGGCCTGGGTCTATGGCGCTGAGGATGTCAATTATCTCCATAGTTTTGCAGCAGATCTTCCGTGGTACTGGCTGGTCTTGATTGCCACTTTGGGGGGGCTGATCGTCGGCATCATCCTGGATCGTTTCACCCCGGACGGACGGGTGCGGTCGGTGGCTGATGTTATCGAGGGGGCCGCCCTGAACGAGGGGCGGCTGGAAATGAAAGCGGGCCTTGCCTCGGCACTCGCCTCTTTCTTGACCCTCTCTACGGGGGGATCATCGGGGCGCGAAGGGCCGGTTGTGCACCTGGCCGGGGTGATCTCCAGCTGGGTGAGTGATAAAATCCGCGCTGATGGGATCACCGGGCGTGACCTGCTGGGCTGTGCTGTTGCGGCGGCGGTTTCCGCCAGCTTTAACGCGCCCATCGCCGGCGCGCTTTTTGCGCTGGAGGTGGTCTTGCGCCATTTTGCGGTGCATGCATTTGCCCCCATTGTGATTGCCTCGGTGGCGGGGACGGTCATCAACCGACTTGCCTATGGCGATGTGACTGAGTTTTCCATGCAGACCCCGGGTGCCTTGCAGTTTTATGTGGAGTTGCCCGCCTTTCTGATGCTTGGGGTGATTTGCGGTTTGGTTGCTGTTGTCCTGATGCGGGCGATCTTTTTTGCCGATCACGTCGGTGATGTTGTTCATCAGGGGCTGCGGATACCGCGCTGGCTGCGGCCGGCTATTTCCGGGCTTTTGCTCGGGGTGATCGCCATTTGGTACCCCCATATCATCGGGGTTGGTTATGAGACAACGGAGCTGGCGCTGACGGGGGGCTTGGTGCTGTCGCAGGCGCTTATTTTTGTGGTGGTCAAAACTGCCGCTGTCGCCATTACCATGGGTGGCCGTATGGGCGGCGGCGTGTTTTCCCCTTCCTTGATGATTGGGGCGCTGACTGGCCTGGCATTTGGGTTGATTGCCACCTCTGTACTGCCGGATGTATCTGGCACCCATACTCTCTACGCCTTTGCTGGTATGGGTGCGGTGGCCGCCGCCGTGTTGGGCGCGCCGATTTCGACAACCTTGATCGTGTTTGAGCTGACCGGCGACTGGCAGATCGGCCTTGCTGTCATGGTGGCGGTTTCGATCTCGACCGCCCTGGCGTCACGTTTGGTGGACCGCTCCTTCTTTCTGACCCAGCTAGAGCGGCGCAATATTCACTGTGCGGCGGGACCGCAGGCCTATCTTCTGGCGCTGCTCAGATCGGATGCGGTGATGCGCCCACTTGGTGACCCACGCTGCGCCTCCCAGGAAGAATGTGAGGCCTTGCACAGTCAGGGGCTCAGCCTGGAGAATGGCGCTTCGCTGGAGGCGGCGCTGCCGGTGTTTGACCGGGCTGATGCAGTGTTTTTGCCAGTGGTGGAGGTGAACGACGGCGCAGAGGTGCTGCTTGGGGCGGTTTACCACGTAGATGCGCTAAAGGCCTACAACCGTGCCTTGGTTGCCGTCGCGGCTGAGGAACACAGCTAAAATTGTCTATCTCGAACCTTGGACCGCTGCTTTGGTGGTGAATTTTGCCAAGAAGCGGGTTCAAAATATGATCAGAACTCCAATTTGCACCAAATTTCTAACGATACCTTTGCGAATTGCGAGGTATCTACATCACATATAGGTTAATTTTTTCTTTCTATTGATTAGACGCTTGGATTGTCGGATTCTGTTCTTGCGGTAACATTCGTTACTAAAGTGCGGAAGGGAAAACATGCGTACTTTAAAAGATAGCCCGGAAGAGGCTGCACAAAGTTTGACTATAGGCGAGCTGGATAAGGAAAAGGCATCCCTGGAAGCATTGATTGACTACGCGATGCAATGCGCGATGGAGACCAATGTTTTTAGTGCAAATGGTCGGCTGGAGGATGTGCGGCGCACCCTGTGTCGCGCGGTGCTCTAAGCTCTGATGCGGCTTTATCCCAAGCTCTGATGCGGCTGGGGCAGAACCTTTTCGATCTGCCAAATCGTGCCTTTGGGTGCGCTTAGTCTTTTGACTGATTTATTGCTTGTAGCTGGCTGGCGACTGACTGGTTTTGACCCAAGCGGCTTTTGTGGCGAGTATTTGCCCCCCCCCTAGCTGCCCGCGATCCCGGCTAGCGCCTACGACGGGGGAGCACAGACAAAAGCAAATAGCCGCGGCACGTTGCGCTGCTACAGGTATCCCCAACCGCCAGGCGCCATTATCTCCCGTTTCACCCAGGGCCATGAGGCGCCTTCGCCTTGAGCTTACGAAACAAAAAGCCGCGACACATCGGTGGCGCAGCTCCATGTTGTGATCGAAATGCATGGGACGGGAGAAAAAGCCCCTGGCGTTTAGATCTGCTCCACTTTCACAGAGTCGCTGGTGTGAAAGGCAAGATAGCCTTTGATTTCGGCCAGCTCTTCCTTTGGCGCTTCATAGCTCCAGACCATGTTCTCGGTCACGGATGACTTGTTGACGATTGAATAATAGGTCGCATCGCCCTTGTGCGGGCAGTGGGTTGTTTTGTCGCTGGGATCCAGAAAGGCTACAGCGATGTCTTCGCGGGGGAAGTAAATCACCGGCGCATGACCGTCCTCGTCCAGTTCCAGCGCGCGTGTGGTTTCGCCCAATACGGCGCCGCCTGAGCGAACGACCCAGGTGCCAGCTGCCTTGCGGATGCGGATATTGTTCATTTCGTCCCCCTGATTTGGTCACATGGCATGTCTTTATGCCGTAAACATGTAACAATCTGTTATCAGATTGGTTTGGTAACGTCATCCAGCCAAGACTGGGCTGCGACACTGACGTAGGGGCGCAACTTAGCAGCGGTTTCGCTGTGATAGGCATTGAGCCAGTCTCGTTCTGCAGACGTCAACATATTCCCCAGGATGAGGCGGCGATCAATCGGCGCGTAGGTGAGCCCGCGCCAGCACAGCATGTCGCGGTCGGGATCGCTGGTGGCCAGGGCTGGAGCTTGCTCCACCACCAGCAGGTTTTCGATCCGAATGCCAAAGGCGCCTTCGCGGTAATAGCCGGGCTCATTCGACAGGATCATGCCAGGTTCCAGTGGCACGGTGGAGACACGGCTCAAACGCTGCGGCCCTTCATGGACGCTGAGATAGGCACCAACACCGTGGCCCAGCCCATGATTGAAATCCTGCCCCGCGAGCCACAGTGGCATCCGGCCCACGGCTTCGATATCGCGGCCGGCCAACCCCTTTGGCCAGCGCAGGCAGGACATGGCGATCATACCTTGCAACACCCGGGTAAAGGCGGCGCATTCCTCAGCCCCCGGTGTGCCAATGGCAATGGTGCGGGTAATGTCGGTGGTGCCGTCCAGATACTGGCCGCCGCTGTCCAGAACCAGCAACTGCCCCGCTTGCAACCGGCTGTTGCTTTCTTCGTTGACCCGGTAATGCATCACTGCGCCGTTTTCTCCGGTGCCGGATATGGTCTCGAAACTGATATCGCGTAGTGCCGGATCCCGGCGGCGCAATTCTTCCAGCCGTTTGGCTACATCGATTTCGGTAAGGCTGCCGACAGGCTGGGCATCCAACCAACTGAGCAGCTCCACCACAGCTGCGCCGTCCCGCAGATGGGCGGCGGCGGATCCTGCGATCTCGGCTGCATTTTTGCGCGCTTTGGGCAGGGCGCAGGGGTCGCCTGCATCCACCAGTTGGTCTCCCAACCTCTCGGCAACAATCTGCGGCAGGCTGGCGCAGTCAACCGCGATGGGCCCGGTGAGTGTCTCCACAGCCTGCAAGAAAGCGCTTGGCGGATGGCTGGTGACGGATGAGGGCAGGTGGTCGCCCAGCTGTTGCAGCTTTTCGGAGGCCATAAACAGGTCCACCCGCGCATCACTGTGCAGGATGGCAAACCCATGTGCCACCGGGTTGCGCGCAATATCAGCACCCCGGATGTTCAACAACCACATGATGCTGTCGGGCAGGGTGATCAGCGCCGCCTGATGGCCTGCCTGGCTTAGCCCTTGGGCCAGGCGCTCACATTTTTGCGCAGCGGCCTCGCCGGCGTAGTCCAGGGGATGTGGCTGGACTGGCATCATGGGTGGTTCAGGTTGGTCCTGCCAGATCCGGTCAATGAGGTTGTCACATTGGGCCAGCGCGATACCTGTGCCCTGCAGTTCCTTGGCCAGAGCTGTAATCTGCGCAGTGGCATGCAGCCAGGGATCAAAGCCAATTTTGCCACCCTGAGGCAGCTGTTCTTTGAGCCATCTGCCAAGCCCCACTTCCGGCCAGGGCACCGGGGTGAAGAGGTCTGCAACCTGGCGCTTGACCTGGGTGCGGTAACGGCCGTCAATGAACACCCCAGCGGTGTTCTCCAGCACTGCGCAGAAGCCGGCAGACCCCGTAAAGCCGGTGAGCCAGCTCAGCCGCTCATCGCGCGGAGCCACATATTCCCCCTGATGTGCATCAGCACGGGGCACCAGAAAGCCGTTCAGCCCATCTTGGGCCAGTTCCGCGCGCAGGGCCAGAAGTCGTGGAGGGCCTTGCTCCGGGCGTGCGGTGACGTCGAAACTCTGGAACATGTGGGGGATCTCCTAGGGACGGGCTGGGGCAAGAGCAGGGGCGGTATAAACACGGCAAGCGAAAGAGAAACAGATCGGGCTTTTGCCACCAATGTCTGCAGGCCTGTTGGGCTAACTATCTCAATTGTTTCAAACTATAGCAGGGCTGACAAGGGGGGCACAGGGACCCAGGTGTTCCCTTGCAAAAGCGAGCGCTCCCGCCCGCAGTCAAAGCATCATAGATGCTGTTCCTGCCGTTGGGGGTGGCGCCGTGCTGTCGCACGGCACGGAGGAGCCCCAAAGCGATCCGACCGCATGGAACCTGTGATGAGCCACAGCCGCAGCGCGCGTTAGCGCGCTGCGGGGCCCAAGGCTTTGTGCCGCATCTGTGATGCGGCGTAAAGGCGCGGGAGCCCCCCCTTTCTGACTTGGGGGGAAAACAGTCTGGATTTTGTGTCATCCCTGGTCAAACAACAGCCGCAAAACGGCAGGGGCGCCTGGCTGGGCCTAGCTTGCTTTGCGGATCCCCATGACACGCGCACGGGCGCGGGGGTCGCTGTCGAACAGGGCAGCCAGTTGTTCTGTCATGGCGCCGGCAAGCTGCTCCACATCGGTAATGGTCACGGCGCGGTCGTAATAGCGCGTCACATCGTGGCCGATCCCAATGGCCAGTAGCTCTACCTGTTTGCGCTTTTCCACCATGGCGATCACATCACGCAGGTGTTTTTCCAGATAGTTGGCGGGGTTCACCGACAGGGTGCTGTCATCCACCGGCGCGCCATCGGAAATCACCATCAGGATCTTGCGCGCTTCCTGGCGGGCGATCATGCGGCGATGGGCCCATTCCAGCGCCTCGCCATCAATGTTTTCCTTCAGCAGGCCTTCTTTCATCATCAGACCCAGATTGGGGCGCACCCGGCGCCAGGGTGTATCGGCAGATTTATAGATGATGTGGCGCAGATCATTCAGCCGTCCCGGCATCTGCGGTCGCCCGTCATTAAGCCAGGCCTCGCGCGCCAGCCCGCCCTTCCAGGCGCGGGTGGTAAAGCCGAGGATCTCGACCTTGACGTTGCAGCGCTCCAGGGTGCGGGCCAGAACATCGGCGCAGATGGCGGCAATGGAAATGGGCCGTCCGCGCATGGAGCCTGAGTTGTCCAGCAAAAGCGTCACCACAGTGTCGCGGAACTCGGTGTCTTTTTCGCGCTTGAAGGACAGCGGCGTGGTGGGGTTGGCAATCACCCGCG
Source organism: Phaeobacter sp. G2 (assembly GCA_025163595.1). Classification (NCBI taxonomy): domain Bacteria; kingdom Pseudomonadati; phylum Pseudomonadota; class Alphaproteobacteria; order Rhodobacterales; family Roseobacteraceae; genus Phaeobacter; species Phaeobacter sp. G2. The sequence continues at coordinate 1,897,742 of CP104100.1, forward strand.
CCAGACGGCCGGCATCCAGAATGCCCTCTTCCAGGTCAAACTCCCAGGAGCGGTTCTGCTGCGCCTGCAGGCGGCGCTGCAGCTTGTTGGCCAGGCGGCTGACGGCGCCTTTAAGCGGCTCAAGCTGTTGATCCAGATAGGCGCGAAGACGTTCCAGCTCTGCCGGTTCCGCCAGTTCTTCGGCGGCGATTTCTTCGTCATTGGCGTCGAGGAATACCTTGTACTCGGGGTCGGCCTCGGACACGGGCGGCGGTGGAGGCGGATCCAGCGGTGCCTCGCCATCGGGCATCTCGGTTTCTTCGGCCAGCTCCTCGTCGGCCATCTCATCCATCGAGACCTGGGCCTGACTTTCGTCCTGCTGTTGCTCCTGCGCCTGCTCGGCATCTGCCTCGGCCTGTTCGTCGTCGGAGTCATCCTCGCCATTGCTGTCGGGATCGGGCTGCTCTTCGGCGTTGTCTTCGGCCTCGTCGTCCTGGTTGTCGTCCAGCTCATCCGGGTCATCGCCCAGCTGGTCGCCATAGCCAAGATCGGCGATGATCTTGCGGGCAAATTTGGCAAATTCAGACTGATCGGCGATCTTGTCGTCGAGGTTCTCCAGCGTCTCACCTGCCTGGGATTCGATGAACCCGCGCCACAGCTCCATCACATTGTCTGCCCCCTCAGGCAGCGGACGCCCGGTGGCGAGATGGCGCACCAGATAACCGGCAGAGGCCGCCAGTGGCGCCTCAGAGGAGCTCTTCATCTGGTCATAGCCGCGCCGGATGGCCTCGTTGCGGATCTTTACGTCGATATTGGAGGCGGTGCCGGGCATGTGCCGCGCGCCCATAGCTTCGCAGCGGGCGGTTTCCATCGCCTCATACAAATCGCGCGCCATTTCCCCCTGGGGGGTGTATTTGGCATGGGTGGCATCGTCGTGGAACTTGCGGCGCAGCGCCAGCGCATCAGCGGTGCCACGGGCCAGCAACACCTCTTCGCGGCTCATCCGGCGGGAGACCTGCGGCAGGCGCATATTGTCACCGGACACGCCCGAGGGGTCCACGGTGTAGGAAACGCTCAGCTCCGGATCATCGGCCATGACCTTGGTGGCCTCGGCCAGGGCCTTTTTGAACGGGTCAGCAGGATTGTCGTTTTGTTTTCTCATGGTCGCACCTTGTCCCTGATGAGCATCCTCCCTCTTTTTGGGAAAGTCCAGTCGAGCGGCAGCGAAAAGGGCGGCGCCCGACCCGGCGGGGAGGAAGCGAAGCGCCCGCCCCGTGGGGGACGGGACGGGCGCTGCCCGGCCTTGCGGCCGGGCGGCACGTCACTAATCAGCCCAGTGAAACGCTGGCGGCGCTTTCGGGCAGCTCTTCGTCAAAGCAGCGCTGGTAGAACTCGGCCACGGTCTGGCGTTCCAGCTCGTCACATTTGTTCAGGAAGCTGAGACGGAAGGCATAGCCCACATCGCGGAAGATCTCGGCGTTTTGCGCCCAGTTGATCACGGTCCGCGGGCTCATCACGGTCGACAGATCGCCATTCATAAAGGCGGTGCGGGTCAGATCCGCCACGGTCACCATCTGCGAGATGTCTTTGCGGCCTTTTTCCGTGTTGTAATGCGGCGCCTTGGACAACACGATGGCGGTTTCCGCATCATGGCTGAGGTAGTTCAGCGTGGCCACCAACGACCAGCGGTCCATCTGGGCCTGGTTGATCTGCTGGGTGCCATGGTAGAGGCCGGTGGTGTCGCCCAGGCCAACGGTGTTGGCGGTGGCAAACAGACGGAAATAGGGGTTCGGGGTGATGATCTCGTTCTGGTCCAGCAGGGTCAGCTTGCCGTCATGCTCCAGCACCCGCTGGATCACAAACATCACATCGGCGCGGCCGGCGTCATATTCATCAAACACGATCGCAACAGGGTTGCGCAGTGCCCAGGGCAGGATGCCTTCGTGGAACTCTGTCACCTGCTTGCCGTCGCGCAGTTTGATCGCGTCCTTACCGATCAGGTCGATCCGGCTGATGTGGCTGTCGAGGTTAACCCGCACGGAGGGCCAGTTCAGACGCGCGGCAACCTGTTCGATGTGAGTCGATTTCCCTGTGCCGTGGTAGCCTTGGATCATCACACGGCGATTGTGCGAGAACCCGGCCAGGATGGCCATGGTGGTGTCTGGGTCAAATTTATAGGTAGGATCAATTGCGGGGACGCGGTCCGAGCCTTCGGCAAAGCCCTTGATGGTCATGTCGGTATCGATGCCAAAGACATCGCGCACCGAAATGGGGTCGGTGGGTTTTGCATTCATATCCAGCATGCCGTCAGTCATCACAGTCGATCCTTGTTCCTCTCCCGCCGATTGCGGGGTCAATCCGGGGGATTGGTGCCTGATCTTGCGGTGAAGGGCAAGAGGCAGAGTAGGGGGCGGCGAAATAACGTGATGTTGCAGGCCAAACTGACCCTATGCCCGGTCTGACATTTGAACCGCTGCGCGACAAAATGGCACAAAAACGGGCAGCTGTTGCTGCCCATTTCAGATTTCAATACTCGGGATAAATCGGTCCTGACCCGAGGCCCTATTTGAAGCTACGGCTGTCCTTGATCTGCTCCCAGGCCCAGCGGACCTCTTGCAGCTGTTCTTCCTGGCTGCGGTCGCCGCCGTTCATATCAGGGTGCAAAACCTTGATCAGCTTTTTGTAGGCCTTGCGGATGTCGGCCTTGGACCAATCGTCCTTGGCCTCCAGCAACTCCAGCGCCTTGCGTTCGGTGGCGGGCAGACGGCGACCGGTGGCGGCAGAGCGGCCCGGGTTCTGTGTCGCATTGCCACCCAGAACCTGATGCGGATCCTCAATGCCCAGCCGGGCCCAGGCGCGCGCTTCGGGGTCACCCATGGGTTTGGTCTGACGTTCCCAGACCTTGTCCTTGGACTGCTGTGCGTTCAGCTCGGCCTCGGTGGTACCCTGGAAGAAATTCCAGTGATTGTTGTATTCGCGGACATGTTCCTGGCAGAACCAGAAAAAGTCATCCAACACATCCGGGGCCTTGGGCGCGCGGAACTTGCCAGCTTCTTCGCACCCTTCCTTGTCGCAGACCCGCACAGAGGTCTCCGAGGCGCCGGACATGCTGCGACGTCCACGCGGATTTTTCTTTTTTGCAGAGCTGACGGACATATCGAAACCGAAAGGATCTGATTTACTCATGGGGTGCACCTTCTCGACGCAGCTACTCGACTCGGAGGAGGCAGTTTAGTCTAAGGGGCGTCAGATTGAAGGGGGTGAGAGAAATAAATATGAGGTTGAGCAGAATATGAGCATTCGTGTTGAAATGGAGCAGCGGCTTCAGGAAGCCTTTGCGCCCACGGAACTAGAGGTCGTGGATGATAGCAACAGTCATATTGGCCACGCAGGCCATGACGGCAGTGGGGAAAGTCACTTTAACGTGAGAATCCGTGCCGCAGCCTTTGCCGGACAAAACCGGGTGCAGCAGCACCGGGCGGTGCATAGGGCGCTGGGGGATATTGTTCCGCGTATTCACGCGCTGGCGCTGGATATCGGCAGCGTTTGATCTGTAGCCTTAGCTGCGGGGGCCTCGGCGCTTGTGGCCCCTGCAGCGAGGTAAAGATTAGTCGTCGTCAGCGGAGTGCAGCTTGGCGCGGGCTTTCAGGGCGGCAGTCATGCCTGAAACGGGGCTCAGCTCCTCGACGCCATCGTCGGCGCGCATGCTGGCAGCCCCCTGACCCGGAACAGGTGTTGCACCTTCGGGCGCTTCGGGATCGCCTGCGGTGGCTGTTAACACGCCAGCCGCAGCAGGCACGGCTGGGGCGGCGGCAACCGGCGCCTCTACTGCGGGCGCATTGCCTGCGGGGGCGAGGCTGGCCGCAAGCGGCTGCTCCGTCACACCAGCGGCAACCGGCAGGGCGCGGCGAAACACCAGCACATTGCGCCAATGGGTGGTCGAGCCGGTCAGGCCAGAACGCTCATCCGAGGGCAAAAGCTCGGCGCGTTGATAGTCCCAGCCTTCCGCCGCCATTTGATTGAGTGTGATCTCAATGGAATTGGCAAAACGCCCCTCGGGGGTTTTGACGCCTTTGGCTTTGGTGCCCTTGTGAGGGGCGGGAACAACTTTGTACTCAAACGCCTGCATCGCGGTCTCCTGACTTCCGGCGCAGGTTTAACCTATGCAGGCGAGGGGTCAAGTCTGGGTTCGCTGAATGGCGGTCCGCCAGCTGTGTTTGCTGCGGCTTCAATCAAGACCCGGCTGCCCGATCCTGCGACCGGACAGCAGAGAATGCGCTGCAGGTTATTTTTGTGCCGCCAGCTGTGCCAGGGTCAGGCAGACCTGCAGTGACGCGGCCATATCTTGCACCGATACCCATTCCAGGGGGCCGTGAACACATTGCATGCCGCAAAAGATATTGGGGGTCGGCACGCCCATTTCTGTCAGACGTGAGCCATCGGTGCCGCCGCGGATCGGTACCGAGATCGGCTCAATGCCATTGGCACGGCAGGCCTCCAGCGCCAGATCCACCGGCGTCATGTCCTCTTCCAGCCAATAGCGCATGTTGCGGTATTGCGGATAGATCTCGCAGGTGATGTCGGCGCGTGGTTCTGAGGCCTGAACAGCCTCGCAGACTTGCCGCAGCAAATCGCCCTTGGCCGCCAGCCCGTCGCGTTCAAAATCGCGCAGGATCAGTTTGATCTCCATCTCTGACGACCCACCCGCCATATCGGTGACATGCAAAAAGCCCTCGCGCCCGTCGGTGGTTTCCGGCGTCATGGTCGCCTGCGGCAGGGTCTGCACGATCTTGGAGGCCAGATGCGCGGCATTGACCAGTTTTTCCTTGGCCCAGCCGGGGTGGATCGACACGCCCTTGATCGAAACCACGGCGCGATCCGCCGAAAAGCTCTCGTAGATGATCTCGCCCAGGTCACTGCCATCCAGCGTATAGGCAAAATCCACCCCCAGATCCGCAGGCAGCTTGGCATCGACACCGCGACCAATTTCTTCGTCCGGGGTAAAGGCGATGCGGATGGGGCCGTGGGGGATGTCCGGGTTTTCAATCAGGTGCTGGGCCAGGGTCATCACGATGGAGACGCCGGCCTTGTCATCGGCGCCCAGCAGGGTCAGGCCGGAGGCGGTGACCAGATCATGGCCTTGCTTACCCGCCAAATAGGGGTGATCCTGCGGCGACAGCACTAGGTCGGGATTGTCGGGGAAGGTGATATCGCCGCCGTTGTAGCCCTTGATCACGCGCGGTTTGACGCCACTCGCATTGAACTGCGGCGCGGTGTCCACATGGGCGAGAAAGCCAACCGTCGGGCCATCGGTGTTACCCGGAACAGTGGCCAGCACGGTGCCATAATCGGTCAGGGTGACATCCTGCGCGCCGATCCCTTTTAGCTCTTCAACCAATAGATTCGACATGTCGAACTGGATTGCGGTGCTGGGCGCGGTGGGGGAGGTCTCGTCGCTTTGGCTGTCGATGGCGGCATAGCGGGTGAGGCGGTCCTGAAGGTCCTGATCAAAGGTAGGTGTCATGGGGGCTCCGTGGCTGTTGGCGGTAGGCTGGTTCAGTGGCAGGCGGGCTAAATCGCCTTTTGCAGATCTGCCGGTGCACTGCTTGCCGTTCGCGATCCTTAGCTGCAGGGCGCCAACGGCCCATCCATGGCCAGCGCGTGCATCTTGTGATCTTGCATATGTGGAAAGCGCTGGTGCAACACGTCTTCTGGAAGGTCAAGCCCTTTGTCGATTGCCATTTGCTCGGTCCAGTTCTGACTTGGTAGGTCAATTTTGCGGATAAGGGGGCCTCGGTTCCGCCGGTACGCCTTCTGCCCGAACTCCTGCTGGAAGAGGCGCAGGAAATGCAGTTTCGCCATTGAAACACGGATGTTCTTGACCAGGGCCGTCTGACCACCTGGCAGAGAAAAGTGGTGGTCGAGCTGACCGGCTAGATCGGAGATCCGGTCTAGATCCCATACTGTTAGCCGCCCGGCTGTGACCCCGGTCATCGCGGCACGCAACAAGTCGTCATAGGCGAACCAATGGCATTCGCGCACTTTATGAAAGGCCTCGATATAGGCTTCTATTGAGCCGTCGGTCTCATTGTAAAACTTGTCACGATGGATGCCCCAGAGACCGGCCCGCACGAATTGCTGATAGCTGGAGCGCAGCATCGCGACGGGATCACGCAACAGGCAGAGGAGGGAAACCGCTTCCGGGCCAAAACGTTTGGAAAATTCACGGGTGAGCGCCGCAAGCCGACCCGTGCGATTGGTCGTATACTCCTCCGTTGACAGAAGGATATGCCCACACCGATGTGTCTGCGCTTCGTTCGCTATGTCATCCACGGCGGCAGCAAGGTCCAGATCAGGTGCCAGCAGGGGGCCATGATGCCTGTAGCCTGTGTGCAGGCGGTGGCTTTCCGGGTAGAGAAGCCCGGCGGCGCGAAACAGAGCGTCGTTGTCGGCCATATAGGCCTGAAGCGACGTCGAAGCGCATTTGGGAAAACCGATATGGATTGTGATCTGCATGGTGGTCCGTCTGTTTCTCAGCAAGCTGCAGCAGCGCGTGGCATGGGTCAAGGGCAGGCTGGCAACCTTAGCGGGTTGTGGCTGTCCTTCGGGGCGGGGGTGGGGGCGACATGCCCAACTGTTTCGCCTTAGGAAAATTTCTGATTTGGTGAGCGGGCGAGCGCCTGCCGCGCGCAGCACAGGCGAAAGGCAACAATAACTGCATCGTCTCGTTTTTAAAAAGGCGACCCGATGGGCCGCCTTTGGTTCATTTGGGATGTTTCCAAGCCTCAGGCCAGTTTCTTGGCCACCAGCTCGTTGACCGCTTTGGGGTTGGCCTTGCCGCCGGTGGCTTTCATCACCTGACCGACGAACCAGCCTGCGAGTTTCGGGTTCTGTTTCGCCTTTTCCACCTGTGCGGGGTTGGCGGCGATGATCTGATCCAGGGCTGCCTCGATGGCGCCGGTGTCTGTCACCTGCTTCATGCCGCGCTCTTCGACGATCTGGGCGGGGTCGCCACCTGTCGTGTAGACGATCTCAAACAGATCCTTGGCGATCTTGCCCGAAATGGTCTCGGCCGAGATCAGCTCGACGATGCCACCCAGCTGCGCCGGGGTGACCGGGCAATTGGCGATATCCTTGTCGTCGACTTTCAGGCGGCCAAACAGCTCGTTGATCACCCAGTTGGCGGCGAGCTTGCCATTGCGGCCCTCGGCCACGGCCTCGAAATAAGCGGCGGATTCCACATCCGCCGTCAGCACCGAGGCGTCATAGTCGCTGAGTTTGAAATCTGCGATGAACCGCGCCTTTTTGGTGTCGGGCAGTTCCGGCAGTCCGGCTTTGATCTGGTCCACCCAATCTTGTTCGATCTCCAGCGGCAGCAGGTCAGGGTCGGGGAAGTAGCGGTAATCATGGGCTTCTTCCTTGGAGCGCTGGGTGCGGGTTTCGCCCTTGACGGGATCAAAACCGCGGGTCTCCTGGTCTACCTCGCCGCCGGCCTCAAGAATGGCAATCTGGCGACGGGCCTCGACCTCGATCGCCTGCTGGATAAAGCGGGTGGAGTTCATGTTCTTGATCTCGCAGCGGGTGCCGAGATGGCCGAAATCGCCGGTTTCGCGGTAGCGCTCGTAGGCGCCGGGCAGGCAGACCGAGACGTTGACATCGGCGCGCAGGTTGCCGTTTTGCATGTCGCCGTCGCAGGTGCCGAGATAGCGCATGATCTGGCGCAGCTTGAGGATATAGGCGGCGGCCTCTTCGGGGCTGCGGATGTCGGGGCGGGAGACGATCTCCATCAGGCAGACGCCGGCGCGGTTGAGATCGACAAAGGACATGTTGGGATCCATGTCGTGGATGGATTTGCCCGCGTCCTGTTCCATGTGGATGCGTTCAACCCGCACGTTGCGTGCGGTGCCATCGCCCAGCTCGACCAGCACTTCGCCTTCGCCGACGATGGGGTGATACAGCTGAGAGATCTGATAGCCCGAGGGTTGGTCGGGGTAGAAATAGTTCTTGCGGTCAAAGGCAGACCAGAGGTTGATTTCGGCCTTGAGGCCCAACCCGGTGCGCACTGCCTGCTCGATGCAGTAATCGTTGATCACCGGCAGCATGCCGGGCATGGCCGCATCCACGAAAGAGACGTTGGAGTTTGGCTCAGCGCCAAATTTGGTCGAGGCGCCAGAGAACAGCTTGGCATTGGAGCTGACCTGGGCGTGGACTTCCATGCCGATGACCAGTTCCCAGTCATGTTTGGCGCCCGAGATCACCTTGGGCTTGGGGAGTTCATATGTCAGGTCGAGCATCGCGCACCGGCTCCTTTTTTCACGTTTGGTCTGGTTCTAGGCCAGCGCGCCATGGGGGGCAAGAGCATAAGGGCACCGGGCTGGTCTGCTGGCCTTGGTCCAGAGCGCCGCCGCCCGTATTGTCGCCAAAGCTGCTGGTCGAAGGGCGCGTTGGAAACTGGGCTCTTGGCGCGGCTGCCGCGCAAAGCTATGAAGATTGCCCGCGCAGAATCCCGCGCAGAATGAAGAGGACGCATTGTTGGACACCGCAGCCCGTATCGCCCAGACCATAGCCCGTGAAATTGGGGCCGCCCCGAACCAGGTGAACAGCGCGGTGACGCTGTTGGATGAGGGGGCAACCGTTCCTTTTGTGGCGCGTTATCGCAAGGAGGCCACCGGCGGGCTGGATGACACGCAGCTGCGCACCCTGGCGGAACGGCTGGCCTACCTGCGTGAGCTGGAAGCGCGGCGGCTGGCGATTGTTGACTCGATCAAATCGCAGGACAAGTTGACGGAAGAGCTGGCGAGTTCAATTGCCAAGGCCGAGACCAAGGCACAGCTGGAAGATATCTATCTGCCCTACAAGCCCAAGCGCCGCACTAAGGCGATGATTGCGCGCGAAAATGGCCTGGAACCGCTGGTGGAGGCGATCCTGGCGGATCACAGCGCAGACCCGGAGGTGCTGGCGGCAGACTATATCACCGAGGCGGTGCCGGGCAGCAAAGAGGCGCTGAACGGGGCGCGCGATATTCTGACCGAGCGGATGACAGAAAACGCCGGGCTGTTGGGGCGGTTGCGCCAGTTCCTGCAGGCCGAGGCCCGGTTTGCCGCACGGGTTGTTGAGGGCAAAGAGCAGGCGGGCGCCAAGTTTTCTGACTATTTTGACCATAGCGAGCGCTGGGCCGATGTGCCGTCGCACCGGGCCTTGGCAATGTTGCGAGGGGCCAATGAGGGGGTGCTGACGCTGGATATCGGCCCCGAACCGGAAGAGGGCGTGGCCCGCGCCGAAGCCATGGTGGCGGCAGAGCTGGGCGCCAGCGGTTCTGGCCCCGGCGATAAATGGCTGCGCAAGGTGGCGGGCTGGACCTGGCGGGTAAAGCTGAGCCTGTCGATGATGCTGGAGCTGATGAGCGAGCTGCGCAGTCGCGCCCAGGAGGATGCTATTCAGGTCTTTGCGCGCAACCTCAAGGATCTGCTTTTTGCCGCCCCGGCCGGTGCGCGACCGACGCTCGGGCTGGACCCGGGCATTCGCACCGGCGTCAAGGCGGCAGTGGTGGATGCAACCGGGAAACTGCTCGCCACAGAGACGCTATACCCATTTCAGCCAAAGAATGATCTGCGCGGCGCCCAGGTCAGCATTCTGAAACTTATTGCCGAACATGGGGTCGAGCTGATCGCCATTGGCAACGGGACCGCCAGCCGCGAGACAGAGCGCATGGTGGCAGAGGTGATCAAACACCTGCCCGCCAAGGTCAAAGCCCCCACCAAGGTGGTGGTCTCTGAGGCCGGGGCCTCGGTCTATTCCGCCTCGGAGCTGGCGGCGCGGGAATTCCCTGACCTCGACGTATCGTTGCGCGGGGCGGTGTCGATTGCCCGGCGCCTGCAGGATCCGCTGGCGGAACTGGTCAAGATCGAACCCAAGAGCATTGGCGTTGGCCAATATCAGCATGACGTGGACCAACACCGGCTGTCAAAATCGTTGGAGGCGGTGATCGAGGATGTGGTGAATGGCGTCGGAGTTGACCTCAATATGGCCTCAGCCCCGCTGCTGGCCCATGTTTCGGGGCTGGGGCCTGGGCTGGCGGAGGCCATCGTTGCGCACCGGGATGTGAACGGCGCCTTCGCCTCGCGCAAGGAGCTGTTGAAAGTGGCGCGTCTTGGCCCCAAGGCATTTGAGCAATGTGCAGGGTTTTTGCGCATTCGTGACGGCAAGGAGCCGCTGGATGCCTCCTCTGTGCACCCGGAAGCTTATAGCGTCGCCCGTCAGGTGGTTGCCGCCTGTGGGCGCGACATCCGCCAGATCATGGGCGATGACAGCGCCCTGAAAGGGCTGCGCGCAGAGCAGTTTGTCGATGAAACCTTTGGCCTGCCCACGGTGCGCGATATCTTTGCGGAACTGGAGAAACCGGGCCGCGATCCCAGACCCTCCTTTGTCACCGCCACCTTTGCGGACGGGGTTGAGACCATGCAGGACCTGAAGCCTGGCATGGTTCTGGAAGGCACCGTGACCAATGTCGCCGCCTTTGGCGCCTTTGTGGACGTGGGAGTGCATCAGGATGGGTTGGTGCATGTCAGCCAGCTGGCGGACAAGTTTGTCAAGGACCCCCATGAGGTGGTGAAAACCGGGCAGGTGGTCAAGGTCACCGTCACCGAGGTGGATGTCGCCCGCAAGCGGATTGCCCTGACCATGCGCAAGGATGGCGGTGCCTCTGCGCGCGAAGATCGCAATGCGCGTTCGGAGGCTGGACCTGCTGCCAAAGGGGGCGCTGGTCGCGGCGGCCAGCATTCCAGAGGCCAAAAGCCGGGAGGTTATAAATCGGGAGGTCAGAAACCCGGAGGTCAGAAGTCTGGAAAGATGTCCGCGTCGCCGCGCAGCGGTGGCAGCACTGAAACCGGTGCTTTGGGGGCGGCGCTGATGGATGCGTTTAAAAAGACCTGATCCCAGGCGGCCGCGCTACTCACAGCGTGGCGGCTTTGACAGCAGCAACACCAAAGGCCGGGGAGACCCCCGGCCTTTTAACGGTCTGTGACGGGTGCTGCGTTATTGACAGGGCAGCAGGTCGACCCCTTCAGGGGTAAAGGAGACCCTATGGCCGCTTTTGATCTCGTCCTGAAAGATCTGTGCCAGACTGTGCAGGGCCTTGGCCTGGCCATGGGCCGCGAAACGGCGCAGAGAGGTGATCCGGGCGTTATTGTCAAACCCCTGGCAGGCATGGGCCCAGATCAGCGGGTGCAGTTCGCGCAGGTGGCTGCGTACCAGCCAGCGGGCCGCTTTGGAGATTTCGACGCGGTTTGAGTCGGCCGATGAGGTCCCCTTGCCTCCATTGGGCAGGGTGACAGCGCAATAGGCCGCAAGCAGGTTGATCATTTCCTGGCTTGAATCGGTGCTTAGAATATCCTGCAGCCCATCCAAAAAGAACTTAGAATCGACGCGGGCACAGGCCTGTTCGTCAATGGCCATGGCGTCAAAATAAACCCAAGTATAGCCGCCAGCGCCCCACTGGGCCTGGGTGCGGGCGGCGGTGCGGCGGGCCTCCAGCTCCAGTGCTGCATAAGAGCCATTGGCGCGGGGCAGCATCTGGGCGCCAAGCGCGCGCATGGGGCGTGGGTTGGTCGGGGCCTGATCAATCAGGCTGCCATAGGCGTCTGCAACATCCAGTGTCTCGGCGCGTTGCCCGGCAAACAGCGCGCATTGGGCCGCCGACAAGAAGGCGCTATCGCCGCTTTGATCCTTGAGCGGTGCCAGAAGTGCTGCGGCGCGCTCAAAATGTGCGCTGGAACGGCGAAGCTGCGCTTCTTGTTTGGCTGGACCTACCTCTGTATCTGCTGCGGCGGCGCCGCGCCAAGTCCAGGCGATATCAATATGGGCCAGGGCAACAATGGCCGTCAGGTAGATGTCCTTTGGGTGATCGCGTCGCAGGGTCTCAAGCGCCATGACGCCATCAATGAGGATCGGGTTTTCGCCTGATTTCTTGCCTGCGGATGCCTGTTTACCAGTGTTTTTTGTCCCCGAACGCGCAGTCGTTGCGGTGGATTTGTCATTTGGGTCTTGCAGCGCATGTTCCACGGCATTCACCACATCCGAGCGGGCACCGTAGGCCAGAAGGTCGGCCTCGGGCAGGCCGCCTTGGGTGCGCGCCTGGGCTTTGTCTGCGGTGCGGATCAGCTGTGACAGATCGGACCAGCGCTCTTGCCGGGCCAGGAACTGGCCTTTGTCTTGCAGGTTTTGGCGGTTTTGAGCGTCGGGGCAATCGTTCAGAATTGGGATCAAAAACCTATCTGCTATGTCTTTCATATCCGGTTCAACGGCGGCTTCGGGCAGGTGGCCAGTCTTTGCACTGGTGGCATCGGCTGGTTGATTGCCAGCGTCGCAGAACGCGGGGGGCGTGGTGTCGGCCCCTGGGCCGGAGGCGGCACCCGAAAAACTGGTCGCAATCCAGGCGGGAAATTCTTTGTGCAGTCTGGAGAGGTGCATCCACATTTGGTTCTGAGGTCTGAGCATTCAATTTCCTGCAGGTTGGCAGCTTGTTTGTTCAGGATCAAAATGATTGTGCAATGCGGCGCAATCGTGGCGGCGATGGGGTGATTGCCGTTAACATTTGGGAATTGCCATGGCAGCGGCGGCGTCGGCTCTACAAAATGGTGAAGTGATGACGTTCGCTGGGAATGCCGCGCGCAGTCATGGCGTCTTCAAGCACCTGCGTCGGGGGGAGCGCAGGCTGGGGCAGGCGGATTTTGGCACCAGTCTGAAGGATCAGGGTGGCGCGAAAGGAAAAATCCCAGCGCCGGTCAAGTCGCAGGCGCGCGATCTCTGACAGGGCCAGCTCTGTGGTGCGCGCGCCGGTGAACCAGCTCATCTGGCTATCTGACAGGGTGAGGCCAGAGCTGGGATTGCGCCACAGCTCCCACAGGCCTGGCAGCAAAGGCAGCGCCAGCACGATCAGCAACCAGCCAGTGATCTGTAAGAACACCCCGCCACAGAGCAGGGCACAAACCCACAGGGCCAGCGCGACTGCCAGGGCCCGCGATCGCCCCTGCTGCTCAAAATGAAAAGGCGGCAGAGACGATGGCCTGGACTCATCGGCCAGGGCTGGCGCGTTTTCTGGCTGATCAGGCATCCAGGATGCGGCTGACCATTTCATTGGTGTCGCGGCTCAACCCTTTGGTGTCCTTGATCCGCTGCAGCTGCTGGCGGATCAGAGCCTGACGGGGCGCATCGTAGCGTTTCCAGGTCTGGAAGGCGGTGCACATCCGGGCCGTGGTCTGCGGATTGAGGCTGTCCAGCGCGATCAGCTTATCTGCCAGGAGTTGATATCCGGCGCCGCTTGCATGGTGGAACCCTGCGTGGCTGCCAGCCAGCGCCCCCATCACCGCCCTAAAGCGATTGGGGTTTTTCAGGGTGAACAGCGGATGCTCTGTCAGCCTCGAGGCGATGTGCGCGGTTGCCTCGGGGGGGGCGGCGGCGACCTGCAGGGCAAACCATTTGTCCATCACCAGCCTGTCCCCCTGCCACTGCTGATAAAAGGCCTGCGATTGTGCGGTGCCTTTTTCTGCGGTCAGCAAGGCGGCAAGGGCTGCATATTGCTGGGTCATATTGTCGGCGGCGTCATACTGGCGGCTGGCCTGGTCGCCCCCGTCCAGACGGGTGAGCAGCGACAGAATACGCCCGTTCAAGGCGCGCTTGCCGGCGCTTATCGCATCGGGCTGATAGGGGCCTTGCACGGTTGTGTCGGCATAGAGCCGCGGCAGGCTGTCGGCCAGTTGCTGTGCCAGGGTCTGGGTCAGGGTCTCGGCCGCGTCATAGATTTTTTGCGGGTCGGGCAGGTGGCCGCGCTCAAACAGCGCCTGAGCGATGTCGGATTGGCTGGGCGGTTGCAGGATCAATGCCCGGAAGGCCGGATCAAGGCTGTCGTCGCGCACCAGCTTTTGCAGCGCATCCAGATAGGATGCATCCGGGGCTTCGCCTGTCAGCACCATGGCGATACGGGCCTCGCGGGACAGGGCATTGCCGGCCTCCCAGCGGTTGAACAGATCGCTGTCATGGGCCAGCAGAAAGGCGCGCTCGGTATTGCTGGTGTCGCGCTCCAGAATGACAGGGGCCGAGAACTCGCGCAGGATCGAGGGAACGGGTTTGCTGGCCAGCCCCTCAAAGGTAAAGCTCTGCTTGGCCTGGGTCATTTCCAGCACGGTGGTTGGCTGTACCTCATCCCCGTTGCCATTCAACAGACCGACGGCAATTGGAATGACACGGGGGTCTTTGTCCGGCTGACCGGGCGTGGGGGCAGTGCTTTGCTCGAAGGTCAGGGTGTAGGTTCCATCCGCAAAGCTTTCCGCCACTTTCAGGCGCGGCGTTCCGGCCTGGGCATACCAGCGTTTGAATTGCGTCAGATCACGGCCAGTGCTGTCTTCAAACACCTGCAGCCAGTCCTCGATGGTACAGGCCTGACCGTCATGGCGATCAAAGTACAGATCCAGGGCCTTGCGATAGGCCTCATCCCCAACCAGACGTTTCAGCATGCCGATGATTTCGGCGCCTTTTTCATAGATGGTGGCGGTGTAGAAGTTGTTGATTTCCTGGAACTCTTCGGGGCGCACCGGATGTGACAGCGGGCCCTGGTCTTCGGGGAACTGGCGGGCGCGCAGGTCAATCACATCAGAGATCCGCTTGACCGAGGCCGAGCGCATGTCGGCTGTGAACTGGGCGTCCCGGAATACCGTCAGCCCTTCCTTCAGGCACAGCTGAAACCAGTCGCGGCAGGTGATGCGGTTGCCGGTCCAGTTGTGGAAATACTCATGGGCAATGATTGCCTCGATGCGTTCAAAATTGGCATCCGTCGAGGTCTCGGGGCTGGCCAGCACGCAGGAGGAGTTGAAGACGTTCAAGCCTTTGTTTTCCATCGCCCCCATGTTGAAATCATCCACCGCAACGATGTTGAAGATATCAAGATCATATTCGCGGCCATAGGCCTCTTCGTCCCAGGTCATGGATTTCTTCAGGGCTTCCATGCCGAAGGCGCATTTGTCCTCGTCGCCGGGGCGGACCCAGATGTTCAGCTCAACCTCTTTGCCGGACCGGGTGGTGAATGTATCCGGGTGGTTGACCAGATCGCCGGCCACCAGGGCAAAAAGATAGGCTGGTTTGGGCCAGGGATCGTGCCATTCCGCCAGCCCCTGTGACTGCGAGACGGGGTTGCCGTTGGACAAGAGCACATCTTCGTCGCCTTCGATGCGCACGGTAAAGGTGGACATCACGTCGGGGCGGTCTGGGTAATAGGTGATCTTGCGAAAGCCCTCGGCCTCACATTGGGTGCAATACATGCCCCCGGACATATAAAGCCCCTCAAGCGCCGTATTGGAGGCGGGATCAATCTCGACCTCGGCCTCCCAGAGGAAGGGCTCCGCAGGGGTGTCGCAGGTCAGCCCCTCGGCGGTGATCACTGGGGAGACTGCGACGCCGTCGATCTTGGCAGAGATCAGGTTCAGTTTCTCGCCATGAAGGAAAAACTGTGAATCCGCCGCGCCGGGTTTGGGAGTAAAGCGGATCTGGCTCAGCACGCGGGTGGCATGGGGGGCCAGCCGGAAGGTCAGCTGAACGCTCTCTACCTCAAAGCCAAAGGGGGTGTAGTCCTTCAGGTAAAAGGTTTCTGCTTCGGCCTGGGCTGCTGGGCTGGTCATCTTGCTGTCCTCGTCTCATCCCAACCGCGGGCGGCTGGGGATGTGTTGCTCTTGGTTGCCCTAGTGGTAGGCAATGGCGCAGAGCCGGGCAAGCGCATGACGCGGAAAATACGAGCAAAACCCTGGCCTATTCGCCTGTTCTTTTTGAAGCCTTGGTGGATTTTCTGTAAAAACAAGAAACAGCCTTGTTATAATTGGTAAAGTTATATTACCGCCTCTGTTGCTGATAGGAAACTTTTCCTGTATCGGGGAAACAGGATCGACAACCGGCGAAGGAGAACACCAATGAGCACGATGCGCAGGATCGAGGGGATGCAGGTTGCACCCCATTTGGCGGAGTTCATTGAAAGCAAGGCACTGCCTGGTACTGGTGTGTCGGCGGCGGCGTTCTGGGCTGGTCTGTCTGGGCTGGTCAATGGCATGGGCGGTGAAAACCGCGCCCTCTTGGCCAAACGCGCTGAGTTGCAGGGGCAGATTGATGCCTGGCATGTGGCCAACCGCAGTGCAGCGCGCGATGCCGCAGCTTATGAAGCCTTTTTGCGTCAGATCGGCTATCTCTTGCCTGAAGGCGATGATTTTGAGATCGAGACCGAGAACGTCGATGCCGAGATCGCCTTTACCCCCGGTCCACAGCTGGTGGTGCCAATCACCAATGCGCGCTTTGCGCTGAACGCGGCCAATGCCCGCTGGGGCTCGCTCTATGATGCGCTATATGGCACCGACGCCATGGGCGATCTGCCAAAGGGCGGTGGCTATGATGCGGCGCGCGGCGACCGGGTGATTGCCTGGGGTCGTAGTTTCCTGGATGAAACCTTCCCGCTGCAAAGCGGGTCCTGGAGCGATATCACCGAGCTCGCCGTTGCGGAGGGGGCTTTGGTGCCCGCGCTCAAGGAAGTCAGCCAGTTTGCCGGGCACGTTGGTGATGCCGCTGCCCCAACGCGGGTTCTGCTGAAAAACAACGGGTTGCATGCGGTGATCGAGGTGGACGCCGCAGGCAATATTGGCGCCACGGATGCTGCCGGGATCAATGACATCACGCTTGAATCGGCGCTGTCCACCATCATGGACTGCGAGGACTCGGTGGCCTGTGTCGATGCCGAGGACAAGGTGGTGGCCTATTCAAACTGGCTGGGCCTGATGAAACGGGATCTGGCAGAAGAGGTTAGTAAAGGCGGCAAAACCTTTACCCGTGTCTTGAACGCTGATCTTGCCTACACCAGTGCCGGCGGAGAGGCCGCCAGCCTCAAAGGCCGCTCCCTGTTGCTGGTGCGCAATGTTGGCCACCTGATGACCAACCCGGCCGTATTGGACAGCGAAGGCCGCGAGGCGGGCGAAGGCCTGCTGGATGCGATGATCACCGTGATGATCGCCATGCATGATCTGCAGGCAGAGGGGGGCAATTCGCTGCATGGCTCTGTTTATGTGGTCAAGCCCAAGATGCACGGCCCCGAAGAAGTGGATTTTGCCTGCCGCATCTTTGATCAGGTTGAGGCGGCGCTGGGCCTGCCGGCCAATACGGTCAAGATCGGCATCATGGATGAAGAGCGCCGCACCTCGGTCAATCTGAAGGAATGCATCCGCGCCGCCAAATCTCGCGTGGCCTTTATCAACACCGGCTTCCTGGACCGCACCGGGGATGAGATCCATACCTCAATGGAAGCAGGGGCGATGTTGCCCAAGGGCGAGATGAAAAACACCCCCTGGATTGCCTCCTACGAGGACCGCAATGTCGATATCGGTCTGGCCTGTGGTCTCAAAGGCCGCGCCCAGATTGGCAAGGGAATGTGGGCGATGCCGGATCTGATGGGGGACATGCTGGCCGCCAAGATTGGCCATCCCAAATCCGGTGCCACCTGCGCCTGGGTTCCGTCGCCAACCGCTGCAACGTTGCATGCAACCCATTATCACCAGTTTGATGTGCTGTCGCATCAGGATGCGCTGCGCGCGGCTGGCCCCCGTGGCACGCTGACGGACCTGCTGGATATTCCAGTGATGCAGGGGCAAAACCTGTCGGATGAACAAATCACCCATGAGATCGAAAACAATGCCCAGGGCATTCTGGGCTATGTGGTGCGCTGGGTCGATCAGGGTGTTGGCTGCTCCAAAGTGCCTGATCTGAACAATGTGGGGCTGATGGAAGACCGCGCCACCTGCCGGATCTCCAGTCAGGCGCTGGCCAATTGGCTGCACCACGAGGTGGTGAGCGAGCAGCAAGTGATGGCCGCGATGCAAAAGATGGCTGCCGTGGTGGACCAGCAAAACGCCGGGGATGCCAGCTATCGGCCCATGGCGCCCGGCTTTGACGGCATTGCCTTCCAGGCCGCCTGTGATCTGGTCTTCAAGGGGCGCGTCCAACCCTCTGGCTATACCGAGCCTGTGTTGCATGCCCGTCGTCTTGAGCTCAAGGCGGTCGGCTAACACAGTAATAGAGACTGGGGGCAGGGCGCGGTCCTGCCCTCTTCCCTTATTCTTGATCCTGACCAGAAGGATACGACCATGACAATTTCCCTGCAATCTGCGCAGATCATTATCAACACAGCCCTGGCCAAAGGCCGTGAGATGGGGTTGAAACCTCTTTCCGCCGTGGTGCTGGATGGCGGTGGCCATGTGCAGGCCTTTGCCCGCGAAGACGGCGCTGCACCTGGGCGTTTTGCCATCGCCCATGGTAAGGCCTATGGCGCGGTAATGCTGGGCATGGCAGGCACAGCGCAGATGGCCCGCGCCGAAGCCCAGGCCTATTTCATGGCGGCGGTGAATGGCGTGTATGGTGGTCAGGTGATCCCTGTGCCCGGTGGCGTGTTGCTGCGCGACGATAGCGGCGCGGTCATTGGTGCCGTCGGCGTCACCGGCGATACCTCTGACAATGACGCCATTGCGGCCATGGCAGGGATCGAAGCGGCTGGGTTGATCGGCGAGATCTGATCTCACGTGCAAAACCTGTGGCTCAACAAGGGACGTCGCGCTGTGCGGCGTCCTTTTGATTCTCAGGCTTGATTTTTCGGCGCAGGTGTTGTTTCCGATCTGCCCTGTTTTGCCGCAGATCCCCCGATGACGCTACGACGTGCAGAATTGAACAGTAACCTGCGCGCAATCCGGTCGCTTGTGTGGTTGCGGGATCCCGGGGGAGGCCTTAGCCTTGCTATGTTTTAACACATTCGGAGTCCCCATGGCGCGTCCCAAAGTTGGCATTATCGGCAATTCCTATCTGCTCAACGATCAATATCCGGCACATGCTGGCGGCACCATGAATTCTGAGGCCGTGGCCGAGGTTGCTGGCTGTATGCCGCTGCTGATCCCCTCGGACCCGCGGTTCCTGTCGGTCGAGGAGCTGTTGCATAGCTTTGACGGGTTTTTGCTCACCGGGGGGCGGCCCAATGTGCACCCAAATGAATATGGCGAGGCAGAGACAGAGGCCCACGGGGCTTTTGACCGGGCGCGGGATGCCATTGTGCTGCCTTTGGTGCGGGCCTGCGTTGAGCGCGGCCAGCCCTTTCTGGGGATCTGCCGGGGCTTTCAGGAGGTCAATGTGGCCATGGGCGGCACGCTCTACCCTGAGATCCGCGACCTGCCGGGGCGAATGAACCACCGCATGCCCCCCGATGGCACCCTGGAAGAAAAATTCGCCCTGCGCCACCCGGTGAAGATGACCAGCGGTGGTGTCTTCAATGATGTCTTTGGCGCAGATGAGGTGATGACCAACAGCCTGCACGGCCAGGGCATCAAAACCCCGGGGGCGCGCATCGTGATTGACGGCTATGCCCCCGATGGCACGCCTGAGGCGATCTATGTTCAGGATGCACCGGGCTTTACCCTGGCGGTGCAGTGGCACCCGGAGTGGGACGCCAACAATGATCCGGTCTCGCGCCCGCTGTTCCAGGCCTTTGGCGCAGCGGTCCATGCCTGGGCCAATGGCACCCCTGCGGCTGGCGAACTACTGGAAACAGGTTAAAAGTCCTGCCATCACAACGGTGATTTCGGGCTTGTTGGTTGCGCGACTGCGAAGGCAGCTCTGCGGGAACAGGCCTGTGGTTTCTGGTGCGTCAGTTGAAGTCAGAAATGCGCGCCAGTGAGGGTAGGGGGGCTTTCCCTTAAATGACTGATATAAATTAACTTTTATTCGATTTTGGGCGGGGCTTGAGCTGGCCTGGATCGCGCAGCGTTTCCAGATCCCCCCACCAGTGTTTAGCTCACTGGTGGGGTGTTGGGGGGATCTGGCAGCGTCTTGTTCGGGCTACCTACAAAAGGCTGAACTGTTTGTTCAGGGGCAGTTCCCGCGCGCGTTTCCCTGTCAGGTCAAACAGCGCATTGGTCAGGGCCGGTGCCGCTGGCGGGGTGCCGGGCTCGCCAGCGCCGCCCATGTGTTTTTGCTGCTGCAAAACCGCCACCTCGACCGAGGGCATGCTGGGCATGCGCATGGCGTCGTAATCGGGGAAGTTCTCCTGTTCTACCGCGCCATTGTCAAAGGTGATCTCGCCAAAACAGGCCGCCGACAGCCCATAGGCGAGGCCACTGAACAGCTGTGCTTCGGTGTTTTGCGGGTCCACCACCAGGCCAAGGTCGGCGGCAATCCAGGCCTTGGTGATGGCAATATCGCCGTCGCGATCGGCCACTTCGATGACCTGCGCAACCGGGGTTCCAAAGCTGTAGGCCAGGGCGACGCCCCGACCGATGCCTGCGGGAGTTGTGCCAGTCCAGCCGGACATATCGCGCACAGTTTCCAGGACTTTGGCGGCGGGCTCCCATTCGGCACGGGCCAGCTCCAGGCGGAACTCCAGCGGGTCGCGGCCGGCCTTATGGGCCATCTCATCAATAATACTGTCAGAAAAGAACCCGTTGAACGACGCCGCCACCGAGCGCCAGAACCCCACCGGGATCATCGGCTTGGCGATATAGCCCTCGACACGAAAGTTCGGGATCGCCAGGGGCTGGTTAAAGGCTGCGTCCACATGGCCCTTGTCCGGGCCGGACATTGGCAGGCCCAGCATCCGCCCGGCACCCTCCTGGGTGGTGGACTGGGCTGCGATCTTGCCATGCACCATCACGGCTTTGCCATCCTTGACGGCGGCGCGGTAGCGGCCAATGGCTCCGGGGCGGTAATAGTCGTGGCGCATATCTTCTTCGCGCGACCAGGTGAGTTGCACCGGCGTGCCTTTCAGCTGTTGGGCAATCTGCACGGCGCGGTTGGTGTAATCCACCTCAATGCGGCGACCAAAGCCGCCGCCCAGAAAGGTGGTATTGACGGTCACGGCCTCAGGGTCCAACCCGGTGAGCGCGGCGGCAGCTTTTTGCACCACCGTTGGCCCCTGATTGGGGGCCCAGATCTCCAGCGCATCCCCGGTGTACAGCGCCGTGGCGTTCATCGGTTCCATGGTGGCATGGGCCAGATAGGGCAGGCGATATTCGGCCTCGATCAGCTCAGCCCCGTCAGGCAGGCTGTCCACGTCGCCGTCATCGCGCATGGTTGAATTGGCGGAGCCGTCAAAGGCGGCTTCAATCTCGGCAAAAATCGCATCGGTGGTTTTGGGGTAGGTTGCAGGCTCCCAGTCCACCTCAATAGCCTCAACCGCCTGTTGTGCCAGCCAGGTATTGCTGCCCACAACGGCCACCGCATCGCCAAGATCCAGGATCTGCTCGACACCTGCCATGTCCTTGGCGGTCGAGGCATCAAAGCCGCGCATACCAGCGCCAAAATGTGGGTTCTGTTTGATGGCGGCGAATTTCATGCCTTCAATGCGGGTATCCACACCAAAACCAGCGGTGCCGGTGACCTTGGCAGTCATATCAATGCGCGGCACGGGCTTGCCGATGTATTTCCACTGGGCTGCGGGGCGTAGCTCGGGCTCTTGCGGCTCAAGAGCGGCGGCCTCTGTGGCCAGTTCAGCATAGGAGAGTTTTACATCGCCCGGCGCCAGAACATATCCGTTCTCGGTTTCCAGCAGGGCGCGAGCCACGCCAAGCCGTTTCGCGGCCGCCTCTTTCAGGGTTTCGCGGGCGCTCGCACCAGCCAGCCGCATACGGGTAAAGCCATCTTTCATCGAGGAGGAGCCACCCGTGACCTGCAGGTCGAGAAATTTGGAGAAATTCCCGACGATCTGCCCCAATGAATGCTGAAAATCGCTGGCGTTATAGCCGCGCCCGGGCAGGGCCTCGGCCATCATGGCGCTGTTGTAATAGGCCTTGGCGGCGGGGCCATGGATCACATTGACCTGTGCTGGGTCTACATCCAGCTCCTCGGCGATCAGCGCAGCCCATGAGCTGCGCACGCCCTGGCCCATCTCAGCCCGGGGCGCGATCAGGGTGACGCCGGACTGGTCAACAAAGACAAAGGGGTTCAGCACTGCCTTGCCTTCACCCGGCTCCAGCGGGTTAGGGGCGGGCTGGTGGTATTTATAGGTGCCAAAGGCAACCCCGCCCAGAATGGCGGCAGAGCCGACGAGGAAGCTGCGGCGGGCGATTTTTTTCAAGCTGGCCATGAGATCAGGCCTCCTGCATCATTTTGGCGGCGGAATGGATGGCGGCGCGGATACGCGGGTAGGTGCCACAGCGGCACAGGTTGCCCTGCATTGCCTCGTCGATATCGGCGTCGCTGGGGCTGGGGTTTTCTGCCAGCAGGCTCGCGGCCTGCATGATCTGGCCGGACTGGCAGTAGCCACATTGTGCCACCTGATGCGCCACCCAGGCCTGCTGGATCTTGGCCATGTTGTCTGGGCTGCCAAGTCCCTCGATTGTGGTCACCTCCCCCTCGACATCGCCAAGGCTCAGCTGGCAGGAGCGCATCGCCTCGCCGTCCACCTGCACGGTGCAGGCACCACAGGCGGCCACGCCGCAGCCAAATTTTGTCCCCGTCAGGCCGATCTCGTCGCGCAGCACCCAGAGCAGAGGCACATCATCGGGCAGATCCACCTCATGGGTCTTGCCATTGATACGGAGCGTTTTTGACATGGGACTGGCCTCTTTGCTGGGTCCGGGAGCTGGGGTTGGTATTTCTGACAAAATGCATGAAATGTGTCAGGCTGTCAATTGACAAAAACCTGTAAAACTGTCAGAAGCGAGTCTATGACGTTTTCAGCCCCCGATACCAAGACAGACACCAAGACACAGGCCATCCTTGCCGCCGCCTGGGCAGGCTTTTCCGCCTATGGGTTTCGCAAAACCTCAATGGATGACATAGCCCGGGGAGCCGGCATGTCACGCCCGGCGCTCTACCTTCATTTCAAAAACAAAGAGGCCATCTTTCGTAGCCTTGTTGAAAGCTACTATGCCGAGGCCGCGCGCGAGGTTGCGACGGCCCTGAAAGCGGAGGGGGACCTGGCGCAGCGTTTGGCGCGTGCCTTTGCAGCCCATGGCGGCGAGACGATGGAAGCGATGATGTCTTCGGCACATGGGATGGAGCTGTTTGAGGCCACCCTGAATGTGGCTGGTGATATGATCGAGGAAGGCGAAGCGCAGTTGCAGGGCATTTATGCCCAGTGGCTGCAGGAGGAAGCTGCGCGGGGGGTAGTTGTCCTGACGGCTGATGCGGATGCCCTGGGGCGTTTGTTCTGCGCCTGTCTCAAAGGGATCAAACACACCGCACAAAGCTACGATGGCTATCGTGTCGGTGTGGCCAATTATGCGGCACTGTGCGCCCAAGCCCTGACCCCCGCAGGCTGAAGGGGGAGGGGGCCGGCAAACTGAGTTCCCTGTTGCTCCAGCACTGAGGTACAGCGTATTGCGCTGACGCGCCGCGCGTCAGCGCGGCGCCGGGCCCAACGGGATCCGACATCTGTGATGTCGCGAGACGGGCGGGAGCCCCCCGCCTTTGTTTTGCCAGCCACCGTATTGCCAGCCTCTGTGCAGCTAAGCTCAGTTTTACCTGCGGTTACAGCGTGGTGCGCAGGTGCCAAAGCTCGGGGAACAGCTCTACCTCCAGCATCCGTTTGAGGTAGTTGACCCCGCCGGTGCCGCCGGTGCCGCGTTTAAAGCCAATGACCCGCTCCACCGTGGTCACGTGATTGAACCGCCAGCGGCGGAAATAGTCTTCAAAATCCACCAGTTTCTCGGCCAATTCATAAAGCTCCCAATGGTCCTCGGGGGCGCGGTAGACCTCGGACCAGGCGGCCTCTACCGCTTCGCTGGCCTGATAGGCCTCTGATAGGTCACGATTGATCACTGTGTCAGGCAGGGCGAAACGTGCATGCAGCGCCCGCAACGCCACATCATAGAGCGACGGCTGTGCCAGTTCGGCCTCCAGCAGCGCCACCAGATCAGGGCGGTGGGCATGGGGCTTCAGCATCGCCTTGTTGCGGTTGCCCAGCATGAACTCGATCAGCCGGTACTGATGCGACTGAAAACCAGAGCTTTGCCCCAGGGCATCGCGAAAGGCGGTGTAATCCGAGGGCGTCATGGTGCGCAGCACATCCCAGGCAGAGTTCAGCTGCTCAAAAATCCGCGCCACCCGCGCCAGCATCTTGAACGCCTGTCGCGCTTCGCCCTTGATCAGCCGCGCGCGCGCCGCCTGCAGCTCGTGAATGGCCAGCCGCATCCACAGTTCGGATGTTTGGTGCTGGATGATGAACAGCATTTCATCATGGGTGTCGCTCCAGGGTTTCTGGGCAGTCAGCAACATATCCAGTGACAGGTAGTCACCATAGGACATACGGCCGTCAAAATCCATCTGGGCGCCGTCATCGGCGGGGTTGAAGGGGCAGCCCTGGGGCGTGGTCTTGGAATCGCTCATGGGATTCCTCCTTTTCCAAATTGAAGTATAGCTCAGGAAAGGGATAAAATCCGTTTGTTCAGGGTGCCGCATTGGGCCAGGCGACGCCACAGCGCCACCCAGCCAAAGGGCCGGCACAGGGGCAGCGCTTTGGTGCCGGGCAGGTTCATCAGGTCACGGCCGCGCGGATTTTATATTCGGGTTTGTCCCACAGCCGGTTGTTCATCACATCGGCAATGATCGCCACCGCGCCATCGACATCGCCCTCATCAATATACAGCGGGGTAAAGCCAAAGCGCATGATATCCGGCGCCCGGAAATCGCCAATGACGCCACGGGCAATCAGCGCCTGCATGGCCGCGTAACCATCTTCAAAGGCAAAGGAGACCTGGCTGCCACGGGCCGCACCGTCGCGCGGCGAGGCCAGGGTCAGCTCGGGGCAGGTCGCCTCAATCCCGGCAATAAAGCGATCGCACAGCGCGATCGAGCGCGCCCGCAGCGCCTGCATATCCACCTGATCCCAGATATCCATCGAGGCCCCAAGGGCGGCCAGCTGGATCATCGGCGGGGTGCCAACGCGCATGCGTTCAATGCCGTTGCCGGGGCGATAGTCGAGATCAAAGGCAAAAGGCGCCTCATGCCCCAGCCAGCCCGACAGGGCCGGGCGGGCGCTGTCCACATGGCGCGGCGCGACATAGATAAAGGCCGGGCCTCCGGGGCCAGAGTTGAGGTATTTATAGGTGCAGCCGACGGCAAAATCCGCGTTGCACCCGGCCAGATCCACCGGCAATGCCCCGGCGGAATGGGCCAGATCCCAAACCGTCACCACGCCCTGTGCATGGGCCAGCTCGGTCAGGGCTTTCATGTCGTGTTTGCGTCCGGTGCGATAGTCCACCTCGGTGAGCATCAGGACAGCAATTTCGTCGGTGATGTTTTCTGCCACGTCCTCGGGGTTCACCACCCGCAGCTCATAGTCTTCGCCCAGGGATTTCAGCAGGCCCTGCACGATATAAAGATCCGAAGGGAAGTTGCCATTGTCTGACAGCACCACCCGGCGGTCGGGGGTCATCTCCAGGGCAGAGGCAACCGCCTGGTAGACCTTGATTGACAGGGTGTCGCCCATCATCACATGGCCCGGCTCGGCGCCGATCAACCGTCCGATGCGATCGCCAATGGCACCGGGTTGCTGCATCCAGCCGGCCTTGTTCCAGCCGGTGATCAGCATCTTGCCCCATTCATCCTCGATCATCGCCGAGACGCGATCCTTGGTGGCCTTGGGCAGCGGGCCCAAAGAGTTGCCATCGAGGTAGATCATTCCCTCGGGCAGGTCGAACATCGCCTTGGTGGCAGCAAAATCAGTCATCGGGGCCTCGCTGGATCGTGAAGTATTTCAAGCTTAAAGCTTTTGTATTTCGTATCCGATCCGATCTGGTCTGTCCAGTGTCTCTTGCAGGGGGAATGCCAGGAACAGGGCCAGGAACTGGGTGTCAGGCCTTTGGCGCGGGGTCTGGAATGCCCAGTGCGGTTCTTTTCTTCTTGGACAGGCCTGCGGTGACCATCTGATAGGACAGGGTGATACAGTCGCGCAGCTCTTCCTCGCTGAGACCATCTTTGGCAAATTGTTGCAGCCATTTCATCCCACGCGAGGCCAGATAGGGAGCAGGGCGCACACCGGGGCGTTCCTGCAGCACCTCAAAAGCGATCTCTCCGGCCTTGAAGGTAAAGGCGTCGTCGCCATCGGCCCAGCCGCAGACGGCAAAGAGCTTGCCGCCTGCTTTCCAAACGTCGGAATTGCCCCATTGCACCACATGCTCCGCTGCGGGAAAGGTGGCGCAGAACTGGTTGAACTCCGCCCTGTTCATCTTGTCAGCCTCATCAGGTCTGCCCACCTGCGATTTCGATGGTCTGGCCGTTGATGGACTGCGATCCTGGACCACAAAGCCACATGGCGGCGGCGGCTACTTCCTCTGGTTCGATCAGGCGTTGGTGGCGGTTGGCATTGACCATGACCTTGAGCGCCTCATCCTGGCTGATGCCGGCACGCGTCGAGATCGAAGTGATGTTGCGGTCGACAATCGGGGTGTCCACATAGCCGGGGCAGATGGCATTGGCGGTGATCTGGCTGCCCATGTAATCCTCGCTCAAAGCCCGGGTGAGGCCAATCATGCCGTGTTTGCTGGCGCTGTAGCAGGCGCCGCCTTTCAGCCCGCGCAGGCCGGCGATAGAGGCCACGGTGATGATCCGGCCCCAGTCGGTCTGATGCATGGACTTCAGGCATTCGCGAATGGTCAGAAAGGCGCCATCCAGATTGGTCGCCATCATGTTGCGCCAGAACTCCATGGTGGTTTTGTGCAGGGATTTGCCCTCGGCCACGCCGGCATTGGCGACGCAGATCTGGATCGGGCCACGGGCCTCGACTGCGGCGGCGACTTTGGCAATGATGTCGTCCTCGTTGCGCACATCCATCGCCATGGGGTGCAGGCCCGCCGTTGCGACCTCTTCCAGCACCTCCTGGCGGCGTCCGGTGATGGTCACCTGGGCACCCTGTGCCGCCAGAGCCTTGGCAATGGCCAGCCCAATGCCAGTGCCCCCGCCGGTGACCAATGCGTGTTTGCCGTTCAAATCCATCTTTTGTCCTCCTGTTTGTCACAGGGTATCGCCGGGGCACAGCTGCGCAAGCGCGCCGTTCCGTCACAGAGGCAATGGCAGAGCGCAAAATCTATTTACAATCATATTCGCAAGTGTGAATTATTTGTCTGAACAAAAATGGGAGGATGCCATGACCAATACCGCGTTGAGTCGGCTTTTGACGCCGATATATGCCGCAGGGCTGACAGCATATGTTGCAGGGTTGCCAATTGCAGGTCTTGCCAGTGAGGATATTGCGGATCAATACCCCCAGTCCGAGCTGTATTCCAAGCCTGTCGAGGTGATCCCGCATGTATTCTCGGCCATCGGGGCCACTGCGCCGCCGACCTATGAAAACGCCGGCCACAATAACAACCTCTCCTTTGTCGTGACGAACGTGGGTGTCGTGGTGATCAATGCCGGGGCCTCGGATGCGCTGGCAGCGGCTTTGCACGCAGAGATCAAGGCGGTGACGGATCAGCCGGTTGTTTTGGTCATCAACGAAAATGGCCAGGGTCATGCGGTGCTGGGCAACGGCTATTGGCGCGACCAGGGCGTAGACATTCTGGGCCATGCCGATGCCATTGCCGAAACCCAGAAAAATGGCGATTTCATCCTGCAGCGCATGCAGGCCTATAACAAGGACCGCGCGGGCGACAGCCGCATGGAACATGCCAACCTCAGCTTTGACGATCGCTATGAGCTGAGCCTTGGCGGGCTGGATATTCAGGTGCTGCATTTGGGCCCGGCCCATGATCCGGGCGATGTACAGGTGTGGATTCCTGCTTGGAAGATCATGATTGCCGGCGATATCGCCTTTCATGAGCGCATGTTGCCGATCTTTCCCCATACCTGCACCAGCTGCTGGATTGAGACCTGGGTCGAGAAGCTGGAACCCATGGCGCCAACCTATGTGATCCCAGGCCATGGCCATCCCACCAATCTGGACCAGGTGCGGCGCTATACTCTGGACTATCTGAACGATCTACGCAGCAAGATTGGGGCGCATATCGAAGACGGTGGCGATCTGGCCAGCGCCTATTATGTTGACCAGCAGCAATGGCGCGGGTTGGACACATTTGACGAGTTGGCCACCAAGAATGCCGGGCGCGTGTTTGAAGAGATGGAGTGGGAGTAGGTCAATATGACCTACTCACGTCCCCCCATTTTTCTGGTAGACGGGCGCTCGCGCGAGAGCGGGCCGGGAACGAAGTTGTGATATGGCTTTAAAAACGAGCATACCGTCCTTTTATCTGGACAGTATTTGCTGAAGCGCTGGACCTTGCCCGGGGTTCTGGGGAAGGTGCCGCAAATTGGCCGCGCAGCTCTGCTGTGCGGCTTTGAGGAAAGAGACATGATATGAAATGGATCGACCTACCACCGGTCTGGCTGGCGGGCTGCATTGCTTTGGCCTGGGGGCAGGCGCAGTATCTGCCACTGGGGCTGGGGTTTGGCCCGGTATGGGCGGATCTGCTTGGTGGGCTGCTTGTCGGTGGCGGGCTGGTGCTGATGGCGCTGGCGGTTACCGAAATGCGACGTCAGAAGACAACGCTCATGCCCCATGAAACGCCAAGCAGGCTGGTGCAATCGGGTATCTTTACCCGCAGCCGCAACCCAATCTATCTGGGCGATGTCATGGTGCTGGCGGGGCTGATCCTGTATTTCGACGCGGTTCTTGCGTTGCCGCTGATCCCGGTGCTGACCTGGATCCTGGAGAAACGCTTTATAATCGGTGAGGAAAACCGGATGCGGCGGACCTTTCGCAGTGACTGGGCGCGCTATGAGCAAAAAGTGCGACGCTGGGTCTAGCCCTGGGTTAGTTGCGATAAAAGGGTTGGTTTTCTATTGTAGCCTCACAAGAGAGGGTCGGTTGTAGAATCTGACCCAGTTTAGTTGAGTGGTGCAGAAATGCGGCAATGCGGCAGTGATATGCGGCGACGCAGCGAAACCATTGCGCAAAAATATTGCGCAGGATAGTCATAATGTTTGCGATCCGTACCCGGGCAATGCTGGGGCGGGCAGGACGAGGGGGACCGACAAGGTGAAAATTGGAACACCCAAAGAGGTGATCAACGGCGAGGCGCGTGTCGCTATGACGCCCGATTCTGCGCGTCAGCTGCAGAAACTGGGCTATGACTGCGCCATTGAAAGCGGTGCGGGCCAATTGGCCGGCTTTAGCGATGCGACCTATGAGGAGGCCGGTGTTGAAATCATCAAGACTGCCGCCGCTTTGTGGAAGGCATCAGATATCATCGCCAAGGTACGCCAACCCAATGAGGCTGAGCTCAAGCGGCTGAACTCAAAAAAGACACTGATTTCTTTCTTCAATCCCGGCGGGAATGAAGAAGGGCTGGAACTGGCCAAATCCAAAGGCGCCAGCGTTATTGCCATGGAAATGGTGCCACGTATCAGCCGCGCGCAGAAGATGGACGCGCTGTCCTCGATGGCGAATATCGCCGGCTACCGCGCGGTTATCGAAGCAGGCAACAACTTCGGCCGCTTTTTCACCGGTCAGATCACAGCCGCGGGCAAGGTGCCCCCAGCTAAGGTCCTGGTGGTAGGCGCCGGCGTTGCTGGTCTTGCAGCCATTGGCACCTCGACCAGTCTGGGGGCCATTACCCTGGCCTTTGACGTACGCCCCGAAGTGGCTGAGCAAGTTGAGTCCATGGGCGCCGAGTTTGTCTATCTCGACTTTGAAGAAGAGCAGGCCGATGGGGCGTCTTCCGGTGGCTATGCCTCGGTCTCCAGCCCAGAGTTCCGCGAAGCCCAGCTCGCCAAGTTCCGGGAACTGGCACCAGAGGTGGATATCGTTATCACCACGGCTCTGATCCCCAACCGCGAAGCGCCAGAGCTGTGGACCGAAGACATGGTCGCCGCGATGAAGCCTGGCTCGGTCATTGTTGACCTGGCCGCGGAAAAGGGCGGCAATTGCAAGCTCACCGTGATGGATGAGAAAATCGTCACCGAGAATGGCGTCACCATTATCGGCTACACCGATTTCCCATCCCGCATGGCGGCCCAGTCGTCGACTCTTTACGCCACCAACATCCGCCACATGATGACTGACCTGACCCCTGAAAAGGACGGCCAGATCAATCACGACATGGAAGATGACGTTATTCGTGGCTCCACCGTGACCCATGGCGGCGAAATCACCTTCCCACCACCACCGCCAAAGGTGCAGGCGATTGCCGCCAAGCCCAAAGAGGTTGCGCCAGAGCTGACGCCAGAAGAAAAGCGCGCCGAAGAAGTGGCGGCCTTCAAGGCTCAGACCAAGAACCAGGTCACCCTGCTGGCCGTGGGCGGTGCCTTGCTGCTGGCTGTTGGTCTGGTGGCCCCTGCCAGCTTCATGCAGCACTTTATCGTCTTTGTGCTCTCGGTCTTTATTGGTTTCCAGGTGATCTGGGGCGTGGCGCATAGCCTGCACACACCACTGATGGCGGTCACCAATGCGATTTCGTCGATCATTATCCTGGGCGCGCTGATGCAGATCGGCTCGGGCAGTTTCCTGGTGATCCTGCTGGCGGCCCTGTCGGTCTTTATGGCTGGGATTAACATCTTTGGTGGCTTCCTCGTCACCCGGCGCATGCTTGCCATGTTCCAGAAATCTTAAGGAGGCTACAGAGATGGAATATGGATTTACCACTGCCGCCTATGTGGTCGCGGCTGTTCTCTTCATCCTCAGCCTTGGCGGGCTGTCCGGCCAGGAAAGCGCAAAACGCGCGGTCTGGTACGGGATTGTCGGCATGGCGCTGGCGGTTTTTGCCACCCTTGTTGGCCCGGGCTCCGGGCTCTGGCTCTTGTCGATCGTGCTGATCGCCGGTGGCGGCGTTATCGGCTACCAGCTGGCAACTCGGGTACAGATGACCCAGATGCCCGAACTGGTTGCTGCGATGCACTCTTTGGTTGGCCTGGCCGCGGTCTTTGTGGGTCTTATCGCCCATATCGAACTGGGTCGTGTCCTAGCCATGGACGCAGAGGCCAAACAGGCGCTGGACGGCTTTGCCAAGCTGTTGGCCAAGAAAGACGGCGTCGAGATCGCCATCCTGCGGGTTGAGCTGTTCCTCGGCATCTTCATTGGTGCGGTGACCTTTACCGGTTCGGTTGTGGCCTATGGCAAACTGGCAGGTAAACTGACCTCTTCGGCGGTGAAACTGCCCGGCGGTCATATGCTCAACGCTGCTGCGGCGGGCGTGTCGCTGATCGCGCTGATCTGGTACTTCAACACTGGTGGCTTTGTGCCGCTGATGCTGATGACGCTGGCAGCCCTGTTCATCGGCTATCACCTGATCATGGGCATCGGCGGCGCCGATATGCCAGTGGTTGTCTCGATGCTGAACAGCTACTCGGGCTGGGCCGCGGCTGCGATTGGTTTCTCCCTTGGCAACGACCTGCTGATCGTGGTGGGGGCGCTGGTTGGCTCTTCCGGTGCGATCCTGTCGTACATCATGTGTAAGGCGATGAACCGCAGCTTTGTCAGCGTTATCCTGGGCGGCTTTGGCGGCACAGCTGGTCCGCAGATGGAGGTCGAAGGCGAGCAGGTGGCCATCGACGCCGATGGCGTTGCAACCGCGCTGGACGAGGCCGATAGCGTCATCATCATCCCCGGCTACGGCATGGCAGTGGCACAGGCGCAGCAGAACGTGGCGGAACTGACCCGTCGCCTGCGGGCCAAGGGCAAAACCGTGCGCTTTGCCATCCATCCGGTTGCGGGCCGTTTGCCCGGGCACATGAACGTGCTGCTGGCTGAAGCCAAAGTTCCCTATGACATCGTCATGGAAATGGATGAGATCAACGAGGACTTCCCGGAAACCGATGTGGCCATCGTCATTGGCTCCAATGACATCGTCAACCCGGCGGCCCAGGAAGATCCCAACTCTCCCATCGCTGGCATGCCGGTTCTGGAATGCTGGAAGGCGAAACAGGTCTTTGTCTCCAAGCGCGGCCAGGGCACCGGCTACTCCGGCATCGAGAACCCGCTGTTCTTCAAGGACAATACCCGGATGTTCTATGGCGATGCCAAGGCCTCGCTGGATCAGTTGCTGACAATGATCCAGTAACAGACCGGTCATAACTCAGACCAAAGGCGCGCCAGAGAGATCCGGCGCGCCTTTTCTTTTTTGACTTCATTTGGCTGCAACTCCCCCGGATGGGGCCATCGGCGGTAGGCAAAAACTTTGTTGGGTTTTCCTGAGTTTTCGATGGGCCCCAATGGCTTTGTATACCGTCGTACCCTGGTAACATATTGAAATAAAAGACTTCTGTACAGATAATCTCTGAATCGCTATGGTGGCTTCACCTTTTTGGAGACCTCTGCGCCATGCCCCCGATCCCAGACCATCCTTTGCGCTACTCTTCGGCGAATGAGCTGCACGCCAGGCCTTTTCCAGCGATGAAAAGCCCCAGCACGGTGGTCTATCTGGCGGTGAAGCAGCCCAGCGAGGCGGTGCGCCGGGATCGCGGGCTGGATTTGCAACATCTCACCGATCTGCTGGATCGCCATGGCGCGCCACATCCGCAACCCGGCGCGACGCATCACTCGGCGCAACTGGGGCGCCATACCCTGAAATGGGAGCAACACACCGAATTCGTCAGCTACACGCTCTATGACGATGGCATCAGCAAGCGCGCCTTTGATCCGGCGGATTTTGATGTGTTCCCCTCGGACTGGCTGGAGGAGGCCCCGGGTCACCGGGTCACCTCGCTGATGATCCGGGTCCTGCCGCGGCCAGAGGACAAGCGGATCAAGACCGCATTGAAGGACTGGTTTGTTCCCGAAAGCCTGGCGGTGGCCGAGGTGCTGGATAACAGCGCTGTGGTTGCCGGAGATTTCCGCATTGATCCGGCAGGGCATATGCGGTTTGCACTGTTTGCCAATGCCACAACCGGGTCGCAGCGCATCGGGCGACTGGTCCAGCGGATCTGCGAGATTGAGACCTACCGGGCCATGTCGATGCTGGGGTTTTCCCGGGCGCGGGGCCTCAGCCGCGATATCAGCGAGCTGGATACCCATCTCAGCAAAATGATGGCGGAGATGACCTCTGACACAGCGCCCGCTGAACAGACCCTGACACAGCTATTGACGGTCTCGGCGGAACTGGAGGCCATGGCGGCGCGTTCGGCCTTTCGATTTGGCGCGACTGGCGCCTATGAGGCGCTGGTCAATCAGCGTATCAGTCTGCTGCGCGAGATGCGCTATGGCGGTTTTCAGATGTTTTCCGAATTCATGCTGCGCCGATATGAACCCGCCATGCGCACGGTGAAGTCCACGGAGAAACGTATTGGTACCCTGGCAGATCGGGCGCGGCGCGGCGGCGAGCTACTCAGGACGCGGGTTGATGTAGAACGGAGTGCGCAGAACCAAGCGCTTTTGGCCAGTATGGACCGGCGGGCAGATCAGGCGCTGCGGCTGCAACACACCGTAGAGGGCCTCTCGGTGGTGGCTATTGGCTACTACGCCGTGTCACTGGTGTCTTACCTGATGTATCCCCTTGCGCAGGCTCTGGGCCAAAGCAAGGGGATGTTGACCGCACTGATCACTCTGCCGGTTGTGGGGCTGGTGTGGCTGGCGATTCAGCGGATAAAGAAGCAGCTGCACTAGACCCGTCCCGCAGCAGCCGGTGGGCCACAATGCCGCCGAGGGCAATGGCGGCTAGCGCCAGCGGTGCCGCAACACCCAGGGTGGAAATCCCGGCAAGGCCCGCCCCCAGGGTGCAGCCCCCGGCCAGCACCCCGCCAAAGCCCATCAGGCTGGCGCCCAGCATGTAGCGGCCGGTCTGGCGGGGGCTGTCAAAGCTCTGCCACCGGAAGTCCCGGCGCAGCAGGGCGGTAAGCAGGGCGCCGACCAAAACGCCGCCGATCAGCCCAGGGCCAAAGCCCGCAGGCAGGGCGCTGGAGGCAATGACATAAAACAGCCCCTCAGACATTGGCGCGGTAAAGGACAGGCTCTCCATGGCGATGGGGTCAAATTCGTCAAACAGCACAAATCCGGTGGTGACCCAGGCCAGTGGCACCAGCGCCCCGATCATGGCGCCGCCCAGCAGCGCCAGTGCGGAATTTTGCGACCGCAGGGCCAGCCAAAAGGCAGGCAGGACAATTACAGCGCTCCACAGGGGGGCACCACCGGGCAGGGCGGCCAGGGTTGCATAGTCTCCCAGCTGGACAGTGTAGCCGCTCAGAAGACTGCGCAGGGGGGCCAGGACACCTTTGAGCGTGGCATGGGCGACCAGGGCAAAGATCCCGATGCAGAGCAGCGCCCGCAGGTTGCCAGTACCGCTGAGCACGGTGAGGCGGGAGATACAGCCCCGTGTCAGCACCATGCCGATGCCAAACATCACGCCGCCAACGGCAATGGCCAGCAGCGGCAGCTCTGAGGCCAGCAGGCGGTGGCCGTCAAAACTGATCCAGCCTTGGGTCACGGCGGCCTGAGTGCCCAGAACTGATACGGCCAGAGCCAGGGCCCAGATGCCGGCTGCCTGACGGCGGTCCTCGCCAATCAGGGCACGGCGAAAGCAAAACCGGGTGAGCTGCGCCAGCACCCCAAAGCCCAGCCCAAGCGCGAGGGCAAAATACAGCGACGCCAGTCGTGGGGTGGTCTCTTCAAAACCCAATGTCTCAAACATCGCAGACTCCCGTTTAGCAGCGAATTGGAATTATTTCCCGAAATGAGGCCAAATTCCCGCGCAAGCAAGGGGCATGCCCCACTTATGACAGGGGGCGGGGGTGATATTGTTCTGCTTTAGCTGGGATGGCTGGTCTTTTCTCCTGCGCCCGCTGGGGCAGGGCGAAACAATTTGGCCGCCCCCTCGGGGACGGCCAAAATCTATGTTCTTATTTGAATATGTCTCAGTGAGTTGCAGCGGCACGGCTGCCCGCGTCGCTCTGAGGGGTTAGCGGCCGCGAATCCGTGGATCCAATGCGTCGCGCAGCCCGTCACCAAGGTAGTTCACGCTCAGCACGGTCAAAGAAATCGCGATGCCAGGCCAGAACACCCGCTCGGGATGCTGCTGCAGATAGTCGGTGGCATCAAACAACAGCCGCCCCCAGGTTGGGAAATCCGGTGGGAAGCCCAGGCCGAGGAAAGACAGCGAGCTTTCGGTGATGATCGCGGTGGCAATCCCCAGTGTTGCTGACACCATGATCGGCGACAGCACGTTTGGCAGGATATGCCGGGTGATCAGCTGGCTGTTCGAGGTGCCGATGGAGCGGGCCGCAAGAACAAACTCACGTTCCTTGATCGCCAGGACATCGCCGCGCACGATGCGCGCGGTGGGCATCCAGGAGGTCACCCCAATGGCACAAACGATGAGGATGAAGATCCCCTGTTCAGGCCCAAAGGCCGCGTTCAGCGGTTCGCGAAACAGCAGCATCATCACTAGAAGCAGCGGCAGCAACGGCAGGGCCAGGAACAGATCCGTGAGACGCATCAACGGCCCATCAAGCCGTTTAAAGAACCCGGCCACAACGCCAATGAAGGAGCCAAGAACCAGCGCCAGCGCCATCGCCGTAAGCCCAACCGAGACCGAGGTGGAGCCGCCAGCCATCATTCGGGCCATCATGTCACGGCCCAGCTGATCGGTACCAAAGGGATGTGCCAAGCTGGGTCCCTGATTCCGGGAACGGATGTCGATATGGGTTGCATCAATATCCCAGAGGAAAGGACCCAGATAGACCGAAGCCACGATAAGAAAGAACAGGATGCCGCCTAGCAGTGCACCACGGTGGGTTTTGAACTGGTCCCAGACATCCAGCCACTGGCTGCGCGGTGGTTTGCTGGGGATGGGATTGCTAAGCTCAGTCATAGCGGATCCTCGGGTCTAGAATGCCATAGAGAACATCGGCGATCAGATTGAACATCACGATGAGAATGGCAAAGATAAAGGTGAGAGTCTGTACCATGGGCAGATCATTGGCCTGAATAGCGCCAATCAGCAGCTGGCCGATGCCATTTACCTTGAACACCTGCTCGGTGATGATTGCGCCGCCAAAGATCGCGGGAATGCCAAGGGCAATCACCGTGACCACCGGGATCATCGAGTTGCGCAGAACATGCACCATCACCACGACATATTCGCTGAGCCCTTTGGCACGGGCCGTGCGCACATAGTCCTGGTTCAGGTTATCCAGCATCGAGGCGCGCATAAAGCGGCTGAGCTGGGCAGTGATCTGCAGCGCCAGCACCATGACCGGCATGATCATCTGTCGCAACTGGTGGACAAAGCTGTCCCAGCTGTCGACCACATGGGTGGTGTCGTAGATCGACGGGAACCAGCCCAGCTGCACTGAGAAGATCACGATGACCAAAACGCCCGAGAAAAACGGCGGCACCGAAAAGCCAACCATCGACACAAAAGTGCCGAGCTGGTCAAACCAGCTATACTGACGATAGGCGGAGTAGATGCCGATGGGCAGGGCGATGAAGATGGCAACCACATAGGCGGTGCCCACAACCCACAGGGTCTGCGGCATCCGCTGGATGACGATATCCATCACCGGCGAACGGGTCTGCCAGGAGATGACGCGCAGGTCACCCTGCGAGAAGGTGGTGCCAAAATAGTGGTCGATCAGGACTTGGGGTTCAATCCAGAAGAACTGCACCAGCCATTTCCAGAAGCGGATGGGGGCGGGTTGGCCAAGGCCAAGGGCCTCGCGCATTTTTTCTTTGACTTCGGGGGGGACCGTCAGGGGCACCTGCGCCATTGGATCGCCGGGTGCGAGTTCAAGAAGGAGGAAGATCACCAGGCTGATGAAGAGCAATGTCGGAACCGACAGGATCAATCGCCTGATTGTAAAGGTCAGCATGGAACGTGCGCCTTTTGCAATGTGTTATTGTTGAGCTGGACAGGGCGTCAGGGCCGCGGTGGCTGCCGCCTGTGGCCAATGTGTCCGGCGATAAACCGGAACGCGGCGCGAATGGCAAGAGGCCCCGGTGAAACACCGGGGCCTCGTTTGGTCAGAACCGTTTATTTGATACGGTACCAGTCAGCAGCGTTCCAGATTTCGCTGTCCCAGACGTTCAGCACAACACCACCAAGCGAGTTGGCGTGCGCCGAGAGACGGCCACGGTGAACCAGAGGGATCATGCCGCCGTTTCCAACGATGATGTCGTTGAGACGCTTGGAGATTTCCGCACGAGCTTCGGCACCGGCTGTGGTTGTCAGCTCCGCATGCAGCTTGTCGAACTCTTCGTTGCAGAAGCGCGAGATGTTCTCACCCTGCCACTGGGTCGCAGGCGAAGGCGCCTTGTCGCACAGACCGTTCGCCAGGTAGGACTGAGGGTCGGTGCCGTTGAAGGTATTGGCATACATTTCAACGTCAGCATAGAACTTCTGGAAGGTGTCAGGCGAACCGGGATCACCACCAAAGAACACGGAACCGCTAAGGTTACGCAGCTCGGATTCGATACCAATTTCGCTCCACCACTGTTTGATCAGAGCCTGGAAGTCCTGACGCACGGCGTTGGTCGAGGTCTGGTACAGGATCTTCATTGGGATCCCATCGGGGGTTTCACGTACGCCGTCACCATTGGTGTCTTTGTAGCCCGCTTCTTCCAGCATCGCGTTTGCCGCAGCGATGTCCTGCTTGTCGCAGGTGAAGGTGTCAGAGTTTACAGCTGCAGGTGCCGGAACCCAGTTACAGGTGACTTTACCCGCTTTGCCATAGCCGATTTCGACCAGCAAAGGACGGTCAATCGCCAGCGACATTGCTTTGTAAACCGCAGGATCACCCAAGAAAGGGTGCGGACGGATCACCGAACGCTCATCCGGGCCAAGCGCCGGATCAGGGTTGGTGTTGTTCAGCATGATGCGCTCAACCAGCGGGCCAAAGCCTGCGACAGGCTTGCCTTTGCCGGCGGATTCCATCTGGGCGATGACTTCAGGGGCCAGCTGCAGGTTCCAGGCGTAGTCAAACTCGCCGGTTTCCATGACGGCACGGCCAGCGGCCGTTGCGTCGCCGCCACCTTTGAACAGGACCTTGGCAAAGGCAGGCTTGGCCGGGTCACGATAGTTCGGGTTGGCCGACAGGGTGATCACGTCGTTGGGTTTGAATTCATCAACAACAAAAGGACCGGTGCCGATGGGGGCAAAGTTGGCCTCGGTGCATTCCGGTGCCTTGGCACCCATACAATCCGCAAACTGAGCCGCCTGGATGATGGGGCTTTCACCGCCAACAAAGGGGCCATAGGGGAAGGGGGTTGGCTTGGCAAATGTGACCTTGACGGTCAGATCATCAAGGGCTTCAACCGAGGTCACACCTTCGAATTTGGTAACCTGGGCACAGCCGCCTTCGGGGTCCATGCAGTAGTCAGCGGTGAATTTCACATCCGCAGAGGTGAAGGCGCTGCCATCGGACCATTTGAGGCCGGGTGCGATCTTCCAAGTGATGGAGGTCAGGTCTTCGCTGACGCCACCGTTTTCAACGGTTGGGATTTCGGCGGCCAGGTAAGGCACCATGACGCCATCCTGATTGTAGCGGACCAGGGGCTCAATCACCAGCGATGCGGCTTCAACGTCCTTGGTCCCACCGGATAGGAAGGGATTCATGATCGATGGCGCTTGCCAGTAGATGATGTTGACCTGGCCGTCAGAGCCGCGCTCGGCAAAAGCTGCCGGAGCGATGGCAGCCGTGGCGATGGCACCCATCAAAAGGGTTTTGAGTTTCATTACACTCTCCTTGTCGAACACATTACGTGTCTTTTTGTGCCGGACAACTTGGCCCGGCTTGTTGCCGCAAAACTGCGGGTTCGATGTCGCTCTGCCTATGATGGCGTGCAAGGTTTTGAAAGATCAAAATTTTTCGATCCCAATTGTCGCTATACGCACCACCATACGGGGCAGATACTGGCAGTATCGAAGCAGAGTTTCCAAAAAAAGCAAGCCTTACCGGGGGATTTTTCCTGACCAACCTCGGCATTGTGGAATTTTGCAGGCTGGATTTGACGCCCCCCGCCAAGATTGTCATACATCTTGCACAAGCTCGGCACGCAAGCAGGGCATTATTATTCACAAAACAGGGGGCGACGGGGTGCTCGATCAACCTATTGCACAAATTAAAGGCCTTCGCGTCGAGTTTCAGACCAAAGATGGCCCGGTTGTTGGCGTCGAGAACGTCTCCTTTGATGTAAAGCCCGGGGAAACCGTCTGCGTCGTCGGCGAGTCGGGTTCTGGCAAATCCGTTTCCTCGCTGTCGCTGATGCGCCTCGTTGAATTTGGCGGCGGTGAGATCTCCGCGGGTGAGCTGATGTTTGATCGCCGCGAGGGCGGTGTCATGGATCTGGCCAAGGCACCGGGCGACATGATGAAGGACATTCGCGGCAACGAGATCGGCATGATCTTTCAGGAGCCGATGACCGCCCTGAACCCGGTCTTCACTGTTGGCCGCCAGCTGACCGAAGGTCTGCGGGTGCACAAGGACATGAACAAGGCCCAGGCCGAGGCGCGGGCGCTGGAACTGCTGCGCGAAGTGCGTATTCCCGAGCCCGAACGTCGGTTGACACAGTACCCCCACGAGCTGTCCGGTGGCATGCGTCAGCGGGTTGTAATCGCCATGGCCATGGCCTGCGAGCCTCGCCTGCTGATCGCTGATGAACCCACAACCGCGCTGGATGTGACCATTCAGGCGGAAATTCTGGCCCTGATGGACCGGCTAAAGCGCGAAACCGGCACGGCGGTGATGTTCATCACCCACGACATGGCCGTTGTGGCGCAGATGGCAGACCGGGTTGTGGTGATGTTCCGCGGTAACAAGGTCGAAGAGGGCACGGTCGAAGAGATCTTTGAAAACCCCCAGCATGACTACACCAAGGCGTTGCTGGCAGCGGTGCCCAAACTGGGGGAAATGCAGGGCAAGGCCTACCCCGAGCCGATGAAGCTGATGGGGGTCGAAGGCCAAAGGATTGAGCCAATCAAAGGCACTGACGAGGTGCTGTTGCAGGTTGAAAATCTCACCACGCGCTTCCCGGTCAAAGGCGGATTGCTGCGCCGGACGGTGGCCAATGTGCACGCGGTCGAGGATGTGTCCTTTAAGGTTTTCAAGGGGCAGACCCTGTCGCTGGTTGGTGAATCTGGCTGCGGCAAATCCACCGCAGGGCGGTCGCTTTTGCGTCTGGTTGAACCGCTGTCGGGCAAGGTGGAATTCGAGGGTCGTGATATTCTTGGGTTGAACCAAAGAGACCTGCACAAGGCCCGCCTGGACATGCAGATGATCTTCCAGGATCCCTTTGCCTCGCTCAATCCACAGATGCAGCTTTTGGATCAGGTGGCAGAACCGCTGCGCAACTATGGCCTGGCCTCGGGCTCTGAGCTGCAGGATCGCGTGGCCAATCTGTTTGACCGGGTGCAGCTGCCGCGCAGCTTTATGCGCCGCTACCCGCACGAGATGTCCGGCGGTCAGCGTCAGCGGATCGCAATTGCCCGCGCTCTGGCCTTGAACCCGAAACTGATTGTGGCAGATGAGGCTGTCTCGGCGCTGGATGTTTCTGTACAAGCCCAAGTTTTGAACTTGATGATGGAATTGCAGGCAGATCTGGGTCTGTCCTTTCTGTTTATCAGCCATGACATGGCGGTGGTCGAACGCGTCAGCCATCAGGTCGGGGTGATGTATCTGGGGCGTATCGTTGAACTTGGCCCGCGTGCCCGCGTCTTTGAGAACCCGCAGCATGCCTATACGCAGGCGCTGATGAAGGCGGTTCCCATTGCTGATCCCCATCGCCGCAAAAGCGAAAAAGACCTGAACTTCAAACCCATTCCATCGCCCATTCATGGTCTCGATTACCAGCCGGAGCCCTCACAGTATCTGGAGGTGGAGCCAGGTCACTTTGTGCTTACCACCGACAGTGGGTATTAATTTGATGACTGCAGTTTTGACGCCGCTAGAGATCATGCAAAAACTGGTGGCTTTCCCAACGGTGAGCCGCGACAGCAATCTGCCTTTGGTCGATTGGGTACAGCAGTACCTGACCGAGCAGGGCATCGTCTCGCACCGCTGGGTGGACCCGGATCAGCCCCATAAGGCAGCTGTTTTTGCCCATGTCGGCCCAGAGATCGAAGGCGCGGTTGTCCTGTCGGGGCACACCGATGTGGTGCCGGTTGATGGCCAACCCTGGGACAGCGACCCCTTCACCGTGATAGAACGTGACGGCAAGTATTTTGGCCGGGGCACCTGTGACATGAAGGGGTTTGATGCCCTGGCGATCTGGGCCTTGGTTGAGGCACACCATCGCGGCGTAAAGCGGCCTTTGCAGCTGGCGCTCAGCTTTGACGAAGAAATCGGTTGCACCGGGGCGCCGCCGATGATTGAGGCCATGCAGCCGCTGTTGCCCAAGGGGGCAGCCGTTATCGTTGGTGAGCCATCGATGATGCAGG
Source organism: Phaeobacter sp. G2 (assembly GCA_025163595.1). NCBI lineage: Bacteria > Pseudomonadati > Pseudomonadota > Alphaproteobacteria > Rhodobacterales > Roseobacteraceae > Phaeobacter > Phaeobacter sp. G2. The sequence continues at coordinate 1,939,078 of CP104100.1, forward strand.
CGGTGACCGGCCACAAGGGCGGCACAGGTTTTCGCACCCATATGATCGGCTTTGAGGTGCACAGCTCGCTGCTGCACACAGGCGTCAGCGCCATCATGCAGGGAGCGCGGCTGATCGACTGGGCCAACCATCGCAATGCGGATAACATGGCCAAAGAGCCAGGCGAGATGCAGTCCCTGTTCAACCCGCCCTTCACCACCTGTCATGTGGGCATGATCTCCGGCGGCACCGCCCATAATATCACCGCCAAAGACTGCACATTTATGATGGATTTTCGGGTTGTTCCCGGCGAGCAGGCCAGCGATTGGGAAGCGGCCTACCGCACTGAGGTGCAAAAGGTCGAAGCGGACATGCAGGCGATCCACCCGGAAGCGCGCATTGATATCAGCAAGGGCTTTGACGTCCCCGCCCTGGTCCCCGAAGAGGCCGGGGAGGCCGAGGCGCTGGTGCGCAGCCTGACCGGCGACAATGGCACCCATGTGGTTAGCTACGGCACCGAGGCCGGCCAGTTCCAGGCAGCGGGCTATTCGGCGGTGATCTGTGGTCCGGGGGATATTGCCCAGGCGCATCAGCCCAATGAGTTTATCACCGTGGCACAGTTCAATGCGGGCCATGGTTTTATGAAACAGCTTGTTGCGCGTCTGGAGACGCCTCGCTAGCGTGTTTTGTCAGTGTTGTCCTGTTGCGCCCTGTGAAAGGTGATTATGTCAGAAGTAGAGAGTAACCTGCCCAAAGGGATCTACGAGGACATAGATTTTGCCGTCCTGGTGCAAATTGCAGGCCGGATGATCGCGCAGCATGTTGAAGCCATAGGCAAAGAAGCGGCTTTGTCCGCCGGGCATCTCAGCGTGCTGGGGATGATCCACCGCAAGCCGGGGCTGGTGCAAAGCGTCTATGGGGCGATTCTGGCCATCAATGACGCCACCCTTGGCCGGTATGTGGACAAGCTGGAAGACCAGGGGCTGGTGTTGCGCGAACGCTGCGACGACGATCGGCGTACCGTTCGCCTGACGCTGACGGATGCAGGACTGGCCTTCATCATCGCCGTCAAAACACGTCTGGCAGAGATACGCAGCGAAGTGACCGGCGGGTTAGGTCCTTCGGATATTTCTGTGCTGCAGGAGAACCTTGTCACCTTCTTGACCGCCCACGGGCCGGATTTGCAAGAAACGTAGACAAGGCTTTTTTATTGCCTTACCAATCATCTCAATTGAGAGGAGTTGCGCTTTTGCCCATCAAAAACCGTTTTGCCGAAATGCAGCGAGAAATCACCGCCTGGCGGCATCATCTGCATGAAAATCCTGAACTGCTGTATGAGGTGCATAAAACCGCAGCCTTTGTTCAAGAACAGCTGCAGAGCTTTGGGGTGACGGATGTAACACCTGGCATTGGCAGGACCGGCGTTGTGGCGGTGATCGAAGGCAAGACCAATACCTCGGGTCGGGTGATCGGGCTGCGCGCTGATATGGACGCGCTGCCCATCCATGAGGCCTCTGGCGTCGACTACGCGTCTAAAACGCCCGGACTGATGCATGCCTGTGGTCACGATGGTCACACAGCAATCCTGCTGGGGGCGGCGAGATATCTCTCTGAAACCCGCAATTTTGACGGCAAAGTGGTGCTGATCTTCCAACCCGCCGAAGAGGGCGGCGCGGGGGCCAAGGCCATGTGTGACGATGGCCTGATGGAACGCTGGGGCATCCAGGAGGTATACGGCTTGCACAACATGCCAGGCCAGCCCGTCGGGGAATTTGCCATTCGCCCCGGTGCCTTGTTGGCCTCGTCAGATGAATTCGAGATCAAGGTGACCGGCAAGGGCGGCCATGCGGCGGCCCCCCATGATGCCATCGATACCACTCTTGTGGCCTCGCAGATTGTGGTCTCGCTGCATTCCATCGTGTCGCGCAATGTCGATCCGGTAAAACGTGTGGTACTTACGGTTGGGACCTTTGAAACCGATAGCACGGCCTCCAATGTGATTGCCCATACGGCAAAACTGCAAGGCACGGTGCGAACGCTGGACACCGAATATCGCGCCGAGGCCGAAGACTGGGTCCGCCGGGTTGCCACCAGCACCGCTGAGGCCTTTGGCGCCACCGCCGAGGTGATCTGGTCGCCGGGATATCCGGTGACAATCAACACCGATACCGAAACCGGCTATGCCATTGAGGCCGCCCGTGCCGTCGGCGCCGCAGTGGATGAAAATACCGCACCAATCATGCCGTCGGAGGACTTTTCCTATATGCTGGAAGAGCGTCCCGGCGCCTATATTTTCCTCGGCAATGGCGACACGGCCATGTGTCACCACCCCGCCTATGTCTTTGACGACGAAGCGATTCCACTGGGTTGCAGCTGGTTCGCCGAACTTGTTGAACGACGAATGCCCACAGCATAATTCAGACCAAAGGACACGCGCGATGCCAGTCAAAAACCGAATTGCAGATCTGCACGAAGAAGTGGCCGGTTGGCGCCGCGACATCCACGAAAACCCTGAAATCCTGTACGAGACCCACCGCACCTCTGCGCTGGTGGCAGAAAAGCTGAAAAGCTTTGGCTGCGATGAGGTGGTGCCTGGAATTGGCCGCACCGGCGTTGTTGCAGTGATCCGGGGGCGCAGCGACACGGTTGGCCGCGCCATCGGGCTGCGCGCCGATATGGACGCTCTGCCGATGCAGGAACAGACCGGGCTGGCGCATGCCTCAAAGATTGATGGGGCGATGCATGCCTGCGGCCACGACGGTCACACCGCCATGCTGCTGGGGGCTGCGAAATACCTGGCCGAGACCCGCAATTTTGATGGCACCGCCGTGGTGATCTTTCAGCCCGCCGAAGAGGGCGGCAATGGCGCCGAAGCCATGTGTAAAGATGGCCTGATGGAACGCTTTGGCATCAACGAAGTCTATGCCATCCACAATGCACCTGGGCTGGAACTGGGCAAGTTTGCCATCCGCCCCGGCCCGATCCTGGCTTCGGTGGATGAGTTCACGCTGACCTTGCAGGGCCGTGGTGGTCATGCGGCCAAGCCGCAGGAAACCGTCGATACCACGGTGATGATGTCCCATATCATCTGCGCGCTGCAAACGGTGATGTCTCGCAATGTCGATCCGGTGCTACAGGGGGTTCTGTCCATCACCTCGGCTGAAACCTCCTCCAAGGCTTTTAACGTGATCCCGGATCGGGCCGAGGTCCGGGGGACGGTGCGCACCCATTCGCCTGAGGTCCGGGCGCTGATCCCTGAACGGCTGCAGGCCATCGTCGATGGGATTGCCCAGACCTTTGGCGGCACGGCAGACCTGTCGTTTCATCTGGGCGTCCCGGTCACAATCAATGATGATGCAGCCGCCGATTTTGCCCGCCTGGCGGCGGAAACAGTTTCCGGCGCAGGCTCTTGCGAGGAGGTGCCGCTGGCCATGGGCGGAGAGGATTTCTCCTTCATGCTGCAAGAGCGCCCGGGCGCCATGATCCGCCTGGGCAATGGCCCTTCTGCCGGGCTGCATCATCCCGAATATGATTTCAACGATGAGGCCATTCCGACGGGGATCAGCTGGTTTGCCGAAATGATCGAACAGCGGATGCCAGTGGCCTGATCTGGCCTGACACCAGTCAAACACCATTCAAAACACCCCGGTTAAAATCACCGGGACAGTAATACCAAGGAGACTATCCATGCCGGTCAAGAACCGCTTCGCCGAATTGCAAAATGAAATCACCGAATGGCGTCGTGACCTTCACGAAAACCCGGAGATCCTGTTTGAAACCCACCGCACCTCTGCGCTGGTGGCGGACAAGCTCAAGGAATTTGGCTGCGACGAGATTGTCACCGGCATTGGCCGCACCGGTGTTGTTGGTGTGATCAAGGGTAAAACCGATACAGCGGGTAAGGTCATTGGCTTGCGCGCGGACATGGACGCGCTGCCCATCCACGAGGCCACTGGCCTGGACTATGCCTCCAAGACCCCCAATGCCATGCATGCCTGTGGCCATGATGGCCATACGGCGATGCTGCTGGGGGCTGCCAAATACCTGTCCGAGACCCGCAATTTTGATGGCACCGTTGTGCTGATCTTCCAACCCGCCGAAGAAGGTGGCGGCGGTGGCCGGGAGATGTGTGAAGACGGCATGATGGAGCGCTGGGGCATTCAGGAAGTCTACGGCATGCACAACTGGCCGGGCAAACCCATTGGCTCTTTCTCAATCCGGTCGGGGGCGTTTTTTGCCGCCACGGACCAGTTTGCCATCACCTTTGAAGGGCGCGGCGGCCATGCGGCAAAACCGCAGGAAACCATTGATACCACAGTGATGTCGGCGCAGGCGGTCTTGGCGCTGCAGACCATTGCGTCGCGCAACGCTGATCCGGTGGAACAGATTGTGGTTTCAGTGACCTCGTTTGAGACCTCATCCAAGGCCTTTAACGTGATCCCACAGCGTGTCGAAATCAAAGGCACGGTCCGTACCATGGCGAATGAGACACGGGATCTGGCGGAAAAGCGGATCAAGGAAATCTGCGCCGGCATCGCGGCCACCTTTGGCGGCACTGCTGATGTGAACTACTATCGCGGCTACCCGGTTATGGCCAACCACGACGAACAGACCGATTTCGCCGCCAAGGTTGCCACCGATATCTCGGGCGCCTGCGAAGAGGCACCGTTGGTCATGGGCGGCGAGGATTTTGCCTTCATGCTGGAAGAGCGCCCCGGCGCATATATTCTGGTGGGCAATGGCGACAGCGCCTCGGTTCACCACCCAGAGTATAACTTCAACGATGAAGCTATCCCTGCGGGCTGCAGCTGGTGGGCAGGAATCGTAGAGCAGCGTATGCCTGCTGCCTGATTTGGCAGCAAGCTGCACAAATATTGCAAAAGCCCGGCACTTGCCGGGCTTTTTTTGGGTCTGCAATCAGACAAAACAGGCTCAATACCCCGGTTTGACCCCGATTTTTTTGGTGGCCTGTCCCTATGGTCGTGGCTTTTGCCTGTTTTTTTGGCGCTAGCCTGTGGCCCAAAGCGCCTGATAGACCTCTTCGATTCCCTGGGCTTCGCGGCTGGCGCTAAAGCTTTCAACGGCGATCTCGCGGGCGTTGTGGCACATGGCCTGATAGTGATTCGGATCTCGTAGCAGCGTCAGGGCTGCCTCTGCGGCCTCAGCTGGGGCCACTTGCGGCACAATTCTCCCTGCGCGCCCCTGGCCGGAAAAGACTTGATAATAGCCTGCCTCAGAGCCAACAAAGGGAACAGCACTGGCCATGCCCTCCAAAGGCACCATGCCGTAGCCCTCGTAGCGGGGCAATTGCATCACCAGTGATAGCGCCCGCATGGTTTGCGGCAGGTCGGCGGCGGGGATTTCACCGGGAAACAGAATGCGTTTCGTCAGACCGGCAGCCTTGATCCGCTCCTGTAATCCCTTGAGAAAGCCCTGATGCTCGCGCGTGGCCCGTCCCAGAACCAGCGCCGTGGCGCCGGGAAGCTGCGGCAACAGCTGCAACATGGCCTCGACAAATAGATCGGTGCCTTTTTCCGGGCGAATTCTGCCAATGCTGGCAATACCTATATCGCCGCCAAGCCCAAGCGCCTGCCAGGCGGCGCGGCGATCTATGGCCGGGGTAAAGGTCTTGGTATCGACCCCATGAGGCACCACGGCGCGCACATGGGGCACAAAGCTGGCGGCCTCTTGCGAGGTGGCAACAACCGCATCCATGCGCGAAATCAACCAGCGGGGAAAAGCCGAGTGTCGGCGCAGCGCCGCAGAGGTAAAGACAATGCGGATCGGCAGGCGCAGCACATCGCGCGCCCAGATTGCAGAGCGCATCTCAGTATTGCGGCGCACGTGCCAGATGGCAAAGGGATAGGTGCCGGGGGCTGTGGCCGACAGCTGCTGGGCGCGTTTGACGGCGATCGGAGCGGGGCAGCCGGGCAGGGGGCGGCCAACCAACTGCACATCGTGCAGTGCAACCTGTTGGCGCAGAACATTGGCCGCCGTGGCCGAGACCCCGGTGAAGTTCTTGTTGAAATTGGTGACAAAAAGCTCAGTCATGGGGTTCTTTCAGGCGCATTCAGACCAAGGCTGCTGATCAACCGATCTACCACCACATCCAGCTGGCCGGATTGTTCCGCTACATAGTGGCGCGCGGCGTTGCGGGCGTTTTGCAGCTGCTCCGGCTGGGTCAGCCACAGATCGACCGCCTGTGCCAGCTCTAGGGCATCGTGCACTTGCGTCGCGCCGCCGGCCGCAATCATCGGCGGGTAGGTTTCGATGAAGTTGCTATAGCCCGGCCCGGTGAGCACCGCTGCCCCGGCCCGGGCAACTTCAAAGGGGTTATGCCCGCCAATGGGCCGCAATGATCCACCAAGAAACACAATAGGGGACAGGGCATACCAGCTGCCGAGCTCGCCGAGGGTATCGGCCAGATAGACCTGAGTGTCAGGTGTCAGCGCCGTGCCAGTGCTGCGTTTTGCATAAGCCAGCCCAGCCTGGGTAATCTTGGCGCCAATTTCATCGGCGCGTTCGGGGTGGCGCGGGATCAGGAAAAGGCAGAGATCGGGATGATCCTGCAACAGCACCTTATGGGCGTCCAGCACCGCTTCTTCTTCACCTTTGTGGGTGGAGCTAGCAATCCACAGCGGACGTCCAGCAAGGGCGGTGCGCATCTCCCCCAGCAGACCAGGCGAGTCCGGCAGGGCGGCGGCCCCGGCCTTGAGATTGCCACTGGGAAACACCCGCGCCGGATCCGCCCCAAGCGACAGAAGATCTTTGGCCACCTGTTGGTTCTGGGTCAGCAAAAGATCAAACAGCCCCATCAGGTAGCGCGCCGTTGGCAGTTTCTTCCGCCAGCCTGCAACGGATTTGGCAGACAGGCGGGCATTGACCAGCGCCAGCCGGGTACCACCTGCCTTGGCAGCCGACAGGGTCACCGGCCAAAGCTCGCTTTCGACAAAAATCCCGGCATCCGGGCGCCAATGGGCCAGGAACCGGCCCACTGCGCTGGGTGAATCCAGCGGCGCAAACTGGTGCTGGGCGCAGTCCGGCAGACGTTTAGCGGCCATCGTCGCCGAGGTCGCCGTGCCGGAGGTCAGCAAAAACCGCGCAGCTGGTAAGCGGGTATGTAATCGGTTGATCAAGGTGATGGCAGCCAGGCTTTCGCCCACGGAGGCACCATGAAACCAGATCAGCGGCGCAGAGGCTGCAAGGTCTGGACGGGGTAGGCTGGCATGACCCAGCCTTTCGCGCTGGCGCCGGTCGCTCACCCCATGGGCCGCGAGTTTTGTTGCAACTTTGCGATAGGCAAAAGGCGCCAGCAGCCTGGTCAAGGCGCGATAGCTGTAAAACAGCAGCGTTGGCGGTGCTGTTTGGTCAGGCTTGCTCATCACGTTCCGCTTAGCCGCCGGTGTGGCTCATGTGGCGGGTGATTGTTCCGCCAACCTGCTGCCGGGAATAGTCAAAATCATGGCCTTTGGGTTTGTCGCCAATGGCGGCGCGGATGGCCTGTTCCAGCAGCTCGGTGCCATCCTGGCTGGCGCGCAGTGGTGCACGCAGATCGGCAGAGCCTTCCTGACCAAGGCAGGTATAAATCTCGCCAGTGCAGGTGATGCGCACCCGATTGCAGCTTTCGCAGAAGTTATGGCTGAGCGGAGTGATAAAGCCGATCTTCTGACCGGTTTCTTCCAGCCGCACATAGCGCGCCGGACCGCCAGTGCGTTCGGTCAGATCGGTCACAGTATAGTGGTTTTCATACTCGGCCCGCACGTCTTTGAGCGACCAGAACTGGCCGATGCGGTTCTCATCCCCCATGTCCTCGCCCATGGGCATGACTTCGATCCAGGTGAGATCCAGATCGCGCTCGGCGCACCAGCGGGTGATGGCGGGCAGCTCGGCCTCGTTGAAATCTTTCAGGGCGACGGCATTAATCTTGACCCGCAGCCCGGCCTTTTGCGCCGCATCAATACCCCGCAGAACCTGCGGCAGCCGACCCCAGCGGGTGACGCGGGCAAATTTGTCGTCATCCAGCGTGTCGAGCGAAATATTGACCCGGCGCACTCCGGCAGCAAACAGCGCGTCGGCGTATTTTTCCAGCTGCGAGCCATTGGTGGTCAGGGTCAGCTCCTTGAGCGCGCCGCTGTCCAGATGCCGGGTCATGCTTTCAAAGAAGGTCATAATGCCCCGGCGCACCAGTGGTTCGCCCCCGGTGATACGCAGCTTTTGCACCCCCATTTTGATAAAGCTGGAACATAACAGATCCAGTTCTTCCAGGGTCAGCAGCTCCTTCTTGGGCAGAAAGGTCATGTTTTCCGACATGCAGTACACGCAGCGGAAATCGCACCTGTCGGTGACTGAAACGCGCAGATAGGTGATGGCGCGGGCGAAGGGATCAATCAGTGGGGCATTCATAGGCCTATAGCTAAGGCGCAGTCCCGCCTAGGGCAAGGATAGACTGCGTTTTGGTGCTGGCATTAGGGCAGCGTCAAAGCTAGGCTTGCCCTATGAAACAGATATTATTTGTCATGGCACCTTTGGTGTTTTTGAGTGGTTGCAATACCTTGCAGTGGAATTCCGATATTTTGGGAGGCGCTTCCGGCGCGGCGGTACAGACACCGCAACGTGATCCCGGTGCGCCTTTGTCGGCCATTCCGAGCGATGAAAGCCTGCAACAGGGCGCTATTGTGCAGGACCCTGCTGCGGTCAGCGCGACTGACCTGGCCCCGAGTGCGGGAAGTGCGCCTGTTTCTGCGCGGTTCCAGGGGCGGGCACAGACGGTGGCCTCTTTGGGGGACCCTGCGATTCCCGGCCTGTGGATGGAGACGTCCCTGGTTACAACCCAACAGATCGCCCGGTTGCGCAGCGCCAATGGCAAACAAGTCACCGTGACGCTGAAACCGGCAACCACAGGCGGCTCTAGCGGTCGGCTGTCGATTGGCGCCATGCGGGCGCTTGGGGCGCCGCTGACCGAACTGATTGAAGTCGAAGTGCTGCCAGCAGGCTGAGCTCAGGAGCTCGGCTGGCTGGTGTCTGCGCCGTCGGAGATCTCGACCTCTGCCGCATCGTCCGCTGCAACCACTGGGGACACCAGATCGGGATAGTCGATGGGCTCTTTCAGGTATTTGGCCGCCTCTTTGCGGGCAAAGGGCTTCATCCCGGCGCCGTTTGCAATCAGAAATGCGCGGCTGGCGGCGGCGTCATGTTTGCTGAGATCACGCACCCACCAGGCAATGGCCTTTTGCAGGAACCAGTTGCGATCCGGCACATAAGAGGCCGCCCAGCCTAAGATACGGTCGCGCCGGGACTGATCTTCGGGTTTGAGGTTGTTGAGCTTGGCCCAGGGCAGGCAGGCCACCAGGGCAGCGCGCCGGGTCCACATGTGATCAGAGCTGGTCCAGGCCTCGACCTCATCCAGCCGTGCGGGATCTGCGGTCAGGCGTTTTTGCATTGCCATGCAGGCGTGATCGGCAATGGCCCAGCTGTCAAAATCAGGCAGCCAGCTTTGCAGCAGCTCCCAGACCGCCGCGTCATCCTGGATCCGCGCCTGGGTGAGCAGCTTGCCTGCGGCAATGCGGGCTTCAAACACATCTGTTTTCCACAACTCATCCGCCAGGGTGACGCGATCTTCCAGCGTCAGGGTCTGGCGCCAGCCCTTGGTGATGTCATTGATGGCGGTATTGGGGATGCCCAGGACGATGCGCTTTTGCTTGTGGTAGCTCACCATCTGTTCGGCGCGACCGGGCTCAAAAGCGGCGTTCAACTCGTTCAGGGCATCTTCAAGGGTCATCAGGTTACTCCACCGTAACGGATTTGGCTAGATTGCGCGGCTGATCCACATCGGTGCCTTTGGCCACCGCGGTGTGATAGGCCAGCATCTGGGCTGGCAGCGCATAAAGGATGGGCGTCAGGCTATCGTGCACCTGTGGCATCTGGATGGTTTCCCAGGTGCCGTCTCCGCCCTCCTTAAGCCCAGCCGCATCCGAGATCAACAGCACCTTGCCTTTGCGGGCCATGACCTCCTGCATATTGGAGACCGATTTGTCAAAAAGCCCATCCTTTGGCGCCATGACCACCACTGGCATCTGCTTGTCAATCAGCGCAATGGGACCGTGCTTGAGCTCACCTGAGGCATAGGCCTCGGCATGAATATAGCTGATTTCCTTGAGCTTGAGCGCGCCTTCCAGCGCCAGCGGGAACATCAAACCACGGCCCAGGAACAGCACGTCGCGGGCCTCGCTCAGCTTTTGTGCCGCCTGACGAATGGTGTCATTCTGTTCCAACCCGGCCGCCAGCACATTGGGCAGGCCACGCAGGGCAGAGATATGTGCCTGCAGATCCTCAGCTGAGATTGTGCCGCGGTCCGTTGCCGCCTTGAGCGCCAGCATCAGCAGAACGCTCAGCTGGCAGGTAAAGGCCTTGGTCGAGGCGACGCCGATTTCAACACCTGCGTGAATGGGCAGGGCCAGATCGCTTTCGCGCGCGATTGAACTTTCGGGTACATTGACCACGGACAGAATCTTGTCTGCTTTGCCTTCGCAGTAGCGCAACGCGGCAAGGGTGTCTGCGGTTTCACCGGATTGCGAGACAAACAGCGCCGCTGTTTTGCCCGAAATGGGCGGCTCCCGGTAGCGGAACTCCGAGGCGATATCGACCTCGACCGGCAAGCGGGCGATCTGCTCGAACCAGTATTTGGCAGTGAGGCAGGCATAAAAGGCGGTGCCGCAGGCCACCATGGTCAGCCGCTCGATTTTTGAAAAATCAATGCCCTCTCCGGGCAGATGCACGGCGTCTTCACCCACTGGCAAATAGTGGCGGATGGCTTCGGCAATCACGGTGGGCTGTTCGGCGATCTCTTTGGCCATATAGTGCTTGTGACCCGCCTTATCGACCTGCGAGGCGTCGATCTGGATGGTCTTCATCGGGCGATTGGCCAGGGCGCCGTTGGCATCGCGGATCTCGATGCTGGTGCGGGTCAGATAGACCCGGTCGCCCTCATCCAAATAGGTGACGCGATCTGTGAGCGGCGCCAGAGCAATGGCGTCACTGCCGACAAACATCTCCCCATCGCCATGGCCCACAGCCAGGGGCGAGCCTTTGCGGGCGGCAACCATCAGGTCGTCTTCGCCATCAAACAAAAAGGCCAGTGCAAAGGCGCCTTGCAACTGGTCCAGGGTCTTGTTGGCGGCTTCAATCGGAGTGGCGCCCTCGGAGAGATAGCGCTGGGCCAGCAGCGCCACGGTTTCGGTATCGGTTTCGGTCTGAAACTCGATGCCGCAGCCCGTCAGTTCGGCGCGCAGTTCGCGGTAGTTTTCAATGATGCCATTGTGCACAACTGCCACTGCCCCGGCCCGGTGCGGGTGGGCATTGCTGACCGAGGGCACCCCATGGGTGGCCCAGCGGGTATGGCCGATGCCAGATTTCCCCGGCAGAGGTTCGTGGACCAGCAGGTCGTTCAGGTTGACCAGTTTGCCCAGGGCACGCCGTCGCGCCAGTTTACCATCGTTCACGGTGGCAATGCCTGCACTGTCATAGCCGCGATATTCCAGCCGCTTCAGGGCTTCGACCAGAATGGGAGCCGCTTCATGTTTACCAAGAACACCAACGATACCACACATCTACTCAGATCCTTTTGTCAGCCGGGCCTTTTTGGCGCGCAGCATGTCCATCAGTTTATAGGCGTAGCCGGGCTTATTCTCTTGCCGGGTGCGTGAGAGCGCCAGCGCGCCATCTTCGACGTCTTTGGTCACCACCGTGCCAGAACCGGTCATGGTTTCAGTGCCCAGGGTGACGGGGGCCACCAGCAATGTGTTGGAGCCGATAAAGCTGCGGGCACCAATTTTGGTGCGGTGTTTCATCACCCCGTCGTAGTTGCAGGTGATGGTGCCAGCGCCAATATTGCTTTCCTTACCCACCGTGGCATCGCCGATATAGCTCAGATGGTTGACCTTGGCACCTTCGGCGATTTCGGCGTTTTTGATTTCGACAAAATTGCCGATGTGGGTGTTTTCGGCCAGTTCCGCGCCGGGGCGCAGGCGGGCATAGGGACCGACCTTGGCGCCGCGGCTGACATGGCAGCCTTCCAGGTGGGAAAAGGCGCGAATGACAGCGCCGCTTTCCACGGTGACACCGGGGCCAAAGACTACATTGGGTTCGATCACCGTGTCGCGGCCAATGACCGTGTCAAAGGCCAGGTAAACCGTCTCGGGCGCCATCAGGGTGACACCCAGATCCAACAATTCAGCCCGGGCTTTGGTCTGGAAAACCGCATCCGCAGCGGCCAGATCCGCGCGCGAGTTCACCCCCAGGGTTTCGCTTTCATCGCAGGCAATGGCAGTGACCGAGCGCTCTTGGGCGCGAGCAAGTTCCACCAGATCGGTGAGATAATATTCACCGGAGGCGTTTTCGTTGCCAATCTTGGCCAGCAGATCAAACATCAGATCCGCATCACAGGCCATCAGGCCGGAGTTGCAGAAATCCACGGCGCGTTCTGCTTCTGACGCGTCTTTGAACTCGACAATGCGTTCCAGGCTGTCGCCCTGCATCAGCAGGCGGCCATAGCGCGCCGGGTCTGCGGCGTGAAAGCCCAGCACCACCAGATCCGCCTGCGCCCGCGCAGCGACCATGCGTTCCAGTGTTTCGGCGCTGACAAAGGGCGTGTCGCCATAAAGCACCACAACATCGCCGCTAAAGCCTGTCAGCGCGGCGCGGGCCTGATCCACCGCATGGGCGGTGCCAAGCTGCTCTTCCTGCAACACAACTTCGGCATTCTCGTCAATCTCGGCTACGGCGGCACGGACCGCCTCGGCCTCGTGCCCGGCGACGACAATCACCCGCTCAGGATCCAGGGCGCGACCAGCGGCCAGAGCGTGCTCCAGCATCGAGCCCTGGGCAATGGGGTGCAAAACCTTGGGGATATCAGAATTCATTCGGGTGCCTTTGCCTGCGGCAAGGACGACAAGGGCAGTGCTCATTATCAGTTTTCTCTTTGACTTTTAACGCCCCCGTTCTATCCGCTAACAGCAAAGGTGCAAGCCAATCTGCCATCAAAGAAGGTTGCGGCTTGCAATAAAGGGCAGCGAAAAGGCGCCGAACGGAGGCAATATGCGTACAGTTATCTTTGATCTTGATGGGACCTTAGCGGATACATCCGGGGATCTTTTGGCGGCGGCCAATGCCTGTTTTCGCCATATGGGGCTGGGTGATATCCTGACCCAGCCTGGGGATGCGGCCACGGCGCTGCGCGGCGGCAAGATGATGCTGACGGCGGGGATGAAGCGGGCCGGTATCTACGATCCCCAAAAGGTCGAGGACTACTACCCGGTGCTGCTGGAGGCCTACCGCGACGCGATTGACCACCACAGCTACCTTTATCCCGGCGCCATGGAGGCGGTTGAAGCCCTGAAACAGGCGGGCTACGGCGTGGGCATCTGCACCAATAAACCCGAAGCCCTGGCCGAGCAGCTGATGCGCGCGCTGGGGGTGCGGCAGGCCTTTGCCTCACTGGTGGGGGCGGATACGCTGGCGGTGCGAAAGCCCGACCCCGAACCGCTGTTTGAGGCCGCGCGCCGGGCAGGGGGCGATCCGGCCCGCACCATTTTGATTGGCGACAGTGACACCGACCGCAACACCTCGGCCAATGCGGGGGTGCCGTCGGTGCTGGTTACCTTTGGTCCTGCCGGCGGTGATATGGCGGCGCTGAACCCCGAGGCGCTGCTAGACCGCTATGAGGATCTGCCGGAGGTGGTCGCCCGCTTGATCGGCTGATCCTGCCCCCTGTCAGCGGGGCTGCAGGCGGAATTGTTCCCCTTGACCCTCGGCGGGCGGCGGCTCACAAACGGGCCATGAGCGAGAAATTTACCGGCAGCTTCACCCAGCAAGAAGCACTTCCCGAGGCAGCCATCGAGGCCGCTTTGAATGTCCTGCGCCACGGGCGCCTGCACCGCTATAATGTCACTGAGGCAGAGCTGGGCGAAACAGCGTTGCTGGAGCAGGAGTTTGCCGCGCAGGTCGGGGCAAAATACTGTCTGGCTGTGGCCTCGGGGGGCTATGCCCTGGCCACGGCCCTGCGCGCGATTGGTGTAAAGCACGGCGATCGGGTGCTGACCAATGCCTTTACCCTGGCGCCGGTGCCGGGATCCATCGCGGCTGTGGGCGCCACGCCGGTCTTTGTTGGGGTGACGGAAGAGCTGACCATTGATCTGGAGGATCTGGCGGCCAAGGCGGATCAGGCTTCGGTGCTGATGCTGAGCCACATGCGCGGTCATCTGTGCGACATGGATCGCCTGATGCAGATCTGCGACGCCGCTGGCATCACCGTCATCGAGGATTGCGCCCATACCATGGGGGCGGCCTGGAACGGCGTCGCCTCAGGGCGGGTGGGGGCCGTGGGCTGTTATTCCTGCCAAACCTATAAGCATGTGAATTCCGGTGAAGGTGGCCTGTTGATCACCGACGATGCAGAGGTCGCGGCCCGCGCCATCATGCTCTCGGGCTCTTATATGCTTTATGAGCGCCATCTGGCGGCGCCCGATCCTGAGGTCTTTGAGCGGGTGAAGTATGAGACCCCGAATATTTCCGGCCGCATGGACAATCTGCGCGCGGCAATCCTGCGGCCGCAACTGGCCGATCTGGATCGTCAGGTGGAGCGTTGGAATGCTCGCTACCAGACCGTCGAGGCGGGGCTGCGCGACACGCCCGGCCTGACGCTGGTGGAGCGCCCGCAGGCAGAGCGCTATGTCGGCTCTTCCATTCAGTTTCTGTTGCTGGACTGGAGCGCAGACAGCATCGCCGAAGTGATCAGCCGCTGTGCGCGGCGCGGAGTTGAGCTCAAATGGTTTGGCGGCGCCGAGCCTGTGGGCTTTACCTCGCGCTATGACAGCTGGCGCTACGCGGCGGCACAAAGCCTACCCAAAAGTGACCGCATTCTGGCGGCAATCCTGGATATGCGGGTGCCGCTGACCTTTAGCTTAGAAGACTGCGCACAGATTGCGCGGATCATTCGCTCTGAGGTGGGGACGGTCTATCAGGCGGGGTAAGCCCGGCCAGGATAGGTGTTTGCTTGTTAGCTGCTTACGGGCTGCTTGAGGGCGCAATAGCAGCCCCAGGACCGTTCCCAAGGTGCAATAAAGAAAAGACCGGCGCACCCGCGGTGCCCGGTCTTTCCTGATCTGTGTGGTCTTTTTACCGGATTGTTACCCGATTGCCCGGGCACTCCCGGAGACCCGAACTGATGCACCAGTGGTGTCATCCAGTGCCACATGGATAAGGGAAGGGCTGCCCATGTCCTCGCCCTGGCGAATGGTCAGCGCGCCACCATGTGGCCAGCCCGCGTCCCGCAGATACCCGGCAAAGGCTGCGGCTGCGGCGCCAGTGGCGGGGTCTTCCAGAACGCCCCCCGAAGCAAAGGCATTGCGCACCACAAAGGTCTGATCCGTTTCGATATAGGCCAGCATGATCGTCACCAGCTCATGTTGGCGCATGACCTGGCGCCCCGCATCCAGATCATAGCTCATCGCGGCGAGGGTGGCGCGGTTCTTGAGAGGCAGCAGGATGTGATCTGCTCCACCATGGATACGCGCTGGGGCCAGGCGCGGGTCAAGATCGTCGCTTGTGAGGCCAAACAGCGCCATCGCATCCTCAAGCTCCTGCGGCTGGATTGCGCTGCTTTTGGTCGGGGGCGAAGACAGCGTCGCCATCATTGCACTGTCCATAGCGTCGTCGGCGGGGGTTGCATCCACCGTAATTGCACTGTTGTTGAGCTCTAACGCGTAGGTTCCGGCGCCGTGATGCTGGCCAAGGGCTGCGCCCAGGGCAATTGTCGCGTGGCCGCAAAAGGGAACTTCGGATTCGGGTGAAAAGTAGCGGACCCGCCAGGCGTTCCCGGTGTCATCCTTGGCCACCGCAAAGGCGGTCTCCGAATAGCCGACCTCTGCCGCGATGCGCGCCATATCTTTTGTTGTCAGATCTTCCTGTAGCAAAACCACGCCGGCGGGGTTGCCGCCCTCGGGGCCTGTGCTGAATGCTGCAATGCGTTGCACGTCCATGGGTATCTCCTGTGTGTTTGATAGGGAGAATCTAGGCATCTGCAGCGGCTTTGTCCCCGGCATGGCAAAGGCGGAGGAGACAAAGAGCTTTCAAAACGTCGCCGATCTTTCTAACCTGCCTTCATGTCGAAATTACTGGATCAAACTGACTGCGCCATTATCGAGATTCTCGATGGTGATGGCCGTGCCAGCCTATCAGATATTGGTAAGCAGGTAGGGCTGTCTGGTCCCGCAGTGGGTGAACGGCTGCGGCGGCTCAAAGATACCGGTTATATTCTCGGCTTTGGCACCCGACTGGATCTTCGGGAGCTGGGCTATACCATTCAGGCCCAGGTTAGGATCAAGCCACGCAGTGGCCAGCTTCATATGGTGGAGCGCATGATCCAGGAGCAGCCGCGGTTCATGTCCTGTGACCGTGTCACTGGCGATGATTGTTATGTCGCCCGTCTGGCCCTGGCGGATGTGGCCGAATTGGATGACATTCTACTGCCGTTCCACGACCGGGCCGAGACCCATACCTCTATTGTGAAATCCTCAATCTTTGAGACCAGGCTGCCGCCGCTGTCCGTAAAACCCTGATCAGCGACCACTATTGGCGCAGCAGCGCCTGCGGGGCGGCTTTGCGTTCTGGCTGTGGTGTTTTGTCCAGTGCGGCAAAGACCGGAGGGCTGGGGATTGACCCGAATCGACCTTTGCGGCTAGTAAATGAACAGGTGTTCAGATAATTTGACAGATAGCTTGGAAAAGGGAGCGGGCAATGTTCAATGCAAGCATGCAATTCGATCTTGGGGATGAGGTAAATGCACTGCGTGACATGGTGCATCGCTGGGCGCAGGACCGTGTCAAACCGATGGCGCAGGAAATCGACCAGAAGAACGAATTCCCCCCGGAACTGTGGACGGAAATGGGGGAGCTTGGCATGCTGGGCATCACCGTACCGGAAGAGTTCGGCGGCGCGGGCATGTCCTATCTGGCCCATACGGTTGCGGTGGAAGAAGTGGCTCGGGCCAGTGCTTCTGTGTCGCTGTCCTACGGGGCGCATTCCAATCTCTGTGTCAATCAGATCAAGCTGAACGCCACGGATGAGCAGAAAAAGAAATACCTGCCGGGCCTGGTTTCCGGTCAGCATGTTGGGGCGCTGGCGATGTCCGAAGCGGGCGCCGGTTCGGATGTGGTGTCGATGTCGCTGCGGGCGGAAAAGCGCAATGATCACTACCGGTTGAACGGTAACAAGTACTGGATCACCAACGGTCCTGACGCCGACACGCTGGTGGTCTATGCCAAAACCGACCCGGATGCGGGCTCCAAGGGGATTACCGCCTTTATCATCGAGAAGGATTTCAAAGGCTTTTCCACCTCGCCGCATTTCGACAAGCTGGGCATGCGTGGGTCCAACACCGCCGAGCTGATCTTTGAAGACTGTGAAGTGCCCTTTGAAAACGTGCTGGGCGAAGAGGGCCGGGGCGTCAAGGTTCTGATGTCTGGTCTGGACTATGAACGTGTGGTTCTGGCGGGCATCGGCACCGGTATCATGGCCGCCTGTATGGATGAAATGATGCCCTACCTGGCAGAACGCAAACAGTTTGGTCAGCCCATTGGGAACTTCCAGCTGATGCAGGGCAAGATCGCCGATATGTATACGGCGATGAATTCGGCCCGTGCCTATATCTACGAGGTGGCCAAGGCCTGCGACAAGGGCACCGTGACCCGGCAGGATGCGGCGGCGTGCTGCCTCTATGCCTCCGAGCAGGCGATGGTGCAGGCGCATCAGGCGGTACAGGCGCTGGGCGGGGCGGGCTATCTGTCCGACAATCCAGTGGGCCGGATCTTCCGTGATGCCAAGCTGATGGAAATTGGGGCGGGCACCTCTGAAATCCGCCGCATGCTGATCGGTCGTGAGCTGATGGGCACCATGTAAGATACAGAAAGCCCCACCTGTCCGAGGGAGGCCAGGTGGGGTTTTGCTTATCGGGTTGGCAGGCCCGCAGGGGCCCACCGATAGATATTAGATCAAAGGATCAGAACCTGTGAACGTAGCTGACACCAATGGTGACCGGATCGATTTCGGCTTTGCCGATCGAGGCACCGTTCAGGAATGCATCGGAGTCGATGTCCATATAGCGGACGTTCAGGCGCAGAGCGCCATTGTCAGAGATCTGCCAGTCGGCACCAGCCTGCAGTGCAAACCCCCAGCTGTCCTTGAGCTCCAGAACACCAAGAGCGGACTGCTCTTCAAAGAAGGTGGTGTAGTTGATGCCAGCACCGATGAAGGGTTTGATGTTGCCCTTGGTGGGGAAGTGGTAGTTGATCGACAGGGTGGGCGGCAGCTGCTTGGAGGTGCCGGCAAAGGCGCCGCCGATGTTGATGTCGTGCTCAAACGGAGTTGCCGCCAGCAATTCGATACCGAGGTTGTCGCGGATGAAATACTCTGCAGTCAAAGAGATCTGCGTGTCGTCGGTCATTGTCGCTGGGGCACCAGCCAATGTGCCGTTGTCGGACTTGGGGTTGACGTTGATGACACCAACACCAAAGGTCCAATCACCTTGCGATTGCGCAAAGGCCGGTACAGCCAGAACAGTGCAGGCTGTTGCCAAGGCCAGGATGGAAGCAGAGCGTTTCATGGGGAGAGTCCCTTTTCTTGTATTTACCCGATCTATCTGCGCCCAAAATCAAAAACGCGCTCTGATCTGGATCAAAGAGGCGGTCGCTTTCCCTTTGGAAACACAGGGAAAATAAGCATATCGGCTATGCATTTTGGGAATGTCACATGACAAAAGCAGCTTTTGCACAGGCCGGAACTGGACCGGCCGCGGATCGACTGGCCGCAATTGGACTGGCTGCGGATGGGTCTTGGCGCTTGCCGGACCAGTTGAATATGGCGGCGCAGGCCCTGGCGCAGGACCCAGACGCCCTGGCGCTGATTGATCTCACCGGGGCTGAGCGGCGAGATATCAGCAATGGGGACCTGGCTGAGATGGTCGATGGGCTGGCGCGTTACCTGCTGACTCGTATTCAGCCCGGTGACCGGGTAGGCGTTCTGCTGAGCCAATCCCCCTGGTGCGCCGCCGCGCATCTGGCGATCTGGAAGCTGGGGGCCATTTCGGTGCCGCTTTTCAAATTGTTCAAACGCGACGCTCTGGCCTCGCGGGCAGGGGATGCAGGGGTGTCCTTTGTGTTGACGGATCCCGAGGGCGCGGAGCTGCTGGGCGATCTGGCCGAAGCGGTGATGGTGGATCAGGTGTCCCTGCCGGGGCAGGCGGTGGCCTTTGCGCAGACCAAGCCCGACACTCCGGCCATTTTGATCTATACCTCCGGGACGACTGGTAGCCCCAAAGGCGCGCTGCATGGGCATCGGGTGCTGACCGGGCATTTGCCCGGCGTGGCGATCAGTCATGACCATTTGGGCCAGCAAGGGGACTGTCTTTGGACCCCGGCGGACTGGGCCTGGATTGGCGGGCTGTTCGACGTCCTGATGCCGGGTCTGGCGCTGGGCGTGCCGGTTGTTGCCGCCCGGCTCGACAAATTCACCCCTGAGGCCTGCGCCGATCTGGTGCGCCGTGGCGAGGTGCGCAATGTGTTCTTCCCCCCCACCGCGCTGCGCATGTTGAAAGCGGCAGGGCAGGGGCTCGACGGCCTGCGCTCGGTTGCGTCTGGCGGAGAGCCCCTGGGCGCAGAGATGCTCGCTTGGGGCCAGTCGAGCTTTGGCGTGACCATCAATGAGTTCTACGGCCAAACCGAATGTAACATGGTGGCTTCCTCCTGTGGTGTCGACTACCCGCCGCGTCCCGGTTGCATCGGCAAGGCCGTGCCGGGGCATCAATTGGCGGTGCTTGATTCCGCGGGCAAACCAACCAGCGCAGAAGGCGATGTCGCTGTGCGGCGCGGCTCGGCCTCGATGATGCTGGAGTATTGGAACCGGCCCGATGAGACAGCCGCGAAGTTTCACGGCGACTGGCTGGTAACGGGCGATCGCGGCATCTGGGAGGGTGACTTCCTGCGTTTTGTCGGCCGCGAGGATGACGTGATCACCTCAGCTGGCTATCGCATCGGCCCTGCAGAGATCGAAGACTGCCTGATGACCCACCCCAGCGTCGCGACCGTGGGCGTTGTCGGCAAGCCTGATCCGCTGCGCACCGAGATCGTCAAAGCCTATGTGGTGCTGAAAGACGGCGCCGTCGCCAGCGAAAAAGAGCTGCAGGACTACGTGAAGCACCGTCTGGCCCAGTATTCCTACCCCCGCGAAATCACCTTTTTGGAGGCCCTTCCGATGACCGTGACCGGCAAGGTCATTCGCAAAGAGCTGAAAGCGCGGGCTGCTGGGGAGGTCGGGGCATGAGAATCATTCAATCCTGTGTTGCCGCCCTGGCACTGGTTCTAGCCCCCATCTTGGCAGCGGCGGACAGGCACCCAAGCCCGGGTTTTGATACTGAGGGGTATCTCGTGGCCTGCAGCAGTCGTACCCTCGATGGCCCTCTGCAAACTCCAATGCTTCAGCTTTGTGTTTCTAAAGCGAGGGAACTTTGCAACATGGGTCGGGAGATGCAGTCTGAGGGAGATTGTCTCGCTGATGTGACCTCCTGGCTGGAACAGGACGGCGCTCGTATTGAAAGCACCTATCGTGAGGCCTCCGAGCAGGCTGAAGCCCCGTCTGCATTTGCCGATCTGTGGCCACAGGCGACGCCGCAGGGGGATTGCTCCACGACTCAGGTTGCAGGCCTGAACGCCGCCGAACTCTGCGCTTATCAAACGGCGCTTTTGAAATGGTTCAAACTCCGCGTGGTTGAACGCCACCAATCAAACCGTAACAGGTGAGAAGGACGCAAATATGAAACTCAAATCCAAGGCAATGCCTTCCTCCGAAGCCTTTAAGGCCAATCAGGCTGCGCATCTTGAGGCGCTTGGCCAGATCGACGACGCGGCAGAGGCCGCCCGCCTGGGCGGTGGTGAAAAATCCCGCGCTCGCCATGAGGGCCGGGGCAAGATGCTGCCACGCCGCCGGGTGGCGAACCTACTGGATCCAGGCTCTCCCTTCCTCGAGATCGGAGCGACAGCTGCCCATAACATGTATGACAACGCGGCCCCGGCTGCAGGTGTCATCGCCGGTATCGGGCGGGTGCATGGCCAAGAGGTCATGGTGGTCTGCAACGATGCCACCGTAAAGGGCGGCACCTATTTCCCGATGACGGTGAAAAAACACCTGCGGGCGCAAGAGATTGCCGAGGAAAACTGCCTGCCTTGCATCTATCTGGTGGACAGCGGCGGTGCCAACCTGCCGCAGCAGGATGAGGTTTTCCCGGACCGCGACCACTTTGGCCGTATCTTTTACAATCAGGCGCGCATGTCCGCCAAGGGCATCCCGCAAATCGCCGTGGTCATGGGCTCCTGTACCGCCGGGGGCGCCTATGTGCCTGCGATGTCCGATGTCACCATCATCGTCAAAGAACAGGGCACCATCTTCCTGGCGGGCCCCCCTCTGGTCAAAGCCGCCACTGGCGAAGTGGTCTCGGCCGAAGATCTCGGCGGCGGCGATGTGCACACCCGCCTGTCCGGTGTTGCCGACTACCTGGCCGAAGATGACGCCCATGCCCTGGCCCTGGCGCGCCGTGCGGTGCAGTCGCTCAATATCATCAAGCCGCAAACCGTAAACTGGGCCTCCCCCGAAGAGCCAGCCTATGACCCGGCAGAGATTCTCGGTGTGGTGCCCGGCGATCTGCGTACCCCCTATGACATCCGCGAAGTCATCGCCCGGCTGGTGGACGGCTCGCGCTTTGACGAGTTCAAACCGCGCTACGGGGAAACTCTGGTCACCGGTTTTGCCCATGTCAAAGGTTGCCCCGTGGGGATCATCGCCAACAATGGTGTGCTGTTCTCTGAAGCGGCGCAGAAGGGCGCCCATTTTGTCGAGCTTTGCTCGCAACGCAAAATCCCGCTGGTCTTTTTGCAAAACATCACCGGCTTCATGGTGGGCCGCAAATATGAGAACGAAGGCATCGCCCGCCATGGCGCCAAAATGGTCACCGCCGTGGCCTCCACCAATGTTCCCAAGATCACCATGCTGGTAGGCGGCTCTTTTGGCGCGGGCAACTACGGCATGGCAGGACGGGCCTATCAGCCCCGTTTCCTGTGGACCTGGCCCAATTCCCGCATCTCAGTGATGGGGGGCGAACAGGCCGCAGGCGTGCTGGCAACAGTAAAACGGGACGCTATCGAACGTCAGGGCGGCAGCTGGTCAGCGGATGAAGAAGCGCAGTTCAAACAGCCAACAATCGATATGTTCGAAGAGCAAAGCCACCCGCTTTATGCCTCGGCGCGGCTCTGGGACGACGGTATCATCGACCCGCGCAAAAGCCGCGATGTGCTGGCCCTGTCCCTGCGTGCCGCTCTCAATGCCGAGATCGACGAAACACGCTTTGGCGTCTTCCGCATGTAAGCGCGCGTCTTTCATCTTTCCAAAAATACCTCGGGGGTCCGGGGGCAGCGCCCCCGGACCGACCTTCCAAACAAAGGACCCAACCCCATGTTTGATAAAATTCTGATTGCCAACCGCGGCGAGATCGCCTGCCGGGTGATGGAAACCGCCCGCGCCATGGGTGTCAAAACCGTGGCCGTCTATTCTGATGCGGACCGCGCCGCGAAACATGTGGCCATGGCGGATGAAGCCTGCCACATCGGCCATGGTCCGGCCCCAGCCGACAGTTATCTGTTGGGCGACGAGATCATTGCCATGGCCAAGGCCACCGGCGCCCAGGCGATCCATCCAGGGTATGGTTTCCTGTCGGAGAATCCTGAATTTGTTGATGCGGTGCAGGCGGCTGGCCTTGCCTTTATCGGCCCTTCGGCCGATGCGATCCGCAAAATGGGTCTCAAAGACGCCGCCAAGGTGCTGATGGAACAGGCAGGCGTGCCGGTTGTGCCTGGCTATCACGGCAGCAACCAGGATGCGGATTTCCTGAAAGGCGAGGCCGACAAGATTGGCTATCCTGTGCTGATCAAGGCGGTCGCCGGCGGTGGCGGCAAGGGCATGCGCCTGGTCGAAGCACCTGCCGAGTTTGCCGAGGCGCTGGCCAGTGCCCAGGGCGAGGCGACAACCGCCTTTGGCAATCCGGATGTCTTGATCGAAAAATACATCCAGCAACCGCGCCATATCGAAATCCAGGTCTTTGGCGATGGCACCCAGGCGGTACATCTGTTTGAACGTGACTGTTCCCTGCAGCGCCGCCATCAAAAGGTGATCGAGGAAGCCCCGGCGCCGGGAATGACGGATGAAATGCGCGCCGCAATGGGCGAGGCCGGCGTGCGCGCCGCCGAGGCCATCGGCTACAAGGGCGCCGGGACGGTGGAGTTCATCGTCGATGGCAGCAACGGTCTGCGCGCCGATGGGTTCTGGTTCATGGAAATGAACACCCGCCTGCAGGTGGAACACCCGGTATCAGAGCTGATCACCGGCGTCGATCTGGTGGAGTGGCAGCTGCGCGTCGCCGCAGGGGAGAGCCTGCCGAAACAGCAAGATGAGCTGTCGATCAACGGCCATGCCTTTGAGGCGCGGCTCTATGCCGAGGATGTGCCAAAGGGCTTTTTGCCAGCCACCGGCACCCTGACCCATCTCAAATTCCCCGCCAATTGCCGGGCCGACAGCGGCGTGCGTGCGGGCGATACCATTAGCCCTTGGTATGATCCGATGATCTCCAAGGTGATTGTGCATGGGCCGACGCGCGACATCGCCCTGTCGCGCCTGTCCCAGGCGCTGGCGGCGACCGAGGTGGGCGGCACGGTCACCAACCTGGCATTCCTGGGCGCGCTGGCGACCCATGATGGGTTTGCTGCCGGTGATGTGGACACGGGGCTCATTGCACGGGATCTGGACCAGCTGGTGCAGGTGCCGCAGGTGAAATTTGAACACAAGGCTGCCGCAGGAATGCAGGCCTTGGGCCTGGTGGACCTGGATAGCACAGCTGGCTTTACCCTGTGGTCCGACCTGCGCCGCTCGGTGCATCTCAGCTATCAGGGCGAGGTCTTTGAGGCCACGGTCCAGGTGGATGGGCCTGACTTTCAGATCTGGGAGTTTCCGGACCATCCCGAGGATCAGATCTGCGCCTATTGCACTGACGGCACATGGGTGCTGAGCGGGGATCGTTTGCCTCCGATGGCCCAGGCGGGCAATACAATCACCGTGTTCGATGGATATGGTCACGTCTTTGAGGTGATCGACCCGCTGGACCGCGATGCCACTGCCGGCGGCGATCTCAATGTGATTGTGGCGCCGATGCCGGGGCTGGTGAAAGCGGTTTTTGCTAAGGCTGGCGATGTGGTGAAAGAAGGCGACCGACTGGCCATTCTGGAAGCGATGAAGATGGAGCATTCGCTGCTGGCGGCGCGCGACGGCGTTGTCGCTGAGGTGCTGGCTGCGGGTGGTGATCAGGTTGAGGCAGGGGCGGCCCTGGTGCGCCTGGAAGAGGACTGAGGCGCGGGCTGCTGATTGGGCCGTTTGATTATTTTGGAAAGATGAAGAGGGAAGGATCCGCCATGAGCCAATCTGTCGAGATCTTCGAGATGGGACCGCGCGACGGGCTGCAGAATGAAAAGCGCGCCATCCCGGTGGCAGAGAAAATCGCTTTGGTGGACTGCCTGTCCCAGGCTGGCTTTCGCCGGATAGAAGTGGCCAGCTTTGTGTCGCCGAAATGGGTGCCACAGATGGCAGGCAGCGGTGAGGTTCTGGCCGGGATCAGCCGTGCGCCGGGCGTGTCTTATGCGGCTCTGACGCCCAATATGCGTGGCTACACGGATGCGGTAGCGGCAGGGGCGGATGAAATCGCGGTGTTTGCCTCGGCCTCGGAGGGATTTTCCCGTGCCAATATCAATGCCTCCATCACCGAGAGCATTGAACGGTTCAAGCCCATTCTGCAGGCCGCCGCAGCCATCAAGCTGCCGGTGCGGGGCTATGTGTCCTGTGTCACTGATTGCCCGTTTGACGGACCAACGGATCCAGATCAGGTGGCTTTGGTGGCTGAAACGCTGCATCTGCTGGGCTGCTATGAGGTGTCACTGGGCGACACCATCGGGCAGGGCACGCCGGAAACCATCAGCAAAATGCTGTCTGCCGTAACGAAACGGGTGCCGGTCAGCCATCTGGCCGGCCATTATCACGACACGTCTGGACGCGCCTTGGACAATATCGAGGCATCTCTGGCGCAGGGGGTTCGGGTGTTTGATGCGGCGGTAGGTGGCCTGGGCGGGTGCCCCTATGCGCCAGGCGCTGCAGGCAATGTTGCCACCGAGGCCGTGCAGGACCATCTGGTGGGGCTCGGCTATGAGACGGGCCTGGACCGGGATGTCCTGGTTGAAGCGGCTGAGATGGCACAGGCCATGCGCAGCGACAGCTAATGTGGGTCTAAGACCATGGGCCAGAGGGAAGAGGGTAGAGGGACTGAGAATGTATAAGACAGTATTGATCGAACAGGACGCGCGTGGCGTTGCCACCATGACGTTGAACCGTCCGGAAAAGCACAATGCGATGTCTGGCGAGATGCTGCAGGAGCTGAAAGCGGCGGCGCAGCAGCTGGCCTTGGATGACGATGTGCGCGTTGTGGTGCTGACGGGTGCAGGCAAAAGTTTTTGTGCCGGGGGTGATCTGGGCTGGATGCAGCAGCAGATGCAGGCAGATGCCGCCACCCGTGGCGCCGAGGCGCGGGTCCTGGCAGAAATGCTGCAGATCCTGAACACGCTGCCAAAGCCCTTGATCGGTGCCATCCAGGGCAATGCCTTTGGCGGTGGCGTTGGCATGGCGTCGGTCTGTGACGTGGCCATTGGTGTCGATCATCTGAAGATGGGCCTGACAGAGACCAAGCTGGGTTTGATCCCGGCCACCATCGGCCCCTATGTGGTGGCACGGATGGGAGAATCGCGCGCCCGTCGGGTCTTTATGTCGTCGCGCCTGTTTGGTGCTGCCGAAGCCGTGGAGCTGGGGCTTTTGGCCAAGGCGGTTCCCGCTGCGGATCTGGCGGCGG
Source organism: Phaeobacter sp. G2 (assembly GCA_025163595.1). Taxonomy (NCBI): domain Bacteria; kingdom Pseudomonadati; phylum Pseudomonadota; class Alphaproteobacteria; order Rhodobacterales; family Roseobacteraceae; genus Phaeobacter; species Phaeobacter sp. G2. The sequence continues at coordinate 1,965,095 of CP104100.1, forward strand.
CGGTCGAGGCCGAGGTGTTGCCCTATATGGCTTGTGCTCCGGGCGCAGTGGCGGCTGCAAAGAAACTGACCCGCGATCTGGGGCCACGACTGGATGACGAGACCATCGACATGACAATCGGCGCTTTGGTCAGCCGCTGGGAGGGCGATGAGGCCTCAGAGGGCATCGGCGCCTTCTTTGACAAGCGTAAGCCTCGTTGGCAGGGCTGAACCTGGAGTGAACCTGGGCAGAGGCCTGTCTGTTGCAGGTCCGCAGCAGAGCAGAGCCAAGCCGCCTAGGGGCGGCGTTAACCAGTATTTTGAATGTCAGTTTTCAGGGCGCCGTGAGAAATCATGGCGCCTTTCCTTATGGAAATAATAAGAAATTAACCCCTGCTGGCCCAAATAGCGTTAAGTGATGCCGCAGGGTCGCGACTTGTACAGAAAGCCACTTTCTTCACCATTGGTTTGGTTGACGATAGGGGGGGGTGGGAGTAGACACATGCGCAAGTCAACACGCCAATTGACGGCGCGCGAGAAGCCGCGCGCTCGGAAAGGAGCCACTCGTGGAAGAGATGTTGCGGGAATACCTCCCGATCTTGGTGTTTTTGGTCGTCGCAGTCGGCCTGGGAATTGTTCTTATTCTGGCGGCAGTTGTACTGGCTGTTCGCAATCCTGACCCGGAAAAAGTCAGCGCCTATGAGTGCGGTTTCAACGCTTTTGATGACGCCCGGATGAAATTCGATGTGCGATTTTATCTGGTGTCGATTCTTTTCATCATTTTTGATTTGGAAATTGCCTTCCTGTTTCCCTGGGCCGTTGGCTTCAAGGACATGAGCGATACCGGTTTCTGGTCGATGATGGTGTTTCTGGCAGTTCTGACCATTGGTTTTGCCTATGAGTGGAAAAAGGGAGCTCTGGAATGGGAGTGATGACCGGAGCAAATACCGCTGGGATCGACAAGGAAGTTGCCACCCAGGCCCTGAACGCCGAGCTGCAGGATAAGGGATTTCTGCTGACCTCGACGGAGGACATTATCAACTGGGCTCGCACCGGGTCGCTGCACTGGATGACCTTTGGTCTGGCCTGCTGCGCGGTTGAGATGATGCATACCTCGATGCCGCGCTACGATGCGGAACGCTTTGGCATTGCCCCGCGCGCTTCCCCGCGCCAATCCGATGTAATGATTGTTGCCGGCACCCTGACCAACAAAATGGCGCCAGCGCTGCGCAAGGTCTACGACCAGATGCCCGAGCCACGCTATGTGATCTCGATGGGGTCCTGCGCCAATGGTGGTGGATATTATCACTACAGCTACTCGGTTGTGCGCGGCTGTGACCGTATTGTGCCAGTTGATATCTACGTGCCGGGCTGCCCACCCACCGCTGAGGCCCTGCTTTATGGGCTGATGCAGTTGCAGCGCAAAATCCGCCGTACCGGCACCCTGGTGCGCTAAGCGATCTGGCTGGAGAGACATAAATGACTGAAGCACTGCAAGAACTTGGTACTCAGATCGCAGCCAAACGCCCTGACTGTGTATTGTCCTGGGATATCGCTTTTGATGAATTGACCGTTGATGTGGCCCCGGCCAATATCAATGGTCTGGTTGAGTTTCTGAAAACCGACAGCACCTGCAAGTTTTCTTCGCTGGTGGATATCACTGCGGTGGATTACCCGGAACGTGGTAAACGCTTTGATGTGGTCTATCACTTCCTGTCGATGTACCAAAACCAGCGCATTCGCCTGCGGGTTTCGGTGCGCGAAGACGATATGGTGCCCTCGATTGTCGATGTGCACCCCTCGGCCAATTGGTTTGAGCGCGAAATTTTCGACATGTTTGGTATCCTGTTCTCGGGCCACCCGGATCTGCGCCGCATTCTCACCGACTATGGCTTTCGCGGCTATCCCCTGCGCAAGGATTTCCCCACCACAGGCTACACCGAGGTCCGTTACGACGAGGCCGAAAAGCGCGTTGTCTATGAACCGGTGAGCCTGGTGCAGGAATACCGTCAGTTTGATTTCATGTCTCCCTGGGAGGGTGCCGAATACATCCTGCCCGGTGATGAAAAAGAGGGGGCAAAATAATGGACGGCTCCAAATTCGACGACGCCCAGACGGGCGAACAGAAGATCCGTAACTTTAACATCAACTTTGGCCCGCAACACCCGGCGGCCCACGGCGTGTTGCGTCTGGTGCTGGAGCTCGACGGTGAGATCGTGGAACGCTGCGATCCCCATATCGGCCTGCTGCACCGTGGCACCGAAAAGCTGATGGAAAGCCGCACCTACCTGCAGAACCTGCCGTATTTTGACCGGCTCGACTATGTGGCGCCGATGAACCAGGAACATGCCTGGTGTCTGGCGATTGAGAAACTCACCGGCGTAGAAGTGCCGCGCCGTGGCTCGTTGATCCGGGTTTTGTATTCCGAGATCGGCCGCATTCTGAACCACCTGCTGAACGTCACCACTCAGGCCATGGATGTGGGCGCGCTGACGCCGCCGCTCTGGGGCTTTGAAGAGCGCGAAAAGCTGATGGTGTTTTACGAGCGCGCCTGCGGTGCCCGTCTGCACGCGGCCTATTTCCGTCCCGGAGGCGTGCATCAGGACATTCCCGATGATCTGCTGGACGATATCGACCTCTGGGCGTTGGAATTCCCCAAAGTTCTGGCCGATATCGACGGATTGCTGACCGAAAACCGGATTTTCAAACAGCGAAACTGCGACATTGGCGTGGTCACCGAGCAAGAGATCCTCGACTGGGGCTTCTCTGGTGTCATGGTGCGTGGCTCAGGTATGGCCTGGGATCTGCGCCGCGCCCAGCCCTATGAATGTTATGACGAGTTTGAGTTCCAGATCCCTGTGGGCAAGAACGGCGACTGCTATGATCGTTATCTGGTCCGCATGGAAGAGATGCGCCAGTCCTTGTCGATCATCCGTCAGGCCATCGCCAAACTGCGTGAAGCCACCGGCGATGTGATGGCACGGGGCAAGCTGAGCCCACCGAAACGCGGTGACATGAAGACCTCGATGGAGAGCCTCATTCACCATTTCAAACTCTACACCGAAGGCTTCCATGTGCCCGCCGGTGAGGTCTATGCCGCCGTCGAAGCCCCCAAAGGCGAATTTGGCGTCTATCTGGTGGCAGATGGGTCGAACAAACCCTACCGCAGCAAGATCCGCGCGCCGGGTTTCCTGCATCTGCAAGCCATGGACCACGTTGCAAAAGGCCACCAGCTGGCCGACGTCGCTGCCATCATCGGCACCATGGACGTCGTATTTGGAGAGATTGACCGCTAATGCTTCGTCGCCTTCATTCCGAACAGCCCGAAAGTTTTGCTTTCACGCCCGCGAACCAGAAATGGGCCGAGGCGCAATTGACCAAATTCCCCGAAGGCCGTCAGGCCTCGGCTGTGATCCCGCTGTTGTGGCGTGCACAGGAGCAGGAAGGCTGGGTCTCCAAGCCGGCGATTGAATATATCGCCGATATGCTGGGTATGGCCTATATCCGGGTGCTGGAAGTCACCTCGTTCTACTTCATGTTCCAGATGCAGCCCACCGGATCGGTGGCCCATGTGCAGATCTGTGGCACCCTGTCTTGTATGATCTGCGGCGCCGAGGATCTGATCGCGGTCTGCAAGGACAAGATCGCGGCAAAACCGCATACCCTGTCTGCGGATGGCAAATTCAGCTGGGAAGAGGTGGAATGCCTGGGCGCCTGCACCAATGCGCCGATGGCGCAGATCGGCAAAGACTACTTTGAGGATCTCACCGCAGAGGGCTTTGCCCAGATGCTGGATGATCTGGCCGCTGGCAAGACAGTTGTGCCTGGGCCACAAAATGGCCGCTACGCAGCCGAGCCGCAGTCCGGCCTGACCTCGCTGGCTGAATATGACAGCGGCAAGACGCAGTATAATGCCTCGGCGCAGCTGGCGATGGATATTGGCGACAGCGTCAAACGCATTCAGGGCGACGAAGTGCCTTTGCTGACCCCTTGGGTTGGCAAGGATGGCGTGGTTGCCGGTCGTGCAGCCGCCGACCAGCCTCCCAAAGCCCCTGACGCGCCCAAACCGGTTGCCAAACAGGTTGAAGAGGCGAAAAAGCCTGCCCCTGCAGCAAAATCCGCGCCTGCAAAAGCGCCTGCAGCCAAACCAGCTGCCGCTGCGGAGGTTGCTGAGGTAGAACCTGAGACGCTGAAAGAAGCGCGCGGTGGCCTGCCCGATGATCTGAAACTGCTGAAAGGCGTTGGTCCCAAGCTGGAGCAGACCCTGAACGATCTGGGCTTTTTCCACTTTGATCAGATTGCCGGTTGGGGCGCGGCCGAAGTGGCCTGGGTTGATAGCCGCTTGAAATTCAAAGGTCGTATCGAACGGGATGGTTGGATCGCGCAGGCTGCTTCGCTGGCCGCCGGGGATGAGACCGACTTTGCCAAGAAGGCCAAAAAAGACGGCCGTTACGACGACGAATAATCCACCTGGCCGCCCTGTTGGGGCGGACAGGAAACAAATATGAGGACCTGAATGAGCGTTGATCTGGATAGGGCGATCGCAGCAAAGGGGCGGCACATCTCATTGGTGATTGCCGGAACAATGCTGGCCTGGTTGGCCCTGACCATGATCATAGGCCCGGCAATTGGAATGCCTGGCCGTTACGCGATTTTGTTTGATTTTGCCGCGCTTGCGGGGCTGATCTATGCATTGGTCAACATATTGCAACTCTGGCGCATGCGTCAGGCCAGTAAAAACGAAAACCAAGGGTAGGCAGACATGCTGAAGGACCAGGACCGGATCTTTACCAACCTCTACGGTATGCATGAGCGCACCCTAAAAGGTGCCCAGGCGCGGGGCCATTGGGATGGCACATCGGGGATCATCGACAAGGGCCGTGACTGGATTATCCAGACCATGAAGGATTCAGGCCTGCGCGGCCGTGGTGGTGCGGGTTTCCCCACCGGCCTCAAGTGGTCCTTCATGCCGAAAGAGAGTGACGGTCGCCCTTCGTACCTGGTGATCAACGCCGATGAATCCGAACCCGGCACCTGCAAGGACCGCGAAATCATGCGCCACGATCCGCATACGCTGATCGAGGGTGCGCTGATCGCCAGCTTCGCCATGCAGGCCCATACCTGCTACATCTACCTGCGCGGCGAATATATCCGCGAGCGCGAGGCGCTGCAGGCGGCCATTGACGAATGCTACGACAAGGGGCTTTTGGGCAAAAACGCAGCCGGATCCGGCTGGGATTTTGACGTCTTCCTGCACCACGGCGCCGGCGCCTATATCTGCGGCGAAGAAACCGCTCTGATCGAAAGCCTCGAAGGCAAAAAGGGCATGCCCCGGATGAAGCCGCCTTTCCCGGCCGGCGCGGGTCTGTATGGCTGCCCCACCACGGTGAACAATGTAGAAAGCATCGCCGTTGTGCCCACCATCCTGCGCCGTGGCGCGGATTGGTTTGCAGGCTTTGGCCGCCCCAACAATGCGGGCACCAAACTGTTTGCGATTTCCGGCCACGTCAACAACCCTTGTGTGGTTGAAGAAGCCATGTCGATTTCTTTTGAAGAGCTGATCGAGAAACACTGCGGTGGCATTCGCGGCGGTTGGGACAATCTGCTGGCGGTGATTCCCGGTGGTTCTTCCGTGCCGTGTGTGCGCGGTGAGAACATGCGCGATGCGATCATGGATTTTGATTACCTGCGCGGTGAGCTGGGCTCGGGGCTGGGAACTGCAGCGGTCATCGTGATGGACAAACAGACCGATATCATCAAGGCGATCTGGCGCCTGGCCAAGTTCTACAAACATGAAAGCTGCGGCCAGTGTACGCCCTGCCGGGAAGGCACTGGCTGGATGATGCGGGTGATGGACCGTCTGGTCAAAGGCGAAGCCGACCTGGAAGAGATCGACATGCTGTGGGATGTGACCAAACAGGTCGAAGGCCACACCATCTGCGCCCTGGGCGATGCGGCCGCCTGGCCCATCCAGGGCCTGATCCGCAATTTCCGCGAGGAAATCGAAGATCGCATCAAGGCGCAAAAAACTGGTCGTAAAAGCGCCATCGCCGCTGAATGAATATGGGTAGGGAACGGATGATGAGTGTGGATCTCAAATTACTGGCGGCTGCTGTTGTGTCAGTTGGGCTTGTGGCTGGCTGCAGCGATAAGGACTCCCGCCCGGTATTTGATGGCGTCGCCTTCCGCACCAAGGCCTCTGTTGTGGACAAAAAGGTCTCGCGGGCGTTTTTTGAAGCCGAAGTCTACGATGTTGCGGCCTCGCCTTTGGGCGCACGTGAGGCCATGCGCTATGCAGGCACCACTTATTGCATCGAAAACTATGGCACCTCCAAGATCGACTGGGAGATTGATCTGGACAATCCAGAGGTTCCATTACCGCGTGACGGTGACAATGCTTTGCTGCGGGGGACATGCAACCCGTGAGCGGATTGTTGGCATATCCTGGCCAAATGGCCGGAGCGTTATTGCATAACGTGACCGGGTCTTGGTGTTTTGGCCTCTCCACCACACAGGAGAGCTCCATGACACGTGGCCAAGACAAACCAACCCTGCTTGCCCCGCTGTTTTTTGCAGCGGCGGTTCTGTTTCCCATGACTACGGCGGCGGCAAAGCCATCATTGCGGGAGATTCCCGAAATCGAAGACCCGCTGTTTGCCGTGGCCATGGCCAAGGAGGTCGCAGATCATTGCGACAGCCTGGGGGCCCGGCTTTTTAAGGGCATCGGAGAGCTGCGTCGGCTGCGCTCCCATGCCAATTCGCTGGGCTATGCGGATAGCGAAATCCGGGCCTACATCGAATCCGACGCAGAAAAGGCCCGGATGCGGGCAAAGGGCGAACAGCTACTCAGCAAGAGCGGCGTGTCCTATGAAGATCCAGAAACATTCTGCGCGTTTGGTCGTGCGGAAATACAGAAAAACAGCGCGATCGGCGCGTTACTGAGGGCGAAATAGACCATGTCTGACCTCCGCAAGATCAACATCGACGGAACCGAGGTAGAGGTGGACGGGGCAATGACCCTGATCCAGGCCTGCGAAGAGGCCGGGGTGGAAATCCCGCGTTTTTGCTATCACGAGCGCCTGTCGATTGCCGGCAACTGCCGCATGTGTCTGGTAGAGGTCGTCGGCGGCCCGCCCAAGCCTGCGGCCTCCTGCGCGATGCAGGTTCGCGATCTGCGCCCCGGCCCCGAAGGTCAGGCGCCACAGGTCAAGACCAATTCACCTATGGTCAAGAAAGCCCGCGAAGGCGTGATGGAGTTCATGCTGATCAACCATCCGCTGGATTGCCCGATCTGTGATCAGGGCGGCGAATGTGATCTGCAAGATCAGGCCATGGCTTATGGTGTTGATTTTTCACGCTTCCGCGAGCCCAAACGGGCGGTGGATGATCTGAACCTTGGGCCGCTTGTCTCCACGGCGATGACCCGTTGCATCAGCTGCACCCGTTGTGTGCGTTTCACCTCCGAGGTGGCCGGGATTAGCCAGATGGGGCAGACGGGGCGCGGTGAAGATGCTGAGATCACCAGCTACCTGAACGAGACATTGGACAGCAACCTGCAGGGCAATATCATTGATTTGTGTCCGGTTGGGGCGCTGACCTCAAAACCATATGCCTTTAGCGCCCGCCCCTGGGAGCTGACCAAGACCGAAACCATCGACGTGATGGATGCGCTTGGCTCCAACATCCGGGTCGATACCAAAGGCCGCGAAGTGATGCGGATCCAGCCGCGCAACAATGACGCCGTGAACGAAGAGTGGATTTCCGACAAGACCCGTTTTGTCTGGGATGGCCTGCGTCGTCAGCGTCTGGATCGCCCCTATGTGCGGGTAGACGGCAAACTCAAACCCGCCACCTGGCCAGAGGCCCTGACCGCCGCTGCCACCGCGATGAAGGGCAAGAAAGTCGCTGGCCTGATTGGGGATCTGGCCCCGGTCGAGGCTGCCTTTGCCCTGAAACAACTGGTCGAGGGGCAGGGCGGTCAGGTTGAATGCCGCACTGACAATGCGCGCCTGCCAATTGGCAACCGGGCGGGCTATGTCGGCACCGCGACCATCGAAGATATCGACAGTGCCAAGGCGATCATGCTGATCGGGACAGATCCACGTAATGAAGCGCCGGTGCTGAATGCGCGTATCCGTCAGGCCTGGATCAACGGGGCAACTGTTGGACTGGTTGGTGAAGCTGTGGATCTGACCTATGACTACACCCACCTTGGCGGCGATCGCGCCGCTCTGGACGCCTTGCACAGCGCCGATCATTCCAGTGCTTTGGGCAAAGAAACCCTGGTCATTGTCGGGCAGGGCGCGTTGCGCGAAGCCGACGGTCTGGCGGTTCTGGCCCATGCGCAGAAATTCGCAGCTGATACCGGCTCCAAGCTGATGGTGCTGCACACTGCTGCATCGCGGGTTGGTGCCATGGACATTGGCGCGGTGACCGAAGGCGGCATGGCTGCGGCCATTGATGGCGCCGATGTGATCTACAACCTTGGCGCTGACGAAGTCGAAATCGACAGCTCTGAAAACGGTGGTGCCTTTGTGATCTATCAGGGCAGCCACGGGGACCGGGGCGCACACCGCGCTGATGTGATCCTGCCAGGGGCGGCCTATACCGAAGAAAGTGGTCTGTTTGTGAACACCGAGGGGCGTCCACAGCTGGCCCTGCGCGCGGGCTTTGCGCCTGGCGAAGCAAAGGAAAACTGGGCCATCCTGCGGGCGCTCAGCGCCGAACTGGACGCCAAGCTGGCATATGATTCACTGGCGCAGCTGCGCCAGGCCCTGGTAGCCGAGGTGCCGCATCTGACAAAGGTTGACCAGGTTATCGAAAACGAAGGCGCGGCTCTGGAGCTGGAGCCTATGGGCAAGGCGGCCTTCTTGCCTGCGGTCAAGGATTTCTACCTGACCAACCCGATTGCCCGGTCATCGCAGGTGATGGCTGAGCTGTCGGCAAACGCCAAGGCCCGCCGGGCCGAGAAGATTGCGGCAGAGTGATCCGCGCGGCACTCATATCGTCTTTGACGCTGGCGGGCTGTGCCCCGGTTCCCGGCGGATCAGCTGACGGGTTCGATCCTGATTACAACGGGGTTCGGACCAGTTTGCTGGAGGGCGATCTGGTGCAATTTCATGTGACCATGTCTGGTGCCCGCTCGGGTTCGGATGTGGATGACTACGCCGAATGTGCAGCGGCACAATATGCGCTTATCCGGGGATACGGGTTTGCGCGCCACGTGCGCACAACAATGAAACAAGAGGGTGGCAATCAGACGGCTGATGCGGTCTACACGATTTCACCCTCCCTACCGCGCGGATTGCGCACCATCGACGCAGAAGTCGTGGTGGCAAATTGCGAGGCAAACGGAATACCTACGGTGTGAGGACCTATGGCTGAATTCTTTAACACCCCAGGCGGCATTGCTGTACTGATATTGGCACAAGTGCTTGCAGTTGTTGCCTTTGTGATGATCTCCCTTCTGTTCCTCGTCTACGGGGACCGGAAGATCTGGGCGGCTGTGCAGATGCGCCGTGGCCCCAATGTTGTGGGTGTCTTTGGCATCCTGCAATCGGTGGCGGACGCGCTGAAATATGTGGTCAAAGAGGTGGTGATCCCGGCGGGCGCCGATCGCACTGTCTTTATCATGGCGCCGCTGACCTCCTTTGTGCTGGCCATGGTGGCCTGGGCGGTGATCCCCTTCAATGATGGCTGGGTCCTGTCCAACATCAACGTGGCGATCCTCTACGTCTTTGCGGTTTCCAGCCTCGAAGTCTACGGCGTCATCATGGGCGGTTGGGCTTCGAACTCGAAATACCCCTTCCTCGGCGCCCTGCGTTCAGCAGCGCAGATGATTTCTTATGAGGTCTCCATTGGTCTGATCATCGTTGGGGTGATCATTTCTACCGGCTCGATGAACTTTGGCGATATCGTGCGGGCACAGGATGGCAACGCAGGCCTGTTCAACTGGTACTGGCTGCCGCATTTCCCAATGGTGTTTTTGTTCTTCATCTCCTGCCTGGCGGAAACCAACCGCCCACCGTTCGATCTGCCCGAAGCGGAATCAGAACTGGTGGCAGGCTATCAGGTGGAATATTCGGCCACGCCCTTCCTGCTGTTTATGGCGGGGGAGTATATCTCCATCTTCCTGATGTGCGCCCTGACCTCGCTGCTGTTCTTTGGTGGTTGGCTGTCGCCCATTCCCGGCCTGCCCGATGGGGTGCTGTGGATGGTTGGCAAGATGGCCTTCTTCTTCTTCCTCTTTGCAATGGTAAAAGCCATCACCCCGCGCTACCGCTATGATCAGCTGATGCGCCTTGGTTGGAAGGTGTTTCTGCCCTTCTCGCTGTTCTGGGTGGTCTTTGTTGCCTTTGCTGCCAAATTTGACTGGTTCTGGGGCATCTTTGCCCGCTGGACCGTGGGAGCCTAATCATGACAAACCAAGTCGATTACACCCGCGCCGCCAAATATTTCCTGCTGCAGGATTTCTGGGTCGGCTTCAAACTGGGGATGAAGTACTTCTTTGCCCCCAAGGCGACCATCAACTACCCCCATGAAAAGGGGCCTCTTAGCCCGCGTTTTCGTGGGGAACATGCCCTGCGGCGTTATCCCAATGGGGAAGAGCGCTGCATTGCCTGCAAGCTGTGTGAAGCTGTTTGTCCGGCACAGGCGATCACCATTGATGCGGAACCCCGCGAAGATGGCTCGCGGCGCACCACGCGTTATGACATCGACATGACCAAATGCATCTACTGTGGGTTCTGCCAGGAAGCCTGCCCGGTGGATGCCATTGTCGAAGGCCCCAACTTTGAATTCGCCACCGAGACCCGCGAAGAGCTGTTCTATGACAAGGACAAGCTGTTGGCGAATGGCGAACGTTGGGAAGCCGAGATTGCCCGGAACCTAGAAATCGACGCGCCGTACCGATGACTGATGCAAAGAACCCATTCGAGGCCATGATGGCCCAGGCGCAGGCCCAGTACCAGGAGATGGTCAAGGCCATGAACCCGGATCTGGCGGCGGGTCTGGACCCCATGTCCATGAAAGGGTTCGAGGCCCTGTGGCCGACCATGCCCAAAGAGGTCATGGAGATGATGTTTGGCAAGACCATCAACAAGGATGGCCTGGATGCCAAGACCCGGCTTTTGCTGACATTGGCCGGGTTGACCTGTCAGGGCGCGCAGGCGGATTCCGCTGTACGCCAAACCGTACGCCACGCTGTAGAGGCGGGTGCAAAGAAACAAGAGATCGTTGAAACGATCGGACAGATGTCGGTTTTTGCCGGCATACCGGCCATGAACCGGGCGCTTGAATTGGCGCAGGAGGTCATGGCCGACAAAAAGGACGATGAGACATGAGCGTTTTTGCCTTCTACCTCTTCGCCATCAGCGCCATCACCGGCGGGCTGTTCACTGTGATCAGCCGCCAGCCGGTGCATTCGGTGCTGTGGCTGATCCTGGCCTTTATCTCTTCGGCCGGGTTGTTTGTGCTGCTGGGGGCGGAATTCGTCGCCATGCTGCTGGTCATCGTCTACGTGGGCGCAGTCGCGGTGCTGTTCCTCTTTGTGGTGATGATGCTGGATGTGGACTTTGCTGCATTGAAGGCCGAGATGGCGCAGTACATGCCGCTCGCCTTGCTGATCGGTCTGGTCATCCTGATGCAGTTCGTGATGGCCTATGGCTCTTGGGAAAGCGCCCACGGCGCCGCCGAACAACTGGCGCAGCCCATTCCGACCGACCGGCACAACACCGAGGCCCTGGGGCTAATCATCTATGACCAATATTTCCTTCTGTTCCAGCTGTCGGGTTTGATCCTGCTGGTCGCCATGATTGGCGCGATCACCCTGACCCTGCGCCATCGTAAAGATGTCAAACGCCAGGACGTGATGCTGCAAATGTCGCGCGACCCGGCCAAAGCCATGGAACTGAAAGACATCAAACCGGGGCAGGGGCTATGAAAACAACCTTGTCTTTAATGATGGGTTTGCTTGTTTTTGCGCCTGTTTCGGCTGCTGCATGTGATCCTGTGCCTAATTCATTGGTCATGCGGTTAAGCGGTGTTCAGACGAATCCGGATTGTAGCTTTACCAATGCGGGGAAGGGGCGCATGGGCTTTGGTCGAGGCGAAGAGGCACTCAACCTAGGTCAAGGGAATATCGCCCAACTCGTTCGGTTTGGAGACCACGGCTGCGCGTATGAAGAAAGCGCTATTGTCGCAAACTGCACGACCAAAGAGCTTGTCATTTTGGAAGGGCTTGAAAGCGATTCCTGCTGCTATGGAGAGAAAACATCTGTTAAATCTCTACAGCCTCCAGAGGGTCCCATTGTATTTTCGGCAAACAGCACTGTTGAAAATCTGGAACAGACGGCCATCAAGAATGGCATTGATCATTCCCGCAGCTTCAAAAACTGGTTGACTTCCAAACCGGTGGCGCGTGCGTTCGATCCCTTTTGCGGTTGCAGCCTTTTCTACCCCGACACGCCAGGAGCCAAGTCATGATCGGCATTGAACATTATCTTACCGTCGCAGCGACGCTGTTCGTCATCGGCATCTTCGGGCTTTTCCTGAACCGCAAGAACGTGATCATCCTGCTGATGAGCATCGAATTGATGCTCTTGGCAGTGAATATCAACCTTGTGGCCTTCTCCAGCTTCCTTGGGGATCTGGTGGGGCAGGTCTTTACCCTGTTCGTGCTGACCGTAGCCGCCGCCGAGGCTGCCATTGGTCTGGCGATCCTGGTCTGCTTCTTCCGTAACCGCGGCACCATCGCCGTGGAAGACATCAATATGATGAAGGGCTAAAGCATCATGGAAACCATCCTCCTCTTTGCCCCTCTGGTGGGCGCGCTGATTTGTGGCTTTGGTCACAAATACATCGGCGAAAAAGCCGCCATGGTGACGGCGACGGGCCTGTTGTTCCTGTCGGCCCTGCTGTCGTGGATTGTCTTTATCAGCTTTGACGGCGTCACCCGCTCGATCGAGATCCTGACCTGGGTCCAGAGCGGCAGCCTGGATACCTCCTGGGGTATCCGTCTTGACCGCCTCACAGCCTTGATGCTGATCGTGGTGACCACGGTCTCCAGCCTCGTGCATCTCTACAGCTTTGGCTACATGGATCACGATCCACAGTGGAAAGACGGCGAGAGCTACAAGCCGCGCTTCTTTGCTTATCTGTCCTTCTTTACCTTCGCCATGCTGATGCTGGTGACCTCGGATAACCTGCTGCAGATGTTCTTTGGCTGGGAAGGTGTGGGCGTTGCCTCCTACCTGTTGATCGGGTTTTACTACCGCAAGCCAAGCGCAAATGCTGCGGCGATGAAAGCCTTTATCGTCAACCGGGTTGGCGACTTTGGCTTTGCGCTGGGGATCTTTGGTTTGTTCCTGATGACCGACAGCATCAGCTTTACAGAGATCTTTGCGGATATCCCAACTAAGGTTTCAGGTCATTCGATCTCCTTCCTTTGGGCGGAATGGGATGCGGCCAACCTGCTGGCGATGCTGCTGTTCATCGGTGCTATGGGTAAATCGGCGCAGCTGATCCTGCACACCTGGCTGCCGGACGCAATGGAAGGCCCGACTCCTGTGTCGGCGCTGATCCACGCTGCGACCATGGTGACCGCGGGTGTCTTCCTGGTCTGCCGCATGTCGCCGCTGATGGAGTTTGCGCCGCAGGCCACAATGTTCATCACTGTGCTGGGCGCCACCACGGCCTTCTTTGCCGCCACGGTTGGTCTGGTTCAGACCGACATCAAACGCGTCATTGCCTATTCCACCTGTTCGCAGCTGGGCTATATGTTCGTCGCCGCTGGCGTTGGCATGTATTCCGCTGCGATGTTCCACCTGTTCACGCACGCTTTCTTTAAGGCGATGTTGTTCCTGGGCGCCGGGTCGGTCATTCATGCCATGCACCACGAGCAAGACATGATGAACTACGGCGGCCTGCGCAAAAAAATCCCCTATACCTATTGGGCGATGATGATCGGCACCCTGGCCATTACCGGTGTTGGTATCCCGCTCACCCATATTGGTTTTGCCGGCTTCCTGTCCAAGGATGCGATCATTGAAAGCGCCTTTGCCGGTGGGTCCAACTATGGCTTCTGGATGCTGGTGATTGCCGCCTTTATGACCTCGTTCTACAGCTGGCGCCTAATGTTCCTGACCTTCTTTGGCAAGGCACGTGGTGACAAGCACACCCATGACCACGCCCATGAAAGCCCGATGACCATGCTGATCCCTCTGGGCGTTCTGTCGCTGGGGGCGGTGTTCTCGGGGATGATCTGGTACAACTCCTTCTTTGGTCATGCGGATCAGGTGGGCAAATTCTATGGTATCCCTGTGGCCGAGGCTGCCGCAGATGACCATGGCGCTGCCGCTGAAGGCCACGGTGAGGCTGACAGTCACGCAGCTGCTGATACCGGCCACGGCGAGGCTGCAGCTGGCGAACATCACGTTGCCTTTGCGGGCCAGCCAGGCGAGGGGGCGCTGTATTTCGCGCCAGACAACCATGTGTTGGAACAGGCCCATGCGGCGCCAAAATGGGTCAAGTTTTCGCCCTTTATTGCGATGTCTCTGGGGCTATTGCTGGCGATCCTGTTCTACATCGTGAACCCCAGCCTGCCGGGTCGTTTGGCCAATAACTTCCAGCCGCTCTACCTGTTCCTCAAGAACAAGTGGTACTTTGACGAGCTGTATGACGCGATCTTTGTCAAACCGGCCCTGGCCTTGGGGCGCTTCTTCTGGAAGCGGGGCGACGGCAATGTCATTGATGGCTTCCTCAATGGGGTGGCCATGGGGATTGTACCCTTCTTCACCAAACTTGCCGGTCGCGCGCAGTCCGGTTTCATCTTTACCTATGCCTTCTGGATGGTGCTGGGCATCGCAGCCCTGATCACCTGGATGTCGATCGGCGGAGGAGCCCACTGATGGACAACCTTCTATCAATTGTCACTTTCATCCCTGCTGTAGCGGCTGCTGTCATGGCGCTGCTCATGCGTGGCGAGGATGAAGCGGCGCAACGCAATGCCAAATGGCTGGCCCTCATGGCCACCTCGCTGACCTTTCTGGTGAGCCTTGGCATCTATACCCAGTTTGACCCGACCAATACCGGCTTTCAATTTGTGGAAGAGCGCGACTGGATCTTTGGCCTGCAGTACAAAATGGGCGTCGATGGCATCTCGGTGCTGTTTGTGATGCTCACCACCTTTGTGATGCCGCTGACCATTCTGGCCAGCTGGAAAGTCACGACCCGCGTCAAGGAATACATGATCGCCTTCCTGCTGCTGGAGACCCTGATGCTGGGTGTCTTTATGGCGCTGGATCTGGTGCTGTTTTACATGTTCTTTGAGGCAGGCCTCATTCCGATGTTCCTGATCATTGGCATCTGGGGCGGCAAGGATCGGATCTACGCTTCCTTTAAGTTCTTCCTCTATACCTTCCTTGGCTCGGTGCTGATGCTGGTGGCTATGGTGGCAATGTATGCGGATGCGGGCACCACGGATATCGAGACCCTGCTGTCCCACAGTTTCTCCGCTGCAAGCTTTGACGTGCTGGGCATTCATGTGGTTGGCGGTATGCAGACCCTGATGTTCCTGGCCTTCTTTGCCTCCTTTGCGGTGAAAATGCCCATGTGGCCGGTGCACACCTGGCTGCCAGATGCCCACGTTCAGGCGCCGACCGCCGGGTCTGTGGTGCTGGCGGCAATCCTGCTCAAGATGGGCGGCTATGGCTTCCTGCGGTTCTCTTTGCCGATGTTCCCGGTGGGGGCGGATGTGATGACCGATGTGATCCTGTGGATGTCAGCCATTGCGGTGGTCTATACCTCGCTGGTGGCGATGGTGCAGGAAGACATGAAAAAGCTGATCGCCTATTCATCTGTCGCACATATGGGCTTTGTCACCATGGGGATCTTTGCGGCCAACCAGCAGGGTGTCGATGGCGCGATCTTCCAGATGCTGAGCCACGGCTTTATCTCGGCAGCCTTGTTCCTGTGCGTCGGCGTTATCTACGACCGCATGCACACCCGCGAGATCAGTGCCTATGGTGGCCTGGTGGTGCGTATGCCCGCCTATGCGCTGGTCTTTATGTTCTTTACCATGGGCAACGTCGGCCTGCCGGGCACATCGGGTTTTGTCGGTGAATTCCTCACCCTGATGGGCACCTTCCAGAAAAACACCTGGGTGGCGGCTGTTGCGGCCTCCGGGGTGATCTTCTCGGCAGCTTATGCCCTGTGGCTGTATCGTCGGGTGGTCTTTGGTGACCTGATCAAGGGCAGCCTGAAGACAATCCAGGACATGGATGCGCGCGAGCGGTTCATCTTTGCGCCGCTGGTGGTGATGACCATCCTGCTGGGCGTCTATCCTTCGCTGGTCACCGATATCATCAGTCCCTCGACTGAGGCGTTGATCGCTAACTTCAACCAGTCTCTGGCTGCTGCGGACATCTCCGCCGTTGCCCAGACTGCGTCGCACTAAGGGAGCATGGGCAGATGATCCAAGCTGATCTCTCCGTAATTCTGCCAGAGATTATCCTGGCACTTTACGCAATGGCGGCGCTTTTGGGCGCGGTCTACACCGGTAAGGACAAGCTGGCCTCGACGCTGATCTGGTCCACATCTGGTCTGATGGTGGCCCTGGCCATCTGGATTGGCACCAGCGGTAGCGAGGCGAACACAGCCTTTGGCGGCATGTTTGTCGATGACGGTTTTGCCCGTTTTTCCAAGGTTGTGATCCTGCTGGCGGCAGCGGCGGTTCTGGTCATGGGGCAGGAGTATATGTCCCGTCGTGGCATGCTGCGCTTTGAATACCCCATTCTGGTTGCCCTGAGCGCCGTCGGCATGATGATGATGGTTTCCGCCGGTGATCTGATGTCGCTGTACATGGGGCTGGAGCTGCAATCTCTGGCGCTCTATGTGGTCGCCTCGATGCGCCGCGACAGTGTCAAATCCACCGAGGCCGGCCTGAAGTATTTTGTTCTTGGCGCGCTGTCCTCTGGCCTGCTGCTCTATGGGGCCTCGCTGGTCTATGGCTTTGCCGGCACAACCAAATTCTCTGGCATCATCGAAGTTGCCCAGCATGGCGAAGTTTCTGTTGGTCTGCTCTTTGGTCTGGTTCTGCTGATCTCGGGCCTTGGCTTCAAGGTTTCCGCAGTGCCGTTCCATATGTGGACGCCTGATGTCTATGAGGGCGCGCCTACGCCGGTTACGGCCTTCTTTGCCTCAGCCCCCAAGGTTGCCGCCATGGGCCTGTTTGCCCGGGTGATGCATGACGCCTTTGGCCATGCGGTTGCTGACTGGAGCCAGGTTGTGGCGGTGCTGTCCCTGCTGTCGATGTTTGTCGGCGCCGTGGCTGCGATTGGTCAGCGCGATATCAAGCGTCTGATGGCCTATTCCTCGATTGCCCATATGGGCTATGCCCTGATGGGCCTGGCTGCGGGCACCGTGCTGGGTGTTGAGGCCATGCTGGTCTATATGGCAATCTATGTCTCGATGAATATCGGCACCTTTGCCTTTATCCTGATGCTGCAAAAAGACGGCAAACCGATCACCGATATCGGTGCGCTGAACCAGTACTCCCGCCGTGAGCCTGGCAAGGCGCTGGCGGTGCTGATCCTGATGTTCTCGCTGGCGGGTGTGCCGCCGATGCTGGGCTTCTTTGGCAAGCTGTATGTGCTGCGTGCCGCCTATGAGGCCGATCTGGCCTGGCTGGCAATTGCCGGTGTTGTAGCCTCGGTTATTGGTGCCTTCTATTACCTGCGCATCGTCTATTTCATGTATTTCGGTGACGAGGCCGAAGACCTGGATCGTAGCAGCTCGCCAGTGCTCTGGACTTTCCTCATGGGCTCTGCTGCGGTGATGGTTCTGGGGATCATCAATATGTTTGGTGTCGATGGCGTCGCGGCCGCGGCGGCCGCGGCCTTGGTCAACTGACCAGCTTTACATCTCTGACAAAAGGCCTGGTTCGTTGGACCGGGCCTTTTGGCTTTTGAAGGAATGGCACGATGATGGATTGGCCCGAAGGCTACGGCAAGCGCATCCTTGACGAGGTGGACAGCACCCTGGATGAGGCGGCGCGGATCGCTGCGGATCTCTCAGGACCTGAATGGATACTGGCCAAACGTCAGACCAAGGGGCGCGGGCGTCGTGGTCGCGCCTGGAAAGAACCACAAGGCAATTTTGCCGCCACCCTGGTGATGCGCCCAACCGAGCCCCCCCAGGTGGTGGCCCTGCGCAGCTTTGTGGCGGCGCTGGCGGTCTATGATGCCTGCGAGGCGCTGACGGGGCGCACCGAGGGGCTGGCGTTGAAATGGCCCAATGATGTGTTGCTCAACGGTGGCAAACTGTCAGGGATCCTGCTGGAGAGCGCCGGGGCAGGCCAGGGGCTCAGCCATCTGGCCATTGGCATTGGTGTCAATCTGGTGGAAACTCCGATGAAGGAATGGCTGGACCCCGGCGCGGTCTGGCCGGTGTCGCTGCTGTCTGAAACCGGGGTGCAGGTCACGCCAGAGGATTTTCTCAACGCCTTGGCGCTGGCCTATGCCCGCTATGAACACCAGTTCACCACCTACGGGTTTGAACCCATCCGCACGGCCTGGCTGGCCCGCGCTGCCAAGTTGGGTGAGGTTATTACCGCACGTACTAACAAGTCTGAGACGACCGGAACCTTCGAGACGGTAGACGCGGAGGGTAACCTTGTCTTAAACAGCGCCAAAGGCCGGGTCTGTATCCCTGCCGCTGAAATCTTTTTCTGACCGTAAGGGCCTCCCATGCTTCTGGCTGTTGATTGTGGCAATACCAATACCGTCTTCTCGATCTGGGATGGCGAACGGTTCATTGGAACCTGGCGCACAGCGACAGACTGGCGCCGCACGGCGGATCAGTATTTTGTCTGGCTCAACACGCTGATTCAGGCTCAGGGCATCAAAACAGATATTACCGATGTGATTATCTCTTCCACCGTGCCGCGCGTGGTGTTCAATCTGCGTGTGCTGGCGGATCGCTATTACAACACCCGCCCGCTGGTGGTGGGAAAATCCGATTGCCTGTTGCCGGTGGATGTGCGAGTGGACGAGGGCACGGCGGTGGGGCCGGACAGATTGGTCAATACGGTGGCCGGTTTTGACCACTACGGTGGCAATCTGGTGATGGTTGATTTTGGCACGGCGACAACCTTTGATGTGGTGGCTGAAGATGGGGCCTATGTCGGGGGGGTTATTGCACCTGGGGTGAACCTCAGCCTTGAGGCGCTGCACCAGGCAGCGGCGGCGCTGCCACATGTGGACATTTCCAAGCCCGAGCATGTCATTGGCACCAATACGGTGGCCTGTATGCAATCGGGTGTGTTTTGGGGCTACGTCGGCTTGGTGCGCGAAATCTGCGCCCAGATTAAGGCCGAACGTGACGTTCCAATGAAGATTATTTCAACAGGCGGGCTGGCGCCTCTTTTCCAGCAAGCTGCTGATCTGTTCGACGCATATGAGGATGATCTCACCATGCATGGGCTCCAGATCATTCATAAATACAATAAGGATAACGGTACTCCTGAATGAGCACTGATGAACGACTGATCTACCTTCCCCTTGGCGGGGCGGGCGAAATTGGCATGAATGCCTATGTTTACGGCTATGGCAAACCCGGCAAAGAGCGACTGATCCTGGTGGATCTGGGCGTTGCTTTCCCGGATATGGACAGCACCCCCGGTGTTGACCTGATCATGCCTGACATCAGCTGGCTGCGCGAGCGCGTCGACCAGCTGGAAGCGATTTTTATCACCCATGGTCACGAAGACCATATCGGGGCGGTATCGCATCTCTATAGCCAGCTGAACGTGCCGGTCTATGCCCGCGCCTTCACCGCCAATCTGGCCCGGCGCAAGATGGAAGAGCGTGGTCATGACCCGCTGGTGGTGAAAACCGTCGGTGCCTGGCCCGAAGTGACTAAACTGGGTCCCTTCACGGTGGGCTTTGCCCCGATGGCGCATTCGATCCCCGAAAGCGCAGGTCTGGTGATCGATAGCCCCGATGGCCGCGTAGTGCATACAGGCGACTTCAAACTGGACCGCACCCCACTGGTGGGCGAAGCCTTTGATCCTGAGATGTGGGCTGAGATCGCCAAACCTGGCATCAAGGCGCTGATTTGCGATTCGACCAATGTGTTCTCTAAAACACCGGGTCGCTCGGAATCTGATCTGCCAGATGAAATCACCCGCCTGATTGGCGAGGCCAAGGGCATGGTGGCCGCCACCACCTTTGCCTCCAACGTGGCGCGGGTAAAGACCCTGGCAGATGCCGGTACTCGGGCCGGACGTTCGGTTGTGCTGTTGGGGCGGGCGATGCTGCGCATGGTCGAAGCCGCCAAGGAAACCGGCGTTCTGAAGAATTTCCCAACGGTCTATTCACCGGAAGAAGCCAAGGATATGCCGCGCAACAACCTGATGCTGATCACCACTGGCAGCCAGGGCGAACGCCGGGCCGCCTCGGCGCAGATGGCGCGGGGCAAGTATCGCGGGCTGGAGCTGAAAGAGGGCGATCTCTTCCTGTTCTCCTCTAAAACCATCCCCGGCAACGAGCGTGGCGTGATCCGCATCATCAACCAGTTCTCGGAACGTGGCGTGGATGTTGTGGACGACAGTTCAGGCCTTTACCACGTCTCTGGCCATGCAAATGGTCCTGATCTGGAAGCGCTGCATGAGCTGCTGCAACCGGCGATGCTGGTGCCCATGCACGGCGAACACCGCCACCTGCGTCAGCACGCACGCCTGGGCGAGGCCAAGGGCATTCCCAGTATCGTTGCTGTTAACGGCATGATGCTGAACCTGTCGGGCAACCGTCCCTCGGTGCTGGAATATATCGACACCGGTAGAACCTATCTGGATGGTTCGATCAAAATTGGCGCCATGGACGGTGTCATTCGCGATCGTATCCGCATGGCTTTGAACGGGCATCTGGTTGTCACGCTGATCCTTGACGAAGAGGACGAGCCCCTGGGCGAGCCCTGGTGTGACATCAAGGGGCTGACGGACAATGGCAGCTCCAATGCGGCGCTGACAGAGGTGCTGGAAGAGGATCTGAACCAGTTCCTGATGCGGGCTGGGGCAAAGACGCTGAAAGACGATGACAAGCTGGAAGGCGAGCTGCGCCGGATCGCCCGTCAGTCTTGCCAGAATGAGATCGGCAAAAAACCAGAGGTCACCGTGGTGATCAGCCGGATGCGTTAAGCGCACACAGTGTTATGACAAAAAAAACGCCTCGGCAGGATCTGCCGGGGCGTTTTTCGTGAGTGGTGACAGAAAAAGTCACTGGGGTAATTTGATATCTCTTGCGGCTCTCTCAGGCTGCACGGGGGCGGTGCAGCAGTGCAGAAAGCTTGTGAGCTGCACGGCTGATGCCCCGGCCCAGTGCACAAATGCACTCCGCCAAGGCCTGAGCGCGCATTTCATGGGCGCGGGCTTCGATGGCTTGAATTTCTGCGGCGGTGAGGATCACGGGCTGGGCATCGGTCATTGTATTTCTCAGTCTATGTTTTGCGTACGGATATCGCCCATGTAGTGGGGTTTGCCCCCGATTACATTAATCAAAGAAGCATTTCCGCCATGCCAGCTGTGCAGACCTAGACCAAGCGGCAAAGAAAAACGACCGCTCCAGGCGGAGCGACCGTTCTAGTCATGTCTCTGTGGCAGGTGATGGACTAGCCAGCGCGGCGCTCGTCAAAGGAGAGAGCGATAAAGCTGGGCATGTGATCGCCCATGCCGACAACTGTGCGGTCATCACGACGCCCGCCCTGTTTGCCACCACGTCCGCGGTTGGATTTGGAGTTCGAAGCGCTCGACTGGGAAGAGGTTGACTGGGAAGAGCTCGACTGGGCAGGGGCCTCTTCGGTCTTTTTGCTCGATGCGCGATTGGACGAGCGAGAGCGCCCTTCGGACTTGTTACCCTCTGCCTGGCGCGAGTCGGATTTGCGCTTATCGGACTGCGCTGTCTCAGACTTACCTGCGTCGGGCTGATCGGCCACCGCTGCTGCATCCGCTTGTGTCGTCTCGGCTGCTACGGCTTCTGGCGCGGCTGTGTCAGCAGAGGCTTTGCCGCGAGAGGATTTACCCCGGGCGTTTGTCTCTGATTTGGCAGGTGTTTCAGCGGCTTTCTTGGCGGAGCTGCGTTTGGCAGGCTCTGCCTTTTTCACCGGGTTCTCCAACCGGGTGATTTCCTTCTGCAACAGGGATTCAACAGCGGCAAGCGCCTTTTCGTCCCGGCTAGAGCAGATGGTGATCGCCTTGCCTTCGCGGCCCGCGCGCCCGGTCCGGCCAATCCGGTGGACATAGTCTTCGGGATGTCCGGGGACGTCAAAGTTGTACACATGGCTGACGCTTGGCACATCAAGCCCTCGCGCAGCCACATCGGAAGCAACAAGAATACGCAGCTGCCCGTCGCGGAACCCATCAAGGGTCTTGGTGCGCTGGCTCTGGTCCAGATCGCCATGGATCGGAGCGGCGTCATAGCCGTATTTCTTCAGCGACTTGGCGACGATATCTACATCGGTTTTCCGGTTGCAGAAAACAATTGCGTTGGTCAACTTGTCGCCTTCGCCGTCGATCAGCGCCCGCAGAGCGGTGCGTTTTTCGCTGGCTTCACGATCTTTGCGCGAGGCTTTGAACAAAACGACCTGCTGCTCGATGGTTTCAGAGGCGCTGGCCTGGCGGGCCACTTCGATTCGCTCTGGCGCCGACAGGAAGGTATTGGTGATCCGCTCGATCTCTGGCGCCATGGTGGCCGAGAAGAACAGGGTCTGCCGGGTAAAGGGCGTGAGCGAGAAGATCCGCTCGATATCCGGAATAAAGCCCATGTCGAGCATCCGGTCCGCTTCATCAACCACCATGATCTGCACGCCGGTCAGCAACAGCTTGCCGCGCTCAAAATGATCCAGCAGACGGCCAGGGGTGGCAATCAGAACATCGACGCCTTTGTCGATCAGTTGGTCCTGCTCTTTAAAGCTGACGCCGCCGATAAGCAGCGCCTTGGTGAGCTTCAAGTGCTTGGTATATGTGTCGAAATTCTCAGCTACCTGCGCGGCCAGTTCCCGCGTGGGGCACAAAACCAAGCTGCGCGGCATGCGGGCACGGGCACGGCCACGGGCCAGCATGGTGATCATTGGCAGGGTAAAAGAGGCGGTTTTGCCGGTGCCGGTTTGGGCAATGCCCAGCACATCACGACCTTCAAGCGCGGGCGGAATAGCACCTGCCTGGATAGGGGTGGGGGATTCGTACCCGGCCTCTTCGATAGCTTTGAGGACCTTTGGGTTCAGATTCAGATCGGTAAATTTTGTCATATGCGTCCGTTTATGCGGACACTGATTTGGCCCGCGCGTGTTTTGACAAAGCTGGGTCCGCAAAGACATGCGGTGTGACAACATCCAACTTTGAGGGGGACATAGCAAAATCTAGTCGAGCGGTCAATTATTGCCTGTGTTTAAGAGCTTGGACACTTGGCATGAAAGCGCTGACCATGCCGTGCGCCAGCGGGCAGGCGCGCCTGCTGGGGCACCTGATGGGGCATCTGACAGATAGGGGGCGAGGGGGCTATTACCCTGATAGCGTTGCAGCGGGTTAGGGAAACGCGGGGAAATGCTTGCGGCGACAGGCCGCCAGGTTCAGATCCCGGATCCGCAGCAGACCCTCTGCCTCCAGCCGCGCCCGTAGCGCGGGGCTATCGTTGCAGATCTCGTCATAGAATGCGCGCAAACCGGCCTCACCCTCTTCGGCTTCGATCATGGTCATCAAGTCATGTTTGGACAGGCCACCGCGATCAAGGGGGCGCGCCGGGGACAGCCCGGCGCGGTAGGAGCCTTGCGAGAGGCGGAACCGGTAGTGGGCGAGCCAATGTTGCCAATCCGGTGCATGGAGGTGGCACAGGTCAACCTCTGGCAGCTCCTGCGCGCCGGGATTTTCAATATCCTTGCCCGCCGCCGGGTCTTTTTGAAAAACATTGTGAATGCGCAGAGAAATATTGGCCATCCCGGTGCGTACAAAGATTTTGCCCTGAACATGGCTGAGAAATCCGCCCTTCAGATGCTCGCCATACCTCGGGTAGATGCGGCCAACCGTGCCGCCTTGCTCCGGGCCGCTGGGAATGTGGCCTTTAAAGGCGGTGCCGTCACCTGCCAGCGCCTCGATGGGGCGGGCACGGGCGCAGAGCGTGGTGGCTGGCAGGGCGTTCAGGATCTCACCGATAGGCCTGTCCGCCCAGAGGAATTCGTCGACGTCAATATGGGCGAGCCAGTCCAGATCCCCGGCCTGACGCCGATAGGCGCGGGTGGCATTCAGGCTTTGCCGCGCCTGATGTTTTTCCGGCCTGCCGGTTTTTTTGCGCCGTTGCCACCAGGAGGCATCATCGCAATCAAACACCCGGATCTTTGGATGGGCTTTCAGCAGCGCACGGGCCTCGGGGCAGGGGCTGTCCAGGTAGATGAACAGCCGGTGCGCCCCGATCTCAAGGTGGTAGGCAGCAAAGGTCAGGATATCTTCGGCGGGGGCCTTGATGGTGCTGACAAGGCCCCATTTTTCGGTTGGCGTCATCATCAGGAGGCGCGACGATTTTTGTAGCGTTGAATGCGGGCAAAGACCGTGCGGGGCTCCCGTACGAGATCGCCAAGCATCCGCTGGCAGAGCGGGGCGATGACCTGGTCGTTCACTCCATGCCGCCACAGGCGGGCCAAAATATTCTTGTCCATATCACCGCGGCGCAGGGAATAGCCCTCGAGGTCAAAGGCAAGATCGTCCTTCGACCGACCTTTGATACGAGGAAACCCCGAGCTATTGAGACGACCTGACAGGCGGCGTTCACTATCGTGAAGCTTGATGAGGTCAAAGAGTAGCGCCAGCCCCTGTCCCCCTAGACGTTGGTCAGTAGTAGCCCCATGGTCGGCAAAGGTTGTGGCGGCAGAGATCAGCCAGCGGGGGGCCAGTTCCTTCGCCAGTTTCGCCCCATCTTCGCTCCAGAGGCGTAGAAAAAGCTGGCGGGCGAGTTCTGAAGTCGGACGGCGCCGCAGGATTGCAATCAAAAAGGCATGCAGGGCAAAGATCTCGGATTGACCGCGCATTTCATACCGCAATTGCTGCAGTTTGTGCTCTGGGTCATACTGGGTGGTCACGTCCGGGTCTGCGATGTCTTCCGGGATGGTCTGGCGCCAAAGGGAGGCAAATTCCACATCAGCCTTTGGAAGGGATTGTTCAGGTCGCAGAAACGGGTGCTCCCTTTTCTCAAGCCGTTTCATCAGGCTAAAGAACCCTCCGGGATACAACTCGCTGTCAAATTCCATACTTCAAGTCACCGCGCAAACCAAGGTTTCTTGGCGGCAACATAGCTGAGAAAATTCCGGTATCGCAAGGCAATAGGCGAAGTGAACCCCAAGGGACGAGGCGAGGGGGCGGTCAACACCCCCTCCGGGTGAGTGATGGGATCAGACCATCATTTCCTTGGTTGCTGTGAGTTTCAGATCGGGGTAGTCGCGTTCGACCCGGTCGATATCCCACTGCAAACGGGTCAGATAGACGATATCGCCGTCATGGTCATAAGCGATGTGCTGTTTGTTGGTTTCGGTAAACTTATCAAGTGCTTGCTTGTCACCACTGACCCAGCGAGCCGAGGTAAACTGGGAGTTGTCAAACCGCACGGGCAGGCCATATTCCATCTCAATCCGGCTGGCGAGCACTTCAAACTGCAACGCGCCAACCACGCCGACAATAAAGCCCGAACCAATCGAGGGCTTAAAGACCTTGGCGGCGCCTTCTTCGGCAAATTGCATCAGCGCCTTTTCCAGGTGCTTGGCCTTCATCGGGTCGCCCGCGCGCACGCCTTGCAGAAGCTCCGGCGCAAAGGAGGGAATACCCGAGACCCGCAATGCTTCGCCTTCGGTCAGGGTGTCGCCAATGCGCAGCTGGCCGTGGTTGGGAATGCCGATGATATCGCCGGCCCAGGCCTCTTCGGCCAGTTCACGGTCCGAGGCGAGAAACAGCACCGGGTTAGAGATCGCCATCGGCTTTTTGGTGCGCACATGGGTCAGCTTCATGCCGCGTTTGAAATGGCCTGAGGCCATACGCACAAAGGCCACCCTATCGCGGTGCTTGGGATCCATATTGGCCTGCACCTTAAAGACAAAACCGGTGACTTTTTTCTCTTCGGGGGCAATTTTGCGCGGCTGCGCGGTTTGCACCTGGGGTTCGGGCCCATAGGCGCCGATCCCGTCCATCAGTTCTTTGACGCCAAAGGAGTTAATCGCCGAGCCAAACCAGATCGGCGTCATGTGACCTTCGAGCACCGCCTGCGGGTCCAGCTTGGGCAGCAGCTCGCGGGCCATCTCGACCTCTTCCAGCAGCTTTTCCAGCAGGTGGGCGGGCACATGTTCCGCCAGCTTGGGGTCATCCAGTCCCTCGATGGCGATGCTTTCGGCCACCTTGTTGCGGTCGGCGCGATCCATCAGTTCCAGCCGATCGCGCAGCATGTCATAACAGCCGATGAAATCACGTCCCACTCCAATGGGCCAGGCCGCCGGGGTTACGTCAATTGCCAGGTTTTCCTGAATCTCGTCAATGATCTCAAAGGTGTCGCGGCTTTCACGGTCCATCTTGTTACAGAAGGTCAGGATCGGCAGGTCACGCAGACGGCAAACTTCAAACAGTTTTTGTGTCTGGCTTTCAACGCCCTTGGCGCCATCAATCACCATCACGGCCGCATCCACCGCCGTCAGCGTACGGTAGGTGTCTTCGGAAAAGTCAGAGTGACCGGGAGTGTCCACCAGATTGAAGCGGTAGCCATCAAAATCAAAAGACATCGCCGAGGCGGAAACTGAAATCCCGCGGTCCTTTTCCATCTGCATGAAATCCGAGCGGGTCCGCCGGGCTTCGCCTTTGGCCCGCACCTGTCCGGCCATCTGGATAGCACCACCATAAAGCAGGAACTTTTCAGTCAGCGTGGTTTTGCCCGCATCCGGGTGCGAGATGATCGCAAAGGTGCGGCGCCGCGCGATTTCGGGCGGCAGGTCTGGGCGGTTTGCAGCGGTATCCAACATGGCATTGCCTCTAGCCAGAAACCGGGGGGGAGGCAAGGAAAACAGCCGCAGACATTGCCGGCCCCTCTCGTATGCGCCCTGTACCTTTGCTAAAGTGGTCCTGGCATTCGTTTTGCCCATTCTGGCGGTCAGCGCGGTACGGCGCCATCTGGCAGACAGGAGCCTGTGTCGAGACCCCTTTTCAGTTTTGGTTAGAGTTGATGTGTAAAATGATTACTATTAAAGGAAAATTTGCTGTCTAGAGTGTAGGTCAGTGTTCCTGTGTTCAGAGGAAATAGCGAGTGAAACGACTTCAAGCCTGCGACATCTATTCATTGTTGGATGCTGTTGGCATGGCCGAGATTGTGTTGGAAGTCGGCGACGACGGCATACCCCGATATGTGGCGATGAATAAGCGTTCTCGGGCGATTACAAAGCTTTCTGGGGACGGCTGGCTTGGCAAGACTGCTTTGGAGATATTTGGCGGCTCCACCGGAGAACGTGCGCTGGAGCATCATTTGGAAGTGGTGCAGTCGCAACAGGAAGCCACCTACGAGATCAATTTGCCGTCTGTTCACAAGACATTTTACATTCGCACAACAATGACCCCGGTGTTTGATGCCGCTGGTAAACTGACGCATCTTGTCGGGTCATCTGCGGATGTAACATCGGAGCGCGAACGAGACGCTGCTTTGGAGCTGACCAAGATTGCCAAGGAAAAAGCGGAGGAAGCGGGCCAGGCCAAGGAGAGATTTCTGGCAGAAATGAGCCATGAGATCAGAACGCCGATGAATGGAATTCTGGGTCTCTGTGAGCTGTTGAAGGAAACCAAGCTGGACGACGAGCAAAGCCTCTTTGCCGATACGATCTTCAGTTCCACGACAGCGTTGCTGGACATGATCAATGAAGTTCTCGATTTTGCTCAGATCAAGGCAAAAAAGGTCTCCCTCAACGCTCAGCCCTTTTCACTGCGTGATCTTATTGAAGAAATCAGGGTGCTCTTGTCCGCCAAGACTTCCTACAAGGGGCTTGGCTTTCTTGTGGATTACCCTGACACACTGCCTTCCACCTTCATCGGTGACGCCAGTAAGATCCGCCAAATATTGTTGAATCTGATTGGCAACGCGATCAAATTCACCGACCAAGGGCATATCTCGCTCACGGTTGACTATGATCTGAGTGCATCAATGGGGCCTTTGCGGTTTGCGGTTTCTGACACCGGCTGCGGTATTGAAGAAAGCAAGCTTGCCTCCATTTTCTCAGCCTTTGAACAAGCCAAGGGAACGCCCAAAGCACAGGCCGAAGGGACGGGGCTGGGCCTTGCCATTTCGCAGGCCCTGTTGGAGCGCATGGGGGGAGAGATTGCAGTCAAATCCGCTCCGGGGCAGGGATCGTGTTTTACCGTGTGGCTGGACCTCGCGCCTGAAGCCGATGGAGCCAAGGCAGCGGAGGCCGGGGAGCAGGGCGCGCCGCAAAATCAGCTTGGCGGTGGCCCCGCCAGTGCCGTTGCTGTTTCGGAGACGGAAACCTTAGAGCGGTTGCGTCGCATGAAGATCCTTGTGGCGGAAGACAACAAGACCAATCAGTTGGTCGTGGAAAAAATGCTGCAGAAATTTGGTGCGAAGGCTCGTTTTGCGGAGAACGGCGCAGTGGCCTACGAGACCTATGTCGCGGCGGAGTTCGACCTGATCCTGATGGATCTTTCCATGCCTGTTATGGGGGGGCTGGAAGCGGCCCGCCGGATCCGGCAGCACGAGACAGACACCGGTCGCGCGAACTGTAAGATTGTTGCGCTGACGGCAAATGCACAGAAAAGCGATGTAAAAGCCTGTTACGAGGCGGGAATGGATGGCTTTCTGACCAAACCATTTCGGAAATCTGAGTTGCTGGCGTACCTTAGCGCTCTTGACTGAAGACTCGTGGGCTCGGCGGGGTTGGGGCACAAGGCCCGGCTACCGCAGGGAGGCGCGTTTCAGCAGGCTGACGGCGTCGGGGCGGTCGAGCAGGGATTTTTGTACCTCGATACCATGGGCGTCGCGGCGCTGGCCAATTTCTAAGGTAGGGGAGATGCGATCCAGGATCTCATCCGGAAGGGCTGATTGGGTCATTGGGTCCAGAAACAGGCTCTCGGCGGCGATGCCCTCGGCGTAGACAATGTGATGACGATCAAACAGCAGCTGGAAATAGTCGACAAAGCCGCCATCCTGCACCACTACGCTGTCCCCATTGACCAGATCCCGCGCCCGTACCAGCAATTCGGGGCTGCCGGTGCCCAATTCATCATGGCGTTGATAGACCATCAGACGATGGTCAGGGCTGACCAACAGGTCGGCGGCATTGTTCAAAACCCCGGCGCGGATCAGCACCGGCGCCATGCGCCCGACAGCGCGCGAGGTGGTCTGGCCGATCCAGCGCAGCTCTTGCACGCCTTCATCGCGGGTCAGGATGCGGTCTCCGGGTTTCAGATCCTCGATTGGTTTTTGCGCGCCGGTGGCCATGGTGATCCGGGTGCCGCGGGTAAAGGAAACGCAGGCCATCTGTGCCAGTTTGCGCCGGGCGCTGTCTTGCTCGGCGCGCACCAGCGTATAGCTTTGCTGGATGCCCATTGGCGCCATAGGCACCAGATAAATCGCCGCGATCAGCCCCTCATGGTCGACTTCGACCATGATCAGGGCCTCAATGTTGTTACCTGCGTTCGGCATCAAGGTTACAACACAGTCCAGATGCAGCTGGGCGCCCGCCATGCCGAGTTCGGTATCCTGGGCGATGTAAAAACTGCCGTCCGCACCGCTGGCCAATCCCAACCGTTTGGCATGAGCCGTCGGGGACAGCTGGTAGATGTCATCCAGGATCAGCTCATCCATGACGCTCAGGCCGTCGCCCATATTGGCCCCAATCTCCACCTGAAACTGGTCAGCGGGATAGGCCGGGATGGATTGGATGGCGCGATCTGGTGTGGACACAGGAGCTCCGGTGGTTGGTCTGATGCGGTGCAGGGCGTGGACATCGTCGGATGCCCAGGGACTGCATAGCGGGTCTAGCAGTGAATTATGGCATGATACCGACAATTACGGGCAGAATTCCTGACAAGGCGTTAATTTTGCAAAGCGTGGCCTTTCTGACGCCCAGTTTAGCGCCCCAAACTCTGCCAGTTAACCTACCAGTCAAACAGTCGCCAAGCGCCGACCTGTGGCGCGTTTCAGGGCTGGCCATTGACGGGGGGGCAGTGCACTCTGTGCCAAATCACAAGAATGACCCATTGGAGGTAAGGAATGGATCTAGGAATCGCGGGAAAACGAGCATTGGTCTGTGCCAGCAGCAAAGGTCTGGGACTGGGCTGCGCTGAGGCGCTGGCGGAAGCAGGCGTCAACCTGGTGATGAACGCACGGGGCGAAGAGGCACTGGTGCAGGCAGCGCAATCGATCCGCGACGCTTACGGCGTTGAGGTTGAAACCGTGGTGGCGGATGTCACCACCAGCGAAGGTCAGGCAAAGCTGCTGGCCGCGGCCACGGATATCGACATTTTGGTGACCAATGCCGGTGGGCCGCCTCCCGGCCTGTGGTCGGACTGGGAGCGTGACGACTTTATCAAGGCTCTGGACGCCAATATGCTGGCGCCTATTGCCCTGATGAAGGCGCTCCTCCCTGGGATGATGGACCGGGGCTGGGGGCGGGTGGTGAATATCACCTCGCAATCGGTCAAAGCCCCCATTGCTGTGCTGGGTCTGTCCAATTCGGCCCGTGCCGGTCTGACGGGCTATGTGGCGGGCACCGCGCGTCAGGTGGCTGGCAGCGGGGTTTGCATCAACAACCTGCTGCCCGGCATTCATGCCACCGATCGTGCGGTCTCGCTGGATAGCGGTGTCAGCGCCCAGCAGGGCATCACCATGGAAGAGGCCAAGGCGCAGCGCGCCGCAACCATTCCGGCCGGGCGCTATGGATCGCGCACGGAATTTGGTGCCACCTGCGCCTTCCTGTGTTCGCAACACGCTGGTTTTATCGTTGGACAAAACATCCTTCTTGATGGCGGTTCAACCAACGCAACCCTGTAATAATTTACATTACCGAACATTTTTGGAGTATGTCCATGGCCAGCGGGTTTTCCCTGAAGGACCAATTGTTCAACATCGAGAAGACCCGCTATCTGGCGGGTCTTTTTGCCGAGGCGGTGCCGGGTTTTAAACCTGATCACTTTGAAGCCGAGGTGATGGCGGGGCTTTTGCCGCTGGAGCTGAAGGCCCGCATCAGCTGGATCGCCGAGGTGTTGGGGCAGCATCTGCAAGGGCCGCTTTCTGAGGTGGCGCCACATATCCTGCGCGCCTTGCCACCTCCGCTTGACCCCAGCAAGACCGATGATGACTTTGGCGATTTCATTTTTGCCCCCCTGGGGGAGCTCATTGTCGCACGCGGGCTGGAGAGTGACCCGGAACTGGCGCTGGACCTGTTGGGGGAGGTCACGCAACGTTTCTCAATGGAATGGGCTATCCGACCGTTTTTAAACGAACATCCTGATTTGACACTGGCACGTATGCAGGACTGGGCCAGTCATCCCAGCTACCATGTCCGCCGCCTGGTGAGCGAAGGCACCCGGCCGCGTCTGCCCTGGGGACAGGGAGTTTCCCTGGATCTGCGCACCCCGCTACCGCTTTTGCAACAGCTGCACAGCGACCCGACCCGCTATGTGACCCGATCCGTGGCCAATCATTTGAATGATATCAGCAAGAAAGACCCGGATCTGGTTTTGGATGTGCTGCAAGATTGGCGCGCGTTGGGGCAGCAGCAGGACAAAGAACTCAGCTGGTTGACCGCCCATGCCTGCCGTGGATTGGTGAAATCAGGCCACCCGCGCGCTCTGCGGGTATTGGGGTATGATCCGGATGCAGAAGTCAATGTAAGTATAGGAATTGAAACAAAAACAGTTAAAATAGGCGATGTCCTGAACTTTGAGGTAACCCTCTCTGCGCCCGGTGATTTGCCTGTTCTGGTCGACTACCGGGTGCGGTTCCCGCGGGCTACGGGAAAAGCCTCGCAAAAGGTGTTCAAGCTCAAACAGACTGAGTTAAAAGGGTCTCCTGTGACGCTGACAAAACGACATCGGCTAAAGGGCGACGCCACGACGTTTAAGCTGCATCCCGGCAGGCATGAGGTCGAGGTTCTGGTCAATGGCCGCGTCGCCGCGCAGGACAGCTTTGAGCTGACGCCATGATACCCCTAACGTCCTGATGCTCACCTTCTGTCACAGATTTGTTAGCAATGCGCCCGCACTCTTGTCGGCGGCGACCGGGCAAGATAGCCCGGAAGGTGGGTCTGGAAGTCCTGTCCGGGCCGATTGCTAAGAACGCGCCACTTTGGAGAAGCCCCCGATGTCCCATGAATCCGTGCAGAACTACTATGGCGAAGTGCTCCAGGGCAGCGAGGATTTGCAGACCAATGCCTGCTGCACCCCGGATGACATCCCGGATCACGTCAAAGAGGTGCTGTCGCAGATCCACGATGAGGTGCTGACGCGCTACTATGGCTGCGGCTTGATCGCGCCTGAGGCGCTGGAAGGCGCGCGTATTCTGGATCTTGGCTGTGGGGCCGGGCGCGATGTCTATGCGCTGTCAAAAATGGTGGGGCCTAGGGGCCGTGTTGTCGGTGTGGATATGACCCCGGCGCAGCTGGATGTGGCCCGCCGTCATCAGGATTTCCACGCCGAGGCCTTTGGCCATGACAGCTCAAACGTGGAGTTCCACCACGGGTTTATCGAAACACTGGAAGAGCTGGACCTGGAGCCGGGCTCTTTTGATATTATCGTTTCCAACTGTGTGATCAATCTGGCCACGGATAAGGCCGCGGTGCTGCGTGGCGCCTATCATCTACTGAAAGACGGCGGAGAGATGTATTTCTCCGATGTCTATGCTGACCGCCGGGTACCCGATGCCATGGCTCGGGATGAGGTGCTCTACGGGGAATGCCTGTCCGGGGCGCTGTATTGGAACGATTTCCTGACCCTGGCCAAGGGGGCGGGATTTAATGACCCGCGTATGGTGACGGCGCGGCCCCTGACCATAGAAAACCCCAAGCTGGAAGCCCGCGTGGCGCCGCTCAGCTTCCTGTCGGCGACCTACCGTCTGTTCAAGCTGCCGGCGTTGGAATCTGACTGCGAAGACTACGGCCAGGCGGTGATCTATAAAGGCACAATTCCCCATGCGCCCCATGCCCTGCGCTTGGATGATCATCACGTGATCGAGGCGGGTAAGGTCTTTCCTGTCTGCGGCAATACCTGGATGATGCTCAAGGACACGCGGCTGGAACCGCATTTTGACTTTATTGGTGATTTCTCCAATCACTACGGCATCTTTGCAGGCTGCGGTGGCAATTCTCCCTTCACCGGGTTGGATCCCGAAGGCACAGCGGCGGCCTGCTGCTGAGCACTTGCGCGGCGCGCGCCTGGTTGGTATTTGCCGCTAAAGCCGTTCGTTAACCGGCGCAGCTTGCGAGGCCGCATGAGCACAGCATCCCCCCACTCTCAGGGTTCCCAGTCCGTTGCGACTGGGCCTAAGTCGCATCCGCGGCTGGAGATCCGCAATATCCATCGCTATTTTGATGGCCGCGCGGTGGTGGATGATGTGTCCTTGCAGATTCAGGCGGGGCAGGTGACCTGCCTGCTTGGGCCTTCGGGCTGCGGTAAGTCCACCACCCTGCGGATGATCGCCGGGGTTGAGATGCAGGACAGCGGCGAGATCTATGTCGATGGCAAGCTGATCTGCGACACGGTATTTCGGGTTCCCCCAGAGCGGCGCGAGATTGGCTTGATGTTTCAGGACTTTGCCTTGTTTCCCCATCTCAGCGTCGCCGATAACGTCGCCTTTGGGCTGAAGGGCAGCAAGGATGAAAAACGCCTCCGGGTCGAGGAGCTGCTGCAAAAGGTGTCGCTGACGCGGTTCATTGACGACTATCCCCACCAGCTGTCCGGCGGTGAGCAGCAGCGGGTCGCCCTGGCGCGGGCATTGGCACCACGTCCGCGCATCATGCTGATGGATGAGCCTTTTTCCGGGCTGGACAACCGGTTGCGTGATGGCATCCGCGACGAGACACTGACCCTGCTGAAAGAAGAAGACACCGCCGTTTTGCTGGTCACCCATGAGCCGGAAGAGGCCATGCGCATGGCGGATGAGATCGCGCTGATGCGTGGTGGCAAGATTGTCCAGCAGGGCGCGCCATATAATGTCTATACCCGCCCCAGCGACAAGGCATCAGTCGCGTTCTTTAGTGATATCAATGTATTGAAGTCACAAGTTAACGGAGCGTTAGCCGATACGCCCTTTGGTCAATTCCTGGCGCCGGGCATCGCAGATCGCACGGATGTGGATATTGTCTTTCGCCCGCAACACGTGCGGATCGATTTTGACCGCGCTGGCAAGGGACCGCTGCCCACCGCCACCGACGGTGTACCAGCCCGCGCAGTGGTGAAACGGGCGCGCTATCTTGGCCATGAAAGCCTGGTGGAATTCCAGATGGACTATGATGGATCGGTGCTCAAGGTGACGGTGCCACGGGTGTTCCTGCCAGAGGTGGGCCGGGTGATGTGGCTAACCGTGCCGCGCAACCGCTGTTTCGTTTTCCCTGCCTGAGCCAAGGCAAGATCAGCCAAGGCAAGACCCGTTAAGAATAGTCGAGATCTGGCTTCAGCTCTTGTCGCGGTGGGGGTCGTAATCCGCCAAGGTCTTTCCGGGTTCATCCAGGAACAGTTCGGGCAGGGCGCGCACCTCTTCGATCAGATCAACGCGAAACACCCGGAAATCACCGCGTGTCTCGCACCAGGCCGTCAGGGTCCAGACACGCCCCCAATACTCCATATGCAGCGGCCGGATGGTGCGATCCGTCAGGGTGCCATCAAGGCGGCGATACCGCAGCGCCAGCTTTTGCCGGGATTTGATCGCGGCGCGCAGGGTGGGCATATGGGCAAAGCCACGGGCCACATCGGCAAAGGGGTAGACGGCAAATTTCCAGGCGTCGGCCTCGGCAATCACCTCGGTTGGCAAAACCGCATCGACCTTGGCGGCCAGGGCCTGTGCCGCGGCTTTCAGATCCGCATCCGCCGCCTCTGCCACGATGGCCATGCCAAGGTTGAGGGCTTCCAGCTCCGCCGGGGTGAGGGTCAGGGGCGGCAGGGTAATCTGTTCGCGCACCAGATAGCCGACACCGCGCTCTCCCTCCACCGGCACACCAGAGGCCACCAGCGTGTCCATATCGCGATAGATAGTGCGGGTGGAGACCTCTAGCTGCGCGGCAATATCCTGGGCGCGATGGAGTTTGCCATCGCGCAGGATCTGGATGATTTCAAAAAGACGGTCGGTGCGGCGCATGGGACTACCCTTGGCGCAGAGGTGGGGGCCGCGTCAAGACAGGCGGCCCCCACCAGAAACAGTTCCAGATCAGTTTGGCATCAGGGTCCAGAGAATGGTTTCATGGCGAATGGTGACGCTGTCTGGCGCAATCGCTGCCATCAGGGCCGGGGCAAAATCCTGTTTGCCAAAACTATCCGCCACCTCCAGCGCGGTTTGCATGTCTTTCCAGATCACCGTGTCGGTCCAGGAGCCGTCGCTGCCACAGCTGAGGCGACGAAAGACAAAGCCGGGGTTGGCGCGCACAAAGCCTTCGCTTGCCTTGCTCAGCTGGACGAATTGCTCAGGCGTGACACCTTCGTTGAGGGTAAAGGTGACGGTTTCGGCGACGTGTTGTGTCATATCAAACTCCTTTTGTTGATGTGGGTTCTCTAACAAGAGGCAACTGACACAAACCTGTCAGTTGTGTTTGCCTGTGACTGAAAAAAACTGTTTTTGCATCCTGCACAGGGGGCAAAGCGGCTGCGGGCTCTTTGCGCCGACACAGGAGCTGCGTAGACCTGTGGTCAGAGGAATAGTCAGCCGATGCACTGCGCATTGGCAAAGTGAAGGAGAGATTCACATGCTTAACAATATTGGTCTTCCAGGCATCCTGCTTATCGCTGTTGTGGTTCTGGTGCTGTTTGGTCGCGGTAAAATCAGCTCCCTGATGGGCGAAGTCGGCAAGGGCATTACATCGTTCAAAAAAGGCGTCAGTGAAGGCACCGCTGAGCTGGAAGAAGATGCGGCCACTGAAGCCAAGGACGTGACCCCCGAAGCTGACAAAGACAAGGCGTAAGCGCCGATGTTTGATCTTGGGTTGACCGAACTACTGGTTATTGGCGTCGTGGCGCTGATTGTCGTCGGGCCCAAGGACCTGCCGGAGATGTTTCGAAATGTCGGCAGGTTTGTGGGCAAGGCCAAGGGCATGGCGCGCGAGTTCAGCTCGGCGATGAACGACGCTGCTGACGAAAGCGGCGTGCGGGATGTGGCCAAGGGGCTGAAGGCTGCGACCAATCCGGTTGGTTCGGCTATGGACGGGGTGAAAGAGGCGGCGCAGGATATGGCAAGATCCATTGATCCGACCTCTTACAAACCGGAGTCAGAAACCGGGAAACTGGCTGCTGAACGGGCCAAGGACGCCAAGAAAATTCAAGCCGCAACCGCGCGTGCCGCAGCCGAGCGCAAGGCACAGGAAGCAACCGAAGCCCTGGCCCATGCCGAAGCGGCTGAAGCCGCGGTGGACCGCGCGCCTGAACAGCCAAGCAACGCCGAGCCAGCAGTGGCACCCTCTGACGGAAGTGAGGCCAAAACATGAGCCATAGCGAAGAGGTTGAAGACTCAACCGCCCCGCTGATCGAGCATCTGGCCGAGCTGCGGACCCGCTTGATCCGGTCGGTGCTGGCCTTTGCGGTAGGGGTCATCCTGGCCTTTGTCGTGGCCGAGCCGATCCTGCAATTCCTGGTGCAGCCGATCGAACAGACCCTGCGGGCGCTGGGTGATCCTTCGCCGACGCTGCAATATACCTCGCCGCAGGAATATCTGTTCACCCTGTTTCGGATTTCCATGGTCTTTGGCTTTGCGCTGTCCTTTCCGATGATCGGCTACCAGCTGTGGCGGTTTGTGGCGCCGGGCCTTTATAAGACGGAAAAAGGCGCGTTTCTGCCCTTTCTGGTTGCCTCGCCTTTCATGTTCCTGTTGGGCGCGACCTTTGCCCAACTGGTGGTGACCCCCCTGGCGATGCAGTTTTTCCTCGGCTTTGCGGATGTCAGCTCGATCTTTGCCAACCTGATTTCCAAGGCGGCTGGAGATGTGGCTGTAACCCTGCCGGATGGCGTAAACGTCGATACAGCTGTCGTGCCTGCCACCACGGATGGGGTCAAAATCACCTTCTTTGGCAAGGTGAATGAGAGCCTGGATATCACCCTGAAATTCATCATGGCCTTTGGCCTGTGCTTTCAGTTGCCGGTGTTGCTGACCCTGATGGGTAAGGCTGGCCTGGTCAGTTCTGATGGGCTGGGGGCGATGCGCAAATATGCGGTTGTTGCCATTCTGGTGCTGGCCGCGCTGGTGACACCGCCGGATGTGATCACCCAGTTGATCCTCTTTGTGGTGGTCTATGGTCTCTATGAGATCTCGATCTTCCTGGTGCGCCGGGTTGAGGCCAAGCGTGAAGAGAAGCTGCGGGCAGAGGGCTATTATGATGATGAGTATGATGATCCCTTGATGGCTGAGTTCGACGAGGATGAAGACAAGTAGGGCCGCAATGGTTTGACAGATAAGGGGCGCGCTGGTGAGAACTGGCGCGCCCTTTTTTGTGCCGGATTGGAGGCTGCAAGATTAGGCGCTGAGCTCTCGAGACAGAAGGGGTGGGTTTGCGCAATACCCGGCGCAGGCGACAGAGCCACTTGCCGCCAATGAAGGAACGTGCTTTCAAAACCGCAGCTATTGACGGAGGCAGGACATGGACGAAAAAACACTGACACGCATTGCTGATGCTCTGGAGCGGATGTCTCCGGCGCCTCTGGCAGCACCGGATTTTGGTACGGCTTCGGCCTTTGTCTGGCATGTCGCCCCCGACCGGCTGCAGCCGGTTGAGCGGGTGAACCGGGTGGATCTTGATCTGCTGGTTGGTATTGAACGCGCCCGCGATACCCTGTTGGAAAACACCCGTCGTTTTGCCCGCGGCGAGGCGGCCAATAACGCCTTGTTGTGGGGCGCGCGGGGCATGGGGAAGTCCAGCCTGGTAAAGGCCATCCACGGGGCTTTGTTGCCGGATCACGGCGATCTCAAGTTGGTGGAGTTGCAGCGTGAAGATCTGCCTTCGGTGGCGCGGCTGCTGAACCACCTGCGCCAGGCGCCGTACCGGTTTATCCTGTTTTGTGATGACCTG
Source organism: Phaeobacter sp. G2 (assembly GCA_025163595.1). Classification (NCBI taxonomy): domain Bacteria; kingdom Pseudomonadati; phylum Pseudomonadota; class Alphaproteobacteria; order Rhodobacterales; family Roseobacteraceae; genus Phaeobacter; species Phaeobacter sp. G2. The sequence goes on from CP104100.1 coordinate 2,003,350, forward strand.
TCCTTTAGCCATGATGACCAGCACTACAAAAGCCTGAAGGCCGTGCTGGATGGGGGCATTGAGGGGCGGCCTGACAATGTGGTGTTCTTTGCCACGTCTAACCGGCGCCATTTGATGCCGCGCGACATGATCGAAAATGAGCGTTCCAGCGCCATCAATCCCTCTGAAGCGGTGGAGGAGAAGGTGTCGCTGTCTGATCGCTTTGGGCTGTGGCTGGGTTTTCATCCCTGCGATCAGGATGAATATCTTGCCATGATTTCAGGCTATTGCAGCGCCTATGGTGTGACGGTCGACGCCGAGGCCATGCGCGCCGAAGCCATTGAATGGCAGGCGACACGCGGGGCGCGCTCTGGCCGGGTGGCCTGGCAGTTTTTCACCGATTTGGCGGGACGTCACGGGGTTGCCTTGAGCGGGTAGCGGCGGAGCAAGACCAAAAAAACCGCACAGTCAAAGCTCCAGCCCTGTCTAGGCACGGCTGGAGCTTTGGTTTTTGGCCGGCGAGCTGTTCGGGAAACCGCCCGCACTGCGGATCAGGGGGCAGTTAGTTTAGATAGGGCAGCGGGTCGAGACTGTCATAGCCGTTGCGGACCTCAAAATGCAGGGTTGCGCCTTCGGTCTCTTGCAGGTTGGCTATGGTCTGGCCGCGCTTTACCCGGTCGCCCTTGCTGACCAGAATTTTGTCGACATTGGCATAGATGGTCAGCAATTGCGGATCATGGCGGATGACAATGATCGGGATGTTTTTGGAATCTTTGGTGATGGCGGCAACGGTGCCGGATTCAGCCGCCTTTACCGGTGCGCCTGAGGCGGCGGCGATGTCGATCCCGTCGTTGCGCCCCTGGGCGTAGGTCTGCACGATTTTCCCCTGAACCGGGTAGGCCATGGCGCTTTGGCTGGCGCGGCTGGGGGCTGGTACATCAACGGTCGGCAGGTTTTGGGAGGCCACATTGGCGGGCGCCAGGTCTTCCTCGGGCAGCGGCTTGGTTGCACTTGGCGGCGTTGGCGTGGCGCTGCCCTCGCCGGGGGCGGTGGTGGCCGGGACCACCGGGGTGCGGGAACGCTGCTGGTCTTTGAGCGGGATCAGCAGGTGTTGACCTTCGCGAATGGCAAAATCGCTGCCCAAGCCGTTCCATTCTGCCAGAGATTTGACCGGGACCTGATAGAGCCGGGAGATCGTATAGGCGGTTTCACCGCGCACCACCTTGTGGCGCACGGGTTCGGGGCCTGCTTGAACGGCGGCAGGGCGCTCCGGCGCTGTGGGTTGCAGGTCGGTGGTGGTCACCGAGCCGGGATTGGGCGAGGTTGTCGGGGATGCATCAATGGCGCTGCCTGCAAGGGAGGCAATGTCGACACCTCCAGGCGACGTGCTGCCATCTGCGGCAGGCAGGCTGTCCGGGGCGCGCCGGGGCAGGGCGAGGATTTCGCCCTTGCGCAGGGTGTCCCCGGGTTGCATGCCATTGAAACGGGAAATTTCCCCCACGGGCAGACCAATGCGGGTGGCCACATCCGAGACCGTGTCGCCGCGCTCTGCCACCGCAACCTGGTAGGAGGGATAGGTGATCAAGCCACGGGCATCTGCCGCCGGGCGATGGGTGGTGGCGGTCTGGGCTGCGGCGGTGGTGTTGAAGCCGCCGATCTGTCCGCGCAGATCATAATCCAGCGGTCCATCACATCCGGCAAGAAGAGCCAGCACAGGAAGCGAGGCAAGCGCCATGCGTCGACCCGCGAATCGAAGTCTGGCGCTGCTAGAAGGGCTGCCTGTCATCATGCTATCCTCATTTCGTGTCGTGTTTTTAAACGCGCCGGATCTTTGCCGGTTTTATGGCCTCTTGTGCTGCTGCGCGACTGCAGGTCAATGGTTTTCTGCAGCTCAGGGGCCAATCGGCGCCAGTTTGCCTGAATTTAGGCTTCTTTGCCCAATCCTTCCAGCAGGGGAACAAACCGGACGGGTCGCAGTTCATCATAATCGAGACCGTCTTCGGATTTGCGCACCCTGATCAGGGTCTGCACCGTGTCGGACTGGCCGACGGGAACAACCATGATACCGCCGGGTTTGAGCTGCGCCAGCAAGGGGCCGGGGGGATCTTCGGCAGCGGCAGTGACAATGATCCGGTCAAAAGGCGCCTGATCGGGCAGGCCAAAACTGCCATCCCCCACCAGCGAGGTCACATTTGGCAGCTGCAGGGCATCAAAGATCATTCGGGCTTCGCGCACCAGGCGGGCATGGCGGTCGATGGTATAGACCCGCCGGGCCAGCTTGGCCAGAATGGCGGCCTGGTAGCCCGAGCCAGTGCCGACCTCCAGCACGGTGTCGCGTGGCGAAACCTGCAGGGCCTGGGTCATCAGGCCAACCACCGAGGGTTGAGAGATGGTCTGGCCGCAGGCAATCGGCAGCGGCGTGTCCTCATAGGCGCGTTCGGAAAAAATGCCGCGGACAAAGGGACCCCGGTCAATCTGCTCCATGGCCTCCAGCACCCGGCTGTCGGTCACCCCGCGCGAGCGCAGGGCAAACAGAAACTGCATCTTTGTCTCGGGGTCGGGGCTGGTCATTCGATTCCTGTGAACGCATCTAACATATCATGGGCGGTCAGATCGGCGCGCATTGGGGTCACCGAGACATAGCCATTCAGGTTGACGCTGGCGTCGCTATCAGGCGCGGTCTGAATGTGCTGATCACCGCCACGGATCCACAGGTAGCGGCGCCCGTTTGGAGAAAGCTGCTCTTCGGCTGAAAAGTGAGTGCCACGGCGGAAACCCTGGCGCACCACCCGGGTGCCTTTGACCGCGTCGGCGGGAACGGGAGGGAAGTTGATATTGTAAAACAGACGGTAATCTTGCTGGTCCTGTGGCTCTGCTGCCAGGACCTTGCGCACAACCTCTGCCCCGTGTTGGGCTGCGGCCTCAAAGGGATCATCGAGATCTTTGTTATGAGGGCCAAAATACTGCGACAACCCGATGGCGGGAATGCCCTGTAAGGCGGCTTCCATCGCTCCGCCCAGGGTGCCCGAGTAGAGCGCATTTTCAGCCGAGTTGTTGCCACGGTTCACGCCGGAAAGCACCAGGTCGGGGCGATTGTCCTTCATTGCCACATGGATACCGGCCAGTACGCAATCGGCAGGGGAGCCTTCGGCAGCATAGCGCTGCGGCCCCAGCTGGCTGAGCATGGAGGGGCGCGTATAGCTGATGCAATGGCCAACGCCTGATTGTTCAAAGGCAGGCGCTACGGTCCAGACTTCGCCATCAGGTCCGGCGAGATCCTGAGCGATCTGTTCAAGCACGACAAGCCCAGGTGCACTGATGCCGTCGTCATTGGTGATGAGAATGCGCATAAAATCCCCCGCAGCTGTTTAGATCTGAATAGGCATTGGTACAATTGGGGGCAAGTGTTTCGGCTCGTCAGGAGACCGGAAGCTGCGGCGGATCTGGTAGCTGTGCCACAGGTTTGGCCGGGGATGGGCCAAATACAAACGTTCACCGACAAAAAAGGGGGGGGCTCCCGCGCAGATCGGGGCTTTTGCAAAGCCCCTCTTCCCTTGGGCCCGGCAGGCTGCGCCTGCGGTTGAAAACTGGCGCTGGCCTAGTGGGGGGCGGTAATGTTGGGCAATACCCCGCGCCGCCAAAGGGTTGGGCGCTGCGCTGGGGCGTTGCGTTTGTGTTGCGCTGGCCTAGCTCTGAATATCCGTGAGCAGGCGTGCGGCTTCGGCGTGGATGTCGGCCAGCGGTGCGCGGTCCTCACCAGGGAAGAAGCGGGCGCGCAGGGCGGTGGGCATTGGCTGCGGCTGCAGTATCTTCACCACCGGTCCGGTTTTGACTGTTTCAGCCTGCCAGCTGCGTGCCAGCGCCATTTGCGCTGCCTTGCTGGCGCCGTAGGTGCCAAAGAACTTTTCGCCCGCACGGGGGTCATCAAAAAACACCGCCTGACCGCTGCGTCCCAACAGGGGGGCCACATAGGGAATAAGGATCGAAGGCGCTGTGGCATTGACCGCGATGGATTTTGCCCAGTCCTTTTCTCCCACGGAAGGCGCCGGGCTGAGCGGAGCGGCATGGATCGCCGTGTGCAGCCAAAGATCCAGCTGTCCCCAGCGATCATGGATCCCACGGCACAGGGTTGCCATGGCTGCGGGCTGGGTAACATCCATCGGCGCCAATGTGGCTGACCCACCCAGCGCCTTGATGCGATCATCAAGCTCCTCAAGCGCACCGGTGGTACGCGCAACAGCGACGATATGATGCGTTGGCGCCAAGGCTTCGGCCAGGGCTGCCCCCAGGCCGCGAGATGCGCCGGTGATAAGAGCGATTTTCTGTGTCATGGGCCGTCTTTTGATCCGCTTGAGGCAGGGGGTCAAGTCTCCATCTTGGAGGAGCCGCCTGGATTATGGATGCGTCGCATGGGAAGGGAGCTGACCGCCCCGGACCAAGTGCTCAACCGCCGGGCATTTCGATCCGGCTACTGCGGCCAGATTTTTCCAGGACAATGCCGCCCGGATCAATCCCCAGCACGCGGCCCTGGACCAGCCGGCTGCCGGTTTTGATGGTCTTTACCCGACCGCTGGGCAGGCGCACCATGGCCTGGAGATCATTTTCGACGCCAAATAGACCAAGCAGGCTGAGGCCTCTGGATGCAATCATATTGGTCTGGGTGGCTTCTTTGGCAACGCGTGAAGGCGTTTCTGGGCTGGTTTGTGTCATGTCTTACTTTTTATGGCGCAGCTGCGGGGGGCAGCGACGAGAACAGGAGGGAGGCCGACAAGCCTGAGGGCCGGGCACTGGCGACGAGGGGGGAGAACCACGCCGTGAAAGGGATCTAAGCGCAGATATGGGCTGCCGCCGCTGGGGGCGAGGGGCAAATTTGAGTGGGCCGATCCTGCGGAGCGGACTATCGGCAAAGCCATGCTAAGGGGGTGGAAAACGGGCGGGCTTTTGCCGACAGGCCTGCAGGGGCAGGGCTGGTCTGGATAACAGGCCTCAGACCTCTTGAAAGCGCTTGGTGTAACCCAGGTCAGGGCTGGCCGGATGTCGGTCAGGAATCATAGACCAGAGAGGCCAGATCATGGCCATAGGTATGGAGCAGCTCAAACAACTCTTCCAGCTGCGCGCCCTGGTTTTGCAGGGGAGCGAGCGGGTTATTGGGCTCTGACACCTGTAGTTCAGGATATTGGCCCTCGGGGCGCATATGCAGCATGCAGGCAACGGGGGTGCCGTTGTCGGGCGGGATAGCATTGGCCAGCCAGGCCGGCCGACTGCCAAGGCTTTCGGTCTCCTGCATGTCCAACAGGTCGAGGTAGGCGTCAAAATCTTCAACCCCGAGATTGGCCCAAGTGCCCAAAATGAACTCCTGCCCATCGCTGTCGGCCAGAGGGATCGCCAGAACCGCCCGGACAAATCGCAGATCCCCAATGCGGCAAAAGTCATCGGTGAGCACATCACCGGTCTGCGCCAGTACCGCCGAATTGTCCTGTACCACCAGGTCTTCGGGACACTGGTCTGGGCGGTCGCAGCTGAGGCTGAGCAATTGCGCAAAGGTCGCGCCGCAGCAGCGACACTGGCGCGAGGAAGTCAGCATTCTGGCAAGATGTGCGTCCAAGTGGCGGGTCTTTCGTAGAGCTCGAACAGAGCAGGTAGCAAAACACAGGAGAGGCGCCGATCTGTGTGATCAGCGCCTCTCCCTATGACGTTGGGGCTCTCATATCCTGCTTAGCCGGCAAGTTCAAACCCCTCGTGTGATGGCACAGCTTCCGGGCGTCACCACAGAGGCGAGGCCCGGCACCTGCAGGGGGATCTTTTGGTTCAGGTTGCCAATTTCATGCTGTTCCAGGATTCTCCGGGGGCTGGCATGTCTTGGATCTTTTTGCTCACCCGGCCGCTGCTTTCGAGCGAATCCAGGTAGTCGTTTGAGACACTGCCGGTGACATATTTTCCGTCAAAACAAGAGCAATCAAAGGTGTCGATGTCCTTGTTGCCCTCTTTGGCTGCCCAAACCAGATCTTCAAGCCGCTGATAAATAAGCGCATCGGCGCCCAGCTCTTCGCGAATTTCTTCGGTGCTGCGCCCGTCTGCGATCAGCTCATGCTTGGTAGGCATGTCGATGCCATAGACATTGGGGTATTTCACCGGTGGCGAGGCAGAGGCGATATAGACCTTCTTGGCGCCGGCATCGCGGCACATCTGGACGATCTTCTGGATGGTGTTGCCGCGCACGATGGAATCATCAATGAGCATGATATTCAGCCCCTTCATCTCCAGCGGAATTGCATTCAACTTGCGGCGGACCGATTTTTGCCGCTCGGCCTGACCGGGCATGATGAATGTCCGCCCGATGTAGCGATTCTTTACCAGACCTTCGCGGTAACGAATGCCCATGGAGTTGGCCACTTCCAGTGCCACGGGCCGGGCGGAATCCGGCACCGGGATAATGCAGTCGATTTCCAGGTCGGCCTCGATGATCTGTTTTGCCAGCGTCTGCCCCATGCGCAGCTGGGTTTTATAGACCGAAATACCATCCAGCATCGAATCGGGTCGCGCCAGATAGACATATTCAAAGATACAGGGGGTCAGGGTGCCTTCGACCGCCTGGAAGCTGTGCATATTGCCGTCCAGATCAATGAGAATCGCCTCGCCGGGCGCCACATCGCGCAGTTTTTCGAAGCCGTTGATGCCAAAAGCCACGTCCTCAGAGGCAAAGGCGTAGTCATCGCCGTCGCCTTCGGCCGCACGGCGGGCAATGGACAGGGGGCGAATACCATGGGGGTCGCGGAAGGCCAGCATGCCGACACCTGCGACCATGCAGATCACCGAATAGGCGCCCTGAATGCGCTCCATGGTCATTTTCACCCCGGCAAAAAGATTGCGGATCGGGTCGACCGTGCCATTGACCTTGATGCTGTCAGAGATCTTGTCAGCCAGCACATTGAGCAGGATTTCGGAATCCGAGGTGGTGCGCAGATGGCGGCTGTATTTGGCTGTTACCTTGTCACGCTGCTCTGCTGTATTTGTAATATTTCCGTTGTGAACCAGATAGATACCATAGGGCGCATTGACGAAAAAGGGCTGCGCCTCAGAGGCGCTGAGTGACCCCGCCGTGGGGTATCTTACATGTCCGATGCCCACCTTGCCGCGCAGGGTCTCTGCATCGGAGGCATTGAATACATCTTTGACCAGACCGTTGGCTTTGCTCTCGCGAAAGAACTCGCCCGTGTAGGTCACAATGCCCGATGCATCCTGGCCGCGGTGTTGCAGCATGAGCAACCCATCATAAAGTTCCGCAAAAACCTCGTGCTGTCGGCTTGCGATCCCCAAAATCCCGCACATTGAATGACTCCAATTTCGCTGTAGCGTTGCTGTCGGTTGCTGCAGACCAGGCCCCAGCCTGGATACTGCTGCAGGCTTCCTAGCTTGGATAGGCCGTAGAATACAGAAGAAAGCATGGATTTTTCTGCGTCATTTTCTTGGTGTTCGGAACAGTTTTGTCAGCAATGAGGGAGTTTTTATGCCACATCACAACCGTGGGGAGTTGCTGCGGACCGGCTGCGGCCAAGAACGGGCAAGGCTCGTGCCCAGCAGCAGCGCCACTGCAGACAAGAAAATGGGCGACCCTTTTGTGACAAGGCCGCCCTAAGTGGGGAGGAAAGCTTTGGGAAAGGGTCTGCTCAGGCAGCCTTTGGCGCGGTGTTGGGGGCGGTCTTTGACCCAGCCAGCAGATCCTTCAGCAGGTCAGGGAACTCGGCTTCTTCTTGAACACCCGTCAGAGCCAGTGCGCGGCCCTCATCGCTGGCCAGGATCTGACGGGTTTCCGCCAGGGACAGCTCTTTGAAAGCTCCATCCGGCCCGCCTGTTCCCGCCTGGATCAACATGCCGCTTTCGGCCCAGATCAACTCTTCTTCGGCGCATTCAATGTGGATCCGGCCCAGGCGTTCTGGGCTCAGGGCTTTGATACCTTTGTGGCCGGCCAAGGAAATCAGTTTCACCAGAACCAGGGGAAGACCAAACAGGCGCTCAGCCGCGTCGATTTCAAGCGCGACCATTTGATCGGCTGGAAGTTGCAGGTCACAGTCATTGCCCAGGGCACCAGCAGGAACATGCATCATGGTGGTCAGGCGGGGCACCGCGTGGCGAACCGTCTCGACCTCTTGGCAGCCACCGTCGAAGGTGTAGACCATATCGCCTGGCTTAACGTCCCGGGCCTGCACAAAGCCGCGATCGGTTTCCACCAGTGTCTGCGGCAGAAAGCCACCAGTCTTGCTCCGCTGCGGCGCCTGAACCTCTGGTTCGGGACGCACCATTGGGAAATCCAACAAAAGGCCAACCGGCTGATAATCGGCGAAAGTGTTGAAATGATCCAGGAGCATGGTGTCGATCCTTCTGAGCGAGAGTGCCTGTTCGTTTTGTTGATCCTATCTGGCCCTCGAATTGGGACGGAAATGGGGCAGGGGTGCGGCCAATTCCGTTCTTGCCCCCATTTTTCGCAACAAAAGCGCGTTTTTTGCGCCTTTGTTAACCATTGAGTGGGGCTGCTTGAGGATTTTTTAAGAAAATCACGAAAATCCGCAGTTTCAAAATGCGACCAGAAAAAATGATTCTTAATGGTTAACAAAAGGTTAAAGGTTAACCGGAGGCATTAACCTGTCGTTGGGTGGTCTGTGGATAAAGCTGTGAAGTCTTTGCAGCACCATAGAAAAAGGGCGCCAATAAGGCGCCCTTTCAAAATAATGCTGGTTTACCTTGGTAAACAGATCAGGTGTTAGCTGCCGCAAGAGCCGATCAAGGCCTCGTACTGCTGGGTCACCCAGCCGAGGGCCTGCTCAGGATTGCGGTCTTCGATCTTGCCAATCATCTGTTCAAACACCACCGCCGAGCGGCTCTCGTCAACAATTGTAAAGCTCTGCCCGGTCATCACCACATTATAGAGGAAAAAGGCAATCGCCACGAGCAGGATGCCGCGCAAGACGCCAAAGAAGAAACCGGCCCCCTGGTCCAAGCCGCCAAGCGCAGATCGCTGGACCAGCGATGAGAACAGTGGCGTGAAGAAGGACACCACAATCAGTGCCACCGCAAACACGGCGGCAAAGGCGGCAATGATCGAGAGTTCGCAACTGTCAGAGATGAATTCGCCAACAACTGGGATCTCTGCCATCAGCGGTTCGACCTGAGGGGCGAACATAAAGGCAAGGATGCCGGCTGCGATCCAGCCCGCAATGGCCATGGCTTCGCGGACAAAGCCACGCGAATAGGCCAGAAGCGCCGATAATACGATGACCAGGGCCACAACCCCGTCAATAATAGTGAAACCTTCCATAACCCTCGCCCGTTAGCCTGCGATAAAATTTCGGCAACTCTAGCCGGCTCCAAAGAATTCGCCAACAAATCCCGCCAGATCTGAGGCTCGGCGCAGGCCAAGACCCTTGATCGAAATGGATTTGCCACCACTTGGAGCTATTGCAGAGGTGAAACCAAGTTTTTGCGCCTCTTTCAACCGGTTTTCGGTCTGTGGGGCCGGACGAAGGGCCCCAGACAGCGATATTTCTCCAAAAACAGCGGTATCTGCGGGCAGGGCGACATCTTCACGGGCGCTGAGCAAGGCGGCGGCCACCGCCAGGTCGGCTGCGGGTTCGGTGATTTTCATCCCACCCGCCACATTGAGATAGACATCCAACCCGGCAAAAGGAATGCCACACCGCGCTTCAAGCACGGCAAGAATCATCGCCAGGCGGGAACTGTCCCAGCCCACCACGGCGCGGCGCGGTTGCGAATGGGGCGAGGGCGCCACCAGCGCCTGCATTTCGACCAGAACCGGGCGGGTGCCTTCAATGCCGGCAAAGACGACAGAACCAGCTGACGGCTCGCCACGGTCCGACAGGAACAGCGCCGAAGGATTGGTGACCTCGGCCAGGCCGCAGCCGGTCATTTCAAAGACGCCAATCTCATCCGCGGGGCCAAAGCGGTTTTTCACCGCCCGCAGAATGCGGAACTGATGCCCCCGCTCGCCTTCAAAATAGAGCACCGTGTCGACCATATGTTCCACAACCCGAGGTCCGGCAATCTGGCCGTCCTTGGTGACATGGCCCACCATGATGATGGAAATCCCCTGGGCCTTGGCAAAGGTGGTCAACTCGTGGGCCGCGGCCCGCACCTGGCTGACAGATCCGGGGGCGCTGTCCACGTGATCCGCCCACATGGTCTGAATGGAATCGATGATGGCCAGCTGCGGTCTTTCGGCCTCCAGCGTGGTCAGGATATCGCGCAGGTTGGTTTCCGCGGCCAGTTTTACCGGCGCCTGTGCCAGTCCCAACCGCTGCGCCCGCATCCGCACCTGCGCCGAGGCTTCTTCGCCGCTGACATAGATGGTTTTTACCCCCGCCTGGGCAAAGCGTGCAGCCGCCTGCAACAGCAGGGTCGATTTGCCGATCCCAGGATCGCCCCCAACCAGAATGGCAGAGGCCGCGACCAGACCACCACCAAGAACCCGGTCCAGCTCTGCGACGCCGCAGGTGGCGCGGGGCGGTGGGGTTTCTTCGGTGGACAGATCTGACAGCGGGATCGTCTTGCCGCGCCGGATCCCAAGTGACTTTTTGGAAGGGCCAGCGGAGGAGAGGCCTTTGTCTTCGACAATAGTGTTCCATTCGCCGCAGCCTTCGCAGCGACCGGACCATTTGGAAAAGCTCGCGCCGCAGGCAGAGCATGAAAAGGTATTTGATTTTGCCATATGGCCTTCTGCCCTATGTTCTCACTTTGTTCAAGGGAAAGGTAGGCGCTCGAGCTGTGGGGCAAAGCCCCTTATTCCGCGTGGCGCAGGGATCGTTCTGTCAGTAGGCTGAGGATGAGGGAGACGACAATACAGGCAGTAAACATATAAAGCCCCCATGCCACCTCGATTGTGGCGTAGCCTATGCCCTTGGCTAGCGTGATATAGAGCGCGATGAGGAAGATATCCGCCATGGCGAATTTTCCCAAGGTGTGCAGCACTGGTTGTGTACGTGCGTCCAACAGTCCCCACTGCACCAGGGCCAGGCCGATGGTTTTGAGATAGGGCGCAAAGATGGCAAAACAGGTCACTGTGAGCGCCAGGAAAACATCGCTGCCCCAGAGGCTTTGTAGCCCGGTGATCACAGAAATTTCGCTCAGACCAAAGATTGGCAGCAGGCCTGCCCGCATCAGAGGTGCAAACCAGGCAACGGGGTAGAGGACGAGAAGCGAAAGCGTCAGAATGCGAAGAGTCATAAATATGGCACCCCATATTTTAGAAGACCGAGCACCAATAATCGACCGTAGGTGAGAATAGATACAAGCCAAATCGCCAATGCAATGCAGGAACGTTTTCGTGCAAAATCCAGGGCCTGAAGATGCCAAAGTCCAGAGGCGCATCGAATATAGGCGGCTACCAGAAGTAAGCCAACCATAGAAATTGCGGCCCAGTGAATTTCTATGGAGACGGCCAAGGCTAAGATGAAAAACAGTGCCAAGCAAGCTAGCAGCCAAAAACTCTCGGCAAAGAATAGGTCTAGGGTTCTCTGTTCATATCTTAGATCTATAGTTGCTAAGCTATGTAGGACCAGAAAAAACAGAGGGGTCCACCAAGCAAGTGTGGAGATCCACTCTACCATCTATCGCACGGCCTCGATCGGCCCCTCGGCGCGGCCGTGGATGAATTGGTCGAGGTAAGGATCACCGGACTGGTCCATATCCGCTACCGGCCCAGTCCATTGGATTACACCGTCGTGCAGCATGGCGACATTATCGGCAATGGCGCGGACTGAGGACATATCATGGGTGATGGTCATCGCGGTGGCACCCATCTCGACCACAATTTCGCGGATCAGGTCGTTGATCACCCCGGACATGATGGGGTCCAGGCCGGTGGTGGGCTCGTCAAAGAAAATGATTTCGGGCTCGGCAGCAATGGCGCGGGCAAGGCCGACACGTTTTTGCATGCCACCAGACAGCTCGGCGGGCAGGCGGTCGGCCACATCGGGTTTCAACCCGACGCGGCGCAGTTTTTCAATGGCGATCTCGCGGGCCTCGGATGCGGGGCGTTTCAGCGCCCCCCGTTGCAGGCGAAAGGCGACGTTCTGCCAGACCGGCAGGGAGTCAAACAGAGCACCGCCCTGAAACAACATGCCAAAGCGCGCCAGAAAGGCATCGCGATCGCCAGAGCCCGCGGGCTTGCCATCGACAAAGATTTCGCCGCTGTCGGGGGTGATCAGCCCCAGCACGCTTTTGAGTGCTACGGATTTGCCGGTGCCGGATCCGCCGATGATCACCATCGAGCTGGCCCTTGGGATCTCTAGATTCATGCCGCGCAGCACGCGATTGTCGCCAAAGGCCTTGTGAACGCTGTCTAGCTTGATCATCGGTTGGAGAGGGGTATCTGTGGTCATAGCGAGAAGAACACCCCTGTCAGGACAAAATTGGTCGCCAGGATCAGCACGGCTGCCGCTTCGACCGACGATTTGGTCGCACTGCCAACACCCTGCGCCCCGCGACCGGACTGCATGCCGTAGTAGCAGCCCATGGTGGCGGCGATAACGCCAAAAAAGGCGCCCTTAACCAGTGAGGAAATCAGGTCAAGCGGCTCTAGGAAATCGACGGTATTTTTCAGGTAGGCGGCTGAGTTGAAGCCGAGGTTGTGCACCGAAACGGTGTAGCCGCCGGCGATGCCGATGATATCGCCGATGCCCACCAGAACCGGCACGGTCAGCAGCGCTGCCAGCACCCGGGGGGCGACAAGATACTGCATAGGATTGGTCGACAGGGTCACCAGCGCGTCAATCTGTTCGGTCACCTTCATGGTGGCGATCTCTGCCGCAATCGACGAGGTCACCCGAGCGGCAATCATCAGCCCAACCAGTACCGGACCAAGTTCACGCACCATGCCAATGGCGACAATCTGCGGCACCACGGCCTCGGCATTGAACCGCGCACCCCCTGCGTAGATTTGCAGGGCCAGGGCACCGCCGGTAAAAACGGCTGTCAAGGCAACCACGGGCAGCGACAGCCAGCCGATCTGCAGCAGCGACAGGGCCAGCTCACGCGGGTAGTAGGGCGGGCGCAACATATGGGTGAAGGCACTGACCGTGAACAAGGCCACCCGACCAATCATAGCCAGCGCCGCCATAGAGGCGCGGCCCAGTCGGGCCAATGGGGTCACCAATGGAGACAAAGAAATCATCCCTGATAGGTCCGTGCATAGCGATGCCCCATCGAGGTGAGGATCTCATAACCGATGGTGCCCGCAGCTGTAGCGAGGTGGTCAACGGTTTGAACTTCATTCAGCAGCGTCAGGCTGGCAGGCACCTCGGACAGCGCCGTGATATCAACGGTGATCAGATCCATCGAGATCCGGCCCACCACAGGGCAGCGGGTCTTGCCGGCAAACAGATCAATGCCGTGGTTCATCATGGTGCGGTGCAGCCCATCGGCATAGCCGGCTGCAACGGTGGCGATGCGGCTGGGCGCCTGCGCCACCCAGGTATTGCCGTAGCCGACACTCTCGCCGGGCTCAACATCGCGGGTCTGGATGATCGGCAGATCCAGTTGCACAACAGGGAGCGCATCGCCATAAGGCGCGCCGCCATACAGACCCACGCCCGGACGGCAGAGGTCAAAATGATAATCCCGCCCCAAAAGGATGCCACCAGTGGCGGCCAATGAGCGCGGCACCTCCAGCCCATCGGTCATCTCACGGAAGACCTGCAACTGCTGGGCATTCATAGGATGGCTCGGCTCATCACTGCAGGCAAGATGCGACATCAGCAACACTGGCTTTTGTCCCAGGGCGATATCGCGCACCGCTGCCCATTCGGCGGGCTCCATGCCAAGGCGGTTCATGCCAGAATCTAGCTGCACCCCAAAGGTATGGCCGGGCAGGGTTTCAAAATGGCACAGCATCTGGTCGAGCGAGTTCAGCATCGGCGCCAGCTGGAATTCTTTCAGCAGCCGGGTGTCGCCCTCCATATGGCCGGAGAACACCGAAATGCCGGGGCCAGGGCCAAGGGCGCGGCGCAGGGCGACGCCTTCTTCGGCGGCGGCGACAAAGAAATTGCGTGCGCCGCCTTTGGCCAATGCCTTGGCCACGCGGGCTGCATCCAGCCCATAGCCGTTTGCCTTGACCACAGCTGCGGTTTCGCAGTTGGTCATGGCGTTCAGATTCTGCCAGTTGGTCACCAGCGCATCGAGATTGATTGTCAGTTTAGCCGTGCTCATGCCCCGTTCTTGACATGCGCGGGGCAGGGGTCAAGAGGAATTCGTGGGGAGGATGGCCAGTTGTGGCGCCATTGGGCGGCTTGTGGCTGGTTTGGAAAGGTGACGACCTCCCCATTGCAGGCTGGCAAAGCCGTTCACTATGCGCTTGGCGGGGGATTCCTGCCTTTGAGGCCTGTACCAAAGCCACCGCGTCCGAACCGAGCGTGGGACGCGAAGCGCCCGCCCCGTGGGGGCGGTTCGGGTGGGCCGTTACTGCGCTTTGGCTTGGCCGGGATCTTACGCAAACACCAGTAGACAAACGGTGATCGTGAATTAGTATATCAACTGTAGAGTGTTATTTTGCGGAGCATTAAATTGAAAAAGTCTGTGTTATTCTGTGCAGCATTTATCTTTGCCGGAGGGGCCGCCCTGGCGGATATGTCGGTTCAACTGGGTGGTGGCTGGGATGGTAAGCGTGTCCCCAAGGGGCAACAATGTACGCTCTTTGGTGGGAAAGGAGCGACGCCACCTATGCAGGTTTCTAATCTGCCAGGCGGCACATCCTGGGTCTATGTCGAATACAACGACAGAGATTACAGGCCGCTTTCAAAGAATGGTGGGCATGGTGTTATCGGGTATCCAGTCAGCGGCACCTCGGCGACGCTTGCCTCGGTGCCGGGGCTGGTTGGTAAACTGCCGGGCAAGGCGCGGGTGATTTCGGCTGGGCGCGGGACTGGCGCCTACGCATCCAAAGGATATATGCCGCCCTGTTCAGGCGGTAAGAATAACCGTTACTTTGCCATTGTAAAAGCGATCTCATCCTCGGGTAAGGTGCTGGATAAACAACGCGTCGAAATTGGCCGCTACTAATTTCTGTGGGTGTTTTCGCCCTGATCTGGCGATCTGAAACGCATCATGCCCCGTTTTTACCGGGGCATGATGCGGCGGGCTGGCGCTGCGGTGTCGCGTTCACCAGACCTAATATTCGTCTTCGCGCGGGCCGTTCTGCCATTCCTTGGCGAGGTTGCCAAAGCGGGTGAATTCGGCGGTGAAGGACAGTTCAACCGTGCCGATGGGACCGTGACGCTGCTTGCCGACGATGACTTCGGCCTTGGCGTGCAGGCGTTCCATCGCGGTTTTCCACTCTTCCATCTTGTCCAGCTCGTGATCGCCAGGCTTTTCGCGTTCCTTGTAGTATTCCTCGCGGAACACAAACATCACAACGTCGGCATCCTGTTCGATCGAGCCTGATTCCCGCAAATCCGACAGCTGTGGGCGTTTGTCGTCGCGGTTTTCCACCTGACGCGACAGCTGCGACAGGGCGATCACCGGGATCTGCAGTTCCTTGGCGATGGCCTTCATCCCCATGGAGATCTCGGCGATCTCGTTCACCCGGTTTTCCGCCATACCGCGACACAGCTGCAGGTAGTCGATCACCAGAACATCCAGCCCATGGGTCCGCTTCAACCGACGCGCGCGGGCGGCGAGCTGCGAAATCGGCAGGGCGGGGGTGTCGTCGATGAACAGCGGGCAGCTTTCCAGATCCTTGGCGGCCTGGACAAAGCGGCGGAATTCGCCCTCGGTCATGTCGCCCTGACGGATTTTATGCGAGGAAATCTCGGAGGCTTCGGCCAGAACCCGGCCTGCCAGCTGTTCGGCGGACATCTCGAGCGAGAAAAAGCCCACCACGCCGCCATCAATGGCGCCCTCAGTACCGTCTGGTTTGACGCCTTTCTTGTAGGCCTTGGCCACGTTGAAGGCGATGTTGGTGGCCAGCGAGGTTTTCCCCATCGAGGGACGTCCCGCCAGGATCAGCAAATCCGAAGGATGCAGACCGCCAAGCTGTTTGTCCAGATCAGCCAGCCCGGTGGAAACCCCGGCCATGCCGCCGCCGCGCTGATAGGCCTCGTTGGTGACATTGACCGCTTCGGTCACCGCCTTGAGGAAGGACTTAAACCCGCTTTCGGTCTGACCCTGTTCTGCCAGCTGATAGAGCGATTGTTCCGCTTCGACGATCTGTTCCTTGGGTTCCGAGGCCACATCAACCCGGCGGGCCTTGTCGGAGATGCTTTGGCCCAGGGCGATCAGCTCGCGCCGGATCGCCAGATCATAGATCATCTGCGCATAGTCGCGCACCGCAAAGGCGGAAATGGACGCACCGGCCAGCTTTGCCAGATAGGCGGGACCGCCGAGTTCCTTGAGCCCCTCGTCATCCTCCATAAAGGCCTTGAGCGTCACGGGCGAGGCCAGGGCGTTCTTGGAGATCCGCGCGGCGGCAATTTCATAGATTCGGGTGTGGACCGGATCGTAAAAATGGGTGGCGTTGATGATCGAGGCGATGCGGTCATAGACATCGTTGTTGGTCAGGATCGCGCCCAGAAGCTGTTGTTCGGCCTCTACCGAGTGGGGCAGTTCAATCGCGGCTTCAACCGACGCCGAGGCAACAGGCATGCCCGTCTGTCCAGCTGAGGCCTGCCCAACCGGCGCCTGTCCAACCGGTGCCAGGGCCTGGCCAACAGCTATGGGATCAGCGGCCATGTCATGTGCCATCTCATCCGGCATCTCGCTGGAGATATGGTCAGGCATTTCATCCGGCAGGGGCGCGCTGGGGGGAATATCGTTCATTGCTGCTCTCTTTGGTTTGAGCGTCAGTTGTAAAGCGCTTTGTCGGGTTTGGGTATCGGGAAATTCTGTGGATAAGGTGTGCTTCCCTGTGGGGAAAGTGCAGCCCTTTCTGTGCAAGCTTTGGTGCCGCCACAGAAAAGGCCGCTCCGTGAGCGGAGCGACCCTGCAAGGCATCGGCGATTTTCCGCGCCTCAGCTTGTCTTGTTGGCCTCTTGCCAGGCGCGGGGATCCTTGAGGAAGCTTTCGACCTCGGCCAAGGTTTCGGCGTCAAAACACTGTTGCGCCTTTGCTTCTGCCAGTACATCCCACCAGGTGCACAGGTAATGCAGCTCAACCCCGTGGTCGCCCAGGCGTTTGGTGGTTTCGGGGAAGATGTCGTAGTAAAAAATCACCGCAGTGTGGCCGCAGCTGGCGCCGGTTTCGCGGATGGCGTCGACAAAGGACAGTTTTGAGCCGCCATCGGTGGTCATGTCTTCGACCAGGAGCACCCGCTGACCTTCGCTCATCACGCCCTCAATGCGGGCATTGCGGCCATAGCCTTTGGGCTTTTTACGCACATAGGTCATCGGCAGCGCCATGCGTTCGGCCACCAGCGCACCAAAGGGAATGCCCGCGGTTTCACCGCCGGCGATATTGTCAAAGGCTTCAAAGCCGGCATTGCGCATCACGGTCACGGTGAGGAAATCCATCAAAGTGGTGCGGATGCGCGGGAAGGAGATCAGCTTGCGGCAATCGACATAGCTGGGGGAGGGCAGGCCAGAGGCCAGGATATAGGGATCACGCGCGTTAAAGTTCACGGCGCCGATTTCCAGCAGCATCCGGGCCGAGAGGCGGGCGATTTCTTCGCGGGTTGGGTAGGCAGTTGGGATCATGGCGTATCCTTTGGGAACTTGGGAACCCGTGGCGCGGGCAGGAGCCTCCGGCGGAGGTATTTAGGGTAAGATGAAATGGGGCGCCTGATCGCTTTGCGGGCGTTCAGACGGAACATGGGTCAAGCAACGGACCAATAGACCGGGAAGCCGGGGTCAAAAACTGTGACGGGGCCGTCATCGCTGTTGATCTTGGCCGGGAATTGGGTTGCAGCCTCAGACTTTACGAGCGTTATCTGACCTGTGTTTTCCGGCAGCTGGTAGAAGGCGGGGCCGTTTTTGCTGGCAAAGGCTTCCAGGCTGCCCAATGCACCCTCTTCTTCAAATACATGGGCGAGCAGCGCCATGGTGTTGGTGGCGGTGAAACAGCCGGCACAGCCGCAGCCGCTTTCTTTGTTTGGGTCGGTGTGGGGCGCAGAATCGGTGCCAAGGAAAAACCGGGCGTCGCCAGAGGTGGCGGCGGCGCGCAGCGCCAGGCGGTGTTCTTCGCG
The DNA here is from genome assembly GCA_025163595.1 of Phaeobacter sp. G2. NCBI lineage: Bacteria > Pseudomonadati > Pseudomonadota > Alphaproteobacteria > Rhodobacterales > Roseobacteraceae > Phaeobacter > Phaeobacter sp. G2. Next base: position 2,021,510 of record CP104100.1, read on the forward strand.
TTTGGCCACCGGCAGGCAGTAGTAATGGGGCTTGATGCCGCCAACCAGAATATGGTTGCGGTTGATGATCAGGTGATGGGTTGTGATGGTCGCACCCAGATCCTGAGGCGCGGATTTGACATAGTCCACGCCGTTGGCGGTGGTGATATGCTCCATCACCACTTTGAGCCCGGGGGTGGCTTCGCGGATTGGGTCCAGCACCCGGTCGATAAAGACGGCCTCGCGGTCAAAGATGTCGATATCCGCATCGGTGACTTCGCCATGCACACAGAGCGGCAGGCCGATTTCGGCCATTTTTTCCAGCACCGGGCGGACCTTGTCAAAATTGCTGACGCCGCTGCTGGAATTGGTGGTGGCCCCCGCCGGGTAGAGTTTGACGGCGGTGATCAGACCCGAGGCATGGGCTGCTGCGACATCTGCCGGATCGGTGTCTTCGGTCAGGTAGAGCGTCATCAGCGGGGCAAAATCCATCCCTGCAGGCAGGGCGGCCAGAATGCGGTCGCGGTAGGCTGCTGCCTGTGAGCCGGTCACCACTGGGGGAACCAGATTTGGCATGATGATGGCGCGGCCAAAGTCGCGGGCCGTTTCGGGCAGGACGGCCTTGAGCATTGCGCCATCGCGCAGGTGCAGATGCCAGTCATCGGGGCGGGTCAGGGTGAGGGTCTCTGTCATGGCGCCGCGTTAGCACAGCTGCAGCAAAAGGGAAAGAAGCCGGGGTCTGCGCCACAGTCTCCAGAGGGCTCTTTTCTGCAGGTCGGCAGCCTGGTTCAATACGGCATCGCGCAGGCGCCGCTGAGCGGCGCACCTGGGCTACAGGGTTGAGGGCAGTTCGAATTCGCCTTCGGCGGCGCGTTGTTCCAGGTCTAGCAACCGGCGGCGAAAGCGCGGGGCGCGGGCGCGGGACAACACGTTGCGACACAAAAGAACCTGCAGGAACGGCCGGTCTTGCTGCTCCAGGCGTGCCATCAGGGCGCGCAGGTAGGAAGAATCGTCGCGTCTGGCCCGGAACAGCTGGGCGAACGCGTTCTCATTGAAGTCACCCTCGGCGGCTTGTTTCAGGATGGTATTGAGAATTCTCATTTCGATCATGCGGGTCTGGACGGCGGCGCCGAGGTTGGGCACCCGCAGGCGCGATACGTTTTTACGGCTGAACAGCGCCGCATGCATAGCGTCGAGCTGCTCGTAAGGGTCGTAAAAGATAAAGGCCTGTTTGGCGGCGTCGAGCATGTCGGGGGCATAGCCAAACCGGTCAGTAAAGGAGACCCGGCGCATTTCCACAAAGCGCTCATCCCATTCTGTCATTCGCGCATCTAACGTGGCCTGGGGCTGGATGGCCACCACGGTGGCACCAGGTGCGGACACGGAAAAGGCGGAGGCTGCATAGCCACAGGGGCCTGCGCCATAAAAGATCACAGTGTCAAATTCATCAAAGAAACCATCGTCGATCAGCTGATCAAAAAAGCCATAGACGCGTTCGTTGCGAAACCAAGTGTCGCCATTGGAGAGCAGGCCCAGATGCGACCAGCCTTCGCTTTTGACCATGTCAAAACCAAGCGGCTGCGCCAGTTTGGAAAGGTTGTGAATGCCCTGCATCGTTTCAAAGGTGACCAGCAGCGTATTGCCCTGGTCCAGGAAGGTGGCGCAGTGTTTGGGACCCAGTGGCTGGAACATGCCAAGCTCTTCGGTGATGGCGGCAAGGCGCTGCTCCCATTGGGCATGTTTTAGACCGGACAGGTCTTCGTCCAAAATCTCAAGAGTCTCTTGCATCGCCAAACATCCCTTACACAGACCGGTACAGCGGTCGATAGGGCTAAGATTTAGTCAAGAAATGCGGCCAAAGTTAGAAAAACTCTGGTCGCTTTGCTGGCCCTTCTGCTGGGGATTGCTTCAAACGGTAGCCAGAGGGTGTTGCCTGCGACGGCAAACCGCTTCAGAAGGTCCGCTGCAAAAGACCCGCTGCGATTATGTGTCGGTGTCTGGTTTTTGCGGCGTCTTGGTGGCTACCTTTTGAGCGGCCCGGCCCAGGTTGGCAAAGGTGGTCAGCGTCTGGGCGGTGACTGCATTGATGGGGCGTGATTGCGGCGTCATCAGCAGGCGGGAAAACAGCGCCCGATAGGGTTCAAGCTGCATCAGGTCGCGGAATCTCTGATGTCGCCAAGCTACTGACTTGGCGCGTATCTTCGATAGTTTGGTATCTTCCAACAGCTTGGAAACCATGTCGCGGCGTGCTGGGGCGTAGCGATCAACTGTGTCATCATTGTCCGTGTTGAAATTGCGCTCGACCCAGTAATCTGTACCCAGCATATGGTCTGAATGCACTGCCCGGCCGCGATCCGCTTTTAGAATGTAGCTTTCCATCGCACCCAGCGGATAATGGTTGAGCTGCGCCAGGTCATAATTCTTGCGGCCATAGTTGGAAAACAGCCGCCGGGTTTTAAAGGCCTCTCCCAGCTCCCGACCGGTGCAGTCAAACCAGCGAAACTCTCCGAGCTTTTCCGGGTTTTTGACATCGCGGGGGCGGTGGACGCCGGTTTTGCGATAGGTGCCGTTGTTGCGATAGAGCGTTTTGAACATCGAGGCACGCCAGGGCCAGTGAATGACCTCTGGGGCGCAGCGGCGAAACAGTTCGGTCACTGGGGCGTCCTCAAAACGCAGGATGTCGGAATTGCCAAACAACCGCCAGGTCAGGGTGATCGCGTCGGCCTCTGGCAGGGCGTTGAGCAGATCCGTCAGGGTGCCGTCGCCGGTCTTGATGTTGACAAACTCATCCACGTCCAGGGCGAGGATCCAGTCGGCCTGTTTGACCAACGGGTGTTTGTCGGCCTGCTTCATCGCGGTGAACTGGATGCCGCCCTTGCCATAGGGGCCGTCGTTACGAATATGGGTAAGCTCGCCCAGATCCGAGAGCCGATCCAACATGGCATCGGTGCCATCCTGACAATCGTTTGAAAAGACTAGGAAGTCGGTAAACCCTACGGCCCGGTGATGGGCCAGCCATTCCAACAAAAAGGCCCCTTCATTACGGACCGTGAGGATTGCCAAAAAGCGCATGGGCTACCAGTCAGAGCGAAACACAGCGACTTTACCATGGGACCAGCGGGGGAAAAACACCAGACCTGCGGCATCCATGCAGCGAAAGACCTTTTGCATACCCGCCTTGCCGATCCACTGCGGGTGGGTCTCGATCACCACGGCGCGCAGCCCGGTGAGGTCCATTTTGGGCAACAGATCTGCCTCAGCACCTTCGATGTCGCAGATCAGCACAGAGGGCTGCAGCTCTTTGATCACCGCGTTGACGTTCCGGGTCGGCACCTCGACCTTGGTGCAATCCTCGGCGTCCTCCATCGGGTCCAGCGAAGAGGCGAGGAAGTTTTTGCGGATGTAGAAGGGGGCGGTGCCGTCTTGGTCGCCCAGAACCGCATTGGTGACATGGGCGTTGGTCACGTTGTTTTCGGCGTGGACCTGGGCAATATAGGGCATCAATTGCGGGTTGGCCTCAAAGGAGTGCACCGATTTGGCTGGGGTCTTGGTGGCCACCAGCGTGGACATAAAGCCAATGCCGGCGCCCAGCTCCATTACCACATCATCGGCTTTCACCAGCTTTCTGACGGCGGTGGCCTCTTTGGCCTCATAGGCGCCTTCGCGCAGAAGGGTGCGGATGCGGGGCGGCAGAATGGCCCGGTCCAGCGGAAAGCGCATGCCCCGGCATTTCAGCATCTTTTGAACGTCGGCAGTCTCGGTCATTGCTCAGCTCTCCACATCAAGCGCCAGCGCATAGGCGACGCGTTCGGTTGCGGTCAGTTTAAGGGTTAAGGCCTGTTGGTAAAGCTCTTCGAACTCATCCATGCCATGCAGCTCATCCGCCTTGGCCCGGTGCCAGTCCAGCCCCTTTTGGTGCCAGCTGCGCAGGGCATCATCCTGCATCAGGCGGTCGTATTCGGCCTGTAGCCGTGGCAGGTTGCGCTGGATTGTGACATCGCGGTGGTCGTTCCAGTCCATGCGGATCCAGTAGTTGATCCCAATCGAGCGATCTACATGCAGGGCGCGACCGCGCTGGCGTTTCACCAAAAAGCTCTCGGCTGAGCGCAGCGCGTAATGGTTCAGCTGGATCAGGTCATAACCGATGGATTTGCGCGAATTGCGCCAGCCATTGTCGGCGACCTCGCTGGTCATATCCTTGCCCGAGCCATTGACCCATTTCACCTTGTCGCGAAAGGTCTCTTCCAGCTTGTTTGGGCGGTGGCAGCTGATCTTTTGATAGGCGCCAATGTTTTTGAACATGGTCTTAAAGCCCCAGACCGTATGGGGCTTGGGGCAGTGTTTGGGGGCGCAGGCGTCAAACTGGGCGGTGACAAACTCATCCTTCAGCGTGACCACCTCGTTGGAGCCAAACAGCCGCCACGTCATGGCGATGTTGCTGGCATCGGGCACCCGGTCAAACAGATCCTGTAGCGTGCCGTTGCCACAGCGCACGTTCATGAACTCATCCACGTCGATATGGATGATCCAATCGGCATTGATGATCACCGGCTCTTTCAGTGATTGGTTCAGCGCATGTTGCTGTGGCGAGTTGCCCTTCCAGTTGTCATTGTTGCGATGTTGCAGGATGCCCATTTCTTGCAGCCGGTCCAGGATCTCGCTGGTGCCGTCCTCGCAGCCATTGGTATAGATCAGAAAGTTATCCACCCCCATGGCCCGGTGATAGGCGATCCATTCCAAAATATAGGGCGCTTCGTTTTTCATGCAGCCAACGATGACATTGCCAGTGCTGCCGCTTGGCAATTCACGCGGGGGGATCTCGCTGTAGGGGGGCTGCGGCAGGTCTTCGCCCTTTTGGCCCAGATTGTTATGGGGCTTGAACGGCGAGCCCTGAAGCGTCTCGAAGTTCTCCAGCGCCCGTGGGGTCATCACGGTCATCGCGGTGGCCGTGGGGGTTTCGCCAACAGGCGTGCTGGCCTTGGTGATGTCTTGCAGATCGCTGCCCTTGGTCTGCATTTCGTCCTTTGTGGCCTTGTTGATCCGGCGCATGAAGGTCAGCAGATATTGCGAGGCGCGAAAGCCGCGCTCAGGCGCGGCTTCCTGCCAGGGGGGCAGGGTGTCCTGTGCCGTATCAGTGGTGCCAAATCCGGCAGCTTGCAGCGCCGGGTGACGCGCGGCCAGGTCCTGATTTGCCGCTGCAAAGAACTGCGCCACCGGCGCCAGCGTGGCGGGATCAATTGGCGCACCCTCAATGGCGATCTCATTAATAAAACTTCGCCACAATTGGCGCGGCAGGATCTTGCTGCGCTGGGCCAGAAGCCGCAACAGCAAGGCATTCAGCTGGCGGCTGCGTGCCAGCCAGGCGGCTGAGGGCTGTTGCGCCACCTTGCCAGCTGGGCTGCGGCCAATCTGCGAGGGCAGGCCAAAGGCGGCGCAGATTTCATTGGGGGCTTCGGCACCATAGACGGCAGCTTCGTCATAGGGGCGAAAGGTGAAATTACCGACGCCAAACATGGCCTCCCAATGGGCCTGCAGGGCGGCGTAGTCGAGCCAGAACGGCGCGCCTTGGGTTTCTTCAAACTGGCCCGCCTGCGGGTCAATCTTGGGGCAGGTCGCCAAAGCGGCCTGCCACCAGTTTTTGCTTTGGGTCAGCGCCAGTTCCTGGCTCAGCGGGCGGTCGCGCCCCTCCAGGATCTGGGCGCCATAGTGCCGGGCAAGGGCGCGGGCCGGGGTGTCGATATGGGCCACCACCTGGATGTCGTCAGACAGCGGGTCAAGCAGCGCTTTTAGCCGCATGAGTTCGCTGGGCCGATGCAGTTTGCTGCCCAGCTGCGCCGCCGACAGGATCAGGATATCCGGCTGCGCCTGCGCCACCTCGCGGCTCAGATCCTGTTCCAGTGTCTGATACAGGCGGCTTTGCTTTTCTGCGGTGATAAAGCCGCGGTTGTAGCGCAGAGGATCGACGTGGTCGGGGTCGCTCACCGCCATATACAGGCGGGTGTGGTTTTTGTTGCCCGGGGCACGCGGGAACAAGACCCCCTTGCCGCGCAGTTGGTCGCGCTTGTCTGCCATGATCTGTTGCAACCGGTCTGCACCAGTCTGTTCTAGGCCAATATGAAGATAAATCCGCATCAGGTGTTCTGAGCCTTCCGATTGACATTGGCCTTGCCCCACCAGGGCAGTTCCCGCCCCAGATGGGCGCTGATTTTCTGTTGTGCGTCAGGGGCCGCAACATTGATCTCCAGATAGCGGGGATCGTCGCGGAACCAGTGTTGCAGCGCCTCATAGTGGCCATCAATCCACAGCATCTGCTGGTCTGCCGTCTTGCCATAGCCGATAGGCAATCCGGGAACCGTGCTGGAGGGCAGCCGGGTGGTGCCCAGATTGTTCCAGGCCATGATTGATTTTGAATGGCTTTCGGCATCGCGCCGGGTGGCGATAAACCGGGCCTCTGGGTAGAGATCCTGCAGGGTTTTGATCAGGGCAAAATCAAACTGCGGCCAGACCGAAAACTTGCCGTGAATAAAACTGATCTCAGAGACCGCATCATAGTCTTTCATATAGGCCATGGGGTCGCCGGTTTCATAAAGCCCTTTGTACAGCTGCGAGCCGACAAAGACGCGGCGCTTGCCGGGGCGATCCTCTTCGCGCTCCTTCAGGCGATGGTCGGCGACGGTATAGCCCGCCTGGCTGAGCGCCTTGTTCAGGGTTGTGGTGCCGGATTTTGGCAGGCCGAGGTTGATGACTTTCAGCTCCATAGCGGGCGGCTCACTCTGTTGCACTGGGGGCAAGCCCCAGATCCTCAAGGCCGAGATCTATTAGCAGCGCCTCTTCCTGCGGTGGCAGGGTCGATGTCGCCAATAGCTGAGCGCGCATGTCCTGGTAGCTGGGCTGCGCCAGCAGCGCGTCGCGCTTTTCCAGATGGCGGGCGACGCAGGTGGCGTGCAGCGCGGCTATTTCCGGGTCGGATTTCAGCGCCTCCAGCGCCGCTGTTAGCGCGGGCAGGTAGCGTTGGATCGACAGGTCCTCAAAGGCGGGGTCGTTGCGTTCCCGCCAGTAACTGTCATCAAAGGCACGGTGCTCGCGGTTGACATCGCCCCGGTCGTTTTTGACCAGATAGCTGTCCAGCGAGCGCAGGGCGTAGTGGTTGAGGGTGGCGAAGGCGCGGCTGCCCTTGGCCGGAAATTTACGGATGCGGCGCGGGTTATCGGCCACCAGAAATTTATGCGGCACATCGCGTCCCGCGCCATCACTCCAGCGGGGATATCTGCGCGGCGGCAGGTTCTTTTTGAAAAACGGACGATGGGCGCCGTAGTATTTCAGCGGAAAATCTTGCCGCACCAGGGTTTTCACCTCGATTGCGGTCTCGGCGCACCAGATGTCCGGGTTGTGGGAGCGGGTGAACTGGCTGATGACCGGCGCGTCGACAAAGCCCTCAATCCCGTCATTGGCAAAAAACTGAAAGGTGATCGAGATCGCCATGGGATCTTTGCAGGCCTCGATCAGGGCCGGAATGCTATGGTCGCCAACATGGATGTTGAGAAACTCGTCCACATCCGCCACCCAGATCCAATCGGCCTCTTGCACCAGCGGCTGATGGGCGGCGTCTTTCAGCGCCTCCATCTGGTAGTTGCGCCCCTGCGCCGGGTTAGGCAAATGGGTCAGCATGTCACGCGCCGCCAATGCATCCAGCAGCTCGGCCGTGCCATCGGTGCAGTCGTTGGAATAAAATAGAAAATCCGTGACGCCAATCAGCTGGTTAAAGGCGATCCATTCCAGCAGGAAAGGGCCTTCGTTTTTGACGCAGGTCACTGCGGTGATGCGCATCTGGCATCCCCTCTCATATGCTCGCGCGGGTGGCAGGTGGTGCCAGTCGCGCCTGATTGTGGGTTTGGAACCCGTCTGCCTCAACGCGCCACTTTGATGGACGCTTAATCTCATTGGCCACAGTTTTGCATTGCCCGGCTTTGACGTCAATCTTTGCGCCGCGCCGCGTCGGCTACGAAGGTCAGAGTGTTGCCTCTGGGACGTAACGGCAGGTTTCAGTGACTTGACCCAAACCGCGCCACATGGCCTGTTGCACAAGAGCGGTGCCGGATAGGCGCAGGCGGCAAGGGGAAGGATACCAATGATACAGGCACAGTTGATACAGGCGCAGTCCATTGATCACGTCCAGCAGATGCTGACAGAACAGGGCTATGTCTGTGGTCGTCCGCTGGCGACAATTGTGTTCTTGTCGCTGAAGCTGGGCCGCCCGCTGTTTCTGGAGGGCGAGGCCGGGGTCGGGAAGACCGAAATCGCCAAGGCCCTGGCGGCGGCCTTTGGGCGGCGGTTGATCCGGCTACAGTGCTACGAAGGGCTTGATGCCTCCTCCGCCGTGTATGAATGGAACTTTGCCGCCCAGATGGTGGCCATCCGTACCGCCGAGGCCGCAGGGGGCGCAGACCGCGCCACCCTGCAGACAGAACTGTTTTCCGATGAATTCCTGGTGGAACGGCCATTGCTGGAGGCCATGCGCCCGGATGAAAACGGCCCGCCGGTATTGCTGATTGATGAGCTGGACCGCACCGATGAACCCTTTGAGGCCTTTCTGTTGGAAGCGCTGTCGGATTTTCAGGTCACCATTCCTGAACTTGGCACCATCAAGGCGCCAGAGCCGCCCATCGTGGTGCTCACCTCCAACCGGACCCGCGAAGTGCACGACGCGCTAAAGCGGCGCTGCCTGTATCACTGGGTCGACTATCCGGATTTTGCCCGCGAGGTGGAGATCCTCAAGGCGCGCGCCCCCGAAGCCTCGGATCAGCTAAGCCGCGAGGTGGTGGCCTTTGTGCAAACATTGCGTACAGAGGATCTGTTCAAGAAACCCGGCGTGGCTGAAACCATTGACTGGGCTAACTGCCTGCTGGCGCTGGATGTCATTGATCTGTCGCCGGAGGTGATCGCCGATACCCTGGGGGCGATCCTGAAATATCAGGACGATATCTCGCAACTGCAGGGCTCAGAAGCCAAGCGCATTCTGGATCAGGCCCGTGCCAGCCTGGATGAGGCCTGAATGGCAGAGTTGCCAGAGCTAAGCCTGCCGGAAGACCCCAAACTGGCGCAGAACATCACCCATTTTGCCCGCGCCCTGCGTAAGGCGGGGCTGCCAATCGGGCCGGGCCGGGTGGTTGATGCGGTGGAGGCGGTTGCGGCGGCGGGATTTACCTCGCGGCAGGATTTCTACTGGACGCTGCATGCCTGTTTTGTTTCCAAGCCCGAGCACCGTGTGGTGTTTACCCAGGTCTTTCGGCTCTACTGGCGCGACCCGCGGTTTCTGGAACGGATGATGGCGGCGCTTTTGCCGGCCATCAAGGGCGTGCAGGAGGAACAGGCGGCCAAGCCCGGTGAAAAACGCGCCGCCGAGGCCCTGCTGGATGGGGCAAACCAGGATATCGACGCTCCCGAAAGCGTTGAGGATGAGAGCACAGAGATCGAGATTGATGCCGCGTTGACCATCTCTTCGGATGAACGGTTGCGATCTTTGGATTTTGAACAGATGAGCACCGACGAGGTAGCCCGCGCCAAGAAGATCCTGGCGCAGATCTCGCTGCCGGTGCAGCCGATGTTGTCACGTCGTCTGATGGCGGCGAAACAGGGGGACCGGGCGGATTGGCGCCGCACCTTCCGCGAGGCGGCACGCCGGGGCGGTGATATCCAGTCCATTGCCCGCGCCAAGCGGCGTCATCGTTGGCCCAATCTGGTGGTGATCTGCGATATCTCTGGCTCGATGAGCCACTATAGCCGCATCGTGCTGCATTTCCTGCATGCGGTGGCCAATGCCAAAGGCGCCGGTTGGGCCCGGGTGCATGGCTTTACCTTTGGCACCCGGTTGACCAATATCACCCGCCACATGGCAACGCGCGACGTGGATGCCGCCCTGGCCGCTGCCGGGGCCGAGGCACAGGACTGGGAGGGCGGCACCCGGATTGGCGCTTGCCTGCATGAGTTCAACCGCGACTGGTCGCGCCGGGTCATGGGGCAGGGGGCGGTTGTGTTGCTGATTACCGATGGGCTTGACCGGGATGACCCAAAGGCGCTGGCCCATGAGATGCAGCGGTTGCACCTGTCGGCGCGCCGCCTGATCTGGCTCAACCCCTTGCTGCGCTGGGACGGATTTGCCGCCAAGGCTCAGGGCATTCGCGCCATGCTGCCCCATGTGGACAGCTTTCGCGCAGGCCACTCCATCGCCTCCCTCGAAGACCTGGCTGCGGTTATCTCGCGCCCGGAGGATAGCGGTGAAAAGGCGCGCCTGTTGTCCCAGATGGGGGTTCAGACCTAGCGGCGACAGCTGGCCAGCGGTTGGCGGTGCAGCATAAACACCTTATCATCTGGCAGCCGTTCCAGGATGCGCGGCTTGCCATCGCAGCCGTAGAAGTAGAGATCCGACCCGCCAGTAATGAGAATGGATCCGGCGTTTTTGACGACCACATCAAACCTGCCGCCATCACATTCCAGCGCACAGGAGAGTTTCGAGCCGCGCGGCGTGCATGCCACCGGCGTTTGCCAGGTGGAGGAGCCGCGCAGCCGGACGGCCAGCTGTAGCGCTAACTCAGTCCCCGGACGGCTGAAACTGTCTGCGGTGACATGCGATAGCTGAATGGCCTCGACCTTTTGCACCGGATGGCTGGCCAGATGGCTGGCGGAATAAAGCCGCTGGTAGCAGCTGTCGCTGCCTTTGGAAAAATGCTGTGAAATGGATTGGGCCGCTGCGGGCAGGGCTGCAAGCAGGATAACGCCAAACAGACCGGTTTTTGTAAACATAGTACCTACCTCAAAGCTGGGTGTGCTGATGGTAGGGGGTGTAGGCTAAATGCCAAGGAAATATAAAATTCCACAAATTGAATGTGATTTGATTTTGATCAAGTCGCGGCTGCACGCCTCTAGATATATCTGATTTTCAGAATGTAACAGGAGGGCGAACAATGCCAATGAATTGGAAAGCGGGAGGGCTCTTGCTGGGGCTGGTGTTCTTCCTGGCGGTGCTATTGGTCAAACCGATTGGGGTCTCGACCCAGTTTGTGATCCTGGATGGGATCCTGGGCGATGTGGTCAATACTGAACTGGTGACCAAAACGGAGGAGGGCTACACCTCAACCAATGCCTATCTGGCAAAGTCCGGCGGCAAATATGCCAAATCGGTGGCCAATCCGCTGAACTACAGCTTTGTCTTTGTACTGGCGATGGCGCTGGGCGGTTTTACCTCCATGCGGCTGCGTGGCGGGCTCGGCGCGGTCGAGCGCTCTGTGCCGGCGCTCTGGCGGGCCAACTTTGGTGAGGGCCCGGCGCTGCGCTACGCGGCGGTGTTTCTGGGCGGGTTTATTGTGCTTTATGGGGCGCGCCTGGCAGGGGGCTGTACCTCTGGCCATATGATGTCGGGCATGATGCAGACGGCGCTGTCGGGATATATTTTTGCGGCTGGTGCCTTTGCGGCTGCCGTCCCTGTATCCCTGATTTTGTTCAAAAAGGAGGCCTGAGCCATGACGTCTATTATCCTTGCACTGGTGATTGGGGCTGCCTTTGGGGCGGTGCTTGACCGGGTTGGAGCTTCCAATCCAAGCTACATTGGCAAGATGCTGAACCTGACCAATCTGAACTTGGCAAAAACGATCATGCTGGCGATCGGCACCGGATCCGTGCTGATGTTTGGCGGTCAGATGCTGGGCTTGGTGGATGTTGGTCATATGTCGGTCAAATCGGCCTATATCGGGGTCTTTATCGGTGGGCTGATGCTGGGGGCCGGCTGGGCGCTGGCAGGCTATTGTCCCGGCACCGGCGTGGTTGCAGCGGCCTCGGGGCGCAGGGACGCTTTGTTTTTTATCGCGGGTGGCCTGTTTGGCGCTGCCGCCTATATGCTGACCTACCCGAGCTGGAAAGCCAGCGGGCTGCTGGACAGCGTGGCTGGCGGTAAAGTCACCCTGGGCGCGGTTCCAGGGGCTAAATACGACGGCCTGACCGCGCTGCCTGGGGATCTGCTGGGCCTTTTGCTCGGGGCAGTCTTTATCATCCTCGCCTTTGCTCTGCCCGAGCGGATCATCGGCACGGGGCCCGTTACCCAGCCCGCAGAGTAAACGTGCAAGCCGCAAAGGCGCGGCAAAATATGACGCGCTTTATGCGAAACGGCTGAGCCCAGGCTGGTTCAGGCGGCATCTGCAGGCAACTGTGGGTGCCGCTATGTTTTTTGCACCTATGGATTTTGCAGCTTGAAACCTCTCTGACGGATGCGCACACTCCGGGCAAAGACAGGTATTATCTGGCCTGAGCGGAGGACATATGACCCAAGACACCACTAGCCCCGCCAGCGCGGCGGAGATCGCATTGGACTGGCACCACGCCGGGCGCGGCGCGGCGCTGGCCACAGTGGTGCAGACCTGGGGGTCAGCGCCGCGCCGGGTTGGGGCGCAGTTGGTGGTCAGCGGCGATGGTCATCTGGAGGGCTCTGTTTCGGGCGGCTGCGTCGAGGGCGCCGTGGTGATGGAGGCGCAAGAGGCGCTGGCCGATGGAAAACACCGCGTGCTGGAATATGGTGTCAGCGATGGCGATGCCTTTGCCGTTGGGCTGGCCTGTGGTGGCACCATCCGTATTCTGGTCGAACCTGTGGGTGGATCGATGCCTGTGGAGCTGCTGGCGGATCTGGTGGCAGCGCAGAAGGCGCGCGACCAGGTGGCCTATGAGGTGAACCTGACCACGGGTATTGGCGCAGTGCTGCGTGAGGCCTATCGCGAACGGATGCGATTGGACCGCTCCGGGGTGGAAGAGGACGGTGAGACCTTTGTGGCGGTGCACAATCCACCGCTGAAACTGATTGTGGTGGGGGCGGTGCATATTGCCCAGGCGCTGGTGCCCATGGCGCAGCTGGCGGGCTATGACCCGGCGGTAATTGATCCACGCGCGGCCTTTGCCTCGCCCGACCGCTTTCCCGGTGTGACCCTGCTGGAGGATTGGCCGGATGAGGCCGTGGCGGCGTTGGGGCTGGATGCGCGTACCGCGCTGGTGTTGCTCACCCATGATCCAAAGTTGGACGATCCCGCACTGGAGGCGGGGCTGCGCCAGAAATGTTTCTACATTGGCGCCTTGGGCTCCAAGCGGACCCATGCAAAACGGGTTGAGCGGATGTTGGCGGCAGGCTTTGGCGCCCAGGACATCGATCGCATTCATGGCCCGGTGGGGCTGGATATCGGCGCTGCAGGTCCGGCAGAGATCGCGGTGGCGATCCTGGCCGAAATGACAGCGGTGCTGCGCGGAAAAACCGGATGAAGTTTGGCACCGTCCAGGTCGCCCAGGCCGAGGGCGCAATCCTGGCCCATTCGATGCAGGCCGCGCAGCCGCCCTATGGCACCGGTCTGTGCTATCGTATCCCTAAGGGCACTTTTCTTACGGCGCAACACCTGGCGGATCTGGCTGCAGAAGGTCATGGCGAGATCACCGTGGCGCGACTGCAAGAGGGCGATCTTCACGAAGATGTAGCCGCTTTGGCGCTGGCACAGGCCCTGGTGCCGGATGAGGAAGGGCAGGGCATTCGCATTTCCGGTGCTGGTGCGGGACGGGTCAATCTCTATGCCCTGGGCGCGGGGGTGGTGCGGCTGAAACACGCGGCCCTTGAGGCGCTGAATGGTGTTGATCCGATGATCACCATCGCCACCGTGCCGGATTATCACCGGGTTGATGCGGATGGGATGATCGCCACCATCAAGATCATATCTTACGGGGTGGCGGCAGCGGCGCTGCAGCGCGCCGGGACTGGCGCGGCGGGGGCATTGCGCATTCTCCCCCCGGTTTATGGCTCTGCCAGCCTGATCGAAACCCGCGTCAGCAGGGACATCCCGCCGGACAAGGGGCGGCGGGCGATGGCGGGCCGGTTGCAGCGTATGGGAGTGATGTTGAGCGAAAGGGTGATCGTGCGCCATGACGAAGCCGAACTGGCCTCGGCGCTGGCGGCGGCTCCGGGCGAGGTGCTGTTGATCCTTACGGGGTCGGCCACCTCAGACGCCATGGATATAGCCCCGCAGGCGCTGCGCCGGGCCGGGGGCAGCGTGACCCGCTTTGGCATGCCGGTGGATCCGGGCAATCTGCTCTTCTTAGGGGAGTATCAGGGGCGGCCGGTGATTGGCCTGCCGGGGTGCGCGCGCTCGCCCGCGCTGAACGGCGCCGATTGGGTGTTGGAGCGGGTGCTGTGCGGCTGTGCCGTCTCTGGCGCGGATATTGCAGCGATGGGGGTTGGTGGCCTGCTCAAGGAAATTCCCATCCGTCCCATGCCGCGGCGCTCTGATTAAAAATGCGCCTGATGCTGCTGAATTGGGCACTGGGCTGGGGGGGCGGCTTTGGTGACTGCGCGGCGGCGCCTGTGGTGGCGTTTCCTGCCGAGGGCGAGATTTTGCCAAGCAGTAAAATTGTTTGTGACGGAGCGTATAAAGGGGTTCGCGCTGGCGTGATCCCGTGCTTAACTTCCCCCAGCCAATAAAAGTAGCAAATGGGAGGAATACATGACCAAGGTCTCAATGACCGTGAACGGTAAACCCGCGCACGGTGACGCAGAGGGCCGCACGCTGCTGTCGTCGTTCCTGCGCGAAGAACTGGGGTTTACCGGAACACATGTGGGCTGTGATACCAGCCAATGCGGTGCCTGCGTCGTGCATGTAAACGGCGTTGCGGTGAAATCCTGCACCATGCTGGCCGTCGAAGCCGAGGGCGCGGAGGTTGCCACCATCGAAGGCCAGGCGGCACCAGATGGCACGCTCAACACCATCCAGCAAGCGTTTCAGGACCACCACGGGTTGCAGTGCGGGTTCTGCACGCCGGGCATGGTGATGTCGACCGCAGCCCTGCTGAAAGGAAACCCAAAGCCCAGCGAACAGGAGATCCGTGAGTATCTCGAAGGCAATATTTGCCGCTGCACTGGCTACCACAATATCGTCAAGGCGATCATGGCCGCATCCGGTCAGGACGTCTCAGCGATCGCCGCCGAATAAGGCGGCCCTGCTGGGCCCCATTGGGAGGTGTGGCCCCGGTAGATACCAAGACGCAATGATCAAACTGCATAACCAAGAGGTGCGCCACAGGCTGCACCCTCCAGGGAGGAGATTTGAATATGCCTAAAGATGGTGGCCCTATTGAAAGCGGCATCGGCGCCAGTCCAAAGCGGCGCGAGGACGTCAGGTTCCTGACGGGAACCGGAAATTACACCGATGATATCAATCTGCGTGGCCAGGCCTATGTGCATTTCCTGCGCTCGGATATGGCGCATGGCCGGATCAATTCGATTGATACAACCGCAGCCTCGGCCATGCCTGGCGTGGTGCGGGTGTTCACTGGCGCTGATTTTGAAGGCGTCGGGAGCATTCCCTGTGGCTGGCAAATCACCGATAAACATGGCGAAGTGATGCAGGAGCCGGCCCACCCGGTCCTGGCTCAGGGCAAGGTGCGCTATGTGGGTGATGCCATTGCAGCCGTGGTTGCCGATACTGCTGAACAGGCGCGCGACGCTGCCGAGGCGATCGAGCTGGACATGGAAGAGCTGCCAGCGGTTATCGACATGAAAGCAGCGGTCAAAGATGGCGCCACCAAGGTGCATGACGATTTGACCTCGAACCTTTGCTACGACTGGGGGTTTGTGGAAGAAAACAAGCCTGCGGTTGAAGAGGCCTTTGCCAATGCCGCCCATGTGACGACGCTGGAGCTGGTCAACAACCGGCTGATTGCCAATCCCATGGAGCCACGGGTGGCAGTGGGCGATTTTAATCGCGCAACTGGCGACAGTACGCTTTATACCACCTCGCAAAACCCCCATGTGATCCGACTGTTGATGGGGGCCTTTGTTCTGGGCATCCCGGAGCACAAGTTGCGCGTTATTGCGCCGGATGTGGGTGGTGGCTTTGGCACCAAGATCTTCCACTACGCCGAGGAGGCGTTTTGTACCTTTGCCGCCAAGGCCCTGAACCGTGCGGTGAAATGGACATCTTCGCGATCAGAAGCCTTTATTTCGGATGCCCATGGCCGGGATCACGTCAGCACCATTCAGCTGGCTCTGGATGCGGATAACAACTTTACCGCGCTGCGCACCGATACCTATGCCAATATGGGCGCCTATCTGTCGACCTTTGCGCCCTCGGTGCCGACCTGGCTGCATGGCACCCTGATGGCCGGCAACTACAAGACGCCGCTGATCTATGTGAACGTCAAGGCGGTCTTCACCAATACCGTGCCGGTAGATGCCTATCGCGGTGCAGGCCGTCCCGAAGCCACTTACCAGCTGGAGCGGGTGATTGATAAGGCGGCACTTGAGCTGGGCGTCGATCCTGTCACGCTGCGTCGTCAGAACTTTATCACCGAGTTCCCCTATGCCACTCCGGTGGCTGTGGAATATGACACCGGTGACTACAACGCCACCATGGATAAGCTGGAAGAGATTGCCGATTTTGCGGGCTTTGCCGCGCGTCGGAGCGCCAGTGAGGCCAAGGGTAAAGTGCGTGGTCTGGGTGTGAACTGCTACATCGAGGCCTGCGGTATCGCGCCAAGCAACCTGGTTGGCCAGCTGGGCGCCCGGGCGGGCCTGTATGAAAGCGCCACAGTGCGGGTCAATGCCACTGGTGGACTGGTGGTGATGACGGGCTCTCACAGCCACGGGCAGGGGCATGAAACCTCGTTCCCGCAGGTGATCGCGGAAATGATCGGCATCGACGAGAGCATGGTGGAAATCGTGCACGGTGATACTGCGAATACGCCGATGGGCATGGGCACCTATGGCTCCCGCTCGCTGGCGGTTGGCGGCTCTGCCATGGTGCGCGCCACCGAGAAGATCATCGCCAAGGCCAAGAAGATCGCGGCGCATATCCTTGAGGCTTCGGACGCGGATATTGAGCTGAAGGACGGCCAGTTCTCGGTTGTGGGCACGGATAAGTCCCTCGCCTGGGGCGATGTGACTCTGGCGGCCTATGTGCCGCACAACTACCCGTTGGAAGATATCGAACCCGGCCTGGAGGAAACTGCGTTTTATGATCCGGCCAACTTTACCTACCCGTCGGGGGCCTATGCCTGCGAGGTTGAGCTGGATCCGGAGACCGGCAAGGTCAGCATCGAACGTTTTGCTGCGGCCGATGACTTTGGCAATGTGGTGAATCCGATGATCGTGGAGGGCCAGGTGCATGGCGGTATTGGCCAGGGGATCGGCCAGGCTTTGCTGGAGGCGGCCGTCTATAACGAGGACGGTCAGCTCTTGTCGGCCTCCTATATGGATTACGCCATGCCACGGGCGGATGATCTGCCGTTTTATCAGGTGGACCATTCCTGTCAGACACCCTGTACCCATAACCCCCTGGGGGTAAAAGGCTGCGGTGAGGCTGGGGCGATTGGCTCGCCACCGGCTGTGGTCAATGCGGTGGTCGATGCGCTGCGTTCGATGGGTAAGGATATCACCCATGTGGATATGCCGTTGAGCCCGGCGCGGGTCTGGTCGGCGATGAATGAATAGCAAAGCTTCGGGATAAGGTGATGGGCGAGGGGCGCTGCCCCTCGTGCTCCCCGAGGTATTTTTGGAAAGATGAAAGGGCCGGGAGACCCGGTTCTGGGAAGGAAAAGCGGAATGTATAATTTCGATGTCGAAAAACCCACCAGTATCGCTGATGCGGTAGCTGCTCTGGGCAGCGATGATGAGGCCCAGGCGCTGGGCGGTGGGCAAACTTTGATCCCGACGCTGAAGCAGCGTTTGGCCAGCCCCTCCAAACTGGTCTCGTTGAGCGGTATCGCCGAGATGCAGGGCGTCAGCGTAGAGAGTGGCACTGTCAGCATTGGCGGCGCAACGCCGCATGGGGTGGTGGCCGCCGAGGCAGCTGCGGCCTATCCGGCGCTGGCCGCTTTGGCGGGGCAGATCGGTGATCCTGCGGTGCGCAATCGCGGCACCATTGGCGGCTCGCTCGCCAATAATGATCCGGCGGCCTGTTATCCGGCTGCCGCCCTGGCCAGTGGCGCCACCATTGTGACCAATGCGCGTGAGATCGCGGCGGATGACTATTTTGACGGGCTGTTTACCACGGTACTGGAGGAGGGTGAGATCGTAACCCAGGTGCGCATGCCTGTGCCGGAGGTGGCCAACTATCAGAAGTTTGTCCAGCCGGCCTCGCGCTTTGCCTTGGTTGGTGTCTTTGTTGCCAAATTTGCTGAGGGTGTGCGGGTTGCGGTCACAGGCGCCTCGGAAGAAGGGGTGTTTCGCTGGTCGGAAGCCGAGGCCGCATTGAACGGCAATTTCAGTGCCGCTGCACTGGAGGGCCTGTCGGTGGAGGCCGATGGCATGATGGCGGATATCCATGGCTCCAAAGCCTATCGGGCGCATCTTATTGCTGTGCTGACCAAGCGGGCCGTTGCCGCCGCCAGTTAAAGTCCTGAATGATTTAAAAGTGAGGAGGCCAGGCGGAGGGGAACCCGCCTGGCCTTTTTCTGTAGAGCAAAACAGGGGAGCACCTGGGGGCAAGCAAAGGAGGGGGCTATCGCGCCTGTTTGCGCAGGCGTTGGAATATGAGGTTCCCGATCAGCGCAACTGTGCCAACCAAAAGGGCCTGATTGTATTCGGGTGGGTGCTCTGGCTGGCCCAGGGCTGGCCAAAGCAGCATGCGCCCCGCAAGATGACCGCTGGCCGCCATCACAAACCCCTGCAAAGCGGCCCCCATGAACAGGGCTTGTACCCTTTCGCGGGGGATATTGCTGCGACCGGTCAGCAGGCCGCGAAGAATGGAAAGATTGTACCACTGCCGCTTGAGGGTTGCGCGGGAGATCAACGCAAGGGCTAGACAGGCGCCTGCTGTCGCCGACAAGACGAGCGGGAAAGGCAGGCTGGCGATGGACACACCGCTCATCAGCAGGCCGGTGGCAAGGCCTGAGAGAATGTGAAGGATTGGGCTTTTTAGAAGATCAATCTGCATATTCGCGGCCTGGAGATGTGAAAAGTGCGGGGCGAAACCTAGCCCGGAGTGCCAAGAGACCCTCAGGGCTAGGGGCAGAGCTGGGAGCTAGACAAAGAAATGCCCCCGGCGCGCAGGGCATCCGGGGGCATGACGATCTATCAGGGCTGGCCTATTTCTGTGGCAGCGGCCCGATCATCATGACCATCTGGCGGCCTTCCATTTTGGGCATGTTTTCAACCTTGCCCAGTTCCTTGACGTCTTCGGCGACACGTTCCAGCAGCTGGCGGCCCAGATTTTGGTGTGCCATTTCGCGGCCCCGGAAGCGCAGGGTGATTTTCACCTTGTCGCCGGTTTCCAGGAATTTGTACACGTTGCGCATTTTGACTTCATAGTCATTGGTGTCAGTATTTGGCCGGAATTTGACCTCTTTGACCTCAATGATTTTCTGCTTTTTACGCGCTTCGCTTTCCCGTTTCTGCTGCTCGTATTTGAACTTACCAAAGTCCATGATCTTGCAGACAGGAGGGGTCGCGTTGGGCGAAATTTCAACCAGATCAAGACCGGCCTCATTTGCCATGTCCATAGCCTTGGCAGGGTGCACAACCCCGACATTTTCGCCATCAGCGCCAATCAGGCGAATTTCAGAGGCGCGAATTTTTTCGTTCGTGCGCGGGCCAGTATCACGTTGTGGCGGCGCATTATGAGGTCTGCGGGCTATGGCTTTGATCCTTTGATTATTGCCGAATTTCGAGCCCGGAACTTAAACGGAACGGTGGAATGTTTCAAGCGGCAACAGTGACCCTTAGATCGGAATTCCCAGGAGTTTGTCACTTTTTAGCTGCTTTTAGCTGCGAGATCCGCGATTTTGGCCGGGGATCGCGGATTTCCCACGCTCATCGTCAAGTACAAGTGGCGCAAGCGGCGGCAATCTGCAAATGAAACCTGCACAAATCGGGACTGAGTCTGCCGGCGGGGTTTGGCTGATGGGACAGAGAGCTGGTTATTCCCCCTTGTGAAAAGTGACCAGAGAGCGCACCTGCCTGACATCAAGCCTGCAAAAATGCAGTGCAACAAAAGGAGACAGGTCATGAAGCCGATTTTTGTCATTTTGGGATTGGGTGTTGTTGCGGCAGGGGGCTATTTCTATGTCCAAAGCCAAAAACCTGCGGCCCCCCTGGCTGTAGAAGAACAGGCACCCGCCGCAGTCGAACCGGTTGCTGAGGAGTTGACTGAGGAAACCGTTGCAGAACAAGCGGAAGAGGTCGTCGAAGAGGCGGGCTCTGCTGTTGAAGAGGCGGTGGAAACGGCAACCGAGGCAGCGGAATCCGTTGTTGAGCAGGTGACTGAAACTGCCACAGAGGCAGCAACTGAGGCTGGCAACGCTGCCGCTGAAGCGGTTGGCGAGGCGGTTGAGGCCGGCGAGGCAGCATCCGAGGCGGCCAGTGCCGCTGTTGAGGCCGCCACTGAGGCCGTCACCGAAGGAGCCAGCTCTGCTGTTGAGGCGGCCACAGAGACCGCAACTGACGCAGCTGATGCAGCTACAGAGGCTGCAACTGACGCGGCCAGCGCTGTTACAGAGACCGCTACTGAAACCACAGAGGCCGCGACACAGGCTGTGACGGAAACTGCTACAGAAGCCGCGACCGAGACTGCTGCCGAAACCAGCTCTGCCATGGAAGGGATGAGCAAGTACCTCAGCCAGGATGGGTTTGACTTTGACAAGGTGATCGAGATGATCAACGGCTCAGAGCTGGACGCGCTGAAGAAAACCGCGCTGAGCAGTGCGCTGACCAAGGCCAAGGACAATCCTGAACAGCTGTCGGCTGTGTTGGATCAGGTGAAGGCGGCGCTGGGGCTGTAAAGCCTCAACTCGCGCTGAGAACGGACCGGACTGAATAGAGGCCGGGCTGAATACAGAACGGGCAGCGTCCTTGCTAGGTCGCTGCCCGTTTTCTATTGTACATTGGCGGCAGCCTTTGGGGCGGTAGCCGGGCTTTTGGGGAGCTGTGCCTTTGGAGGGATCAGTCCAAAAAGGCCTTCTCCACCACGTATTGCGCAGGCTTGGAGTTGGCGCCTTCTTCCAGACCGGCCTCCTCTAGCATGGCTTTCAGCTCGAGATTGAAGGCCATGTTGCCACAGATCATCGCACGGTCATTGTCCGGGCAGAGCGGCGTCACATCGAGATCCTTATAGGCCTCGCCAGAGTTGATCAGATCGGTGATCCGGCCCATCTTGGGGCTCTCTTCGCGGGTGGTGGTGGGGTAGTATTTGATCTTCTTCCAGAAGCCCTCCCCAATCACCTCATTGAGCAGCTCGTCGTCCTTCAGGCTTTCGATCAGCTCGCGGCCATAGGTCAGCTCTCCGGCGGTGCGGCAGGTGTGGGTGATGATGACCTCTTCGTAGTCCTCATAGGTCTGGGGTTCGCGCAGCAGCGAGGCAAAGGGCGCAAAGCCGGTGCCGGTGGCAAAGAACCAGATGCGCTTGCCGGGGATCAGCGCGTCATGCACCAGGGTGCCCACCGGTTTGGGGCGCAGGATGATTTCGTCACCGACCTTGATGTGTTGCAGGCGCGAGGTCAGCGGGCCGTTTTCGACCTTGATGGAATAGAACTCCATTTCCTCATCCCAAGAGGGTGACGCGATGGAATAGGCGCGCAGCAGCGGCTTTATCTTGCCGGTTTTGGGATCGGGGTCGTTCATCAATCCGATCATCACAAATTCACCGGACCGAAAGCGCAGGCTGGCCGGGCGGGTACAGCGGAAGGAAAACAGTTTGTCCGTCCAATGCGTCACCTCAGTTACGGTCTGGGCGTCGGGCAGGGCGGGGGTGGCCTTTACAGGCGTATCGGTCACAGCATCGGTCACAGGCAAAATCTCGTTCATCGGTTGCACTACCGGTCTGTTAAACCGGCACCTCTGATTAATCTTTGATGTAGGTCAGGGGAAGCCCCAGAAACTGTAACGCCGCAGCGTCGTGGACGCAGGGGAGACACAGTCCGGGGCTGATCTGACAGGGAGAGGCGGCTGGCTTAGCGGGCGGAGGAGCCACCGCGCAGGCGGGCCTGATAGTTATGGGCGCTCCATTGCGCCCGGGCAAGCCATTGTTCCTGCGGCTGACGGGCAGCGATATCATCGCTGATTTCCACCTCGTCAAAGCCGGTTCGGCGCGCCATGGCATATTGGTCAGCCAGCACATGACCCTTGGCGCGCAAACGGCCCGTATAGCCCATCAGGCGCAGTTGCCGCGCCAGGGTGAAGCCCCGGCCATCGGCAAAGCTGGGGAAATCAATGCGGATGATTTCTGCGCCTTCGATACAAGCCGAGAGTGCCGCAGGATCCGCATCAGAGGTCAGGTCCAAGGCATTCGCGCCCTCAAAACCTGCGGTCCAGGTTTCTGGGCCAAACCCCGCGTCGGTTACGATTACAGTCATATCACTCATGCTCCTGTGCGGATGAACTGGCCGTTCACAACGTGAATGCCACATTCTTCCTTGCTTTGGTCACGCCAGCGTCCGGCGCGGGGATCTTCGCCTGCGGCAACCGGAGAGGTGCAGGGGGCACAGCCGATTGACGGATACCCCTTGGCCACCAGCGGATGACGCGGCAGGCGGTTTTCTGTCATATAGGCCCGCACGTCTTCCGGTGCCCAATGGGCCAGCGGGTTGATCTTGATACGCCCGGTTGCGCCTGCAGCGGTTTCTTCGACTTCAAAGAAATCCAGCGCGGCCCGGCTGCCCGCCTGAAAGCGCTTGCGCCCGGTGATCCAGCCGTCAAAACCGTCTAAGGCAGCCTGTAGCGGCGCGGTTTTACGCAGGGCGCAGCAGGCATCGGTATCCGAGAACCGCAGCGCGCCATAGGGGTCTTTTGCGGCGATATCTGCCGCCTTGACGATCTGCACATTGCGCAGCCCCAGACGTTCGCTCACCTCCTGCTGGTAGACCAGCGTTTCGGTGAACAGCAGCTCGGTGTCGACAAACAGCACCGGCACCATCGGGTCGATGACGGCAGCCATATGCAACAGCACCACCGATTCAGCGCCAAAGCTGGAGACCAGCGCGATATTGCCGGCATCCTGCAGTGCACCCTGCATCACCGCCGTGGCGGAGTGGTGGCGGAAGCGGGCGTTGAGACCCGCAACCTTGTCGTTGAGCGACGCGGCAGAGGCCGCAAGCCCATCCGTATCCGCGTTATACGTGTCGAGGTTCACCATGGGGCTAGGCCACCTTTTTCTGAGCCTCGGGATAGAGCGCGGACTTGAAGGGCTCCATGCCAAGACGGCGATAGGTCTCAAGGAAGGTCTCATCTTCCCCGCTGCGGATCGCAAGATAGGTTTCAACCAGCCGCTCAACGGCGGGGACGATCTCGTCATAGGCAAAGCCGGGGCCGGTCCGTTTGCCGATCGCGGCTGTTTCCGTGGCATCGCCCCCCAGGGTAATCTGGTAGTTCTCCACCCCGGCGCGATCCAGACCAAGAATGCCGATATGGGCCACGTGGTGGTGACCACAGGCGTTGATGCAGCCCGAGATCTTGATCTGCAGATGGCCGATGTCATGCTCCAGCTTCAGATCATCAAAGCGGCTGGCGATTTCCTGTGCCACCGGGATCGAGCGCGCGGTTGCCAGGGCGCAGTAATCCATGCCGGGGCAGGCGATGATGTCCGAGATCAGGCCGATATTGGCGGTGGCCAGAGCGTGCTGTTTCAGACGCGCATGCAGCGCGGGCAGGTCGGATTTATGCACATGGGGAATGATCACGTTCTGCTGGTGGCTGATGCGCAGCTCATCATAGCCAAATTCCTGCGCCAGATCCGCCATAACCCGCATCTGTTCAGCGCTGGCATCCCCTGGGGTTTGGCCATGGGCCTTGATCGAGATGGTGACGATGGCATGGTTGGGGTCGCGGTGTGCGGCCAGGTTGGTATCGGCCCAGGCGCGAAACACCGGATCCGCAGCATAGGTGGCGTCATAGGTGCTGATGTCGCCAGAGCGGAACGCAGGGGCCGCAAAATGGGTCTTGATCTCGTTCAGCAGCGCCTGATCGGTGCCGTCAAACTCGGCGCGACGCTCTGCAAAGCGGGCCTCGACCAGCTCACGGACTTTTTCGATGCCGTTTTCCTGCACGGTGATCTTGATGCGGGCCTTGTATTTGTTATCGCGGCGTCCCAGCACGTTATAGACGCTGAGAACGGATTCCAGATAGGGCAGCAGATCCGGCTGCGGCAGGAAGTCACGAATGACTTTGCCCACCATGGGGGTGCGGCCCAGGCCACCGCCGACGATGACCTCAAAGCCGATCTCACCGTCGCGCTCGACCATACGCAGACCCACGTCATGGGCTTTGGTCACGGCCCGGTCATTGGGGCTGCCGGTGATGGCGATTTTGAACTTGCGGCCCAGGAACTGAAACTCGGGGTGGTCGGTGGACCACTGGCGGATCAGTTCTGCATAGGGGCGCGGGTCTGTCAGCTCATCCGCGGCGGCGCCGGCAAAGTGGTCTGCGGTGGTGTTGCGGATGGTATTGCCAGAGGTCTGGATTGCGTGCAGGCCGACTTCGCCGAGGGCATCCAGCATATCGGGGATGTCGTTCAGCTTGGGCCAGTTGTACTGGATATTCTGGCGGGTGGTGAAGTGGCCATAGCCCTTGTCCCACTTCTCGGCCAGCAGCGCCAGGGCGCGCATCTGGTCAGAGTTCAGCGTGCCATAGGGGATCGCAACCCGCAGCATATAGGCGTGCAGCTGCAGATAGACGCCATTCATCAGGCGCAGCGGTTTGAATTCATCCTCGGTGAGCGAGCCATCAATGCGGCGGGCAACCTGGGCGCGGAACTGGGCGTTGCGTTCGGCCAGAAAGGCCTCGTCAAAGGCGTTGTACTTATACATGGGCTGCGGCCTCCTGTTTGCCGTGGCTGTAGTTGGATGGGCCTTTGCGGCGGAAATCTTCGCGGAAATGCACCGGTTCCGGGCCGTCGGGGCCGGCCTTGGCATCGGCCAGATAGGCGCCGACGATGCGGATATTTTGCTTTTCAGCCTCCAGCAGGCGCAGCTGCGCTTCGGCTTCATCGACGATCAATTCCGCCTGGGCGAGATCGCGGGTCCAGCTGTTGTCGGCCTGGAAGTAGATCACATCGCCTTCCAGAAGATCATTGGCGGTGATGACTTTGGGGGTGAAGGGACGGGCCATTATGCAAGCTCCATGTTTAGGTCTGAAAGGGCGGCCAGGCTTTGGCGCGGCGCGAGCCCAAGAAAGGTAAGAGCGGGACCATCAAAATCCGCTGCGGCGAGATCTGTTGGCAGGCGTTCAAGGGTGGTCTCCAATACCCGCTGATTGGCGCGGGAGGCGTTTTCGATCACCGTGACCGGCGTGGCGCGATTGGCGCCATGCATGATCATGCGGCCCTGCACAAAACGGGCGGATTTCTTGCCCATGTAGATGGCTGCGACCTCGCCGGGGCGGGCCAGAGCGGCCCAGTCCTGATCGGCAAAGCCACGGGTGTCATGGCCAGTGAGAAAGCGCACCGAAGAGTTGCGCCCCCGCTGGGTCAGGCTCTGGCCGATACTGGCAACGGCGGCAGAGGCTGCGGTGATGCCGGGCATGATCTGATAGGCGACACCGGCCTCTTCGCAGGCGGTGAGCTCCTCGTCCAGGCGGCCAAAGATGGTGGGATCACCGGATTTCAGGCGCAGAACCTTCAGGCCGGCCTGGGCATGGGCAACCATACGGGCGCAGATCTCTTCCTGGCTCATCGAGGGACCAAAGCCCTCTTTGCCGACGTCTTCCAGCTGCGCCTGCGCCCCTGCAAGCGCCAGGATCTCGGCGCTGACCAGCCGGTCGAACAAGATCACATCCGCCTCTTGCAGCGCGCGTGCCACTTTGAGGGTCAGCAGCTCAGGATCGCCGGGACCAGAGCCGGCAAAGGCCACTTGGCCGCGGCTCAGGCAACACATGCCGCTGCGGCTGTGCGCGGGGGAATTGGCGGTATGTGTCATTGGACCGGTCATGTCTGGCCTCTTTACTGTTGTTTGGCTGTTGTTTGACTTACGAGTGTATATAGGAAATATTCCCGCTATTACGCTATATGTCGGAGTGAATAAGGTGGTTTGTTCCACCTGACGGTGGCCGCAGGCAGGTTTGTCCTAAAGTAGAGGGAAATTGAGAATGACAGCACGGATCGATGTGACAGACCGGAAAATTCTGGCGGAGCTGCAGCGCGATGCGGGGCAATCGCTGGATGAAATCGCCCGTCAGGTGGGCAGTTCCAAGACCCCTGTGTGGAATCGGATCCGCAAATTGCGCGAGGCCGGGGTTATTGGTCAGCAGACCATGGTGCTGGATGCAGAGGCGCTGGGGTTTGAGGCCTGTTTCTTTGTATTGATCCGCACCTCAGAGCATGAGGCGGATTGGCAGGCCAAGTTTCTGAAGGCTTTGCGCGACCGCCCGGAAGTGCAGGAGGCGCATCGGCTGGCGGGGGATATCGACTATATTCTCAAGGTGCGGGTGCAAAACGCGCGGGCCTATGATGTGTTTTATCAGGCGCTGATTTCAGAGGTGAAGGTGCATAATGTAACGGCGCTTTTGTCGATGGAAGAGATCAAATCCACCACTATGCTGCCACTGGAGAGCTAACCCCTGCCAAAAGGGGCGCTACCGCGCGCCTATTTCTGCCTGTGGCGCCGCGACGCAGTACGCCGGACCTGGTGGTTTGGGTGGGGCTTTTGCCCCCCCCTCCTGCTTGAGTCGAGAGCCGAGAGCCGGAGCTAGCGCGTTACCTGCAGCTCAGACAGTCCGTGAAAATGGTAGCTGTTGCTGTAGCGTGGGGCAGCGGCGAGTTTCAGATCGGGGCAGCGCTGGAACAGGATGGGCAGTGCAATCTGCATTTCCAGCCGCGCCAGAGGGGCGCCAACGCAGAAATGCAGCCCGCCGCCAAAGGACATATTTGTGCGTGCCGGGCGGCTGGGGTCAAAGATTTCGGCGTCGTCTTCGGCAGCGGGATCCCGGTTGGCCGAGGCCAGCAGCAGCGCCACCTGATCGCCACGTTGAAAGGTATGGCCCATGACCTCTGCCTCTTCATAGGCGTAGCGGGTGAACAGATGCAAAGGTGGGTCAAAACGCAGGATCTCTTCGACCAGGTTTTCGATGCCTGTGGGTGCCAGCCAAGCCGGATCCCAGCCCTGCTGCAACAGGGTTTTGACACCATTTCCAAGGGCATGCACCGTGGCTTCGTGGCCCGCATTGAGCAGCAGGACACAGGTGGCGATCAGCTCGTCGGTGGTGAGTCTGTCGCCTTGCTCCTCTGCGGCAATCAGCCGGGTTATCAGGTCATCTGCGGGCTCTGAGCGGCGTTTGTGCACATACTCGGCCAGAAACGCGGTGAAGTCCTGCGCGGCGCTAGCGGCGGCCTGTTCGGTCTCTGGGGTTCTGGCGGCCTGATACATGGCCACCATATCGTGGGACCAGCGCAGCAGCTGTGGTGCCATCTCGGTGGGCACGCCAAGCAGGCGGCAGATGGTGATTATCGGCACCTGGGTACAATAGGCCGAAAGCAGATCAAAGGGCGTATCGGGGAAGGCATCTATCAGGCTGTGGCAAAGCGCGGCAATGCCGACTTGCTGCGCCTTGATCTCGCGGGAGGTAAAGGCGCGCATTACCAGTTTGCGCAGCCGGGTGTGGCGGGGTGGTTCTGCCTCCAGCATGGAATGGGCCTCAAGCGCCAGGAAGGGCGCAAGGTGCTGCGGCGCGGCAGTGGCC
Source organism: Phaeobacter sp. G2 (assembly GCA_025163595.1). Classification (NCBI taxonomy): domain Bacteria; kingdom Pseudomonadati; phylum Pseudomonadota; class Alphaproteobacteria; order Rhodobacterales; family Roseobacteraceae; genus Phaeobacter; species Phaeobacter sp. G2. The sequence continues at coordinate 2,049,162 of CP104100.1, forward strand.
AGTTCCGGCGGCATCTCACGGCCAAAACGACGATCACGCAGCAGCATGTGAACGGCAGCGCGGCGAAAGGCGGCTATCATGCCGTAGTCTTGCCAATAGTTTAATCCAGCCTGGGCACGGGCCCTGTTATAAAAGGGGTACGGGTCTTGCACAAAGGCGGGATCGGTCGGGGATTGGCTGACTGTTTTCATTGCCCGACTTTGCCTTCATGGGTGGTCTTTGCAAGCTCAGTCTTGCTAGACTGGGAAAAAACTTCGGGTCAAAAGAGAGCAAAAACTGATGCAAAGATGGCCGTTGCTGCTGGGGGTTGCCCTTGCAGTATCTTGTATAGTCGGAGCGACCTGGATTTATGGGTACCGTCAGGCGCTTGAGTCCCTGGCGGAGCGCAGCGTTGCGGACCTTGCATTGGCCTCGGATCGGGTCAGCACCCAGTTGCAGATCTATCAAGAGCTTGCGGTTCTGACCGCAGATCACCCGGTTTTGGAACAGCTGGAGAGCGAAGCGGAACGGCAGGCTGCGCAGTGGGTGTTGCGCAGCATTGCCGACAAAACCTCTGCTTTGGATGTGTTTTATGCGGATACCAGTGGCGCAGTGCTGGTCGCGGCGGCGGGTGTCACCGGGGGCGATATTGCCGATGCGGACTATTTCCGGCGCGCCATGCAGGGCGCGCTGGGGGTTGGGTCGGATGTCTTGGCTGAAAACGGCCGTCGCGCCTATTTTTATGCCGCCCCCAACTTTGCGCCAGGAGCCGGAGTGTCCGGGGTGCTGGTGGTGGTGGCCGATGTCGAAGACGTGGAGCAGACCTGGCAGGGCTCTTTGCCTGCGGTATTTTTTACCAATGACCATGGCGAGGTTTTTATCTCAAACCGGCCAGAGCTGCTGTTCTGGCATCAGGGACAAGAGGCGGGCGCCAATGCAGGGGCTGCGGAGGAAAAACTGGACTATGAGGTCTATACCCAGGGTGAGTACGAGATCTGGACGCTTTCTGGCAGCGCCTATCTGCCCCGTCGCGCCCTGCATTTGACGGTAGATCTGCCGGTCATCGGTCTGACGGGACAGATCCTGGTGGATGTGGCCCCGGCCCGCAGATTGGCTCTGCTTCAGGCTGCGGCCCTGGCGGCACTCTGCCTTGCCTTTGGCAGTTTTCTGTTTCTGACCATGGAGCGGCGCCGTACCCTGGCCGAGGCCAACGCGGTGTTGGAAAGCCGCGTTGAAACCCGTACCCGTGCACTGCAATCCACCAACAGCCAGCTGCGGCGCGAAGTCAGTGAACGCCAGGATGCAGAGGCTGCCTTGAAGAAGGCGCAAGAAGAGCTGGTCCAGGCGGGAAAGCTTTCGGCCTTGGGGCAGATGTCTGCGGGGATCAGCCATGAGCTGAACCAGCCACTGATGGCGATACAGCAATTTGCCGAAAATGGCGATGCTTTCTTGCAACGGGGCCAGATCGACCGGGTTGGGGAAAATCTGACGCGTATTGCAGGCATGTCGGCGCGCATGGCGCGGATCATCAAAAACCTGCGGGCCTTTTCGCGCAATGAGAACGAGCCGATGGCGCGGGTGGATCTGGTGCAGGTCATCAATACCGCGGTGGAGCTGACAGCCTCACGCCTGGAAACCGACGCGGTGACGCTCCGCTGGAGCCCGCCAGTGGGGGAAGACCCGATCTATGCCTGGGGCGGTGAAGTGCGACTGACACAGGTTTTTGTCAATCTTATCAACAATGCGGCTGATGCAATGCTTGGCCAGGACAGCCGCGCGATCACCATAACCCTGGAGGCTGGAGACCGGCTCGCGGTGGTGGTGTCTGATATTGGCCCAGGCATTAAAGAACCGGAAAAGATGTTTGATCCGTTTTACTCGACCAAGGTGGTGAGCAGCTCTGAGGGCATGGGGCTGGGGCTGTCGATATCCTATGGGTTGTTGCAGAGCTTTGGCGGCAATATCCACGGCAGGAACGGTACCCGCGGTGCCGTGTTCACTGTCGAGCTGGACCGCTGGAATGAGGATGCCGCGATATGACCCGGAAGGTTCTGGTTGTTGATGACGATGCCGCCCTGCGTGAGGCCTTGGCGCAGACGCTGGAGCTGAATGATCTGGAAGCCATTACTGCGGGGTCCTTTGTGGTGGCAAAGGATTTGATCACTGCCGAGTTTGACGGGGTAATCCTGTCCGATATTCGGATGCCGGGGCGGGATGGGTTTCACCTGCTGGACTACGTGAGCGGCATTGACGACGACCTGCCGGTGATCCTGTTGACCGGTGAGGGGGATATTCCCATGGCGGTCAAGGCGATGTCACGGGGGGCCTTTGGCTTTCTGGAAAAGCCTTGTGTCACTGCGGATCTGCTGACGACGCTGCAGCGGGCTTTGAAAACCCGCCACTTGGTGCTGGAGAACCGCGATTTTAAACAACAGCTGGAAGAGGGCGATCCGGCGGCGCGCATGTTGTTTGGCACCTCCCAGCAATCCGATGAGCTGCGAGCGCGGGTGCGCGCTGTAGCTCCAACCTCGGCCGAGGTTTTGGTGGCGGGGCCGGCCGGCAGCGGCATTTCCAAGGTGGCAGAGGTGATCCACCTGATGTCACCGCGCGCCCAGGCGCCCTTTGTCAAATCGCCCTCGGCAGGGCTGAGCACCGCTGACCTGCGGGAGCTGTGTCAGCAGGCCGCTGGTGGATCGCTGTTTCTGGATGAGATTTCTGCCCTCTCCGAAGCGCTGCAATATGCGGTGCTGGACTGGGTCGAACAGGGGGGCGAGACACGGCTGATTGCAGGCAGTACCGCCGATCTGGCGGCGCTGGTTGCAGCAGGCAGTTTTGGCGCGGATCTATATTACCGGCTCGAAGGCATGCGGGTGCGTATTCCGTCACTGGCCGAGCGCCCTGGTGATATCCCGGTGTTGTTCAGGTTGTATGTGGCTCAGGCCGCGGAACAGGCCGGGATCGAGGCGCCGCAGATCAGCCAAGAACATCTGGCGGGGTTGATGGCGCAGGATTGGCCGGGCAATGCGCGCTCGCTGATGTCGGCAGCCATGCGGTTTGTTCTGGGGATGCCGGATGAGATTAGCGGTGCCACCGAACTGGGCCTGGCAGAGCAAATGGCCCAGGTGGAACGCTCACTTTTGATCGCGGCTTTGGGACGTCAGAATGGCAGGGCAGCCGCAGCGGCTGAGGCGCTGAAACTGCCGCGCAAAACCTTTTATGACAAACTGGCCCGCTATGGCATCCGCCCAGAGGATTATCGCCGCGCCTGATCTCGCCTCGGCCACCCCGACCCAACGGCCCTGGCAATCAACCAACCCGGCAGTCCTCAGCTTGGCGATTCCTGCAGGTCACGGGCGGTGGCTCAGGAGAGATCAGGCGTTGTCGCTTTGTGCGGTTTTCCGCACAAGGCTGGCAATCCCTGTGCGAGATTTCGCACAACACTGTATGGCGCGCGTGGGGCTGGTGCTGCGCGTTTCAAGTAACCATCTGTGAAATATATAAAAGATTTCAATTTAAGATGACTTGAAAACAAATCTTGAGCTGCGCCGCGCAACTGGCAATCCTTGGCCGAGGCTTCTGCCATGGCAGGAGATAGGATGAAATCTGGGAGGATTGATATGAAGTTTGTAACCGCTGCTGCCACCGCGATGGCCCTGACAGTAACCGCTGGTGCTGCTAGCGCCGCCTGCGATGACGGCGAAATCGTTGTCAAATTCAGCCATGTAACCAACACAGACAAGCACCCCAAAGGGATCGCGGCCTCTTTGCTGGAACAGCGCATCAACGACGAAATGAATGGCACCATGTGCCTGGAGGTCTACCCGAACTCGACGCTCTATAACGACAACAAGGTGCTGGAAGCCATGTTGCAGGGCGACGTGCAGCTGGCGGCTCCGTCGCTGTCAAAGTTCGAGAAGTTCACCAAGGAATTCCGCCTGTTTGATCTGCCCTTCATGTTCAAGAACATTGATGCGGTTGACGCGTTCCAGGCTTCGCCCGATGGGCAGGCGCTGCTGGACAGCATGCAGCGCCGTGGCCTGCAGGGGCTGGCCTATTGGCACAATGGCATGAAGCAGATGTCGGCGAACCGGCCTCTGGTCGCGCCGACCGATGCCAATGGTCTGAAGTTCCGCGTTCAGTCCTCTGACGTGCTGGTGGCGCAGATGGAAGCCATCGGTGGTTCGCCCCAGAAGATGGCCTTTTCCGAAGTCTACGGTGCCCTGCAGCAGGGTGTTGTCGACGGTCAGGAAAACACCTGGTCCAACATCTACGGCAAGAAGTTCTTTGAAGTGCAGGACGGTGTCACCGAGACCAATCACGGCATCATCGATTATCTGGTTGTGACTAATGTGGACTGGCTGGAAAGCTTGGACGCCCCAGTACGGGAGCAATTCCTGCAGATCCTTGGGGAAGTGACCCAAACCCGCAACGCCGAGTCCACTCAGGTCAACAACGATGCCAAAGCGGCCATCATCGCAGCCGGCGGCGAAGTCCGCAGCCTGGATGCAGCACAGCGTCAGGCCTGGGTTGAAACCATGATGCCCGTCTGGGAGCAGTTCTCTGGTGACGTTGGTCAGGACAAGATCGACGCAGCACAGGCGATCAACGCCAATTACTGATTGATTGGTTGTAACACGCGGACCCGCCCAATTGGCGGGCCGCATCCGAGGGGATGATCCTGTGTGATCAAGGCCCCCGGACTTTCAGGCGGCGTGGGGATCCGCCGCCTGATCTTTTTCTTTCTCAACATCATCGGGGTGACCACTATGTCCGGGGCAAGAACCGGCCTGTCCGGGTTTATCAACACATTGGAAGAAACGCTGATCGCGTTGCTTCTGGGGCTGATGACGCTGATAACATTTGCCAATGTAATCGCGCGATTTGCCTTTAACTCCAATATCCTTTGGGCGCTGGAACTGACAGTCTTCTTGTTTGCCTGGTTGGTGCTACTAGGGGCGTCCTATGCGGTTAAGACCCATACGCATCTGGGCGTGGATGCCATCGTCAATATTCTGTCACCGGGGGCGCGCCGGGGGGTGGCGCTTGTTGCTGCGGCGGCTTGCCTGGTGTTTTCCCTGCTGCTGCTGAAAGGCGCCTATGACTACTGGGCGGTGTTTGCGGATCTGCCGCCAACCTCTGGCCGCTGGTTTCCAACCGGGTTTGACATGAAGGCGCGCAGCCAGAGTTTTTACGAGGTGCAGGATGTGCCCATGGTGGGTCTTTTCCGCTTTCTGGAAGAGCTGATCAACTACGGCGACTCTTACGAGAAACTGCCCAAGGTGGTGCCCTATGTGGTGTTGCCCCTGTCGATGTTGTTGCTGGTTTTCCGCTTTTCCCAAGCCCTGATGCAGGTGCTGCGCGGCGAGGCGGATCGGCTGGTGGCCAGCCATGAGGTCGAAGATGAGTTGGACGAGGCCCGCGCCCGGGCTACCGAGGGAGAAAACTGATGGATGTAATTTTTCTCTTTGCCATGGTGATTGGCCTGATGTTGATCGGGGTGCCGATTGCCATCTCGCTGGGCCTCAGCTCGGTTCTGTTTTTGCTGATCTATTCCGATAGTTCGCTGGCGAGCGTTGCTGGCACTCTGTTTGAGGCCTTTGAAGGCCACTTTACCCTGCTGGCCATCCCGTTTTTCATTCTGGCCTCTACCTTTATGTCCACTGGCGGCGTGGCGCAGCGGATCATTCGCTTTTCCATCGCCTGTGTTGGACATTTCCAGGGTGGCCTGGCCATTGCCGGTGTTTTTGCCTGCATGATGTTTGCGGCTTTGTCGGGCTCTTCGCCTGCCACGGTTGTTGCTATCGGCTCCATCGTTATCGCGGCGATGCGCCAGGCGGGCTACACCAAGGAGTTTGCAGCCGGGGTGATCTGTAATGCCGGCACCCTGGGCATCCTGATCCCGCCGTCAATCGTCATGGTGGTTTATGCGGCCTCAGTGGATGTTTCGGTGGGGCGGATGTTCCTGGCTGGTATCATTCCGGGGCTGTTGGCTGGCATCATGCTGATGGTGACAATCTATGTGATTGCCCGGATCAAAAACATGCCCAAGGGCAACTGGGCCGGTTGGGGCGAAGTTGGCGCTTCGTTCCGGGAGGCCTTCTGGGGTTTGTTCCTGATCGTGATCATCATGGTCGGCATCTATGGCTACCCTTGGTACTCGGCGGAGCTGGGGCTTTACAAAGAAGACGCCATCTTCACCCCCACGGAAGCGGCTGCTGTGGCTTCGGTCTATGCCTTCTTTGTTGCCACCTTTGTCTATCGTGACATGGGGCCTTTGGCTGAAACCGAACAAACCCCGCGCCGGTCGGTGTTTCAGGCGCCGCAGGCTTTGCTGACGGTCTGGGCACATAAGGACACCAAGAAAGCGCTGTTTGATGCGGGCAAGCTGACGGTGACGCTGATGTTTGTGATCGCCAATGCGCTGATCCTGAAACATGTGCTGACCGATGAACAGGTGCCGCAGCATATCGCCAATGCGATGCTGTCCGCAGGTTTTGGGCCGGTGATGTTCCTGATCGTGGTGAACATTATCCTGCTGATTGGTGGTCAGTTCATGGAGCCTTCTGGATTGTTGGTGATCGTGGCGCCGCTGGTGTTCCCTATTGCCATTGAGCTGGGCATTGACCCGATCCATCTGGGCATCATCATGGTTGTGAACATGGAAATCGGCATGATCACCCCGCCGGTGGGCCTGAACCTCTTTGTTACCTCCGGGGTGGCAGGCATGCCGATGATGGCGGTGGTGCGGGCGGCCTTGCCCTTTCTGGCGGTGCTTTTTGTCTTCCTGATCATGGTGACATATATCCCCTGGCTGAGCACCTTGATCCCCAATGCGCTTATGGGGCCTGAGATTATAACCAACTAAAGCGTCCGGCCTGTAACCTGCGGTATCGCGCATCACTTTTTGCGCTGAGCCGCAGGCGAAGGCCGCGACCAAGTGGTTCATGTTTAAGGCCGGGCGCTCTAGGGGGTTGGCTCCAAGTGAAACAGAAAACGCCCCGGATTTGGTCCGGGGCGTTTTTGTTTTGGCGGCGTAAGGACAGGGCGGTGCCTGCCTATGGGTTAGGGGGCAATTGAAATAGGGGGATCAGCTGGCGTCGAGGGCGGCGATAATGGGGGAGAAATCTGCGGCCTTTAGGCTGGCACCGCCAACAAGGGCGCCGTCGACGTTGGAGGTGGCAAAGATTTCAGCGGCATTGCCCGGTTTTACCGACCCGCCATAGAGCAGGCGGATAGCATCGGCCATTTCGGTGCCGAACCTGGTGGTGAGGGCCTGGCGCAGGAAGTCATGGACTTCGGCAATTTGGGCCAGGCTTGGCACTTTGCCAGTGCCAATGGCCCAGACCGGTTCATAGGCGATGACGGTGTTTTGGCCTGTGGCACCGTCGGGCAGGGAGGCGGCCAGTTGATTGCCAACAACGCCCAGGGTGTCTCCGGATTCGCGCTCTGCCAGGGTTTCGCCAAGACAGACAATGGCGGTGAGACCGGCGCTCCAGGCGGATTTTGTTTTTGCAGCAACTGCTTCGCTGGTCTCAGCGTGGTCGGCGCGGCGCTCTGAGTGGCCTAGAATGACAGCGGTCGCGCCGGCGTCTTTGAGCATGTCAGACGACAGGTCGCCGGTGTGAGCCCCAGCAGTTGCTGCGTGGCAATCCTGGCCGCCAATAGCCACAGGGCTATCTGCAGCAAGCTCGGCTGCGCGGGACAGCAGCGTGGCAGGGGGGCAGATCAGTAGCTCTGATGTGGCGGCGTGTTGGCCCTGTATCAGGGTTTCAAGCTCGGCCAAGGCTGCGCTTGTGCCATTCATCTTCCAATTGCCCGCTGCCATTTTCTGCCGCATCTGTCGCTCCCCTGGTCAATATCTGGCCAAGTGGTAGCACCGGGGGCAGGGCGGGGCAATCGGGCAAGGGCCTGAGGGCGAGGCCTTTTGCCATTTCATGAGCGGGGACGCCATCTGTCAGCTCAGGCATCCTTGGCTAAATGGGCTGCGAACCTGTCACAGGTTTGGCACATCCTTGAAGCTGATGGATTCACCACAGCCGCAGGCCTCTGACACGTTGGGATTGTTGAACTTGAAGGCGCTTTCCAACAGCGAGGTCTCATAGTCGATCTCGGTGCCAAAGAGGAACATCTGCGCCATAGGGGCAATAAGCACCTTGGCGCCGTCCTGTTCCACCACCTCGTCGTTCTTGTCCGGCTCGTCGACATATTCCATGGTGTATTCCATCCCCGCACAGCCGCCCTTTTTGACGCCAATGCGCAGGCCTGCATGGCCACCGCTGGTCATCAGTTTGGTGATCTGGGCCGCAGCCCGGGGGGTGATTGTCACAGCCTGTTTGCCGGGAATGCCGAACATGAGTGTCTCCAATGCGCGCGTTTCCTCTTATCTAGGCCCGCGAGGGGGCAGGCTCAAGAGGCAGTGGACAGCAAAACGGGCCGCAAAGGGACAAGCGGCCCGTTCAAACCTAACACAGCAGGGATTTATGAGACTTAAAGCCCCATGCAGTTGGCGTAGTAGGTGACTGTTGCGGGCCAGTCAGAAAAGATGCCTTCGATCTCGACATCCTGGGCCAGAACATCAAGAATTTCGTAATAGCTGGAGGCATTGCTGACAGCGGGCTGTACGGTCTGGAAGTACCAGCCGCCACCTGTGGTCAGCGGGCCAGAGCGCTCCAGGGTCCAGGTGATCAGCTTGAGCCCGGCGGCCTTGGCCTCCTTGGCGTAGGGGGAGGGCACCATTTTGCCATCTTCAAGGGTAACCAGCATCCACATCGGGGGGGCGATGTAGTTCACGCCCATATCTGCCAGTTCCTGCATCGTGGGGCTAAAGCTGCTGGGATCCATTGGATCCAGCGGCGTTGCACCGCTGTAACGCCCATCCAGATAGACCGCCTGTTTGCCAAATGCGGGCTCGTTCTGGATCCAGTATTTCACCACCTCGAGATCAAAGCTCTGGGCCCAGACATCGGTCGCGGGGATGTCGGCCGCCTTGTAGTCGTCGATCATCTTCTGGGCGTAGGCCTCCAGAGTGAAGCCGTTGAAGGGCATCTCAACCGCGGGGGATTTGAGCTCTGGGGTGAACTTGGCGCCCAGAGATTTGAACAGGGCGATGGATTCCGCATGGGTCATCGCGGTGGCACCATCCGCATATTGGCTGCTGCGCCAGGAGGGCGAGCCGCCCTGGGAAGCCGCCGCTGTGGTTGCCGTCTTGTCAAAGCTGTCCATCTTGGGCGTCAGGCTGCGGAACTGCTCCAGGGTGATTTCTGAGCTGCGGCATTCGGCCGAGGCAGGGGCGGTGCCGCTGGCCGGGGTGAACGGCGTGATGCAGGTTTCAGCCAGATCGGTGGTCAGGATATTGGTGGTGGTGTGCAGATCGTTTTGCGCGTGACGGCAGATCAGCGCCAGATCCTTGGTGAAGGTCACGTCGCATTCCAAAATACCCGCGCCCATCTGCGCGGCGGCAACATTGGACTGCACAGTATGTTCGGGGAACATCAGCGGCGCGCCCCGGTGGCCAATCGAAAAGGTGCTGCGGGCAGGCAGCTGCGCCGCACAGGACTGCAGTTTTGACTTCAGCGCCCCTTCGGGCAGCTTTTCGATCAGATAGGCCGGGCGGGGACCATAGCTGAGACCCGTCTCAGCGGCGTTGACCTCTGGCGCGAAACTGGCGGATCCAAGGGTGAGAGCGATAAGCGACAGGGTAAGGGCGTTGCGCAATGGAATTCTCCAAAGAAGTTGATTTTCAAAAGAGAAATCGCGGCGAAAGGTAAAGCCTTTGCCGCGATCCGATGAAGCTTTTGTGACCTCTTTGAGGTTGAGTCCGGGTGGAGCTTACATGAAGCCCAACTCGAGGCGGGCCTCGTCTGACATCATTTCCATACCCCAGGGCGGCTCCCAGGTGATTTCTACATCAACGGATTTGACCCCAGCCACAGGTGAGACGGCGTCAACAATCCAGCCGGGCATTTCACCGGCGACAGGGCAGCCAGGGGCGGTGAGCGTCATGATGATCTGCACGTCGTTTTCATCAGAGATGTCGATGGTGTAGATCAGGCCCAGCTCATAGATATTGACCGGAATTTCAGGGTCATAGACTGAACGACAGGCCTCGACGATCTGATCGAAGAGCGGGTGTTCAACGGAAGACGGCGCAATCAGCGGCGTTCCTTCAAGTGGTTCGGAAGCGTTGGTCATGTCGATCCCTGACAGTTAATCCGACTGTTTATATAGGGAAACTGTAGAGGGAGGTCCAGAGGCAGCGAAAGAAAGCCGTCAGTTGAAGCTGGTGTCTCCAAAAGATATCTAAGCGGGCAGCACCAATGACCGCAGCCAGCCCAAAGCAGCCCCGCTGTCTGCCTACCTGGTTCAATGGGGGCTCATGCAGGTCGGGCGGAGCGCTGCCGTTTGCTGCGTTGCGAAGGGGGCGCTGCCTTACAGGAAAAAGCGGACGTTCAAGCCCTAGCAGACCGAGACCCAGATGCTGCGCTGCGCAGCAACGTCGGCTAAAGCAATATCACATTCTAGGCCTGCACTTTTAACACTACAGCAATAATTTCGCTTTCATATGCAGGTTGTAATAAACCCACATCTTTGGTTTTAAGAATATCCAATGCATTTCCAGCGCTTTGCTTACCGGACTGCAAACCCAAGCTGCCGAGGTAGGCTATGAATTGTCTTGCGAATTTAGACGTCAACTTGGCTTCCGGCGCCGCTGCTGCTTTGTTGGCGGTCTGCTCCGTTGTTCTGGTCCGGATTGCACGAAATATTCCCTTTGCCGGTCAGCTCTCCTTTGTTCTGACCTTGGCAGCGATGCTGTGGTGGCTATTCACTGTGGTATTCGATTTGGCTTCGCAAAGCGAAACCTGCAAAGTCGGGTGGTCCTTGGCTGCCTGGCCTGGAATCGTACTGGTGCCTATCGCGTGGACATTCTTTGTCTTCGACTACTCGATGAGCAAGCGCCGGATCCGCCGACCGGTCCGGATTATGGCCTACATTGGCCTGCCAAGCCTGGTAAGCGTTATCGCCGTTACAAACCGCTGGACGCACCTGCTTTATGGCCCAGACACCCGGCTTGTGACAGAGGGCGGCAATAGCTTCGTGATATTTGACCACGGACCGCTCTTCTTTGCGGTTGCCGCGATCCTATACATATTTCTGATTGCCGCTTTGGGCCTGCTTACTTTCGTTTTTCTCAAGGCGAAAAAAGTCATCCGCCCCTTCATGGGCGCCTTGATCATCATCACGGCAGCTCCGGTGGCGGCCAATCTGGCTTATATCGGCTGGGGTGTGACGGTTTTTGGCTTCGACCCGACGCCGTTTACATTTGCAGTTTCACTCATCGCTTTGAGCTGGCTGCTTGTGAACAATTCGATGATGGATACGGCTGCCCAGGGTCGGCTTCTTATGTTCTACGCCACCCAGGATCCCGTGATCCTAGTGGATGCGGGCGGTCATTTTGTCAGTGCCAATCCTGCAGCCAAAGATTTTTTCATCCATCAGCTTCCGAAACATGGCGCAACTCTTGAACACTTGGACGGAATCGGGCCGCTGCTGAAAGATCTCATAGAAGATGGAGATATCAATAGCGCTGCACCGATCAGGATTGGTGGACGTGTCTTTGACCCACGCGCGGTTCCGATTGACAGCCCGATCCAGTCCCAGATTCCCCTGCTGGGCTGGTCCATCTCACTGGTCGACATCACGGAAAGAGAACGCTCCGCCGAGGCTCTTCGTGAAGCACTGGCGCATGCCGAATCCGCCAACCGCGCGAAGACGCACTTCCTTGCCAATGTCAGCCATGAAATCCGTACACCACTCAATGGTGTGCTTGGAATGGCGGCAGTCCTGAGCGAAACCGCGTTAGATGAAGAACAGCGCGAATTTCTCCAGGCCATCGAAGATTCGGGTCAGATCTTGCTTACGACGATTGGGGATGTCCTTGATCTGTCAAAGATCGAAGCCGGAAAGATGACGCTGGAAAACAGACCATTCGCGCTCCGGGTTGCGCTGGAAGGAGCGCGTGCTCTCTTTTCCGCAAAGGCCAACGAAAAGGGGTTAAGCCTCAGTGTAGAAATACACGAAGATTTGCCAAAGGCCATTATTGGCGACGATCACCGGTTTCGTCAGGTGCTGCACAACCTCGTATCCAACGCGGTCAAATTCACCCAAACCGGCAGCGTCACGCTCACTGCAGAGCCCGCAGATGACGGCGCGCTCCTGCTGGTTCGTGTCAGCGACACAGGACCAGGCGTATCACGGGAAGCCCGGGACACGATCTTTCAACCCTTCCAGCAGGCGGATGGCAGCGATGCCCGCAAATTCGGCGGTACAGGTCTTGGGCTTTCGATATCTCGACAGCTTTGCCATCTGATGGGGGGCAGCCTACAATTGGCAACCGGCGTTGAGCAGGGGGCAACCTTCGAAATAAGACTGCCGCTGTTGCCGGCCACCGATGAACCGAAGGCAGAAACGCAGCCCGTCTTGCGGTCGGCTTCGGCTCCGGAACCTACGGCCGTGGATGTCCTAGTGGTCGATGACAACAAGACGAACAGGCTGATCCTACAGAAGTTTCTTTCTTCCGTATGTCGGGTCCAATCCGTCTCCAGCGGACCTGAGGCAATCGACCTGGCGCACTCATTTGCTTTCGATGTCATCTTGATGGACATTCAGATGCCGGAAATGGACGGTGTGGAAACCACGCAGAAAATCCGCTGCATTGAACAGGAGATTGGCCGTGAGCCAAGTTTCATTGTGGCCGTGACCGCGAACGCTATGCCGGAGCAGCTGAACCACTACCTGTCAGCGGGCATGGATGAGGTGCTGGCAAAGCCGGTGTCGAAAGAACCTTTGCTCTCTCTTATCAGAGGTTTATGAGGCAATTTTGCTTGGGCTGCCTGGCACCATCTGGCGGCGGTGATCAGGTTTGGGGGCGAGCCCATACCTCCCAACTTGTTGCACAGCGGCGAAGGTCAACGGCCCCGGTGCAGGCCGTTCTTGATTATCCCATAACTTTGCTAATGTCGCTATCCTGTGCTCTGACAAGGAAACTGACGATGAAGAGAGGCCGTTTCAGCGGAGAACAGATTAGCGGGATATTGCGGGACGATCGCAAAGTCCAAGGGCACTTCGAAACTTGCTCACCCCAAGCGGGCAGGAGATATTACCAAGCGTCGCGAAACGCTTTCAGGCTATCTGCGTAGGCCAGTGTCAACCCAGGATCGGGCTCAATCTGTTTGTGCGTTCGGGGGGCAAAAAGAACATCAGAAACGTTTCCATCACCACGGGCCAATATCGCCAGTCTGGCAGCTCCCAAGGCTGCGCCTTGTGCACCGCTGTCGGGCACCTTCAGCGTGAGACCGGTAATATCTGCGATCATCTGCAACCATGTCTGCGACTGGCTGCCGCCGCCTGCAACGATCACAGTTTGCGGTAACGATCCGCTTTTGCCGAGTGCGCTGCAACAATCGGCAAAAGCATATCCAACGCCTTCCATGACCCCTTGGACCATGTCCGTCAAAGTGTGGTCGCGGCGAATGCCAAGGAACGCAGCGGTGGCATCGGGGGCATTGTGCGGTGTCCGTTCACCAGACAGATACGGCAGGAAGGTGATTGGCGATGGCTTGGTCACCCCCGTGACCATGGAGGTCAGTTCTGCAGGCGTTTTGTTGGTGATCTGGCCGAACCAGGCCAGCCCGTCCGTTGCTGATAAAATAACACCCATTTGATGCCAACTATCTGGTATGGCATGGCAAAAGCTGTGGACTGCATTGTCCGTATTGGTAGCAAATTGATCTGTGACGGTGAACAGAACACCAGAAGTTCCCAAGGAGAGAAACCCCTGTCCAGGCGTGACTGCGCCCAATCCGCAGGCGGTGGCGGCGTTGTCGCCAGCACCACCTGCGATGGATACAGCGCCAACGCCCCAGCGTGCCGCTAATTCTGGCCGTAAATCACCTGCATGAGCGCTGCCTTCGACCAAACGGGGCATATGTTGCCGTGTCAGATCCGTCGCTGCCAAGAGATCATCTGACCAATCGCGCTTTGCAACGTCCAGCCAGAGTGTTCCTGCGGCGTCAGACATTTCGGAGATGTGTTCGCCAGTCAGCCACAGGTTCACATAGTCTTTTGGTAATAAAACCTTGCGGGTCTTACCAAAAATCTCGGGTTCATTCTTTTTCACCCAACGCAATTTGGGCGCGGTGAAGCCCGCCATAACAATATTGCCGCCAATGCCGCGAAAATCTGCCCGGGATTCAAGCTCTGCACATTCCCAATGCGCCCGCCCGTCGTTCCATAAGATTGCCGGTCGCAACGCCTGATCATCGTCCCCAAGCAATGTCGCCCCGTGCATATGACCGGAAACGCCGATGCTACGCAGTGCCGCAAATGCGGTTGGTGCCAGCGCACGAACCTGGTCAATTGCAGCTTCACAGGCTGCAATCCACGAGGTCGGGCTTTGCTCACTCCACTTGGGGTGGGGGCGTTCAACTGTGAGGGCGCAACTGCCTTCAGCAAGTACCGTTTGGCGCCCATCAATCAGCAGCGCCTTGACGCCAGATGTCCCCAAATCCAAACCAAGATATGTCATGGCGACCTCTTCGTTGTTAAGTGCAGGCTACCGGCGAAAAAGATCGCCGGTGGCCTTGGGAGGTTCTTAGAATGGGCTGTCAGGATAGTAGAAATCCATCGCATTCTCTTGTGTCACCAGCACGGAACCGATCACAAAGTCACCTGAAACCGGCGCGTTAGACGTGAGGCCCACCGCTGTCAGTTCAATCGCGGTGGCGATCATGGATGGTGGATATGTGACGTTGGCCGGGATCATCGCGTCGCCATCGGCAGTCCGCTTGATCATTTCCTTCATGCCTGCGCCACCCAGCACAAATTGCACATCATCGCGCCCGGCTGCCTCAATGGCGGCCAATACGCCGATGGCCATGTCATCATCCGATGCCCAGACCGCGTCAATACTGGGGTATTTCGACAAGAAATCCTGCATCACGGTAAAGCTGTCATCACGGTTCCAGTTGCCGTGCTCCATATCCAGAACGTTGATGCCGGACCCTTCGATCGCTGCGGTGAACGCGTCGACACGCTCATTGTCGATGGTGGTGGGAATGCCACGGAAGACAACGATATCGCCGCCGTCTGGCATCTTGGACGCCATATAGTTGCCGGACACTGTGCCGAAACCGGTGTTGTCCCCTGCCACATATAGGTCTTGGATGCCTTCAACGGACAGGCCGCGGTCAACAACTGTCACCCAGGCGCCGCTCTCGGCCACGGCTTGAACCGGAGGCGTCAGCGGATCGGACTCAAAGGGCAAAACAACAAGCGCGTCGATGTTGCGGGTGGCGACCATGTCTTCGATGTCATTGACCTGTTTGCCCGGATCAGAGGCCGTGGCCAGAACAAAATCAAGACCAGGATATACATCTTCCAGACGCTTTACCGTTTCAGCGGCGTGGAAGTTCATACCACCGGCCCAGCCGTGTGTCGCGGCTGGAATGGACACGCCGATCACTTTGACGCTGTCGTCTGCAAATGCTGCTGTGCTGACTGTCGCCGTCAATGCAGCGGCGATAAACGTTTTTGTATATTTCATGTTTGCTCCTCCCATGAAGCGGTTGCGCGCGGCTTAACTTGCCGCCTTGC
This sequence comes from Phaeobacter sp. G2, assembly GCA_025163595.1. Lineage (NCBI taxonomy): Bacteria > Pseudomonadati > Pseudomonadota > Alphaproteobacteria > Rhodobacterales > Roseobacteraceae > Phaeobacter > Phaeobacter sp. G2. The sequence goes on from CP104100.1 coordinate 2,064,792, forward strand.
GTTCGCGCTGTAGGATCACAGCGAGAATGATGATGACCCCTTGGATCGCACCGTTCAGATAGGGCGAGACAAAGTCGGTCAGATTGAGAATGTTGCCGATCAGGCTGAGGATGAGCACGCCGATAACCGTGCCCCAGACCCGGCCAAAGCCGCCTTTGAGCACAGTGCCGCCAATGATTACGGCTGCGATAGCCTCCAGCTCCCACAACACGCCGGTTGATGCGGAGGCGGAGCCAAGGCGCGGGACGTACATGATCGTGGCGATGCCAACCAGGATCCCCAGGGCGGCATAAGAGATCAGGCGGGTGCGGCGGACATTTACGTTGGAATAATGCGCCACATGCTCGTTTGACCCTGTCGCCGCGCAGTGACGGCCATAGGCGGTGCGGGACATGATGATCTCGCCGATAATCACGACCAAGGCAAAAACGATAATCGGCCAGCTGATCCCGAGAATCCCGTCAAAGTAGACGGGGCGATAAAATGTGCGCAGCCCGAAATCGAGAGACAGCGTGCCCCCGTCCGCCAGCCATGTCACCAGTGAGCGGTAGATGCCCATGGAACCAAGCGTGACGATAAAGGCCTCGATCCCCAGCGTTGTAATCAGGAACCCGTTGAGGAGGCCCGCCAACATGCCCGCGACAATGGCAGTCACCATCCCCAGCAAAATAATCGGTATGCCGACCCCCATACTGGGCAGGGCTGCGTTCATCACCAGGATCATCAGGCCCGCAATAAATGCAGCCATTGAACCCACGGACAGATCCAGCCCGCCTGCGGTGATCACAAAGGTCATTCCCACCGCGATGATCCCGATAAAGGCGGAGCGAGCCAGAACATTGGTGATGTTGGCCGCACTCAGGAAATTAGCGTTGAGCATCGTGCCGATCATCAAAAGCACCAACAAGGCGATGATAGGGCCGAGCACGGACATTGAAGGCATTCGAAATCGCGTGGGGTTTGGTGTGGTTGCATCTGTCATTCTGTATCCTCAAGCCATCTGTGGCGCTTGTTCGGCGGGTAATCCCATCGACAGGCGCACAATCGCAGCTTCGTTTGTTTCATCAGGGGCAAGCGTGCCGCTGACCTCGCCCAAGCGCATCACCATAACCCGATCTGCCAAACCAATAAGTTCGGGCATCTCTGAGGTGATCACGATGATGGAATGGCCGGCACCAGCCAGTTTGTGCAAAAAGGCATAGATTTGTTGCTTTGTACCGATATCGATGCCGCGCGTCGGCTCATCCACGATCAACACGCGGGGCTCGGAGAGCATGACCTTGGCCAGCAGCAGCTTTTGCTGATTGCCGCCGGACATGTTGCCCACCCGCACGTCACGCGAGCCCGCACGAATGTCGAACTCTGCGATGGCGCTCGTCAGGGCGGTTTCTTCGGCGTTGCGGTCAATTAGGAAACCACCGAACTTGTGCAAATTCGCCAAGGTCAGGTTGTCACGCATACCGCGTTCCAACAGCAGTCCGCGCAGTTTGCGATCCTCGGTTAAATAGCATAATCCCGCGCGCTGTGCGTCGGCGGGGCGATTGAACTGGACAACATCGTCAAACAAGGTGATCCGGCTCGCCGTGGCAGGGCGCAAGCCTGCCAGCCCCTCCATCACTTCGGTGCGTCCCGACCCAATGAGCCCCCCGATGCCAAGGATCTCGCCTTTGCGCAGGGTAAAGGACACGCTTTGGGCAAAGCCGGGAACGTTCAGGTCTTTGACCTCCAATACCACGTGTGCATCCGCCGCCACGCCGGGTTTTTCGGGATACAAGTCAGAGACGTCGCGCCCCACCATGGCCGTGGCCATGGCGTCCTCATCCATTTCGGCAGTCGGGCCTGAATGGACGACATCGCCGTCGCGCATGATCGTCACGCGATCCGAGATTTCTGCCACCTCGTCCAGTTTATGAGAAGTGAACAGAATGGCAGTGCCCGCCGCGCGCAGGGCTTCGACCTGTTTGAACAGCACTTCGGTTTCACGGTTGGTCAGCACCGCCGTCGGTTCATCCATAATCAGCACCCGCGCATCCCGCGACAGCGCTTTGGCGATCTCGACCATTTGTTTTTCGGAATTGGACAGATCCGACACCAGCGTATCGGGTGCAACATCACAGGCCACCCGCGCCAGATAGGCCATGCAGCGGCTGCGCATCTGCGCTTTATCCAGCAGCAGCCCCCGTTTGAGTTCACGCCCCAGAAAGATGTTTTGTTCAACGGTCAGCTGCTCGGCCAGATTGAACTCTTGATGGATCATAACGATCCCTGCAGCCTCACCATCTTGCAAGCTGGCAAATTGCACCGGCTTGCCTTCAAGCTGGACCTCACCTTTTGTTGGCGGCTGGTACCCCGCCAGAATTTTCATAGTTGTGGATTTGCCCGCCCCGTTTTCGCCAATCAATGCGTGCACACTGCCTGCATGCAGCGCCAGGTTCACGCCGTGAAGCACTTCGACGGGACCGAAGCTTTTTGTCACATCACTCAAGGCTACAATCGGGGCGGGGGTCATAGCACCGTCCAAGCAGCATCGTTGGCCGAAGAGGACACGCAGGCGGTGATAAAGCGCATGCCCTCCATGCCCTCTGCGATCCCGGGCAGAACCCCCATGGCCGTGGCCCGATCTGCCCCGCCTTGTACCGCACGAATGGCGTCGGCTGCCTCATTGTAGAGTGTGGCAAAGCCTTCCAGGTATCCTTCGGGGTGGCCGCCGGGAATACGGCTGACAGCTTGGGAGGCTTCGGTCGCGCCCGCCCCGTTACGGGTCAGCAGGCGCTTTGGCGCGCCATGGGGTGTGAACCACAGGTAGTTCGGGTCCTCTTGGCTCCATTCAAGCCCGCCTTTTTCGCCGTAGATACGGATTTTTAGCGCGTTTTCATTGCCGGGTGCTACTTGGCTGGACCACAGCATGCCACGGGCGCCTCCTGCAAAGCGCAGCATCATGTGGGCGTTGTCATCCAGCGTGCGACCCGCTCCGAAGGAGTGCAAATCGGCCGCGAGACTTTCCACGCGCAACCCGCTCATAAAGCACGCAAGATTGTGGGCGTGGGTGCCGATGTCGCCAATGGACCCACCCGCACCAGAGCGCGCGGGATCGGTGCGCCATTCGGCCTGTTTCACGCCTTCGTTTTCCATGGGGGAGGTCAGCCAGTCCTGCGGATATTCCGCCTGCACAAGGCGGACCGTCCCCAGCTCGCCCGAGGCAACCATATCGCGCGCCTGCCGGATCATCGGGTAGCCGGTGTAGTTGTGGGTCAACACAAACAACGCCTTGCTGTCGGCCACGGCCTTTTCCAGATCGGCGGCGTCCTGCATGGTTGAGGTCAGCGGCTTGTCGCAGATCACATGGATGCCCTGGGCCAGGAATGCCTTGGCCGCTGCTGCATGCACATGGTTGGGCGTGACGATGGAGACGGCTTCAATACCATCCTCGCGCGCGGCCTCCGCCAAGGCCATCTCATCAAAGTCGCCATAAGAGCGCTCGATCCCCAGCGCTTTTGCACTTTCGGCCGATTTTTCTGGGGTCGACGACAACGCGCCTGCCACCAGCTCGAAGCGGTCATCAATGCGAGACGCAATGCGGTGGACCCCACCGATAAAGGCATCATTGCCGCCACCGACCATTCCCAAACGAATACGTGCCATCAGTCGATCCCCAGCATCTTGCGGTTTGCGGCCTCATCCGTGCCGCCATCTGCAAAGTCATCAAAGGCACGTTCAGTGACGCGGATGATGTGGTCGCTCACGAATTGCGCGCCTTCACGGGCGCCGTCTTCGGGATGCTTCAGACAGCACTCCCACTCCACCACGGCCCAACCATCAAAATCGTTGGCCGCCATTTTGGAGAACACCGCGCCAAAATCGACTTGCCCGTCGCCAAGACTGCGGAACCGGCCCGCGCGATCGACCCAGGGCTGATAGCCAGAGTAGACGCCTTGGCGCCCCGTCGGGTTGAACTCGGCATCTTTGACGTGGAACATCTTGATGCGGTCTTTGTAGATGTCGATATTATCAAGATAGTCGAGGCATTGCAGGACATAGTGGCTGGGATCATAGAGCATGTTGCAGCGCGCATGATTGTCGACACGTTCCAAGAACATCTCGAAGGTGACGCCGTCATGCAGGTCTTCGCCGGGGTGGATCTCATAGCAGATGTTGACGTCGTTTGCGTCCGCGTGATCCAGAATGGGCCGCCAGCGGCGCGCCAGCTCGTCGAACGCGGTTTCAATCAGGCCTGCAGGGCGTTGCGGCCAAGGGTAGACATAAGGCCAGGCCAACGCGCCCGAGAAAGAGACATGGTTCTTGATGCCCATGTTGGCCGAGGCAGAAATCGCCTTCATCACCTGGTCAACAGCCCATTCCTGGCGCGCCTTCGGGTTCCCATGCACGGATGGATTAGCAAATCCGTCAAAGGCTGTATCATAGGCGGGATGCACCGCGACCAGCTGCCCCTGCAGGTGGGTAGACAGCTCCGTGACCTCAACGCCATTCTCAGCGGCTTTGCCTTTGAATTCGTCACAATAGTCTTTGCTTGATGCCGCTTTGTCCAAGTCGATGAGACGCCCGTCCCATGACGGCACCTGCACGCCTTTATAGCCACAGTCAGCCGCCCATTTCGTGATGCTGTCCCATGAATTGAACGGCGCTTCGTCACTGGCGAATTGTGCCAGGAAAAGTGCGGGTCCCTTGATCGTTTTCATAGTGTTTCTCCCTGTCCGCTTACACGAAGCGATTGACGATGTTTTCGAGAATTTCCTGCCGGCCTGAGCGCGGCTGCGGGGGGGTATCACCCGCCTCAACCTGGGCTGCGATGCTGGTGAGGTCGCTGTCCAGCAAGGCTTTGCCATGGGCGCTGTCCCACCCGGCGTAGCGCTCAGCCCTCATCGCCTCCAGTGTGCCGTCTTCCAGCATAGCGACAGCCGCTTTGAACCCGCGCGCACAGACGTCCATGGCGCCTGCATGGCTTGCGATCAGATCAATGGGATCCAGCGACTGGCGCCGCAGTTTGGCGTCAAAGTTGGTGCCACCAGTGGTGAAGCCACCCGCTTTGAGGACCTCGTAATAGGCCAGCGCAACTTCGGGCACATTGTTGGGGAATTGATCGGTGTCCCAACCTGACTGATAGTCGTTGCGGTTCATGTCGATGGAGCCGAAGATGCCCAGGGATGAAGCCAGAGCCAGCTCGTGCTCAAACGAATGGCCTGCAAGGATTGCATGACCCTGCTCGATGTTCATCTGGACTTCGCCTTCCAGCCCGAACTCCTTGAGAAAGCCGTAAACCGTGGCGACATCGAAATCATATTGGTGTTTGCTGGGCTCTTGCGGCTTGGGTTCAACCAGAATGGAACCCTTGAAGCCAATCTGGTGTTTGTACTCCACAGCCATCTGCAAGAACCGCCCCGCCTGCTGGCGTTCGCGCTTCAAATCGGTGTTGAGCAGCGTCTCATACCCCTCGCGACCGCCCCACAGGACATAGTTTTCACCGCCCAGCTTGTGGGTGGCATCCATACAGTTTTTCACTGTCGCGGCAGACCAGGCAAAAATCTCGGGGTCTGGATTGGTGGCCGCACCCGCCATAAAGCGCCGGTGGCTGAACAGATTTGCCGTACCCCACAGCAGTTTGGTCCCGCTGGTCTCCATCTTTTCGCCCAGATAATCCACAATCTCTTTGAAGTTGTTGAGACTTTCGGAAAAGCTGTCGCCTTCGGGGCGGATGTCGGCATCGTGCCAGCAAAAATAGGGGACGTTTAGCAGATCAAACATCTCAAAGGCCACGTCAGCCTTGAGCTTGGCCAGATCCATTGTGTTGCCGAACCAAGGGCGCTCAAACGTCTCAGCGCCAAAAGGGTCCCCCCCCGGCCAGGCGAACGAATGCCAATAGGCTACGGCAAAGCGCAGATGCTCTTCCATCCGCTTGCCCATAATGACCTCGTCTGGGTTATAGTGTCGAAAGGCCAAATCCGTGCTGTCCGGCGCATAGGTCAGTCGTGAAATATCGTTGAAAAAATCGGTCATGTGTTTTGGGCTTTCATAATCGCGTTCAATGGATCGGCAGGCAGATTGTCTCGCACATAGATC